>NZ_JOFL01000016.1 GCF_000719265.1 Streptomyces roseoverticillatus | reverse complement strand
GCCGCCGGAGAACAGCAGCACCGGCCGCTCGAACTCCCCCGCCACCTCCCGGAAGACGTGCACCGCCTCCGACTCCAGCACATCCAGATGCGACAACGCGTACGGACTGTCCGGAACGCTCATGCCAGCCCCCTTCCCGCCAGCAGCGCGTGCAGCGCCCCGGCCGATTCCGCGACGGTCTGCGCGTGCGCCTCGATCCGCAGGTCCGGGTCGGCCGGCGCCTCGTACGGATCGTCCACGCCCGTCAGCCCGGACAGCTCGCCCGCGGCCTGCTTCGCGTACAGGCCCTTGACGTCCCGCGCTGAGCACACCTCGACGGGCGTGGCCACGTGCACCTCCAGATAGCCGGTGCCCCGCCGCTGGTGGTGCCCCCGCACCGCCTCGCGGGAGTCCGCGTAGGGGGCGATCACCGGGACGAGCACCTTCACGCCGTGCGCGGCGAGCAGCTGCGCGACGAAGCCGATGCGCCGCACGTTGGTGTCCCGGTCCTCGCGCGAGAAGCCCAGACCGGCCGAGAGGAACTCCCTGACCTCGTCGCCGTCGAGCACCTCCACCCGGTGCCCCTCGTCGCTCAGCCGTGCGGCCAGCGCCCGGGCGATGGTCGTCTTGCCCGCGCTCGGCAGGCCGGTGAGCCAGATCGTGGCTCCGCTCATCCTCTGCTCCCGCTCCTGTGTCATCCGTGCAGCCCGCACTCGGTCTTGGCGAGCCCCGACCAGCGACCGGCGCGCGCGTCCTCGCCCGCCGCGATCCGGCGTGTGCAAGGCGCACAGCCGACGGAGGCGTAGCCGTCCATGAGCAACGGGTTGGTGAGCACGCCGTGTTCGGATATGTACGTTTCTACGTCGTCCTGGGTCCAGCGGGCGATGGGCGACACCTTCACCTTCCGCCGCCGCGCGTCCCAGCCGACGACGGGCGTGCCCGCGCGGGTCGGCGACTCGTCGCGGCGCAGCCCGGTCGCCCAGGCGTCGTACGCGGCGAGCCCGCGCTCCAGCGGCTCGACCTTGCGCAGCGCGCAGCACAGGTCGGGGTCGCGGTCGTGCAGCCGGGGCCCGTGGGCGGCGTCCTGCTCGGCGACGGTCGCCCGCGGCGTGAGCGTGATGACGTTGACGTCCATCACGGCCGCGACCGCGTCGCGGGTGCCGATCGTCTCGGGGAAGTGGTAGCCGGTGTCGAGGAAGACGACGTCCACGCCGGGCAGGGCGCGCGAGGCGAGGTGGGCGACGACCGCGTCCTCCATGGAGGAGGTGACGCAGAACCGTTTCCCGAAGGTCTCGGCGGCCCAGCGAAGGATGTCGGGCGCCGGGGCGTCCTCCAGCTCGCGGCCCGCCCGTTCGGCGAGCGCTTGCAGATCGGTAACGGTCATGACGTGATGTCCCCTTCGCCGGGTACGGGCGCGGGGCCCCGGCCGCGCGGGGCCAGCAGCCCGAGGAACGACAGCCGGAACGCGCGGCTGCACGCGGTGCATTCCCAGACCCCGTGCCCCTCCTCGGAGGGGCGCAGGTCCTCGTCGCCGCAGTAGGGGCAGTAGAAGGGGGCGGCGCGTCCGCTCATGACAGGTCCGCCTCCGTGGCACGCGCGGCCCAGGCCGCGAACCGCTCGCCGTCCTCGCGCTGTTCGCTGAAGCGGGTGAGCACCCGCTCGACGTAGTCCGCGAGTTCGCCGGAGGTGACCTTCAGGCCGCGGACCTTGCGGCCGAAGCCGGCCTGCAGGCCCAGCGCGCCGCCCAGATGTACCTGGAAGCCCTCGACCTGGCGGCCGTCCGCGTCCAGCACGAGCTGGCCTTTGAGGCCGATGTCGGCGGTCTGGATCCGGGCGCAGGCGTTGGGGCAGCCGTTGATGTTGATGGTGACCGGCTCCGCGAAGTCCGGCATCCGGCGCTCCAGTTCGTCGATCAGCGAGGCTCCGCGGGCCTTCGTCTCCACGATCGCGAGCTTGCAGTACTCGATGCCCGTGCAGGCCATCGTGCCGCGCCGGAAGGGGGAGGGATTGACCTGGAAGCCGAGCGCCTCCAGCCCGGCGACGAGGGGGGCCACCCGCTCGCGCGCCACGTCCAGGATGACCATCTTCTGCTCGACAGTGGTGTTGAGCCGGTCCGAGCCGTGCGCCGCCGCGAGCTCGGCGAGCTCGGCGAGGGTGCTGCCGTCCACCCGGCCGACGCGCGGGGCGAAGCCCACGTAGAAGCGGCCGTCCTTCTGCTCGTGGACGCCCATGTGGTCGCGCCAGCGGTTGCTCGGCTCGGCCGGCGGCGGCCCGTCGGTGAGCTTCCGCTTCAGGTACTCGTTCTCCAGGACGTCGCGGAACCGCTCCGGGCCCCAGTCGGCCATCAGGAACTTCAGCCGGGCGCGGGTGCGCAGCCGGCGGTATCCGTAGTCGCGGAAGATGCCGACCACCCCGGCCCACACGTCCGGGACGTCCTCCAGCGGCACCCAGGCGCCCAGCCGCTCGCCGAGCCGGGGGCTCGTCGACAGCCCGCCGCCCACCCAGACGTCGAAGCCGGGCCCGTGCTCGGGGTGGACGACGCCGACGAAGGCGATGTCGTTGATCTCGTGGACGACGTCCTGCGCCGGCGAACCGGAGACCGCGGACTTGAACTTCCGCGGCAGGTTGGAGAATTCCTTGCTGCCGATGTAGCGGCGCTCGATCTCCTCGATCGCCGGCGTGCCGTCGACGATCTCGTCCGCGGCGATCCCGGCGACCGGCGAGCCGATGACGACCCGCGGGCAGTCGCCGCACGCTTCCGTCGTCGACAGCCCGACGGCCTCCAGCTTCTCCCAGATGGCGGGCACGTCCTCGATGCGGACCCAGTGCAGCTGGATGTTCTGCCGGTCCGTGATGTCGGCGGTGCCGCGGGCGTACGTCTGCGAGACCTCGCCGATCGCGCGCAACTGGGCGACGGAGAGACGGCCGCCGTCGATGCGGACCCGCATCATGAAGTACTCGTCGTCCAGCTCCTCCGGCTCCAGGACCGCCGTCTTGCCGCCGTCGATCCCCGGCTTGCGCTGGGTGTACAGCCCCCACCAGCGCATCCGGCCGCGGAGGTCGGCGGGGTCGATGGAGGCGAAGCCGGCCTTCGAGTAGATCGTCTCGATGCGTGTCCGCACATTGAGACCGTCATCGTCCTTTTTGAACTGCTCGTTGCCGTTCAGCGGGGTGAAGTGGCCCACGGCCCACTGGCCCTCGCCGCGGTGGCGGCCGGCCTTGCGGCGGGTCGGGGCGGCGGCCGGCGGTGTGTGCGAGGTGGCAGCCATGGCGGTGTGTCCTTCGGTGGCCTGCGGGTAGCCCGCGGAGCCCGGCCCGGCGGGTGCGGGGCGGCGGGCTGCGGCGGAGCTGCGTGGGTGCGCGAGGGGGACGCTCGTCCGCGGCATCGGGGACGGCGGCGGAGCGGGCGAATGTCAGGAAACGGCGGTGCTGGTGCGAAGTGGTGCTGAGACCTCAGCCCGCCGGACAGATGGCGCTGGACACGCGGACGAGGTCGACGTGACGCCGACTCACCAAGACGATTCCAGCTCCGGACATGACGGCAGCGTGGCACGGCGGGATCCGGCCAGTCCACCATTGTCCGTAATGTGGACGAACCCGTCCCGGATGGCGGGACGGGTTCGTTGGTGGGGGTGGTGTTCGGTCAGGCGTGGGCGCCCGGCCACGGGCCCGGAGGCGCGGCCTCCGGCTGCTCCTCGGACTCCGTCCTGAACACGCGGAAGCCGCGGCGCTCGTAGTTGGCGACCGCGTGCTCGCCGTCCAGGCTGCAGGTGTGCACCCAGACCCGCTTCGTCGGCGCCAGGTCCGGCCACCGGCCGGCCAGGTCCCACGCGCGTGCGGTGCCGTAGGAGAGCAGGTGCCCGCCGATGCGGCGGCCCCGGAACGCCGGTATCAGACCGAAGTAGACGATCTCGACCGCGCCTTCGTCCTGCGCCTCCAGTTCGATGTAGCCGGCCGGCGTCCCGTGCTCGTACGCCACCCAGGTCTCGACCCCGGGCCGCTCCAGGTGCGCGCGCCACGTCTCGTAGCTCCACGGCAGCCGGTCGAGCCACGTCACGTCGCCGCCGACGGCCGTGTAGAGGAAGCGGCTGAACTCGGGCGAGGGCACCTCGGCGCGGACGATCCGGATGCCGGACGTGCTGTCCGGTTCCTGGACGGGTGCGAGGTCGCCCGGCGAGGTCTGCTCCAGCGACCAGGTGGTCACGGTGGTCGTACGGTTGCTCATACGCCCAGCCAATCACGCCTGCTGCGCGCGGGGTGCCGGGCGCGTCCCGCGGCGCGGGGCGGCTCGGGCGGACCGCCGCGGGATTTTGTTCCGCCGCAGCGGCGCCCAGCTGCCGCGGTGGTGCCCGGCGGTGCCGTACGGCCTCAGGTTGGTCAGGCACCGCCGGAGGGGTCGCAGTCGGCTGATCGCGGCTGCGGCGGAGGGTGGTGCCGGTGCCGGTGCCGGTGCGGCTCGGGTGGACCGCCGGCGGCTTTCGTTCCGCCGCAGCGGCGCTCAGCCGCCGCGGTGGTGCCCGGCGGTGCCGGGCAGGCCTCGGGCGGCTGCAGCGTCGCCGGAGGCGTCGCCGCGGAGAGGCCGCCTCGGGACCCGCCCGTCAGGGCCCGGCCCGGTCCGCCAGGACCACCGGGGCCGTCGAGGACGGCAGGAGGTCCGCCGGACGGGACGGCACGAGCAGGCGGACGTCGACGTTCTCCGCGAAGCGGTACGGGCGGTGGCTCAGCACGCCCGCGAGCGTGCGCCGCATCCGCGACATCTCCGCCCGTACCGTCACCGTCCGGGACGCGTCCCCGAACAGATCCGCCGCGAGCTCCGCGGCGGACCGCCCCCCGGGGTGCCGGGCCAGCACGTACAGCAGCTCGGCGTGGCGGGGGCTGAGCTCCTGAGACCACTCGCCCGCGGCGCCGGCGACCGTGACCGTCCAGCGCCGCGGCCCCCGCACGTCCAGCACCACGCGGCTGGGCACGAGCTCGGCCCGGGGCGCCTCCTCCACCCGCACCAGCCAGCCGTCCGGCAGGGGCGCGAGCGTGCACAGCCCCAGCGACGGCAGCCACGCCCGCCCCGCCTGGACGGACTTGGGCAGCGCGACCCGGCCGACCGGCCCCATGCCCGTCACCGCCGCCGCCCAGCCGTCGCGGTCCACCACCAGCGCCCGGCCGCCCACCCGGGCCAGCATCGGCGCCGCGACTGCCCGCAGCCGTTCCACCGACTCCCAGTGCCGGACCCGCAGCTCCCCCTCGCCGACCTTCGCGACCGCCGTGACCAGCGGCAGCGTGGCCGGGTTGAAGACCGGGGCCGGACCGCTCACGTTCAGCACGCCCAGCAGCCGCCCGTCGCGCGGATCGTGCAGCGGGGCGGCCGCGCAGGACCACGCGTGGTGCGTGCGGACGAAGTGCTCGGCCGACCGCACCTGCACCGGGCGCCGCTCCACCAAGGACGTGCCGATGCCGTTCGTGCCCACCAGCTCCTCGGCCCAGGACGCGCCCACGTCGAAACCCAGCCGGTCGGCGCTGCGCAGCACGCCGCGGTTCCCCTGCCGCCACAGCACCAGGCCCTCGGCGTCCGTGACGGCCATCAGGTGCCGCTCGACGTCCACCACCGACCCCAGGCCCTCGCGCAGGTGGGCGAGCAGGCCCCCGAGCCGGGAGCCCTGCCGCCGCTCCTCGACCTCGTCCGCCGCCAGCCGCGGGGACGAACCGCCCTTCTCCGGATCGACGCCCCGCAGCCGGACGCGGTGCCAGGACTGCCCGATCAGCGGGCGCGGAGGGGCCGGGGGACGCGCGTCCCCCAGGCAGGCCTCCCGGACGGCCGGCAGCAGGGCTTCGTCGGTGGTTCCGCGGTTCACGCTGCCATGGTGCCGTCCCGCGGGCCCGCCCGCGGGGCATCCACAGGATTGCAACTCCATGCAACCGTTGCGCGGGGCCGCGCCGCGGGCGGATGGTGAGGGTGAGCGGCCGGAGGGTGGTGCCGAGTCGGCGCAGCATCACCCTCCACCGGACGCTTTTCCCGCCCCCGTCGCCCGCCTGTTCGGCTGCTGTGCGATTCCACGTGGCCAGGGCGGATACGGTTAGACCGTGCAGGCAGCAAATGAATCACCGGGGCGTCGGGCCGGCCGGCTGCACAGGGCTCGCGTCCTGTACCGAAATGTCTCGAAACGCAGGATGGCGTGGCTCCTCCTGAAGGACACCGTCAACTCCTGCGTCGAATACCGCGTGACCGGGCTCGCGGCGGAGGCCGCGTTCTTCACGCTGCTCTCCCTGCCGCCGTTGCTGCTCGGTCTCCTCGGCCTGCTCGGCTACCTGGACGCATGGACCGGCACCAACACCATCGGCTCCATCCAGGAGAACATCCTCAAGGCGTCCGCGACCGTCCTCAGCGACAAGGGCGTCAACGAGATCGCCAGGCCCCTGCTGCGGGACGTCACCAAGGGCCGCCCCGACGTCATCTCCGTCGGCTTCGCCATCGCCCTGTGGTCCGGCTCGCGCGCCGTCAACGTCTTCGTCGACACCATCACGATCATGTACGGGCTGGAGGGCAAGCGCGGCATCGTCCGGACCCGCCTGCTCGCCTTCCTCCTCTACGTCGTCGCCCTCCTGATCGGCGCGGTGGCCCTGCCGCTGATGGTCGCGGGGCCCGAGGCCGTCGAGGACGTCGTTCCCTGGAGCGGCGACGTGGTGCGGTTCCTCTACTGGCCCGTCGTCATCCTGCTGTCCATCGTCTTCCTCACCACGCTCTACCACGTCTCCGTGCCGGTCCGTTCGCCCTGGCAGGAGGACATCCCCGGGGCGCTCGTCGCCCTGACGATGTGGGTGCTCGGCAGCTTCGTGCTGCGCATCTACCTCACCCACACGGTCGAGGGCCTGACCATCTACGGGTCCCTCGCCGCGCCCGTCGCCGTCCTCCTGTGGATCGGCGTCTCGGCCTTCGCGGTGCTCGTCGGCGCGGCCGTCAACGCCGCGCTGGACCGCGTGTGGCCGTCGGTCGCCACCGCTGCCGCGCGCGCCGACGTCGACCGGCTGCGGGCCGCGGCCGCGGCGCAGGAGGCGGCCGAGCGGGCGGCCCGCGCGCTGGAGGCGAGCCTCGCCGACGACCTCGACGAGGACGGCCCGGACGAGGGCGTGATCGGCCAGGACCGCGAGCCGCCCTCGGAGTTCCCCGAGCGGTGGGCGCAGTTCCTGCCCCCGGACGACGTCCGCTCCCGGATCCAGAAGGAGACCCACCACCCCAAGCACGCCAAACGGCGGGACTGAGGGCGAGCGATCGGGCGGGCGCGAAAAACCTTTCGCGCCCGCCCGATCGCTCTGCCTAAGCTCACCCCGACGCGAAAGACGCGTGTCCGCAAGGACTTACGGAGAGGAGGCGAGGACCGATGACTGCCACGGCCCGCACCCGGACGTCGATCACCTCCCGCTCCTCCTCCGTGAAGGAACACCGTCTTGAGTTCGCTCTCCCACCCTCTCGCCCCCTACGGCTGGGACGAAGGGTTCGCTGACAGCTACGCCCCGCACGCCGCCGAGGGCGTCGTCCCCGGCCGGATCGTCCGCGTCGACCGCGGCCGCTGCGACGTCGTCGTCCCCGCACCGGACCGCTCCGGCGTCCGCACCGTGCAGGCCGACGCCGCGCTCGTCACCACCGGCGACCCGCTGGCCGTCATGTGCACCGGCGACTGGGCCGCCGTCGACACCGGCCGCGGTTACGTCCTCGCCCTGCTGCCCCGCCGCACCGCCTTCGTGCGGTCCACGTCGTCGAAGCGCTCCGAGGGCCAGGTCCTCGCCGCCAACGTCGACCACGCCGTCGTCGCGGTCTCCCTCGCCGTCGAGCTGGACCTGGGCCGCGTCGAGCGGTTCCTCGCCCTCGCCTGGGAGAGCGGCGCCGAGCCGCTGGTCGTCCTCACCAAGGCCGACTTCGTGCCCGACCCCGTCACCCTGGGCCACCTCGTCGCCGACACCGCCGCAGCGGCGCCGGGCGCCCAGGTGCTCGCCGTCAGCTCCGAGACCGGCGAGGGCCTCGACGTCCTCGCCGCCTCCCTGGCCGGCGGCACCACCGTGCTCCTCGGCCAGTCCGGCGCCGGCAAGTCCACCCTGGCCAACGCCCTCGCCGGCGAGGACGTCCAGGACGTCAACGCCGCCCGCGACCGCGACGGCAAGGGCCGCCACACCACCACCACGCGCAACATGCTCCGGTTGCCCTTCGGCGGCGTCCTGATCGACACCCCGGGCCTGCGCGGCGTCGGCCTGTGGGACGCCGAGGGCGGCGTCGCGCAGGCCTTCGCCGAAGTCGAGGAGTACGCCGCCCGCTGCCGCTTCCACGACTGCGGGCACGCCGGGGAACCCGGCTGCGCGGTGCTGGCCGCCGTCGCCGACGGCGCGCTCGCCCAGCGCCGCCTCGACAGCTACCGCAAGCTCCTGCGCGAGAACGCGTGGATCGCCGCCCGCACGGACGCCCGGCTCCGCGCGGAGATCCGCCGCGACTGGAAACGGAAGACGGCGGAGGGCCGCGAGTCCGCTGCGCGGAAGCGCGGCGGGCGGTAGCCCGTACAGCCGGGGGCGGGTTCCGGCGGTGCCTGACCTGCCCCGGCCCGCGGAGCAGCACCGTCCGCCCACAGGTTCGGCACCGCCGGAAGCCACCGTGGGGCGTCTCGCCGTTGCGGCGGAGAATATGTCCCGCCGCAACGGCGCCCAGCCACGACGATGCGCTCCGGCGGTGCCGGACTCACCCCGGCCCGGGAGGTCCATGACGCGCCCCGCGGGCCGAAGGCCGCCGTCCGATTTCCGCCAGTCGCAAGCGCAGCGATACCGCAGACTGGAGCCATGGACGACGAGTCCCGCTACCAGGCGGTACACAGCAGAGACGCCCGCTTCGACGGCGAGTTCTTCCTCGCCGTGAAGACGACCGGCATCTACTGCCGTCCCAGCTGCCCCGCCGTGACCCCCAAGCGCCAGAACGTCCGCTTCTACCCCTCGGCCGCCGCCGCCCAGGGCGCCGGCTTCCGCGCCTGCCGCCGCTGCCGGCCCGACGCCGCCCCCGGCTCCGCCGACTGGAACGTCCGCGCCGACCTCGTCGGCCGCGCCATGCGGCTCATCGGCGACGGCGTCGTCGACCGCGAAGGCGTCGCGGGCCTCGCCTGCCGCCTCGGTTACAGCTCCCGCCAGGTGCACCGCCAGCTCACCCAGGAGCTCGGCGCCGGCCCCATCGCCCTCGCCCGCGCCCAGCGCGCCCACACCGCCCGCGTCCTCCTGCAGACCACGGACATGTCCGTCACCGGCATCGCCTTCGCCGCGGGCTTCGCGAGCGTCCGCCAGTTCAACGACACGATCCGCGAGATCTACGCGGCCACCCCCAGCGGCCTGCGCGTCCGCAAGGGCCCCCGGCAGACCGGCGCCGGCATCCCGCTGCGCCTGGCTCACCGCGGCCCGTACGCCGCCCCCGAGATCTTCGGCTACCTGCAGCGGCGTGCCGTACCCGGCGTCGAGGAGGTCCTCGGTGGCCCCGGCGCCCGGCTCTACCGCCGCACCCTGCGGCTGCCCTACGGCACCGGCGTCGCCGAGGTCCGCGAACCCCGCCCCGCGGGCGGCCGGCACGGCGCCTGGCTCGACTGCCGGCTCCACCTCACCGACCCCCGCGACCTGGCCACCGCCGTCCAGCGCGTCCGCCGCCTCTTCGACCTCGACGCCGACCCCTACGCCGTCGCCGAGCGCCTCGGCGCCGACCCGCTGCTGCGCCCGCTCGTCGCCGCCCGGCTCGGGCTGCGCTCGCCCGGCGCCGTCGACGGCGACGAACTGGCCGTACGGGCCGTCCTCGGCCAGCAGGTCAGCGTCGCCGCCGCGGTACGCCTCGGCGCGAACCTCGTCGCCGCCTACGGCAAGCCGCTGCCCGCCCCCGACGGCGGCCTCACCCACCTCTTCCCCGACCCCGCCACCCTCGCCGACGCCGCCCTCGACGGCCTCGGCATGCCGGACACCCGCAAGCGCGCCCTGCGCGCCACCGCCACGGCCCTCGCCGACGGCGCCGTCCGCCTCGACCCCGGCGCCGACCGCGACCAGGCGACGCAGGCCCTCCTGCAGCTCCCCGGCATCGGCCCGTGGACCGCCGGCTACGTCCGCATGCGGGCCCTCGGCGACCCCGACGTCTTCCTGCCCGGCGACGCCGGCGCCCGCCACGGCCTCGCCGCCCTCGGCGCGGAGCCCGGCGCCGCCGAAGCCTGGCGCCCCTGGCGCTCGTACGCCCTCCACCACCTCTGGCAGGCGGCCGCCGACCCGGCCCCCGGGCCCGCTGCCGCCACCCCGAACAGCAAGGACTCCTGAACCATGACCACGCTCTACACCGAGATCGCCAGCCCCCTCGGCCTGCTCCTCGTCACCGGCCGGCCCTCCGCGACCGCCCCCGGAGGCACCGCCATCGCCTCCCTGTCCGTACCGGGCCGGAAGAACGCCCCCGCCCCGGCACCGGACCGGCTCCGCGACCACGCCGCGTTCGCCGAGGCCGAGCGGCAGCTCACCGCCTACTTCGCCGGCGAGGCCGAGGGCTTCGACCTCGAATTCGCCGTGGAGGGCACGGAATTCCGCCGCCGCGTCTGGGACGCCCTCGACGCCATCCCCTACGGCGCCACCACCACCTACGGCGAGCTCGCCGCCCGGATCGGCGCCTCCCGCGCCGCGGTCCGCGCGGTCGGCGGGGCCGTCGGCGCCAACCCGCTGCTCGTGCTGCGCCCCTGCCACCGGGTGATCGGCGCGGACGGCTCGCTCACCGGCTACGCGGGCGGCCTGGACCGCAAGCGCGTGCTGCTGGCACTCGAGGGCGTGGGAGAGCCGGCGACGGCCTGAACGGCGCCCGGGCCCCGGCCCGCCCCCATCAGCCCCACGCGACCGCGCCGATCCACCCGCCCACCACCAGCAGGCACGCGAACAGCTCCACCAGGACACTCGTGCCCAGCGCCCGCATCACGTTCCGCGTGGACGCCCACGCCGCGCCGTGCCCGCCCAGCCGCTGCCGCTCCACCCCGTAGAGCCCGCCGACGAAGCCGGGCAGCGCACCCAGCACCGGGAGCACGAAGAAGCCGGCGATCCCGGCGACCCCCGCCACCAGGAAGGCGCGGCGCGTGATGCCCGCGCCCCTGAGCCGGCGGGGCGGCAGCAGCCAGCTGACGGCCTGCTCCAGCAGCAGCACCCCCGTCGCCCCCGCGAGCACCCCCCAGGCCAGGGCGGACTGGTCGGTCATCGCCCACCACAGCACGCCGGCCCAGACGATCGGCGGCCCCGGCACCCCCGGGGTGACGACGCCGAGCAGGCCGAGCAGCATCACGAGGCCGACGAGGAGCAGCTGCCACGTCCCCATGCACCAAGGTTGCCGGAAGGCGGGCGGCGGCGCTCCCGGACGATTGCGGCCACTTTGGCCGACACGCGCCCCCGGCTCGTCCCCGGCCGTCCCGGCCGTCCTCAGCCGTCTCCGGGCGTCCCGGCCGGTGCCGGTCGTTCAGCCCTGCGGCCCGCGGACGGTCGTCCAGCCGTGCGCCGCCGCGTGCCACCCCAGCTGCAGCCGGGTCGTCACCCCGGCCAGCTCCATCAGCCGCTTCACCCGGCGCTGCACCGTCCGCAGCCCCAGCCCGAGCTGCTTGGCGACGCTCGTGTCGGTCAGCCCGCCCATCAGCAGCGAGAGCACCTCCAGGTCGAGCGCGTCGGGCCCGGCGGGAAGGCCGTCCACCGCCCGCCGCCGGGCGGCGTCCGCGCAGACCCGGGCCGGGAGGGCCTCGTTCCAGATGTCCTCGAACAGGTTCACCAGCGTCGAGAGCAGCGGACCCCGGTGGACGACCAGCGCCGCCGGCTCGGGCCCCTCGCGGAGCGCGGCCGGACCGGCGGTACGGGGCGTGAAGGGGAGTAGCGCAACTGCCCGATCGGCAATCACCAGTTCGGCCGGAATGCGGTCCGCAACACGTATCAGGGTGGGATCCCCGGCATCCGGCAGGGCGGCGAGCCCCGTACGTTCGACGACCGTGCGGCGGGGTATGCCGGAGCCTGTGTCAGACGAAGCGGATGGACTTCCCGCGAGCAGCGCGCATATTTCCACGGTCGCCCCGCGGCATATGCGCAGGAGCCGTTCGTCAACAGCGCGTGCTCCCGTCACCAGTTCCACACCACTGTGTCCCGCGGACTGCCGCCGTTCCTTTTCCGTCCCCCCGCAGCGGCTCATCTCCCGGACTGCAGAAGGCGCTTCCGGTTCAATGTCCAGCCCAATGGCGCCAAGCACACGACATCCCTCCCCGCGACCGCTTTTCGACTCGGTCATCATCCCCGGGTGAGGTCCGCCGTGCACTCTTCCCGTATGCCCCAGAGTATGGACAATAAGGGCATGAGCCAGCAGGGGGACCCGCGCACCGGCCAAGAGGACGCCTGGTGGGGCGAGTTGTACGACAAGAATGCACCGGACATCGGATCCGCCGCCGGGGACGACAGCAGCCTCGACGAGCGGTTCACCTCGGCCTCGGCGGTGGTGAGGGCGGAGTCCCGCGGTGAACGGCCGAAACGCACGCAGAGGACGGTCAGGGCGCCCAGAGCAGAGCCTCCCGATCCACCGAGGCCCCCGGATCCGGTCGCCGTACCCCCGAGCGGGCTTCCCTCCCTGCCGAAGGGATACGGAGCACCGCATGCGCGGGGCGTTCCGGGGCGCTCGGAATTCACGCCGCCGCCACCGCCTTCGGGTGCGGAGCGCCTCTCCGACGGGCCGGTCCCGGGCCGTGCGGCGCGTGTGCCCCTGCCGAGGATCCCCAAACCGCCGGATCTGCACGGTGCGGGGCTCCTGCCGGAGCTGCTGGAGAAACCGCAGAAGTGGCGGAAGGCGGATCCGCGCAGGCCTTCCGAAGTGCCGCGGCAACCGGAGGATTCTGCTCCGCCGACGCGGAGGGATCCGCGGGAGCGGCCTGATCGTCCGGACCGTCCTGATCGTCTGGACCGGCTTGATCGTTCGGACCGCCCGGACCGGCGGACCGGGGCGGCCCAGCCGCCGGGATCCATGACCGCGTCCGCCCCGTCGGCCCCCGCCCGGCGGACAAGGTCGGCGCCGGACGGCGCGGGCCCGGAGACCCCCGCCCGCCCCCCGCGCCAGGCCCGTCCCGAGACCACGGGCCGCTCCGAACGCCCGCCCCGCTCCGAACGCACGGACCGCTGCGAAGGCGCGGACCTCTTCTTCGGCGGCCGCACCCCGCGCCCGCCCCGCCCCGAACCGGCCGAACGCGCGGACCGCTCCGGCGGGGCCGAGCGCCCCGAGCGCCCCGAGCGCCCCGAGCGCCCCGACCGCCCCGACCGCCCCGACCGCCCCGAGGATCGCGCCGGGGGCCGGGTCCCCGGTCGCGTGGCCCGCCCCGCGGGCCGGAACGGGCCCCGGTACGCGGGCGGTGACGACCGCGCGGAGAACTTCGACGCCACGGAAGCGGCCGGCAGCGCGGATCGCACGGAAGACCGGAAAGGCATCGGGTACGGCGCGGCGGAGGGCTCGGACGGTACGGAGCTTGCAGGTCGCCGGGGCTCGGAGGACGACGGCTCCCCGGACCGCCTTGCAGCTCCTGAGGAGGCCGGTGATGCGGGGGGTGACGGTCCGGCGGAGGCTTACGGCAGCGCGAAGCCTGCCGGTCGCCGGAATCGTTCCGGGGGTCCGCACGGCGACGGCTCCCCGGAGCGCCTCGCGGGCCCCGAGGGGGCCGGATACGCGGGCGACGAGGAACCGGCGGAGGCTTACGGAAGCACGGAGTTTGCCGGTCGTCCGAATCGTTCCAGCGGCCCGAAAGGCATCGATCCCCCGGACCGGCTTGCAACTCCTGACGAGGCCCGCCTTGCTCCGGACGGCGACGGCTCCCCGGAGCGCCTCGCAGGCCCTGGCGGGGCCGGATACGCGGGCGGTGACGAACCGGCGGAGTCGTCCGACGGCGTGGAGGCCGTCGAGCGGCCGGTGAGCCCGCGTGAGGCCCGGCGCGTGGACGGCCACGGCCGGTCCGGCGCCCCCGGCCGTGACGGGCCCGGGAATTCCCTCAGCCCGGCGCCGGGCCGGCCGGCGTTGCCGGAGCGGCCGGAGCGCATCAGGCGTACCGGGCGGCTGGAGCGGCCGACCAGGCCCGTACGGGCCGAGCGTCCCGTACGCCCGCCGAGGCCCCCCAGGCCGGAGCCCCCGCAGCCGCTGGAGCCGCCCGCGCCGTCCGACACGTACGAGCGCACCGAGCGGCCCGGGCTCCCCGGGCAGTCCCTCCCGGCCGTGCCGGAGAAGCCGGCCTCCGGGGCGAGCCCCGCTCGGGCCCGGAGCGCCCAGCCGGCCCGTACCGCCCCGCCCGGCGGCGACCACGCCGACCCCCTGGAGCCCGCCGCCCGGGCGGCGTCCCTGGAGCCGGCCTCGCGCCCGCCCGTCGTCTCCCACGAGTCGACGCCGCCCCGGCGGCACCCCCTCGCGGCGCCCCCGCAGCCGGCGCGCCCGGCGGCCCGCGGCGCGGAGTTCGTGGGGGAGCGGCCGCCGACGTACGACGCGGAGCCCACCGCCTGGCCCGCCGCGGACCCGCAGGACCTGGACGGCCTCGTGCCGGACACGGTCCTGGACGGGGCGCAGTACGGCGCCGTCACGCTGCGCGCCCTGTCGCTGCGCGGCGACTCCGCGCGCTACCGCGGCGAGCCCCGGCGGGACTCCCTGCTGACGGCGCGCTTCGGGGACGGGGACGGCGCACTGCTGCTCGTGGCGATGGCCAGCGGCCTGCGCGGCACGGACGTGGCGCCCCGTGCGGCGCGGGACGCCTGCAGGTGGCTGGCGGGCGCCGTCGGCCGCAGCCACGCCCGGCTGGCCGACGACATCCGCGGCGGCCGTCGCGGCGAGCTCAAGTCGGGCCTGCACCGGCTCACCGACCGCTCCTACGGCCGGCTGCGCGCCCGCGCCGCCGAGCTGGGCCTGCGGCCCGAGGAGTACACGGCGACGGTCCGCTGCCTGCTGCTGACGGCCGACCCGCAGTGCCGTACGCGGGTGTTCTTCGGCGTGGGCGCGGGCGGCCTGTTCCGCCTCCGCGAGGGCGTGTGGCAGGACCTGGAGCCGGAGGCCCCGCCGGAGGGCACGGGCGACCCCGTCGTCGGCTACGGCTCGGCGCCCGCCGACATGATGACGGTGGACCTCGGCATTCCCACACCGGGCCTCGCCCCGCCCGTCGAGCCGGAAGAACCGGCGGCGCCCGGCGAGCCGTTCCGCTTCCGGGCGTCCGTCGCGCGGCCGGGGGACACGCTGATGCTGTGCACGACGGGCCTGGCCGAGCCGATGCGCGGCGAGCCGGAGCTGGGCGGCAGGCTGGCCGAGCGCTGGGCGGGCGAACGGCCGCCGGGGCTCGCGGCGTTCCTCGCGGACACCCAGCTGCGGGTGAAGGGTTACGCGGACGACCGCACGGCGTGCGCGCTCTGGGAGGCGTAGCCGGGCCGATTCCGGGGCGGGGCGGTGGCGTTGTCACCGCCTCGCCCGGCTGTTTCCCGGTACTTCGCTATTCCTTGCAGTTCCGTACGGACTTTCTCACCGGCCGCGCGCCAATGGCATATTCGCGGCCCGCGCAAGAGGCCCCGGGATTTTGGTCATATCACCATGTTGATGGCTCAACAGGAGTCGTTCCGGGCGGGCCGGGGCATGCATTGCGGTGAGTGAGCGCGAGCGCGTTCGAGGCCGGGGCGCCGGGGAGGGGTCGGGGCGAGGAGGATGAAACGGCAGGCAGTAGGCCGGATGAGCGCTGAAGGTTACGCGGAGGGCCACGCGGGGGACCGGGAGGGCCGTACGGACCACGGGAGCGGGCACGGTGACGACGCGGC
Organism: Streptomyces roseoverticillatus; assembly: GCF_000719265.1. Lineage (GTDB taxonomy): Bacteria > Actinomycetota > Actinomycetes > Streptomycetales > Streptomycetaceae > Streptomyces > Streptomyces roseoverticillatus. The sequence continues at coordinate 369,201 of NZ_JOFL01000016.1, read as the reverse complement.
GCATTCCGGGCCGCGTTTCGAAAGGAGGCTCCGCCGCCGGGATCTCACCGGTGTCCGGGAAGTCCGGGCCGAGTTGCGCCGCTTGCTGGCCCACTGGGGCGCGCCGGGCCGGGCGGAGACCGCGGAACTACTCACGAGCGAACTCGTCACCAATGCCCTCGTGCACACCGACGGGGGCGCCGTGGTCAAGGCGGTGCTCACCGGTGCGTTCGGCCAGGCGCGGGGGCGGCTGCGGGTGGAGGTCCGGGATTTCGTGGCGGGCCATCCAGCGCTGCGCGGTCCGGGAACGGACATCGGGCCGGTCGTGGGCCCGGGGGGAGCGGTCGGTGACGGCCGCCCCGGCTGCAGGGAGCGGGACGCCGTCAGGGACGTCGCCCGGGACGCCGTTCCGGATATGAACGACATCGAGAAGGCCGCCACGTCGGGGCGGGGGCTGCTGCTGGTCCACGCCCTCGCGGACGGCTGGGGCGTTCGCGCCCACGGCGTCGGCAAGTCGGTCTGGTTCGAGCTGGCCGCCCAGGAGCCCTGAACCGTCGCCGTGCGACGACCCAGGGCCCGGGGGCGTCAGCCGAACTGCCGCTCGATCTGGGCGAGCTTCGCCTCGAGCGAGTCCAGGCGGGGAATCGCCTGGGTGTCGTCCTCCGCGGTGAGGTCGATCGGGTCAGGGCCGCCGACCGCCTGCAGCGGCCGCGCGCGGACGGGAAGCTGTCCCTGGTCGACTATGGAGGGGTCCGAACCGATCTGCGCCGGCTGCGCGGGGCCGGGCACCGCGGTCCCGCCGACCTCCACCTGCCGGCCACCGCGGACCCGCCCCCACACCCGGTTCTGGCGGTTGTACGCCTTGAGCCGGGCGCGCTCCAGCTTGCCCGCCTCCCTCCTGCGGGCCCTGGCCTGCGCCCGCTGCCGCTTGTCCTCGCGGACCTCCTCCACGGCCTCGTCCAGCGAGCGGACGCCCTCCAGGAGCATCAGCGACCAGGCGCCGAAGGTCTCGCGCGGGGCCCGCAGCCAGCGGACTATCCGGATCTGCGGCAACGGCCTGGGCACCAGGCCCTGTTCGCGCAGTGCGGCCCGGCGGGTCTGCTTGAGCGCGCGGTCGAAGAGGACCGCCGCCGACAGCGACATGCCGGCGAAGAACTGCGGCGCGCCCGCGTGGTCGAGGCCCCGCGGCGCGTGCACCCAGTTGAACCAGGCGGCCGCGCTGGCGAAGGTCCACACGAGCATCCGGGAACCGAGCGCGGCGTCGCCGTGGCTCGCCTCGCGCACCGCCAGCACCGAGCAGAACATGGCCGCCCCGTCGAGGCCGAACGGCACCAGGTACTCCCAGCCGCCCGTGAGCCCCAGGTTCTGCCGCCCGAAGCCCACGAGACCGTGGAAGGAGAGGGCGGCGGCTACCGCGGCGCAGCAGAACAGGAGGACGTACGAGGCGCTCCCGTAGATGGCCTCCTTGCGGCGTCTGCGCTCCTCGTTGCGCTCCCAGGAGTCCGAGCCGCCCCCCGAGTCGTCCGCGCCGTGCCGGCCGCGTGCGAGCACCGTCACCGCCACCACGACCCCGGCGAGCGCCACGACACAGGGGAGCATCCAATTCAGCGGTATATCGGTCACTCTCATCTTGCGTCCCTTGCATAGCTGTACGGCCTTTCGCGCGCCATCCTGTCGGAATCGGTCCGTTCGCCAAGGGGTTTCGCGCCAACTGCCTGCCAATGGAGGGCAACGGCATACGGATAGGTGCGAAGAAATTCGAACGCCGTTAAGCAAAGCGGGAATTGCGTTCCCTTCACCTCACCCGATCGAGTGGTGTGAGGCCGGTCAGCTTACGGACAGCCGATGCACCCGGTCCGTGTCGCATGTACGCGGGCAGGTCGTACAGGTGTCCTGCGGACGCAAGGTGTAGAAGAGGCAGCAGCTCGCCCGGTCGCGGGTCGGGATCGGCTCTCCCATGCGGCCGGTAAGCATCCGGAAGGCCGCGCCGCCGACGTACGGCGGCGTCACCCCCGGGAGCAGCAACTGCAGTTCGCGGCGGGCGCGCTCCTCCTCGCCGAGCAGCTGCCCCACATACCACAAGGATTCGGCCAGTTCGTCCGTCACCATTCCCCACAGGGCGCGCGGACCGCGCCGCATCCGTGGCCGGAAGCCCTCCAGGACGGGCGCGAAATGCGCGGCGACCGCGGCCCGCAGTTCCGCGCGCAGCGCCTCTTCGCAGGGAACTGTCCGGGCGCCCGGCAGTTCCGCTGCGGGGTCGCCGGGCAGACAGGCGAATTCCGGTGCAAGGGCCGTCAGCAGGCCCTGGGCGCGGTGGAAGGAAACGGCCTCGGGAGGAAGCCGCGGCACCCTGCGGTGCAGGAACCAGGGGACGGTGACGAGCAGGCAGGACGCCCACGCGTAGCGGTGCAGGCCGAAGCTCGCGACGACGTCCGGGCGGGCCCGCTCCCCGTACTCCCGCAGGATCTGCTGGTCGTCCCACGCGAGGAAGGCGTCCAGCCCGGCGCCGCCCTCCGCGAGCCCGGCGGCGGTCAGCCAGCCCTCGCCGCTGCGCGGCGGTCCGGCCGTCAGGGTCAGGCCCGAGTAGACCTCGGCGAGGCGGGCGTAGGCGTCCGTGAGCGGGGGCGGAGCAACCGGGGCGCTGGAGGCAGGGGCCATGCGGGACCACCGAATCGCGATCGTTCTGCAGGTTAGGCTTACCTTACCCCGGTTGATCGGGGTTTGAACTGTCCGCGGGGCCGCCTATGGTTCAGAAAGGACATCAGGAGGACCCCAATGGAGCAGGGAAGATCCCACGCCGCGCCGCCGGCCGCGAGGCTCTTCGCCGAGATGCCGGCGCAGGTCGCGCGCGGCGCGGCCGTCCGTGGCGGCGCTCCCGCCGGCAGCCGCGGCGGCGGCCCCGCCGAGGTGCACGGCGAGGGTGCCCGGGGTGAGCACGTTCACGGCGAGCAGGAGTACGGGGTCCCGTGTGCCGCCCCCGCGCACGCTCCCGCACGCAGGATGCCGCAGCGCCACTCCGTGCGCGGCCAGATCCTGGACGCCCTGCGCAAGGCCCTCGTCAGCGGCGAGCTGATACCGGGCGAGGTCTACTCGGGCCCCGCGCTCGGCGAGCGCTTCGGCGTGTCGGCCACGCCCGTACGGGAGGCGATGCAGCAGCTCGCCCTGGAGGGCGCCGTCGAGGTCGTCCCCAACCGGGGCTTCCGCGTCGCCACGCGCACCGCGCGCGATCTGGCCGAGCTCGCCGAGGTGCGCGCCCTGCTGGAGGTCCCGGTCCTGCTGCGGCTCGCCCGTACGGTCCCGGCCGCCGGCTGGGACGGGCTCCGCCCGCTCGCCGAGACCGCCTGCGCCGCGGCGGCCACCGGCGACCGCGTCCTCTACGCCGAGGCCGACCGGGCCTTCCACCGCGCGCTCCTCGGCCTCGCGGGCAACCGCCGGCTCGTCGCCGTCGCCGACGAGCTCCACCGGCGCGCGCAGTGGCCCGCGGCGCACGGCGGGCCGCACTGTACGGCCGACCTCGTCGCCGACGCGGCCGAGCACGTGGCGCTGCTGGAGGCGCTGGCCGCGCACGACGTGGAACGGGCCGAGGCCCTGGTGAGAGGACACTTCGCGGGAGCGGAGTGAGAGCTGCTGCGGGCGGGGGCCCGCGCGGCGGACTGGGGCGCGCCGGGCCGGTCCGGGTCCGGGTTGATGCCGGGTGCGGCTGAGTCGGTCGCGTACGGCCGGGTCGGTCCGGGGTGGAGTTGATCGATCCGGCAGGGCCGGTCCGGGGCCGGGTTGATGCCGGGTGCGGCTGAGTCGGTCGCGTAGGGCCGGTTCAGTCCGGGGTGGAGCTGATCGATCCGGCCGGTTCAGTCCGGGGTCGGTGCCGCCGCCAGCTGTTCCGCCAGCCAGCCCGGGACGCCGCCGAGCAGGCGGACCAGCCGGGCGGCCTCCTCGCGCAGCCGGGCTGCCTCGCCGGGGTCGTCGAGGACGGCGGCGAGCGAGACCAGCGCCGGGGCGATGCCGACGAGATAGCCCAGCTCCTCCCGGATGCGCAGCGACTCCCCGAAGCCGTACCGCGCCTCCGCGAACCTGCCCTCGTGCTCGGCCATGGCCGCCACGTGCCGCCAGGTGAAGGAGAGCAGCAGGCGCTGCCCCTGGGTCGTCGCCCCCGCGTGGGCGCGCTCGAAGGCGGCCGTCGCGTCGGAGGGGTTGTCCGACAGGTGCTGGGCGATCAGGCCGCGCCGGAAGTGCAGCAAGGGGCGCGTCGGTGACCCCGGCGCGAGCAGGGCCGCGGCCCTGCCCAGGGCCGAACGGGCCTCGTCCGCCCGGTCGCGGACGCCCAAGAGGGTGGACGCGTAGGCGAGATGGCCGCGCTCGCAGGCCGCCGCCCCCCGCTCTTCGTCGTCCGCGGCCAGTGCTTCCGCCGCGCGCAGGGCGTCCTCGGCGGCGCCCCAGCCCTCCCCGGTGAACATGCAGCGCTCGGTCAGGACCGCCGTCCGCTGCAGGGCCGGGCCCGGCTCGGCGTCGGCGCGCGGCGCGAGCAGGGCCGCGGCGTCGTCCCAGCAGGCGCGGGACCGCAGCCGCCACACGGCCCGTTCCAGCGGATCGTCCCCCCGCGGATCCGCCCCCTGCGGTCCCCGCGGCTCCGGCAACCCCGCATTACGCATGGCGGTGTCCGCCACAGTGCCCTCCCCAAGCGCGCCGTCGAGCTGGAAGCAGCCGTGACCGCATCTCAGCACGAAGAAGCGGGCCCGGCCAAGGGTCAGGTGTGAAGCAATTCACAAAGGCTCTCTCCCAGCGGTAGCGGCAGATTACCAAGAGTGAGCATGAATGTGCGGACATTGAGCGCGGAGGTGCTCATCTGTGCTCGTTGGGCGCGCCGGAAAATCGCTGGATCTCCGTGCCGCGCGGCTGCCAGGATGGCGGCGCGCGCCTCGTGCGCGCAGCGAAACCCATGCACCTCGGGACACGTCGGGAGACATGCCATGCGCCAGCGCCTCGGAACCCTCCAGCGCCCTGACCGGATGACTTCTCCCGAGGACTCCTTTGCGTACGCACACCCTGCTCTCCGGGCTCTCCCTGCCCGCGCGGCCCGTCCTGAACATCGGCGTCCTCGCGCACGTCGACGCGGGTAAGACCAGCCTCACCGAGCGCCTGCTCTTCGACGCCGGCGCCATCGACCGGCTCGGCAGCGTCGACGCCGGCAGCACCCGTACCGACAGTGGCGAGATCGAACGCCGTCGCGGCATCACCATCCGCACCGCCGTCGCTCCCTTCCGCGTCGGAGGCCTGCGCGTCAACCTCGTCGACACCCCCGGCCACAGCGACTTCATCGCCGAGGTCGAGCGCGCCCTGGGCGTCCTCGACGGCGCCGTGCTCGTCCTGTCCGCCGTCGAAGGTGTGCAGGCGCAAACGCGCGTGCTGATGAAGACGCTGCGCCGGCTCCGCCTGCCCACCCTCCTGTTCGTCAACAAGACCGACCGCGCGGGGGCCCGCGAGGCGGAGACCCTCGCCGCCGTCCGCCGCCGGCTCACCCCGCACATCGTGCCCATGGGCACCGTCCATGGCATCGGCGCGCCCGGCGCCCGCACCGTGCCCGGCTCGTACGAGGACCCCGCCTTCCGCGAGGCCATGGCCGAGACCCTGGCCGAGCACGACGACGCGCTGCTCGCGAAGCTGGTCGAGGACCGGCCCGTGACGCCCTGGGAACTGCGGCGGACGCTCGCACGGCAGACCGCGCTCGGACGCGTCCACCCCGTGTACTTCGGCTCGGCCCTCTCCGGCCAGGGCGTGGCCGGTCTCGTCGACGGCATCGTCCGCTACCTGCCGCCCGCGCGCCGCACCGGCCGGGAGGCCACCGGCACGGTCTTCGCCGTCGACCGCGGCCCCTCCGGGGAGAAGACCGCCTACCTGCGCCTCTTCTCCGGCGCGGTCTCCGAGCGCGACCGGATCACCCTCCACCGGCAGCACGCCGACGGCGTCCGCACGGAGCACGCCGGGCGCGTCACCTCCCTCACGGCGGTCGAGGCCGGGGAGCCCGGCGCGGTCCGCCGCCGCGCCACGGCAGGCGACATCGCCCGGATCCGGGGCCTGCCCGAGGTCAGGGTGGGCGACCGCCTCGGCCCCGTCCGCGACGGCGCGCACCACCGGCACTTCGCCGCGCCGAGCCTGGAAACCGTCGTCAGGCCCGTACGCCCCGAGGACGCCGCCCGGCTGCACGGCGCCCTCGCCGCGCTCGCCGACCAGGACCCGCTCATCGGCACCCGCACCCTGCCGGCGGGCGGCGGCACGTCCGTCCTCCTCTACGGCGAGGTGCAGAAGGAGATCATCGCGGCGACGCTCGCCGGGGAGTTCGGCGTCGAGGCCGTCTTCGAGCCGAGCAGCACCGTCCACCGCGAGCGGCTCACCGGCACGGGCGAGGCGTACGAGGAGATCGACCGGCACGGCGGCCACGTCTTCTGGGCCACCATCGGCCTGCGCACCGAACCGGGCGCCCCCGGCTCGGGCACGGTCTTCCGGCGCGACACCGAACTCGGGGCGCTGCCCCTCGCCTTCGACCGCGCCATCGAGGAGACCGTCCACCGCACCCTCGCCCAGGGCCTGTACGGCTGGCCGGTCACCGACTGCACCGTCACCCTGACCCGCTCCGGCTACGCCGCCCCCGTCAGCACCGCCGCCGACTTCCGCCGCCTGACCCCGCTCGTCCTCATGGCGGCCCTGGCACGGGCGGGCACCACGGTGTACGAACCCTGCCACGCCTACGAACTGGAGGCTCCCGCCGACACCCTGAGCGCCGTCGCGGGAGCGCTGGCGGCACTGGAAGCCGAGATCCACGACACGGAGACGGGCCCGGAGGTGTGCGTCCTCAAGGGCACCATCCCGGCCCGCCACGCCCCGGACGCCGAACGCCGCCTGCCCGCCCTCACCCGCGGCGAGGCCCTCTGGTGGACCCACCCCGCCGAGGACCGGCCCCACCGGGGCCGTCCCCCGCGGCGCCCGCGCACGGACGGCGACCCCCTCAACCGTGCGGCGTACCTGCGCCGGCTGACGGCGGTGCGGGCCTGACCCTCACACCGGCGGCAGCGCGTCCGGGCCGATGACGGCCGTGTCGTCCTCGTGCAGGACCCGGCACGGGGGGTGGTGCTTGCAGAAGAACCCCCGGCCCGTGCAGTAGGGGCAGAGGTGAGCGCCCGTCATGTTGCCGCCCTCGCCGGACTGGTCGAGGTAGAGCACGGCCGCGTGGTAGTCGCCGCTCCCTCTGCAGCCCTTGCAGAAGGCGTGCGGGCCGGGGCACGCCTCGTCAGGATCACTCATATCCGTGATGATGCGCGCCTGCCGCAGGAGCCGTACGCCACTTGGGCGCGACTCCTCCTTTCTGCGTACGGCACCGGTCTTTTGTCGTACGTCCCGGACCCGCCGGGCCGGCAGGCCGGTCCGGCGGGTCCGCCTGCACCGGTCAGCTCATGCGCAGGGCCAGGAAGAAGTCCAGCTTGTCCTCCAGGCGCGACAGGTCCCGGCCCGTCAGTTGCTCGATCCTGCCCACGCGGTAGCGCAGGGTGTTGACATGCAGATGCAGCCGCGTCGCGCACCGGGTCCAGGAGCCGTCGCAGTCCAGGAACGCCTCCAGCGTCGGGATGAGCTCGGCGCGGTGGCGGCGGTCGTAGTCGCGCAGCGGGTCCAGGAGCCGGGCGGTGAAGGCGCGGCGGACGTCGTCGGGGACGAACGGCAGCAGCAGGACGTGCGAGGCCAGCTCCTGGTGGCCCGCCGCGCACACGCGGCCCGGGCGGGCGGCGGCGACCCGGCGGGCGTGCCGGGCCTCCTCCAGGGCCCCGCGCAGGCCCTCCGCCGAGTGCACGGCGGCACTGACGCCGAGGGTGAGGCGGCCGTCGTCGTCGAGGCCGCGGGAGAGCGGTTCGCGGAGGGCGGCGAGGATGCGGTCCGCGTGCAGTCCGGGCGCCTGGCCCGCCGCCTCGTCGCCCTCGGTCCCCGCCGGCACCGCGGGCAGCGGTACGAGCGCCACCGCCTCGTCGCCCATGTGGGCGACGGCGATCCGGTCGGACGGCTCGGGCCCGGAGGCTTCGGGGGCGGCCAGCATCTCCTCCAGGAGGGCCTGGGCGACCGGCCCGCCGGGGATGTCGCCGTCCTCCCACTCGACGCGGGCGACGACGACCTGCCAGTGCGGCGCGGTGCCGAGGCCGGGCAGCAGGACGGGGGCCGCGACGCGCAGGCGGGCGGCGATCTCGGCGGGGGCCGCGCCCGTCTGGACGAGTTCGAGCACCTCCTGGGCGAGCCGGCGGCGGACCGTGCGGGCGGCGTCGCGCCGGTCCCGCTCGACCGCGATCAGTTGGGTGACGCCGTCGAGCAGGTCCAGCCGCTCGGGCGACCAGTCGCCGGCGTCGGCCTCGACGGCGAGGAACCAGTCGGACAGGACGGTCTCGCGGACGTCACGGGCGGCCAGTGCGCGGCCGCTGTGGCTGATGGGGAACAGCGAGTACGTGTCGCCGCCGGCGGTCACGCGGTGCGGCCCGCGCCGGCCCGTGCGGGCGGCGGCCAGGTGCTCGCCGGCCAGGGTCGCGCTGACCGCGGCGGGCAGCTCGGGACCCGCGCCCGCGAGCGAGGAGCCCGCGATGGGGCGGCCGGTCGGGGACAGCACCCACGCCCGCAGGTCCAGGTCGGAGCCCAGCAGGTCGAGGACGACCTCGGGGCCCCCGCCGGCCGGGCCGGACGTCATCAGCCGGCGGTGCCGGTCCACGACCGCCGCCAGGTCCCCGGCGCGCTCGCTCGACACCTGCCGCACGACGTGCTCGGTGATGGAGGCGAACGAGACGTTCTCGTTGACCGAGAACAGTGGCAGGCGGTGCCGGGCGCACGCCCGGATGAGGTCGTCAGGGATGGAGGCCATCTCGGCCTCGCCCGCCGCGAGCCCCGCCACGCCCGCCCCCGTGAGGATCCGCACGAACCGCTCGGAGTCCTCCGGCTCCCGCCGCCAGGCGAGGCCGGTGAGCACGAGTTCGCCGCCGGAGAGGTAGCGGCTCGGGTCGCGCAGGTCGGTCGTCATCACGCCGCGCACCGTGCGGTCCAGCTCGTCCTCGCCGCCGAGCAGTCGGAGGCCCAGCACTTCGGTCTCCAGGAGTGCGCGCAGCCGCATCGTGGTCGCCGCCGATCTGTCTTGTTGTTACCAGTGGAATGCAGTGAGGTTTCCCAACCCCGTCTTTCGTTCGAATCTACAAGATGTGCGCTCCGGCCAGCCAACCGCTTCATGGTTTCGGTGACTGCACCGCCCCGCCGGCCCCTCGCTGTACTGGGCCCACGGCGTGCCGCACGGCCGCGCACGGCGCCGGTACGGCGGCGGTCCGCCGCATGCGCACCCCCTCGGACGACCCTGTGAGACCGATCGAGAAGAGAACCCCCATGGAGTTCCTGCGCCCCGGCAGCTGGGAGGAGGCTCTGGCCGCCAAGGCCGAGCACCCGGCCGCCGTCCCCATCGCGGGCGGCACGGACGTGATGGTCGAGATCAACTTCGATCAGCGCCGGCCGGAGCACCTGCTGGACCTGAACCGCATCGGCGATTTGTACGAATGGGAGACCGAGGGGGACGAGATCCGGCTGGGCGCCTCCGTCCCGTACACGCGGATCATGGAGGAGCTGCGGGCGGAGCTTCCCGGCCTCGCGCTCGCGGCGCACACCGTCGGCTCGCCGCAGATCCGCAACCGGGGCGGCGTCGGCGGCAATCTCGGCGCCGCCTCGCCCGCCGGGGACTCCCACCCGCCCCTGCTGGCGGCGGGCGCACAGGTGGAGGCCGCGTCCGTGCGGGGCACGCGGCTGATCCCCGCCGAGGAGTTCTACACGGGCGTCAAGCGCAACGCCCTCGCGCCGGACGAGCTGATCCGGGCCGTGCGCATCGCGCGGGCCGACGGGCCCCAGCAGTTCTCCAAGGTCGGCACGCGCAACGCCATGGTCATCGCCGTGTGCGCGTTCTCCCTCGCGCTGCACCCGCGCACCCGCACGGTCCGCACGGGCATCGGCTCCGCGGCCCCCACCCCGGTGCGGGCCCGCGCCGCGGAGGACTTCCTCACCGCGGCCCTGGACGAGGGCGGGTGCTGGGAGTCCGGCCGGCCCCTGCCGCCCTCCGCGGCACGGCAGTTCGCCGAGCTCGCCGCCGGAGCGTGCAACCCGATCGACGACGTCCGCGGCAGCGCCCGCTACCGCCGGCACGCGGTCGCCGTCATGGCCCGCCGCACGCTCGGCTGGACGTGGGACGCCTACCGCGGCGGGGAGAGGGGCGAACGATGCGCGTGAACCTCACGGTCAACGGCCGGCCGCGGCAGGCCGACGACGTCTGGGAGGGCGAGAGCCTGCTCTACGTCCTGCGGGAGCGGCTCGGCCTGCCGGGCTCGAAGAACGCCTGCGAGCAGGGCGAGTGCGGCTCGTGCACGGTCCGGCTCGACGGAGTGCCGGTGTGCGCCTGCCTGGTGGCCGCCGGGCAGGCCGAGGGCCGCGAGGTCGTCACGGTCGAGGGGCTCGCCACGGGCGGCGACGGCACGGAACTCTCCGTCGTCCAGCAGGCGTTCACCGACGCCGGCGCCGTCCAGTGCGGCTTCTGCACCCCGGGCCTGCTCGTCGCCGCCGACGAGCTCATCCGGCGCAACCCCGGCCCCTCCGACGCGGACATCCGCGAGGCCCTCTCGGGCAACCTGTGCCGCTGTACCGGCTACGAGATGATCCTCGACGCGGTCCGCCTCGCGGCCGCCCGCGCCGGAGAGGCGGGCTGACCATGGCCACCGCACGCACCCCCGCCGACCTGACCGCCGGCACCCGCGGCGGCATCGGCGAGTCCGTCCTGCGCCCCGACGGCACGCTCAAGGTCACCGGCGAGTTCGCCTACGCCTCCGACCTGTGGCACGAGGACATGCTGTGGGGCTTCACACTCCGCAGCCCCCACGCCCACGCCCGCATCCTCTCCGCCGACGTGTCCGCGGCGCTCGCCACCCCCGGCGTGTACGCGGTGCTGACCCACGACGACCTGCCCGCCGCCACCCGCTACGGGCTGGAGATCCAGGACACCCCCGTCCTCGCCGACGGCGTCGTCCGCTACCACGGCGAGCCCGTCGCCCTCGTCGCCGCGGACCACCCCGAGACCGCCCGCCGCGCCGCGGCCCGGATCCGCATCGCCTACGAGGAACTCCCCGTCGTCCACGACGAGGAGAGCGCCACCGCCCCCGGCGCACCCCTCCTGCACCCCGCCCGCGACGACTCGCACGCCGCCCACGTCCCGCACCCCAACGTCGTCCACCGCCAGCCCGTCGTCCGCGGCGACGTCGCCGCCGCCCGGGCCCGCGCCGCCGCCGTCGTCACCGGCGACTACGAAGTGGGCATGCAGGACCAGGCGTTCCTCGGCCCGGAGTCCGGGCTCGCCGTGCCCGCCGAGGACGGCGGCGTCGACCTCTACATCGCCACCCAGTGGCTCCACGCCGACCTGCGCCAGATCGCCCCCGTCCTCGGCCTCCCCGAGGACAAGGTCCGCATGACGCTCTCCGGCGTCGGCGGCGCCTTCGGCGGGCGCGAGGACCTGTCCATGCAGGCCCACGCCTGCCTGCTCGCGCTGCGCACCGGCAAGCCCGTGAAGATGGTCTACAACCGCTTCGAGTCCTTCTTCGGCCACGTGCACCGCCACCCCGCCCGGCTCCACTACGAGCATGGTGCGAGCAGCGACGGCCGGCTGCTCTACGTCAAGGCCCGCATCCTCCTCGACGGCGGCGCCTACGCCTCCTCCTCCCCGGCCGTCGTCGGCAACGCGGCGTCCCTGGCCGTGGGCCCGTACGTGGTCGATCACGTCGACGTCGAGGCCCTCGCCCTCTACACCAACAACCCGCCGTGCGGCGCGATGCGCGGCTTCGGCGCCGTCCAGGCCTGCTTCGCGTACGAGGCCCAGATGGACCGGCTCGCGGACCGGCTGGGCCTGGACCCCGTGGAGTTCCGGCAGCGCAACGCCATGGCGCAGGGCGCCGTCATGCCCACGGGGCAGGTCGTCGACGCGCCCGCGCCCGTCGCGGAGCTGCTGCGCCGGGTCAAGGCCCGGCCGCTGCCGCCCGAGCGGCCGTGGGAGACCGCCGGGGGCGGCCCCGACATCCGCGCGCTGCCGGGCGGGCTGTCCAACACCACCCACGGCGAGGGCGTCGTCCGCGGCGTGGGCTACGCGGTCGGGATAAAGAACGTCGGCTTCTCGGAGGGCTTCGACGACTACTCGACGGCCCGGGTGCGGCTCGAAGTGACCGCCGGGCAGCCGGTGGCCACCGTGCACACCGCGATGGCCGAGGTCGGCCAGGGCGGCGTGACCGTCCACGCCCAGATCGCGCGCACCGAACTCGGCGTCACCCGCGTCGTCCTGCAGCCCGCCGACACCCGCGTCGGCTCGGCCGGCTCCACCTCCGCCTCCCGCCAGACGTACGTGACCGGCGGCGCCGTCCGCCACGCCTGCCGGGCCGTACGGGAGAAGGTCCTCGCCCTCGGCCGCGCCCGGTTCGGGGCGTACCACCCCGCCTGGGCGCACGCCGGACTCCTGCTGGAGGGCGGCAAGGTGACCACCGACGCGGGCGAGGTCCTCGCCGGTCTGGCCGAAGTCCTGGAGGACGAGGCCGTCGACGTCGAGTGCGAGTGGCGGCACCGGCCCACCGAGCCCTTCGACCTGCGGACCGGCCGGGGCAACGGCCACGTCCAGTACTCCTTCGCGGCCCACCGCGCCGTCGTCGACGTCGACACCGAACTCGGGCTCGTCAAGGTCGTCGAGCTGGCCTGCGCGCAGGACGTCGGCAAGGCCATGAACCCGCTGGCCGTCACCGGCCAGATACAGGGCGGCACCACCCAGGGCCTGGGCCTCGCGGTCATGGAGGAGATCGTCGTCTCCGCGGACGGGCTGGTGCGCAACCCGTCCTTCACGGACTACCTGATCCCCACCATCCTCGACACCCCCGCCATACCCGTGGACATCCTCGAACTCGCCGACGAGCACGCCCCGTACGGGCTGCGCGGCGCGGGCGAGGCGCCCACGCTGTCCGCCACCCCGGCGGTCGTCGCGGCGATCCGGGCCGCGACCGGGCTGCCGCTCGGCAGGGTGCCGGTGCGGCCCGAACACCTCACCGGAACCTGAGAGTCCCTCGCAGGGCACCACCGGCCGCGCGCCCCCCAGCGGCCGGTGACGTGCCGCCCTTCGTCTCGGGCCGTCCCCCGGGTCGTGCACGCCGCTACCCACCCACACCCCGGAGAAGGCAGCTCATGACCCAGCCATCCGTGGAGCCGGCCTCCACGGCGCCGAACGCGGGCGCGGGCCCGCGGCCGGCCGCCGGAAGGTCCTGGCCCGACCGCTACTTCCACATCAGCGCGCGCGGATCCACCGCCGGCCGGGAGGTGCGCGGCGGCATCACCACCTTCATGGCGATGTCGTACATCCTCCTGCTCAACCCCCTGATCCTCTCCGGCCCGGACGCCTCCGGGCAGCGGCTCGGCCACACCGGGCTGATCACCGCCACCGCGCTCGCCGCGGCGGTCTGCACCCTGGCGATGGGCTTCCTCGGCAGGGTCCCGCTCGCCCTGGCCGCCGGGCTGGGCGTCTCCGGGGTGCTCTCCACCCAGGTGGCCCCCCACATGACCTGGCCCCAGGCGATGGGGATGTGCGTGCTGTACGGCGGGGTGATCGTGCTGCTGGCCGTGACCGGACTCCGCGAGCTGATCATGAATGCGCTGCCGCTCGCCCTCAAGCACGCCATCACCATGGGCATCGGCATGTTCATCGCCCTGATAGGGCTGGTCAAGGCCGGTTTCGTGCACGCCTCCAAGGGTGGCGGGCCGGTCACGCTCGGCCCGGCGGGCGAGCTCGCCGGCTGGCCCGTACTGATCTTCTGCGTCACCCTGCTGGCCGTCTTCATGCTGCAGGCCCGCGACGTCCCCGGCGCGATCCTCATCGGCATCGTCGTCGGCACGGTGCTGGCCGTCGCCGTCAACTCCGCCGCCGGGCTCCGGCCGTCCGCCTGGCAGAACGGCGCGCCCGAACTCAAGGGCAGCGCCGTCTCCATGCCGGACTTCTCGCTCTTCGGGCACGTGGAGTTCGGCGGCTGGGGATCGCTGGGCGTCATGAGCGTCGGGATGATCGTCTTCACGCTGGTCCTGGCCGGCTTCTTCGACGCGATGGCCACGATCATCGGCGTCGCGACGGAGGCGCGGCTGACGGACGACCGCGGCCGGCTGCCCGGCCTCAGCACGGCGCTGTTCGTCGACGGCGCGGGCGGCGCGATCGGCGGGGTCGCCGGGGCGTCGGGCCAGACCGTCTTCATCGAGTCCGCGACCGGGGTCGGCGAGGGCGCCCGTACGGGGCTGTCGTCCGTCGTGACCGGGCTGCTCTTCGCCGCCTGCCTGTTCTTCACCCCGCTCACCCGCATCGTGCCCGGCGAGGTCGCCGCCGCCGCGCTCGTCGTCATCGGCGCGATGATGATGAGCAACGCCCGGCACGTCGAGTGGGGCGACCGGGCCGTCGCCGTCCCGGCGTTCCTGACCGTGGTGCTCATGCCGTTCACGTACTCCATCACGGCGGGCGTCGGCGCGGGCGTCATCGCCTTCACGGCGATCAAGGCGGCCCAGGGGAAGTGGCGCGAGCCGGGCGTGTTCATGTGGGTGCTGACGGCGGTGTTCACGGCGTACTTCGCGCTGCATCCGATTGAGAGCTGGCTGGGCGTCAAATAGATCGCATACGTGCATGTACACCGCGTAAGTCAGGTGAGGAGTGGGCCGTCATGCTGGACATCGCCGAGGAGCTGCACCGCTGGTGCGGGGAAGGGCGGGCGTTCGCCGTCGCCACGGTGGTCGCCGTGGAGGGCAGCGCACCCCGGCAGCCGGGCGCGGCCCTCGCCGTCGACGCCGGGGGCACGGCGGTCGGTTCGGTCTCGGGCGGGTGCGTGGAGGGCGCGGTGTACGAGCTGTGCCGCGCCGCGCTGGAGAGCGGCGAGAGCGTGCGAGAACGATTCGGCTACTCGGACGAGGACGCCTTCGCCGTGGGCCTGACCTGCGGGGGAGTCCTCGACGTCCTCGTCGTCCCGGTCCTGCCGGACGGCCCCGGGCGGGAGGTGCTGGCCGAGGCGCTGGCGGCGGCGACGGCGGGCGAGCCGGTGGCGCTGGCCCGCGTGGTGGACAGTCCGGACGGGACGCTGGGCCGGGCGCTGCTCGTACGGCCGGACGGCACGTACGCGGGGGGTCTCGCCGGATCCGGGAGGGGCGTCGGACCGGACACAGGGCCCGGGGCGCTGGAGCGTACCGTCGCGGCCGAAGCCGCCGCGCTGCTGGCCGCCGGCCGGACCGGTACCGTGACGGCCGGCCTGTACGGGGCGCGCTGCGGCGACCCGGTGACGCTCCTCGTGGAGTCGTGCCTGCCGCCCCCACGCATGATCGTCTTCGGGGCGGTGGACTTCGCCGCGGCGCTCGTCCGCGCGGGCAAGTTCCTCGGCCACCACGTGACGGTGTGCGACGCGCGGCCCGTGTTCGCGACGGCGCGGCGCTTCCCCGAGGCGGACGAGGTCGCCGTCGACTGGCCGCACCGCTACCTCGACGCCCAGGAGGCGGCAGGGGCGCTCGACGCCCGGACCGTCCTGTGCGTGCTGACCCACGACGCGAAGTTCGACGTGCCGCTGCTGGAACGCGCCCTGCGGCTGCCCGTCGCCTACGTCGGCGCGATGGGCTCGCGCCGCACGCACGAGGCCCGGCTGGCGCGGCTGCGCGAGGCGGGCGTCGGCGAGCGCGCGCTTCGCCGGCTGCGCTCGCCGATCGGCCTCGACCTGGGGGCGCGGACCCCGGAGGAGACGGCCCTGTCCATCGCGGCGGAGATCGTCGCCGTCCGGCACGGGGGGACGGGTGCCCCGCTGACGGGCGCGGGCACGCCGATCCACCACGAGCCGCGGCGGGGGCTGGGGTCGGTGGCCTGACGCCTCTGTGTCAGGGGCCTCTGATAGAACATGAGTCGCATTTTTGAGCTGTTCATTTTGAGCCGTTCATGTTCTTCATGTTCCTGTCCCGCCAGCACGATGAGGCCCTTTGTCCCCCTCGTCTCCCCCCAGACGGATCTGGACCCTCGCCATAGCCGTGGGTCTGACCACCTGCGGCACGGCCGCCACGGCGGCCGCCGCCCCCTCCCCGGCCGGCCCGTCCCCCGCCCCCTCCGCGGCCGCGGCGGCCCGCTCCGCCGAGACGTACTGGACGGCCGAGCGCATGGCGGGCGCGAAGCCCCTCGACGCGGGCAAGGCCCCGGTCGACGCGGGGAAGACCCCGGCCGCCGGGAAGGCCCCCGCCTCGGGGCCGGCCCTGGCCGCGCCCCTCACGTCGGTCGCCGCGGCGCCGCCCGCAGGCACGCCCCAGGGCACGTACGGCGACGGCATACCCATGGTCGGCACGTTCTTCAGCAGCGACCCGACCGGGACCACGTACTGCACCGCGAGCGTCGTGCAGAGCCCGGGCCGCAACCTGGTCCTCACCGCCGGGCACTGCGCCCAGGGCCTCGCCGGGAGCACCCAGCAGATCTTCGTGCCGCAGTACCGCAAGGGCCTGGACGCGGCCCACCAGCCGTACGGCGTCTTCCCCGTGGAACGGGTCTTCAGCGACCCGCGGTACACCCGCAACAGCACCGGCCCCGACTCCGACCTGGACGTCGGCTTCGCCCGCCTCGGCCCCAACTCCCGCGGCGAGCAGGCCGAGACCCGCACCGGCGGGCTCCGGCTGACGCCCACGCCCCGCTGGACCAGCACCGTCACCGTCGTGGGCTATCCCGGCTCGCATAACACCGACCAGCGGGCGCTCAGCTGCACCGTGCCGACATCGCGCCTGTCCGGCCAGCACCAGCTCCGGATGCAGTGCGGCGGCTTCTACGGCGGCACGTCCGGCAGCCCCTGGATCACGAACTACGACGCCTCGGCCCGCACCGGCGACATCGTCGGCAGCCTCGGCGGCTGGAACGGCGGCGGCACCCTCACCGGCGAGGACTGGATCAGCTACGCGCCCGTCTTCGGCAGCGAGGTCCAGGCCCTCTACCAGGACGCGATCGCCGACCGGACGCCCGTCCGCACGGCCTACCAGCGCCCCTCCGACAGCGCCCGCCTTCCCGGCGCCGCCTCCACCTGGGCACACGCCAAGCACCTGGTCTCCGCCGACCTCACCGGCGACGGGCGGGACGACCTGCTGACGATCTGGAGCGACGGCGAGGTCAGCCTCTACCCGGGCGACGGCCGCGGCGGCTTCGGCGCCGAACAGCAGCTCGCGCGGTCCGACAGCTTCTGGAAGCGCGCCGTGACCGTCACGGCGGGCGAGCTCAGCGGCACCGGCAAGCCCGACCTCATGGTCCGCTGGGACACCGGCAAGCTCTCGTACTACGAGGACTTCCAGGCCACCGGCTCCGGCCCGGAGTACACCCTCGGCGCGGGCGGCTCCTTCTGGAAGTACGCCTCCCAGATCACCGCCGGCCGCTACAACTCGACGGACCGGTCCGCAGACCTGGCCGTCCGCTGGGTCGACGGCAGCCTGAGCGTGTACGCGGGTGCCGGCCCCTCCGGCCCCGGCACGGAGCGCCGCCTGATGGACGCCGGCTCGTACTGGAAGTACGCCACCGCCCTCAGCAGCCCCCGCCCGGCGGGCCAGGACCGCAGCACGCTCCTCGTCCGCTGGTCCGACGGCTCCCTCGGCTCGTACGCCACCACCGGCACCGACCTCGGCAAGGGCACCCGCCTCCAGGCCCCCAACCCGTCCTGGACGGACACCGCCATGACCACGGGCGACCTCAACGGCTCGGGCCGCCCGGACGACCTCGTCGTCCGCTGGTCCGACGGCGAGACGTCCCTGTACGACGGGGTGGGCGGCGACGGACCAGGGGCGTGGACGCCGCTGGTGAACAACGGCTGAGGCGACACCCCCAACGGCAGCTGACGGCGCCCCGGCCGGCCGGGGCGCCGTCAGCGTTCACTGCCCGAACTCCCGGCTCACCCGTGCAGCACCGCATCCACCACCAGCCCCCGGTGGTCCGTGCCCGCCAGGTCCAGGAAGCGGGCGCGGCGGGGTTCGAGGGCCGGGCTGAGGAGGACGTGGTCGATCTGGGCGCCCAGCGGGGGAGCGGTCAGGGACGGCCAGGTGGGGGTGCGGGAGCGGCCCAGGAGGGCCGCGCTGTCGCGGACGCCCGTGTCCAGGACGGCGCGGAAGACCGCATGGTCCTGCGAGGCGTTGAAGTCGCCGGCGATGACGGCGGGGGCCTCGCCGCGCGCCGCGGCCATGGCGCGGACGCGGCCCAGCTCCGTGCGCCACAGCTCCACCCCGCCCGCCACCGGCGGCATCGGGTGCGCCACCTGGAACAGCAGCCGCGTCCCCGCCACCCGCACCAGCGCCCGCGGCATCGCCAGCGTCCCGCGCACGGACCCGTCCGGCTCCAGCGGGAACCGGCTGAGGAGCGCCGAGCCCTGCGCCCTGCCCCCGCCCACCACGATCCGGTACGGGTACGCGGCCCGCACCTGCGCGCCGTTCAGGGCCGGTGCGCACTCCTCCGGGGAGCACTCCTGCACCGAGACCAGGTCCGGCCGCTCGCGCCGCAAGGCCTCCAGCAGGCCCGGCGTGGCCGCGCCGAACTCCAGGTTCGCGGTCAGGACGCGCAGCCGGGCCACCTCCGGGCCGGACGCCGCCGCGCCTCCGGCCTCGTACGGGGACAGGAAGTGCAGCGTCCCGAGCACCGCCGCCAGGCCCCACGCGCAGCCCACCGCCCACCGCGTGCCCGCCGCGAGCACCAGCGCGGCCCCCGCGGGTGCGAGCAACCAGGGCAGGAACGCGAGCAGTTGAGGCACCGGCGTGACGCCGTCCACGTCGCAGGCCCGGCACAGCAGCGGCCCGCTGACCAGCGCCAGAAGCAGGCCCGCGGCCCAGCGGGCGGCCTTCCGGCGCACGCGCGGGGGCGGTCCTTCCGGGCCGGGCGGTGCCGGGACGGTCCCCTCCATGGTTTTGACCTTGGTATTACCTTCTGATTGCGGACGGCTTGACGTCATATGGCAAGCTAGACGCTGAAGGTGCCGCTCCGGCCGCATTTGGCGTGTATTTCGCGCGGTGCCGCATCGTGTACGTACGAGCGAGGAGGTGATCGGGATGACCAGTCGGAGTCCCGAGGGAAGTCCTTGCCAGTACGCTGCGCTGAGCTGACCGGTTGCCGGGCCTGTGGTCGGGCCTGTTGAGTCGGCCGCGCCGTTTTCTGTGAGTATCCCGCTACGGCGGTGGATTTTCCCTTTTCGTGCTCAGTGATGTCGTGATTCCGGCCTTCGTGGCCTCTGACGTTCGCTGACGTTCCTTTTCCGTGCCCGGGGCGCCTCGCGCTGCCCTGCACCAATTCCTTCACCCCTCCGTGCCACGGCGCGGCCACGTCGTGCCGCCATGCCGTCGTGCCGCCATGCCGTCGTGCCCGGGAGAGAGGTTCCGCCATGACCAACACCACCCTCGCCCCCCGCAAGCTCGCCCCGCCGGGCCGCACCCGCCGTGAGCGCAAGGCCGCCGAGCTGGAGGCCCGTACCCGTGCCGCCGGCGACCGGCTGGCCCGGCTCAGCGGCTGGCCGGCCGCGCAGGTCCTGCAGGACTCCCGCGCCACCCCGCACGGCCTGCGCCAGGACGACGCCGAGCTGCGACTCGCCCGCGGCGGGGCGAACGTCGTCGCGCACGACACCGGCCCCCGCTGGTACGCGCAGCTCGCGAAGGCCTTCTGGAACCCGTTCATCATGATCCTGGTCGTCCTCCTGGCGGTCATGTATGTGCAGTGGCTGCAGGTCGCCGACGAGGAGCCGTTCGACCCCAAGATCCCCATCATCGGCGCGATGGTGCTGGTCAGCGGCCTGCTGCGGTTCTGGCAGGAGCACCGCTCGGCGGGCGCCGCGGCCGCCCTGCGCGCCCTCGTCACCACGACCACCGCCGTCCGGCGCCGCGCCGACCGCAACACGGCCCCGGCCACCGCCGAGATCCCGATGGACCAGGTCGTCGTCGGCGACGTCGTCCGCCTCGCCGCGGGCGACCTCGTCCCGGCGGACCTGCGCCTGCTCACCGCCAAGGACCTGATGGTCAGCCAGGCGGCGCTGTCGGGCGAGTCGCTGCCGGTCGCCAAGGCCGACACCCGCACCCACGACTACGGCCAGTCCACGACCACCGACCCCGTAGAGGCCGACAACCTCTGCCTCATGGGCACCTCGGTGACCTCCGGCACCGCCACCGGCGTCGTCGTGGCCACGGGCGCGGACACCTACTTCGGGTCGATGGCCGGCTCGCTCGTCGGCGAGCGCCCCGAGACCACCTTCGACGCCGGCGTGAAGAAGGTCAGCTTCCTGCTGATCCGGTTCATGCTCGTCATGGTGCCGCTCGTGTTCGCCGTCAACGGCTTCACCAAGGGTGACTGGGACGAGGCGTTCATGTTCGCCGTCGCCGTGGCCGTCGGCCTCACGCCCGAGATGCTGCCGATGGTCGTCACCACGAACCTCGCGCGCGGCGCCGTCGCCATGTCGAAGCGCAAGGTCGTCGTCAAGCGGCTCAACGCCATCCAGAACCTGGGCGCCATGGACGTGCTGTGCACGGACAAGACCGGCACGCTCACCGAGGACCGCATCGTCCTCGACCGCTACCTCGACGCGCACGGCCGGGAGGACACCGAGGTCCTCGAACACGCCTACCTCAACAGCCACTTCCAGACCGGGCTGCGCAACCTCATGGACCGGGCGGTCATCGACCGCGTGCTCGAGGCCGAGGAGGTTGTCGTCGACGCCCGCTTCACCAAGGTCGACGAGATCCCCTTCGACTTCGCCCGCCGCCGGATGTCGGTGGTCCTGAGCCGCAACGAGGTCACTCGCAGCGAGGTCACTCGCAAGGACGTGAGCCGCAACGACGTGAGCCGCAACGACCTCGACAGCCCCGGAGACGCCGCCGAGCACATCCTCATCACCAAGGGCGCCGTCGAGGAAGTCCTCGCGCTGTGCACCCACATGACCGACGGCGGCCGCCGCACCGCGCTCGACGCCGCGCTGCGCCGCCGCGTGACCCGTACCGCCGAGGACAACAACCGGCAGGGCCTGCGCGTGCTGGCCGTCGCGACCCGCACCTTCCCCGCCGGCCGCGACGCCTACACGGTCGCGGACGAGGACGGCCTGACCCTCGTCGGCTTCCTCGCCTTCCTCGACCCGCCGAAGGCCGACGCCGCGGCGGCCCTGCGGGCCCTCGCCGGCAAGGGCGTGGCCGTCAAGGTCGTCACCGGCGACAACGAGCTCGTCGCGGCGCGCGTCTGCGCCGGCGTCGGCATCGACGTGGGCGCCGTCGTCACCGGGGCGGAGGCCGACGCCCTGGACGACGCGGAGCTGCGCACCCTGGTCCGCGCCACGACGGTCTTCGCCAAGACCAACCCGGTCCAGAAGGCCCGCATCGTCCGGGCGCTCCAGGCCGAGGGGCACACGGTCGGCTTCCTGGGTGACGGCATCAACGACGCCGCCGCGCTGCGCGACGCCGACGTCGGCATCTCCGTCGACACGGCCGTCGACATCGCCAAGGAGTCGGCCGACATCATCCTGCTGGAGAAGGACCTGATGGTCCTGGAGCAGGGCGTCGAGCAGGGCCGCACCACCTTCGGCAACACCATCAAGTACATCAAGATGACGGCGAGCTCGAACTTCGGGAACGTCTTCTCGGTCCTGGTGGCCAGCGCCTTCATCCCCTTCCAGCCGATGCTGGCGATCCACCTGCTGGTGCAGAACCTCGCCTACGACATCTCGCAGCTCGCCACGCCCTGGGACCGGATGGACCCGGAGTACCTGCGCAGGCCGCGCACGTGGGACGCCAAGGGCATCGCCCGGTTCATGCTCTTCATCGGGCCGATCAGCTCGGTCTTCGACATCACCACCTTCCTGGTGCTGTGGAACGTGTTCGGGGCGGACAGCGAGGCGGGCCAGACGCTGTTCCAGTCCGGGTGGTTCGTCGAGGGGCTGCTGTCCCAGACCCTCATCGTCCACATGATCCGCACCCGCAAGGTGCCGTTCCTCGGCTCCCGGGCCTCGGCGCCGGTGATGGTGATGACCGCCGTGGTGATGGCGTTCGGCCTCCTCCTGCCGTTCTCGCCGCTGGCCCCGGCGCTGTCGATGGAGGCGCTGCCGATGGGCTACTTCCCGTGGCTGATCGCGATCCTGCTCGCGTACTGCGCCCTGACGCAGGCGGTCAAAACCTGGTACATCCGGCGATTCAACACCTGGCTGTGACCGGCCGATAGGGATACCGACGAGGAAGGTGGATCATGGTTGTGGTCAACGAATGGCACATGGCGGCCAACATCGCGGCCGGCCTGGGCTTCGGTGCGATCATCGGACTGGAGCGCCAGTGGCGGGCCCGGATGGCGGGCCTGCGCACCAACGCGCTGGTCGCGGCCGGATCCGCCCTCTTCGTCCTGCTCTCGCAGTACGGCTTCGCCGCCGCGACGAGCACCACGGGCTACGACGGCTCCCGCGTCGCCGCGCAGATCGTCTCCGGCATCGGCTTCCTCGGCGCGGGCGTCATCATGCGGGACGGGCTGAGCGTGCGCGGCCTCAACACCGCGGCCACCCTGTGGTGCTCGGCCGCCGTCGGAGCCCTCGCCGGGACCGGGCTGTACGTGGTGGCCGCGCTCGGCACGGTGGGCGTCGTCGGCGCCAACACCCTGCTGCGGCCGCTGGCCCGCGGGCTCGACCGGGGTCCGCACGGCGGCGCGGAAGTGGCCACCGACTACCACTTCGAGGTCGTGTGCACCGAGCCGGAGGAGGCCCACGTCCGCACCCTCGTCGTCCAGGCCGTCGCCCGCCCCGGCTTCCGCCTGCGCTCGGTCTACAGCGCGGACGCCGAGGCCCCCGGCAAGGTCACCGTCTCGGCCGACCTCACCACGGAACGCCGCGACGACAGCCTCCTGGAGGAGGCCGTCAGCCGTCTCTCCCTCGAACCCGCCGTCTCCGCCGTCAGCTGGACCGTCCTGCAGGGCCCCGACGACGACTCCGACGACGACTACACGGCCGAGCGCCGCGGCCGTCGCCGGGTCCGGGACTTCTTCACGGGGCGGTGAGCCCGGGCCGGGTCACCGGGCGCTGATCCGGGGAGTCCTCAAGTACGCACGTGGAAGTGCGTGGTTACCTGCAGGTCATCGCGGTCGGTGCCCGGCGCGTCACCCACCGTCGTTTCGGCAAATCTCCACATCCTCCGGGTACCCGCGGTAGCCCCTCCATCCCGCGCCGCAATATGCCGGTTATGCCCGACGCGCTTGGTGGGCGTGTGTCCATTTATGTTCCGCGAGGATCTTGGTCCCCTTGTATCTGTTACTCGATCTTGTGAAGGACTTGTGATGATCCCGCGAAGGAATCCGAAAGCACGTCCTCGGGAAAGGCGTCGGAGCGGCAACACGGTTGGCCGTGCCACCCGTTCGCATGCTTATATCTGCGGCACCGCAACCGGCTCTTTGAACGGTGGCCGATCCGGCCGGGCCGATGCGGAATGTCAACGTGGCAATGCCGGCGTGGCAATGCCGACGTGGCAATTAGGAAACATTCAGACGAACGAAGGGTGCGCAATCATGCGTGACAACCTCGAGACCCGTGAGATCGCCGACGCCGAGCTGGACGCCGTCTCCGGCGGTGTGAGCATTTCCGGTGGCCTGCTCGGCGCCGTGACCGGCGACGTTCACAACGTCCTCGGCACCGTGACCTCGCTCAACACCGTCCAGGCCGTCCCGGGCGTGGCCGGTCAGGTCGAGGGCATCGTCGGCGTGCACGCCGGCATCGCCGGTCTCTGAGATCCTCTGAGAATCTCCGAGAACCTCTGAGAATACGCCGCCTGTGAATCCCGGAACTCCTCCCCTGTTCCGGGGTTCACGGCTGCCCGCATTTCCGTCGTACATTTCAGTACCCGTGTCACGAATGCAGTCGAAGGAATAGTCCGTGCAGTTCCGCCAGCAGGCGCTTTCCAAGCTGCAATCGCCCGAAGAACTCGATCTGCCCGTACGGTTCGCGCGCCCGCAGGGGCGGCTCGTGCTGGCTGTCACGCTCGCCGTTGTCGCCGCCGCCGCTTTCTGGGCGTTCACCGGGTCCGTTACGTCCAGGTTGAGCGCGCCGGGCATTCTCACGCGCGCCGAGGGCAGTTATCTGCTGCAGAGCCCGTACGCGGGCCAGGTCACCGGAGTCCTCGCCCGGGAGGGCCAGTTGCTGGCCCCGGGCGCACCCCTGCTGCGGGTCAGCACGGACCGCGGAGAGCGGACCGTGAGCGTCGTGGCCGGGGGACGGGTGACGTCCCTGGTCGCCAGGACGGGCGCGGTCGTGACGACCGGAGCGGACGTGGCGACCGTGGAACGGGTGACGAACCCGGACGACCCGCTGGTGGCCATGCTGTACGTGCCGGGCGGGAGCGGCGGCGCGATCCCCGTGGGTGCCTCCGTCGACCTGAGCGTCGAGTCCGTCCCCCGCGAGAAGTTCGGCGTGCTGCGCGGCCGCGTCCAGGCCGTCGGCCGGGCACCCCAGAGCACGGCGCAGATCGCCGGTTTCCTCGGCGACAACCGGCTCGCCGACCGGTTCACCCGGCAGGGCAACCCCGTGGCCGTGCTCGTACGCCTGGAGCGCTCGTCCGCCACGACGTCCGGCTACCGCTGGTCCGTCGCGAGCGGGCCCCCGTACGCCGTCGACTCCACCACGCCGGTCACCGGCGCCGTCCGCCTCGCCGACCAGCGGCCCGTCGACTGGCTGCTGCCGTGACCGCCGCGCGCCGCCGCCGGACCGCGCCCGCGCCCTCCGCCGGCCGGCAGAAGTCCGTACGCACTTCCAAGACCACGCGTACGCCCAAGACCGTACGCACCCCCACCGTCCTGCAGATGGAGGCCGTCGAGTGCGGCGCCGCCGCGCTCGCCATGGTGCTCGGCCACCACGGCCGCTTCGTCCCCCTCGAAGAGCTCCGCATCGCCTGCGGCGTCTCCCGCGACGGCTCCCGCGCCAGCAACCTCCTCAAGGCCGCCCGCAGCTACGGGCTGACGGCCAAGGGCATGCAGATGGACCTGGCCGCCCTCGCCGGGGTGCGCGCCCCGGCCGTCCTGTTCTGGGAGTTCAACCACTACGTCGTCTACGACGGCACGGGCCGCCGGTTCGGCCGCCGGGGCGTCTACGTCAACGACCCCGCCAAGGGCCGCCGGTTCGTCCCGATGGAGGAGTTCGACTCCGCCTTCACCGGCGTCGTGCTCACCTTCGAACCCGGCCCGGACTTCCGCCGCGCCGGCCGCCGCCCCGGCGTCATGGGCGCGATGCCCGCCCGGCTGCGCGGCACGTCCGGCACCATGATCGCCGCCGTCCTCTCCAGCCTCCTGCTGGTGGCCGTCGGCGCGGCGGTGCCCGCGCTGAGCCGCACGTACATCGACACGTTCCTGATCAGTGGCCGGACCTCCCTGCTGGGCGTGCTCTTCGCGTCCATGGCGACCGCCCTCGTGCTCACCGCCACGCTCACCGCGCTGCAGCAGGCCAACCTGCTGCGCGGCCGCATCATCTCCTCCACCCTGGGCAGCGCCCGCTTCCTGCGCCACCTGCTCAGGCTCCCGGTCACCTTCTACGCCCAGCGCAACCCGGCCGACCTCGTCCAGCGCCTGCGATCCAACGACGCGGTCGCCGAGACCCTCGCACGGGACCTCGCCGCGGCCGGGGTCGACGCGGTGGTCGTCGTCCTCTACGCCGTGCTGCTGTGGACGTACGACCCGCAGCTCACCGTCGTAGGCATCGGCATCGCGCTCCTCAACGTCCTCGCCCTGCGCATCGTGGTCCGCGTGCGGGCCACCGGCACCCAGAAGCTGCGCGCCGAGAGCGCACGGCTCACCAACACCTCCTACAGCGGCCTGCAGCTCATCGAAACGATGAAGGCGACCGGCGGCGAGAACGGCTTCTTCCGCCGCTGGGCGGGCCGGCACGCCGTCACCCTCGACGTCCAGCAGCAGCTCGGCGTGCCCAGCGCCTGGCTGGCGGTCGCCGCGCCCACCCTCGCCGCCCTCAACAGCGCGCTGATCCTCGCCATCGGCGGCCTGCGAGCCGTCGAGGGACACCTCTCCGTCGGCCTCCTCGTCGCCTTCCAGGCCCTCGTGACCGGCTTCACCGCGCCGATCACCCGGCTCAACGGCGTGGCCGGCCGCATCCAGGACTTCGCCGCCGACGTCGCCCGCCTCAAGGACGTCGAGAACTTCCCCGTCGACCCGGTCCACGCGCGCCGCGAGCCACCCGCCGCCACCCGCCGCCTCAAGGGCCACGTGGAGCTGGACGGCATCACCTTCGGCTACAGCCCCCTCGACGCCCCGCTGCTGAAGGACTTCTCGCTCTCCGCCGGCCCCGGGCAGCAGATCGCCCTCGTCGGCGGCTCCGGCAGCGGCAAGTCCACCGTCTCCCGGCTGATATCCGGCCTCTACGCGCCCTGGGAGGGCACCGTCCGCATCGACGGGATGCGCCTGGAGGACATCCCGCGCGGCGCGCTCGCCGCCTCCGTCTCCTTCGTCGACCAGGACGTCTTCCTCTTCGAGGGCACCGTCCGCGACAACGTCGCCCTGTGGGACCCCTCCGTTCCCGACGACGCCGTGGTCGCCGCCCTGCAGGACGCCGCCGTGTACGACGTCGTCGCCCGCCGCCCCGGCGGCATCCACAGCCGCGTCGAGCAGGACGGCCGCAACTTCTCCGGCGGCCAGCGCCAGCGCCTGGAGATCGCCCGCGCGCTCGTGCGCCGCCCCAGCGTCCTGGTCCTGGACGAGGTGACCAGCGCCCTCGACGCGGTCACCGAGCAGACCGTCATGGACAACCTGCGCCGCCGCGGCTGCGCTTGCGTCGTCATCGCCCACCGGCTGAGCACCGTGCGCGACAGCGACGAGATCCTCGTCCTCGACCGCGGCACGGTCGTCGAACGCGGGCGCCACGAGCACCTGGCCGCGGCCGGGGGCCCGTACGCCGAACTGGTCAGGGAGCACTGACGTGACCACCCCGTACCCCGTTTCCACCGTCACCGACCCGGTCGTGGCGGCCCTCGGCGCGCTCGGCACGCCCGTCGACTGCACGGGCCTGCGCAGCCTGGACCTGGAGGGCCCGCTCGTCCTGTGGCTCGTCGTGGACGGCGAACTGGACCTGTTCGCCGTCGACGCCGCCCGCGCCGGGCACTGGCACTTCCTGGGCCGGCTGGCCCCGGGCACGCTGCTCCTGGGCCCGGCCGACGGCCCCGAGCACACCCTGCTCGGCCGGCCCCTGCAGGGCTGCGCACTGCGCCGCATCGACCTCCACGAGCTGCACCGGCAGGAGCACGCGGGCGCCTGGCACGGCGACTCCTGGCAGTACGGCGACCCCTGGCAGAACGGCGAAGCGTGGCAGGACGGCGCTCCCGGCGGGACGCTCGGCCCCCTGGAGAACGCCTTCGCCCTCGGCATCGGCCGCGGACTGCGCGTCCTCTACCAGGCGCCCTTGGAGAACCGCGCGGCCCAGGGCCCGGGCGGCGCCGACGAGGACGTCCTGTGGATGCAGATCACCCCCGGCAGCGTGCAGTACGGCGCCCCCTACGAAGGCTGCACGGCCGGGAGCCTGCTCGTCGACCCGGCGATGTGGCAGGGCATGGTCGACCAGCAGTACCGGCTGCTGTACGCCCTCGACCGCTGGATCGAGCAGGCCGAGCGCGCCCACGAGGACCGCACGGCCGCCGGCATCGAGGCCGGCGAGGCCGCCCGCACCCGCGCGGACCAGGCGCTCCTGGCCTCCATCGGCCGCTCCGGCCGGTCACCGCGCCGCGGCGCGCGGGACGACGACGCGACGTTCGCCGCGTGCCGCCTGGTCGCCGACGAGGCCCGCATCGCCCTGACCGAGCCGGCCGGAGCGGGCGCGGCCGACGCCCGGACGGACCCCGTCGAACGCATCGCGCTCGCCTCGCGCATCCGCACCCGCACCGTCGGGCTCAGCGGCCGCTGGTGGCGCGACAACAGCGGCCCCCTGGTCGGCCGGCGCGCGGAGGACGGGGCACCCGTCGCGCTCCTGTGGCGGCGCGGGCGGTACGAGGCCGTCGACCCCGCCACCGGCAGGCGCGAGCGACTCGGCAAGGACAGCGAGGACGCGTACGAACCGCGCGCCGTCATGCTCTACCGCCCTCTGCCCCCCGGGAAGCCGCGCCTGCTGCCCCTCCTGCGCTTCACCCTGCGCGGCACCGGCCAGGAACTGCGCGGCCTCGCCCTGGGCGGGCTCGTCACGGTCGCCCTGGGCGCGCTCGTGCCCGTCGCCACCGGCAAGGTGCTCGGCCGGTACGTGCCCGAGGCCGAGAGCGGCCTCATCGTGCAGACGGCCGTGGCGCTCGTGGCCACGAGCATCGTCTCCGCCGTCTTCGTGCTGCTGCAGAACATCGCGATCCTGCGCATGGAGGGCCGCATCGAGGCCACCCTGCAGCCCGCGGTGTGGGACCGGCTGCTGCGGCTGCCGGCGAAGTTCTTCACCGGCCGCTCCACGGGCGAACTGGCGGGCGCGGCCATGGGCGTCAGCGCGATCCGCCGCGTCCTGTCCGGCACCGCGCCCGTCGTGCTGCAGGCGGGCACCGTCGGCACGGTGAACCTGGCCCTGCTGCTCGTCTACAGCGTGCCGCTCGCCATGGCCGCGCTCGCCCTGCTGCTCGGCATCGCCGCGGCCTTCCTGGGCCTCGGCCTGTGGCAGCTGCGCTACCAGCGGCAGCTCGTCAGGCTCGGCAACAAGCTCGACAACCAGGCCTTCCAGACCCTGCGCGGGCTGCCCAAGCTGCGCGTGGCGGCGGCCGAGAGCTTCGCCTACGCCGCCTGGGCCCGGGAGTTCGCCCGCACGCGCGAGCTGCAGCAGCGCATCGGCCGCATCAAGAACGTCGTCACCGTGCTCAACGCCGTCGCCCTGCCGCTGTGCACGCTCGTGATGTTCATGCTGCTGGCCGGGCCCGCCCGGGGCAGCATGTCCGCCGGGGACTTCCTCACCTTCAGCACCGCCGTGACGATGCTGCTGTCCTCCGTCACCCAGCTCACCGGCGCGCTCCTCTCGGCCGCCGCCGTGCAGCCGATGTTCGAACAGATCAAGCCGGTCCTGGAGGCCGCCCCGGAGGTGCGCGGCTCCGACGTCCAGCCGGGCGAACTCAGCGGCGCCGTCGAGGCCGTGGGCCTGTCCTACCGGTACGCCGACGACGGGCCGCTCGTCCTGGACGACGTGTCGTTCGCCGTGCGGCCGGGGGAGTTCGTCGCGGTCGTCGGGGCCAGCGGCTGCGGCAAGTCGACCCTGCTGCGCCTGCTCATCGGCTTCGACAAGCCGGCCTCCGGCAGCGTGCTCTACGACGGGCAGGACCTCGCGGCGCTCGACCAGGCGGCCGTCCGCCACCAGTGCGGCGTCGTCCTGCAGAACGCCCAGCCGTTCTCCGGCTCGATCCTCGACTGCATCTGCGGCGCCGGGACCTTCACCCTGGAGGAGGCGTGGGAGGCCGCCGCCATGGCGGGCCTCGCCGAGGACATCAAGGCCATGCCCATGGGCATGCACACCATGCTGTCGGACGGCGGAGGCACCGTCTCCGGCGGCCAGCGCCAGCGGCTGATGATCGCCCAGGCCCTCGTCCGCAAGCCGCGCGTCCTCTTCCTGGACGAGGCCACCAGCGCGCTGGACAACGAGGCCCAGCGCGTGGTCATCGAGTCCACCCGCGCCCTGCGCGCCACCCGCATCGTGATCGCCCACCGGCTGTCCACGGTCATGGACGCCGACCGGGTGATCGTCATGGCGGAGGGGCGGGTCGTCCAGCAGGGCCCGCCCGCCGCGTTGCTCGCCGGCACGGGCGGGCTCTTCCACGACCTGGTCCGCCGCCAGCTCAGGTGACGGGGCTGCGCTTCGCGGCCCGGTCCGCCCGGTCCGCTCGCTCCGCCGACGGGGCGGGCAGGGTGACGCCCTGGGCAGCGGCGTGGCAGGTGGCGCACAGCACTTGCCGGGCCGGGGCGGGGCTGTGGGAGACGCCCGTGCCGTTCACCCGGTGGACCACCGGGCGGGTGATGCGGAGGTGGCCGGGGCACAGGCCGGAGTTGCAGCCGTGGCACACGGCGACCGCGGCGGTGTCGGCGCCCTCCGAGGCGTAGCAGTCGTAGCAGTTCATACAAGTTCCCCTTCGAGTCGGGTTCCGGGCCGGGGTGTGGCGGGCTGCTGCACGGACGAGCGGGCTACTGCGTCAGAAGCGGGCTACTGCACCAGACAGCCGCATTCCGCTTCCGTGCCGCCGGGTTGGCCGACCCCGCAGCACGCCGCGACGAACCGTGACGCCAGGCCGGGGTCCTGGTCCTCGCGCCAGACCACGGCGACGTCCGTCCGCGGCCCGGGCGCACCCAGCGGGCGCATGCGCAGGTCCAGGCTGAGGCTCATCCATTCGGCGATGTCGCGGTCCATGTACGACATGCCCGCGCCGGAGGCCACGGCCGCCGCCACGTTGATGTAGTCGGGCTCCTCCCACGCGACGTACGGGGGCAGCCCCCGCGGAGACCGCTCCTGCCCGACGATGGTGAGGATCTTGTCGTGGAGCCCTGGGGCGAGCGAGCGCGGCCACATAATGAGCGGGAGGTCGCCGGCGGCCCGGTCCTCCTCCGTACGGCCGGACGCGCCCTCGCCCGGGAGGAGTTCGACCAGCTCCACCTCTCCCACGACGGCCATCCGCAAATCGTCCGCCTCGATGGGCGGTCTGACGAACGCGAAGTCGACCCGCCCGGCGCGCACTTGCTCGATGTTCCGTGCCGACCAGCCGGACTCCACGGAGACCGGGAGGGCGTCGCGCGCCCGGAACTCCGCGACCATCTCCCGCTGGCGCAGGGCGTGTCCGGAGCGGCTGAAGGCGACCCGCACCGGCCGGCCGGGCCCCGCGGCCGCCTCCCTGATCCGGGCCTTGATCGAGTACGTGCGCTGCAGTAGCTGCGGCGCCTCCTCCTGCAGGGCCCGGCCCGGCGGGGTCAGCGACATCCGGCGGCTGTCGCGGCTCAGCAGCTGGGCCCCCAGTTCCTTTTCCAGCACCTTCAGCTGATGCGAGAGGGTGGGCTGGCTCACCCCGCAGCGCTGTGCCGCTCTTCCCAGATGGAGTTCGTCGGCCACGACGACGAAGTACTCCAGGCGGCGCAATAGACCGGAGAGGCTGAGTAAAGGCTCCTGGTCTCCCCGCACGTGCGACCTCCCGCCAGGGTTATTCCCATTACGAAAGTTTACTTTCCGGGTGCTTCGCGAGTGTAGCAACGTAAGGCGAAGCCCGGTCAACGCCTCAGCAGGCACTTCGTCCGCCGACGGGCCGCTCGCCCGACGGGGCGTCAAATAAAAGGCGGGCCATCCGGTTTGTGATCCGCGCCACTTGAAAGGTGGTGCGGGGGCCGTTTGACCTGCGGTGTTAGCGAACGTCTATGCATCCATAGATCAACTTTATTGGACTGCCGGGGCGGTGCATGGAAACGTCGCTGTCGCAAACGGGCATCGAAAAACCGGCGGGCGAATGCCGGCCGAATTCGATGAGAGCAGTACTTCCTTTGTGTCCGGACTCTGAGCCGTCCTGTCCGTCCAGTCGCCCCCGGAGTGACCCCCCTCGGATGCAGGAGGTAGGATGATCAGCGAGCTGATCAGCAAGGACGATCGATTCCAGGAGATCCTGGAGCGCCTCAACCGCAAGTCGGTCGAGGACTACTACAACCCTTACCGGATGTTCGACTGGCCGGATTCCCTGCCGGAACACCGGTGGTGGATGAGCCCCGAGCTCACAACCACCTTTGGCACCGAGATCGCCTCCGAACTGAGCGAGGAACAGCTGCACCGGCTGTCCCGGTTCGAGAGCATCAACTTCTACAGCCTGAATGTGGACGGCATTCGCGAGCTCATTGTCGAAGTGACCAGGCGCATTCACACGCGGGGCTTCGAGATACCGTCCGAGTTCTTCCACCACTTCATCGGTGAGGAGAACGAGCACATGTGGTTCTTCGCCGAATTCTGCCTGCGGTACGGCAACAAGATCTACCGCCAGCTGGAGCCGGCCGGGGAAGGGGAGGCGTGGTCCGACGAGGCCGCCAGCTTCCTGGTGTTCCTCCGCATCCTCCTCTTCGAGGAACTGGTCGACCACTTCAACAGCACGATGGCGGCCGACGAACGGCTCCACGACACCATCCGGGCGGTCAACCGGATTCACCACCAGGACGAGTCCCGGCACATCGCCTTCGGCCGCGAACTGGTCTCCCTGCTCTTCAAGGACCTGACGGCGAACGCCTCGGAGGAGGAGCTCGACCGGGTCCGGGCGTACATCAGGCGCTACCTGAACTACAGCTTCGAGTCCCTGTTCAACCCGCACGTCTACCGGGACGCCGGCATTCCCGAACCGTTCGCCGTCCGGCGGCGCCTGCTGGCCTCCCCGCGCAGCGCGGAGTTCCAGCAGCAGGTCTTCCGCAAGCCGCTCAACTACCTCGTCAAGACCGGGATCCTGCCCGACCGGGACCTCGGCTTCGCCAAGACGCCCGTAGGACGGGGGCAGGCGTGACCGCGACGCTCTCGACGGCCCAGGACGGTGCGCTCACCATCCTCGGCCCCGACCAGACCGACCTGCTGCGCGACCTGGACCGCACCATCACCGGCTGGGCCGCCGGGGCCGGCGCGCGGGAGATCATGCCGCCGCCCGTCTACCCGCTGCGCGACCTGGAGAAGTTCGACGTCTACGCCAACTTCCCGCACCTGCAGTTCGTCGGCGGCCCGCTGGACGTCACCGGAGCCCCGCCGGCCCCGGTGGGAGGCGCCTTCGCCAGCCGCGACGTCGACCCCCCGTTCCTCGGGCTGCCGCACTCCAGCTGCTACGGCGCCTACCTCTACTTCGAGCAGCAGTCGGTGGCCCCCGACACCACCATCACCCTCATCAACCGGTGTTTCCGCAACGAGCAGAAGTACGAAGGGCTGAGGCGGCTGCTCAGCTTCCAGATGCGCGAGATCGTGGCCATCGGAAGTTTCGAGCACACCCAGGACGTCATCGCCCGCTTCACCGACCGGATCGAGCGGTTCGCCAAGGAACTCGGCCTGGAGCTGCAGAAGGAGCCGGCCTCCGACCCGTTCTTCGAACGGGACAGCGGCCGGGCCCTCCTCCAGCGGCTCAGCCCCGTCAAGTACGAGTTCCAGGCCGACGGACTGGCCATCGCCTCCGTCAACACCCACCGCAACTTCTTCGGCGAACGGTGCGCCATCACCGTCGACGGCACCGGCGAGCACGCCTTCACCGGGTGTGTCGCCTTCGGCCTCGAACGGTGGCTGGCGGTCCTGGGCGACCGGTTCGGCGGCGACCTGCAGGAGGCCCGCGCCGCCGTCAACGCCGCCGCCGCGTGAGCGGGACCGCGATCCGGGTCGGCGTGGACCTCGTCCCCCTGACCCGGGTGCAGGCCATGACGGACGCCGGCGACGACGCCCGGCTGCACCGCATGCTCACCCCCGCGGAGATCGCCCTGAGCCGGTTCCCCACCGGCTGGGACCTCCACGGAGTCGCCGGCCGCCTCGCGGCGAAGGAAGCGGTGTTCAAGCTGCTCCACGTCCCCGGCCGGCCGCTTCCCTGGCAGTCCATCGAGATCCTCAAGAGCCCCGGCGAGTGGCCCTGCGTCCGGCTCACCGGACCCGCGCACCGCTGGGCCGCCGACGCCGGCATCGAGGCCGTCGACGTCAGCATCTCCCACGAAGAACTGTTCGCCGTCGCCGTCGCAGCCACGGCGGCGGCACGCCCCGGGCACACGCACATGCCCACGCACACGCACACGTACCCGCACATGCACCCGCACAAGGAGGAAACCCATGCCCAGCACCACCTCGTCCAACCTTGACACCGTGCGGAACTGGCTGCTGGCCAAGCACCCCGAGCGCACCTCCATCGCCGCGGACGAGGACCTCATCAAGGCCCGTCTCGTCGACTCGCTCTCCTTCGTCGAGTTCGTCCTGACGGTCGAGGAGGCCAGCGGCGTGGAGATCGACCACGAGGCCATCGACCTCGAGGACTTCCGCACCCTGGAAGCCATCGAGCGGAAGTACTTCTGATGGGCCGTCTGGTCCACGCCGAGGACTACACGATCGGCAGCAGCTTCGACCTCGGGTCGCACAAGGTGACGGCCGAGGAGATCACCGCCTTCGGCCGCACCTACGACCCGCAGCCGTACCACCTCGACGAGGAGGCGGGGCGCGCCTCCGCCTTCGGCGGCCTCATCGCCAGCGGGTGGAACACCGCCGCGATCTGGATGCGCCTGTACGTGACGACGCTGCTGCCCGACGCCGCGGCCGAGGGCACGGTCGAGGGCTCGCCCGGCGTCGACGAGGTGCGCTTCCTGCAGCCGGTCCGCCCGGGCGACGTGCTCACCGGCACGTGCGAGATCGCCGCCGTCCTCCCCTCCCTCTCCGCGCCCGACTTCCGCATCGTCCGCAACCGCGGACGCCTGGTGAACGCGGACGGGGACGAGGTCCTGACGCTGATCCTCAACGCCCGCTTCCGGTGCCGGCCCAAGCACGCCTGACCAGACCCTTCCCGATCCCGAGAACGGAGCCCGTCATGGAGACCGTGTCCTACACGTCGCAGTGGACCGCGGCCGCCCGCGCCCTGGAGAGCGAGCGGAGCGACGCCCTCTTCGTCGACCCGCTGGCCCGCGCGCTCGCCGAGCCCAAGGGGTTCGAGCTGCTCGACCACTACGGCGGCGGCGGACTCGTCGAGTTCGTGGCCGTCCGCACCCGCTACCTCGACGACGCCATCGGCGACGCGGTGAAGAAGGGGATCCGGCAGGTCGTGCTGATCGCGGCCGGCATGGACACCCGCGCCTACCGGCTGTCCCTCCCCGACGACGTCCGGGTGTACGAGGTCGACCACCAGGCCCTGATCGACGAGAAGGAGAAGCGCCTGGCCCAGCTGGGCTCCCCGGCGCCGACCGTGAACCTGCAGCGGGTCGGGGCCGACCTGGCCGGGGACTGGTCCGCGGCGCTGCGCGCCACCGACTTCGACCCCGCGCAGCCCACCCTCTGGATCCCCGAGGCCCTGCTGTTCTTCCTGACCGAGGAGCAGTCCGCCACGCTGATGCGCACCTTCGCGGCCAACTCGGTCCCCGGCAGCCAGGTCGCGGTGGACATCCTCAGCAAGGCGCTCCTGCGCAGCCCGGCCACCCAGATCTTCCTGTCCTCCCTCAACGAGGACGGGATCCCCTGGCTCTTCGGGACCGACGAGCCCGAGGAGTTCATGGCCGGCACCGGCTGGACCGTACGCGAGCTCAAGGAGCCGGGCGAGCCCGGCGCCGGCGAGGGCCGCTGGCCGTACGCCGTCCAGCCCCGCGAGGTCAGGGGAGCGGCGCGCAACTGGCTGCTCCGCGCGGAACTCGCCTAGTCGCGACGAGCGGAGCGGCACGGCCCCCGCGGGCCGTGCCGCTCCGCGGCGTTGCGCTGGATCCCCGTCGTCCAGATCACCCGTCAAGCGAAGGGAACGTGCCATGACCGAGAGTCGTCCGCTGACGACCACGGACAGCGGTATCCCGGTACCGAGCGACGAGTTCTCCCAGTCCGTAGGGGCCGACGGCCCGCTGCTGCTGCAGGACCACTACCTCATCCAGAAGCTCGCGCACTTCGACCGCGAGCGCGTGCCCGAGCGGGTCGTGCACGCCAAGGGCGGCGGCGCCTACGGAACCCTGGAAATCACCGAGGACGTCAGCCAGTTCACCAAGGCCGACGTCTTCCGGCGCGGCAAGCGCACCGAGCTGTTCCTGCGCTTCTCCACGGTCGCCGGCGAGCTCGGCTTCGCGGACACCGCCCGCGACCCGCGCGGGTTCGCGGTCAAGCTCTACACCGAAGAGGGCAACTACGACATCGTCGGGAACAACACCCCGATCTTCTTCATCCGCGACCCGCAGAAGTTCCCCGACTTCATCCACTCGCAGAAGCGGCGCGCCGACAACCACCTGCACGACAACAACATGCAGTGGGACTTCTGGACGCTCTCGCCCGAGTCGGCGCACCAGGTCACGCTCCTGATGTCGGACCGCGGCACCCCGTACTCCTGGCGGCACATGAACGGCTACGGCAGCCACACGTTCCTGTGGTACAACGCCGCCCGCGAGAAGTTCTGGGTGAAGTACCACTTCAAGACCGACCAGGGCATCAGGAACTTCACCGGCACCGAGGCCGCGGCCGCAGGCGCCGAGGACCCTGACTTCCACATCCGCGACCTCCACGAGGCGATCAGGAAGGGCGACCACCCGACCTGGACCCTCCAGGTGCAGGTCATGCCCTTCGAGGACGCCGCGGACTACCGCTTCAACCCGTTCGACCTGACCAAGGTCTGGCCGCACGAGGACTACCCGCCCCTCGACATCGGCACCCTCACCCTCAGCCGCAACCCGGAGAACTACTTCGCCGAGGTCGAGCAGGCCGCCTTCGAGCCGTCGAACCTGGTCCCGGGGGTCGGGGCCTCCCCGGACAAGATGCTGCAGGGGCGGCTGTTCAGCTACCCCGACACCCACCGGTACCGCATCGGCGCCAACTACCTGCAGCTGCCGGTCAACCGGCCCAAGAACGCGGTCCACTCGTACAACCGCGACGGCTCCATGCGGTACGACAACCCCGGCGACCCCGTCTACGCGCCCAACAGCTTCGCCGGACCGGTCGCCGACCCGCTCCTGCTCGCCGGCGAGCACTACGAGGTCACCGGTGAGATCGTGCGCAGCGCCCACCGGCTGCACGCGGAGGACGACGACTTCGGCCAGGCCCGCGCCCTGTGGGAGAAGGTCATGACCGACACCGACCGCGACCACCTGGTGGCCAACATCGTCGCGCACGCCTCGGCGCCCGAGGTGCGCACGGAAACCAAGGAGCGCGTCGTCGACTACTGGCGCAGCGTCCACAAGGACCTGGGCGACCGGGTCTCCCGGGGCCTCGGCGTCACCGGCCAGTGATCACCGACAGCGGCACGAGGAGCACACCATGAGTTCGGCCGAGACCGTCACCCTGCGGCGTCTCGCCTGGGCCGGCGTCGAAGTGGCCTGCGGAGACGACCGGATCGTCATCGACGCCCTCAAGAACCCCGCGGACCTCGCGGGGTTCCAGGGCATGCCCCGGCGTCCCCTGCCCAGCATCGAGGCGCCCCCGGGCGTACGGACCCACGCCTTCGTCACCCACCTCCACCCCGACCACTGCGACCGGCTGCTGCTCACGGAGTTCGCCGCCACCGAGGGCTGCACCGTGGGCTGCCACACCCCGATCGTGGACGTCCTGGGGAAGATGGGGGTGACCGCCGTCGCGCAGGACATGGGCGAGCGGCGCCAGATCGGGCCCTTCACCACCATCCCCGTGCCCTCCCACGACTGGCGCGGCGACGACCAGGTCGCGTGGATCGTGGAGGCCCCCGGGCTGCGCGTCATCCACTTCGGCGACACCATCTGGCACGGCAAGTGGTGGGAGATCGCACGCGAGTACGGCCCCTTCGACGTAGCCTTCCTGCCCATCGCCGGGGTGATGGCCCGCCGCGAAGGCATCACCCCGACCAATCAGCCCGCCACGCTCACCCCGGAGCAGGCCGTCGAGGCGGCGGTCGTGCTGGAGGCGTCGACCGCCTGCGCGATCCACTACGACCTCTTCAACAACCCGCCCTACTACACCGAGCAGCACGACGTGCGCGGAAGGTTCCTGCGGGCCGCCCGGGCCCGGGGCATCCACGGCGTCGCACCCGGCGACGGCAAGCCCGTACCGCTCGCGGCCGCCGCTGCCTGACCGCGGACACCGCTGCCCGACCAGAACCGGAAGGATGGTTCGTGACCCCACCCCCTGAATCGGAAACCACGGTTTCACCGCCCCGCGGGACGGCGGACGAGCCAGGGCCCGGTCCCGCCCGCGGCACTCCGGGCAGCCGCCGCCTGCTCTGGTACGCGCTGGCGGTGCTGCTGGTCGGGATCAACATGCGGCCCGCCATCGTGGCCGTCTCGCCGCTGCTGGACGAGATCCGGCACGTCACCGGCCTGTCCAACGGCGGCGCCGGCGCGCTGTCGACGCTGCCGCTGATCTGCTTCGGCATCTTCGCCCCGCTCGCGCCCCGGCTGGCCCGCCGCTGGGGCATGGAGCGCACCCTCGTCGCGGTGCTGGCGGTGCTGCTCGCCGGCAGCGCGGTGCGGCTCGTCCCGGAGCTGTTCCCCCTGTTCGCCGGGACGTTCCTGGTCGGCACCGCGGTGGCGATCGCCAACGTGGTCATCACCGCGCTGATCAAACGGGACTTCCCGCAGCAGGTCGGGCTGATGTCCGGCCTGCACACCACCATGCTCGTCGGCGGCGGCGCCGTCACGGCCGCGGCGACCGTGCCGCTGCGCGACGCGCTGTCGCTGACCTGGGCCGGCGGCCTGGCCGTCTGGGGCGTCCTGGCCCTGGCGGCGCTGCTGGTGTGGGCACCGAAGCTGCGCCGGGACCGTGCGCAGCGGCCGGTGGGTGAGCAGGCGGGCGGCTCGATCTGGCGGAGCCGCCTGGCGTGGGCGGTCGCCCTCTTCTACGCCTTCCAGTCGCTGCTCTACTACACCGCGACCACCTGGCTGCCGTCGTTCTACATCGACCACGGCTGGAGCGAGGGCGGCGCCGGCGTGCTGCTGGCGGTCTGCATGGGCTCCGCCATGGTCACCTCGCTGCTGGTGCCGGTGTGGGCGCAGCGGTCCCGGCGGCAGAGCTACCTGGCGGTGATCGGCACCGTACTGTGCATGGCCGCCTTCGCCGGCCTGATCGCGGCCCCGACCGGGGCGGCGGTGCTGTGGGCCGTCGTCCTGGGCCTCGGCCTGGGGGCGGTGCTCTCGCTGGGCATCGCGTACATGTCCATGTGCGCCCGCACCACGCACGACGCGGGCCTGCTGTCCGCGATGTCCCAGTGCGTGGGCTACCTGCTGGCGGCCCTGGGCCCCACGGCCTTCGGCGCCGCCCGCGACCTGACCGGCGCCTGGACCACGGGGCTGATCGCCCTGGTGGTCCTGGCGGTCCCGATGGGCATCACGGGCGCCCTCGCCGGCCGCGGCGGCCAGGTCACCCGCTAGGAGCGGCGGGGTGCGGCGAAAGCCGCACCCCACGGCTCAGAGCCAGTCGCGCCGCTTGAACACGAAGTACAGGCTCACGCACACCACGGCCATCAGCAGGATCGCGAAGGGGTAGCCGAAGGCCCAGTGCAGCTCGGGCATGTTGTCGAAGTTCATGCCGTAGATGGTTCCCACCAGCGTAGGTGCGAACAGAATCGCCGCCCAGGAGGAAATCTTCTTGATCTCCTCGTTCTGCTCGAAGCCCGCCTCCGCCAGTGCGCGCATCTCCGCGTTCTGCTGCTGGGTGACGAGGGTGGCGTTGACCTGGAGGATGTCCGCGAGGGCCGAGCGGAAGCCGTCTACGCGCTCGCTGGTGTGGGTGACGTGGTCGGCGACGTCGCGCAGGTAGCGCTGGAGCTCGTCGTCGGTGCCGTACTTGGCGAAGCCGGCCATCAGGCCGTGCAGCATGCCGACCAGGGGGCGGGTCGCGCGCTGGAACTCCACCATCTCGCGGGCGAGTTCGTAGATGCGGCGGGAGACCGCGGGGTCGCCGCTGAAGACCTCGGTCTCGATCTCGTCGATGTCGTTCTGCACGCCCGCTACCACGGGGGCGTAGCCGTCGACCACGGCGTCGAGGATCGCGTACAGCACCGCCTCCGGGCCCAGGGACAGCAGCTCCGGGGCGGCCTCCAAGCGGGTGCGCACGGCCGACAGGTCGGGGGCGGCGCCGTGCCGGACGGTGATCACGAAGTCGGGGCCCACGAAGACGTGGAGCTCGCCGAAGTCGACCTCTTCCGGAGCGTCCAGGTAGCGGGCCGCTCGGAGAACCACGAACAGCGTCTCGCCGTAGCGCTCCAGCTTCGGGCGCTGATGGGCCTCCAGGGCGTCCTCCACCGCGAGCTGGTGCAGGCCGAACTCCTCGGCAAGGGAGAGGAGTTCGCTCTCGCTGGGGCGCTGGAGACCGATCCACGCCATGCCCTCTGGCTGCTCGCGCAGCCGGCGGTACGTGTCCGCCAGGGAGTCCGGGGTCGCTACGCGCAGGCCGTCGCGGTAGAGCGCGGCGTGCACGATGCTGCCCGCGCCGCCCGCGGGCCCGGCCGCCGGCGGCGTGGGCGGGGCGGCGGCGTCACCGTCCGTGCGGCCGTTCGCCGGGCGGAGCCAGGAGTGCTTCCGGGGGGTGCCGCCGGGGGTGTTCCTGGGCGTGGGGCGCTGGCGGCGCGGAGGGTTTTCAGACACGGGGAAACTCCCTCTCGCTCTTCGCTGGACCAGCGAACAGGATATACGCGCCAAATTCGGTCCCGAGGTGTAGTCGAGGACCGATCTTGTCCGCAAGGCCGCCTAGCGTGATCGCATGACAACCGGTGGTTCCCCTGTCCTGGCCGACCGTGTCCTGAATCGTGCACTTCTTGAGCGTCAGCTGCTGCTGCGCAGGAGCACCCTGCCGGTCCTCGACGCCGTGGAGCACCTGGTCGGCCTCCAGGCGCAATCGCCTAAGGATCCGTACTACGGGCTCGCCGCCCGCCTCGACGGCTTCGACCCCGAGGAGCTCTCCACCCTCCTCGCCTCGCGCGCGGCCGTCCGCATCCCCGTGATGCGCTCGACGATCCACCTGGTCAGCGCCCGCGACTGCCACGGCCTGCGCGCTCTGTGCCGGCCCGTGCTGGAGCGCTCGTTCCGCGGCAACCACGGCAAGCGCCTCGCCGGTGCCGATCTGGAGAGCGTGGCCGGGCTCGCCGAGCGCCTCGTCGCCGAGCGCCCGTACACCTTCCACCACCTCGGCCAGGCCCTCGCCGAGGAGTGGCCGGAACACGACCCGCAGGACCTCGCGATGGCCGCACGCACCCTGCTGCCCCTCGTCCAGGTGCCCCCGCGCGGGCTGTGGGACCGCAGCGGGCCCGCCGCGCACACCACCGCGGACCACTGGCTGGGCACCCGGCCGGGCCCCGCGCCCGACCCCGGCGCCATCCTCCTGCGCTACCTCGCCGCCTTCGGCCCCGCCTCCGTCAAGGACATGCAGAAGTGGTGCGGCCTGACCGGGCTGCGCACGGTCGCCGACGGCCTCCGCCCCGGCCTGCGCACCTTCCGCGACGAGCGCGGCACCGAGCTCCTCGACCTCCCGGACGCCCCGCTGCCCGACCCCGCCACCGACGCCCCGGTGCGGTTCCTGCCGGAGTTCGACAACATCGCCCTCTCCCACGCCGACCGCGCCCGCATCGTCGACCCCGCGCACCTGCGCCGCATCTGGCGCGTCAACCGGGCCGCACCCACCGTCCTCCTGGACGGCTTCCTCCGCGCCGTCTGGCGCCTCGACCGGGACCCCGGCACCACGACGCTCGTGGTCGAGCCGTTCGAGAAGATCCGCAAGGCCGACCGCGCCCCGCTGGAGGAGGAGGCCGCCCGCGTCCTGGCGATGGCCGCGCCGGGCGACCGGCACGACGTACGCGTCATGCCGGCCGGCGACTGACCCGCGCCCTCACTCCCCGACGTCCCGGCTGCGCAGGTCCGCCAGCGTCTCGCGGCGGACGAGCAGCCGCGCGCGGCCCCCGGACACCGCGGCCACGGGCGGCCGTCCCACCAGGTTGTAGGCCGAGGCCATCGACAGGTGGTACGCGCCCGACGCCGGCACCGCCAGTACGTCGCCCGGTCGCAGGTCGGCCGGCAGCTCCACGTCCTCGGCGAGCACGTCGCCCGCCTCGCAGTGCCGCCCCACCACCGTCACGGCGCGGCCGGGCGCGGCCCCGGAGCGGCCCGCGAGGCGGACCGTGTAGCGCACCCCGTACAGCGCCGGGCGCGGGTTGTCGCTCATGCCGCCGTCGACGGCCACGAACGTCCGGCCGCCGGTGGACTTCACCGACAGCACCCGGTACAGCGCGACGCCCGCCGGCCCGGCGATCCACCGCCCCGGCTCCACCGTCAGCCGGGGCAGCGGCAGCCCGAAGCGGCCGCACTCCAGGGTGAGTTCGCCCATGACCTGCCCGGCGTACGTGCGCGGGTCCACGGCCGGGTCGCCCGTGCGGTAGGCGATGGCGAAGCCGCCGCCCAGGTCCAGCTCGGGGAACGTCACCCCGTGCCGGTCGCGGATCCGGGCCAGCAGCGGGACGAGCCGGCGCACCGCGGTCACGTACGGGCCGAGGCCCGCGATCTGCGAACCGAGATGGCAGTGCAGGCCCACCAGCTCCAGCCGGGGCTGCCCGAGGAGCCGCGCTACCGCCTCCTCCGCCTCGCCGCCCGCGACCGACAGGCCGAACTTCTGGCCGTCCATCCCGGTCCGCACCGCCGCGTGCGCCCCCGCCGTCACCCCCGGCACGACCCGCAGCAGCACCCGCTGGCGGGCGCCCGGCGGCACGAGGGCGGCGAGCCGGGCGATCTCGCCCGTGCCGTCGATCACGATCCGGCCCACGCCCAGGCGTAGCGCGGCCCGCATGTCGCCGGGGCTCTTGGCGTTGCCGTGCAGCACGATCCGCTCCGCGGGGAAGCCGCTGTGCACGGCGAGTTCCAGCTCGCCCGCGGAGCAGACGTCCAGGGACAGGCCCTCCTCCTCGATCCAGCGGATCATCGCGCGGGAGAGGAACGCCTTGCCGGCGTAGGCGACGTCGGCGCCGGGCAGGGCGGCGCGCCAGGCGCGGGCGCGGGCCCGCACCTCGTCCTCGTCCAGGACGTAGACGGGCGTGCCGAACCGGTCGGCGACCTCGGCCAGCGGCACCCCGCCGACGGCGAGCCCGCCGCCCGGCACCTCCCGGGCGGACGCGGGCCACACGGGCGCCGCCGGTGCGTCCGGCCGGCGGGGTGGGGATACGGGGGCGGTCGGCATGGCCACGGGGTCTCCTTCGGAGGGATTGCGGTACGGGGTGGCTGCGCCGGGTCTCGGCACCGCCGGGCCGCGCCACGGGGGTTGTTTGCCGTTGCGGCGGGCTGCTCTTCTTGCCTGCGGCAAGGGGGCTTGCCGGCGATGCCGGGCCCGGGTTGGTTGCGGCACCGCCGGCTGCGCCGCGGGGTAGTTCGCTGTTGCGGCGGGCTCTTCCTGCCTGCGGCAAGGGGGCCGGTGCCGGGGTCGGCGGTGCCGGGGGCTGGGGCTGCTTCCGGCCCCG
This sequence comes from Streptomyces roseoverticillatus, assembly GCF_000719265.1. Taxonomy (GTDB): domain Bacteria; phylum Actinomycetota; class Actinomycetes; order Streptomycetales; family Streptomycetaceae; genus Streptomyces; species Streptomyces roseoverticillatus. The sequence goes on along the minus strand of NZ_JOFL01000016.1, from coordinate 326,094 downwards.
CCGGGTTGCGTTGTCGTGGCTGGTCGCCGTTGCGGCGGATTCTTCTGCCGGAGGCAGGTGAGCGGGGCGGCTCGGGCGAGTGTTCCTTCGCCGTTGCGGCGGTTCATCCTGCCTGTGGCGAGGAAGCCGGAGGCCGGGTGGCCAGGGCCGGTGGTTCTCGCCGCCGGGCAAGAACCCTCCGCCGCGACGGCGACCAGCCGGAGCGGTGCGGCCCGGCGGTGCCGAAGCCGGCCGGTCCGTCGCGGCACCCGGTCGGCCCGTCCGTCGCGGCACCCGGTCCGCCCGGCCGCCGCCGCACCCAGCCGCCCCGGCCGCCGCCGCACCCGATCCGTCCGGCCGCCCCGGCCGCCCCCGCACCCCGCCACCCCGGAAGGCAGCCCTCTCAGCCCGCCAAGGCCGTCAGCGGTGGGTCCGCGCGGTCGGGGTGGACCGCTGGAGCCGTCAGTCGGGGGTCTACGGAGACGAGGTCGACGCCTAGGGGCGCGGCCAGGGCCCGTACCGCGGGGAGGGCCAGGCGGATGGAGGGCTGGCCGGGGCCCAGAACGTCGAAAAGCCGCCGCTCCGTGGTGAAGGCGACGGCGGTCCGCTCGCCGAGCGGCGAGCGGAAGACCCGCAGGGCGAAGCCGCAGGCGCAGGGCCGCACGGGGACGTACAGCGGCAGGGCCTCGGCGCGCCCGGCGGGATGGACTGGTTCGGAGGGTTCCCCGTCGCCGGCCTGGGGGCCGTCGGCGGCTGTGACGGCTGCGACTGCGGCGGCTTCGGCGGGGGTACGGCTCAGGTGCATGACGGTCCTCAGGAAGCTCGGGAGGTGTCGGATGGGAGCGTCGCTGACGGCGCCGTGGCGCCGCCGTTCACGCTATGCCCGCACCGAACCCCGCCGAGCTCCTCCTTGACAGCCTGTTGACCCTCAGTGCCACTCCTTTGACGCCTCGTTGACGGGCCCGTGAACGGCCCGCGGTGGTCACCGCGCCGGCCCCGCCCTCACGGCAGCAGCCCCGCCCGCCGCGCCGCGACCACGGCCTCCAGGCGCGTGTGCACGCCCAGTTTCCGCATGCTCGACCGGAGGTAGCTCTTGACGGTTTCCGGGCGCAGGCCCAGCCGTTCCGCCGCGGTGGCGTTCGTCGCGCCGGAGGCCACGCACGCGAGGACGTCCACCTCGCGCGGGGACAGGCCGACGTCCGGGCCCGCGCGCCGGCCCGCGGGGTCCGCGGAGGACGCGGCGGCGAGGCGCCCGCACGCCGCGAGGAGATCCTGCCGGAGCAAGGGGTCGGTGACACGCTGTGCCAGGGCGCGCAGTTCGAAGTGCGCCTCGCGGACCTCCTCCCACATCGCCGGGTCGGCGGTGGTCGGCTGATGGGCCACCGACAGCAGCCGCTGGACCTCGTCCTGGACGGCGAGGGCCTGTTCGAGCTCGCGCGCCGCGTCGACGGCGGCGGTCAGGGAGCGGTCCCCGAGGGTGAGCGGGCGCCGCAGGGCGCCGTAGAGCACGCCGCGCACCCGGCCCCGTACGACGACGGGCACCGCGAGCACGGAGCGCAGGCCCTCGGCCGCCACCGCCGCGTCGTACTCGTGCGTGATGACGTGCGAGGACTGGTAGTCGGTCACGGACAGCGGCCTGGTCAGGGCGGCCGCCTTGCCGCCCAGCCCGCTGCCCGTGCGGATGGCCAGCCCGCGCAGGACCGGCGTCGTCGTTCCCGTCATGTCCGATATTCGGAACTGCCGGGCGCCCGTGAGCAGGCCGCCGAAGGCGACCGGCAGTCCGGCCCCCCTGCGCATCCGCATCAGAGCCGCCCGTACCTCGGCCGTTCCGTCCGGGTCTCCCATCGCTGCCTCCCCGTTCCGGATCCGGAGGTGGAATCTCCGTATCCCTGAAATGCGGCCACCCCCGTTCGGGGGTGGTGAGACTCAGATCACCGTCGCACGATGCTAACCATGCGGGCCGGCGACGTGCCCCGCAATCTGGAGGACAAGTGATGTCATCGAAGCCGCGAGCCGCCGAAGGCACAGGTGCAACGCCCGCCCCCGCCGCCGCATTCCGCGCGGCCCGGGACTTCCTCCTCGCGCACCGCGAGGACTGGCAGGCGGCCCGTGAGGGCTTCGTCTGGCCGCGCCCGGCGGAGTTCAACTGGGCGCTGGACTGGTTCGACACCATCGCGGAGGGCAATGACCGCACCGCCCTGCGGATCGCCGAGGAGGACGGCACCGAGGCCGCGTACTCCTTCGACGCCCTGCGCCGCCGCTCGAACCAGGTCGCCAACTGGCTGCGCGAGCGGGGCGTCCACGCCGGGGACCGCGTCATCGTCATGCTCGGCAACCAGGCCGAGCTGTGGGAGACCGCCCTCGCCGCGATGAAGCTGCGCGCCGTGGTCATCCCGGCCACCCCGCTGCTCGGCACGGCCGACCTGGCCGACCGCGTGGAGCGCGGCCGGGCCGCCCACGTTGTCGTACGGGCCGAGGACACCGGCAAGTTCGGCAGTGTGCCGGGCGACTACACGCGGATCGCGGTGGGGGAGCGCACCGACGGCTGGTACCACTACGCCGACTCCGCCCACGCCGGCGACACCTTCACCCCCGACGGCCCCACCCGCGCCGACGACCCCCTGCTGCTCTACTTCACCTCCGGCACCACCGCCCGGCCCAAGCTCGTCGAGCACACCCACACCTCGTACCCCGTCGGCCATTTGACGACCATGTACTGGATCGGGCTCCGGCCGGGCGACGTCCACCTCAACATCTCCTCGCCCGGCTGGGCCAAGCACGCCTGGTCCAGCCTCTTCGCCCCCTGGAACGCCGAGGCCACCGTCTTCGTGCACAACTACACCCGCTTCGACGCCACCCGCCTCATGGCCGGGATGGACCGGGCGGGCGTGACGAGCTTCTGCGCGCCGCCCACCGTGTGGCGCATGCTCATCCAGGCCGACCTGCGCGCGCTGCGCACCCCGCCCCGCGAGGCCGTCGCCGCGGGCGAGCCGCTCAACCCCGAGGTCATCGAGAGCGTCCGGCGGGCGTGGGGCGTGACGATCCGCGACGGCTTCGGGCAGACCGAGACCACCGTGCAGATCGCCAACCCGCCCGGCCAGCCCGTGAAGACCGGCTCCATGGGCCGCCCCGGCCCCGGCTACACCGTCGTCCTCCTCGACCCCGTCACGGGCGAGCCGGCCGACGAGGGAGAGATCGCCCTCGACCTCGCAGACCGTCCCGTCGGCGTGATGACGGGCTACGCGGGCGACCCCGAGCGCACGGCGGAGGCCATGGCCGGCGGCTACTACCGCACCGGCGACATCGCCTCCCGCGACGCCGACGGATACCTCACTTATGTGGGCAGAAGTGACGACGTCTTCAAATCCAGCGACTACAAGGTGAGCCCGTTCGAGCTGGAGAGCGCCCTGCTCGAACACGAGGCCGTGGCCGAGGCGGCCGTCGTCCCCGCCCCCGACCCGCTGCGGCTCTCCGTGCCCAAGGCGTACGTCGTCCTCGCCGAGGGCTGGGAGCCCGGCCCCGGCACCGCGAAGGCCCTCTTCGCCCACTCGCGGGCCGCCCTCGCGCCCTTCAAACGCATCCGGCGCCTGGAGTTCGCCGAGCTGCCCAAGACCGTGTCCGGCAAGATCCGCCGCATCGAGCTGCGCGAACGCACCGCGCGCGGCGAGCTGTCGGGCGGCGGAGACGAGTACCGAGAGGAAGACCACCGGTGACCACACCCTCGTACGAGGCCGGAAGCACCTCCGTCCCGCTGATCGACGACACCATCGGCGCCGATCTCGCGTTCACCGTGGAGCGCTTCGGCGACCGCGACGCCCTCGTCGACGTCCCCAGCGGCCGCCGCTGGACCTACGCCGAGTTCGGCCGGGCCGTCGAGGAGATCGCGCTCGGCCTGCTGGCCAAGGGGGTGGCCAAGGGCGACAGGGTGGGCATCTGGGCGGTCAACTGCCCCGAGTGGGTCATGGTCCAGTACGCCACCGCCCGCGTCGGCGCGATCATGGTCAACATCAACCCGGCCTACCGCGTCCACGAACTCCGCTACGTGCTGCGCCAGGCCGGCGTCGGCCTGCTCGTCGCCTCCGTCGCGCACAAGAGCAGCGACTACCGGGGCATGGTCGAACAGGTCCGCGCCGATTGCCCGGCGCTCCGCGACGTCGTCCACATCGACGACCCCACCTGGACCGCCCTCATCGGGGACGGCGAGGACGTGCCCCGCGAGCGGCTCGCCGACCGCGAGGCGCAGCTGAGCTGCCACGACCCGGTCAACATCCAGTACACGTCGGGGACCACGGGCTTCGCCAAGGGCGCCACCCTCTCCCACCACAACATCCTCAACAACGGCTACTTCGTGGGGGAGACGCTGGGCTACACCGAGGCCGACCGGGTCTGCCTGCCCGTGCCCTTCTACCACTGCTTCGGCATGGTCATGGGCAACCTCGCCGTCACCAGCCACGGCGCCTGCGCCGTCATCCCGGCACCGGCCTTCGACCCCACCGCCACGCTGCACGCCGTCGAGCGCGAGCGCTGCACCTCCCTCTACGGCGTGCCCACCATGTTCATCGCCGAGCTGGACCTGCCGGACTTCGCCACGTACGACCTCTCCTCGCTGCGGACGGGCATCATGGCGGGCTCGCCGTGCCCGACGGAGGTGATGAAGCGGGTCATGGGCGAGATGCACATGTCCGAGGTCTCCATCTGCTACGGGATGACCGAGACGTCGCCGGTCTCCACCCAGACCCGGCGCGACGACGACATCGCCCGCCGCACCGGCACCGTCGGCAGGGTGCTGCCGCACATCGAGGTGAAGGTCGTCGACTCCGGGACGGGGGAGACCGTCGGCCGCGGCGAGCCCGGCGAGCTGTGCACGCGCGGCTATTCGGTGATGCTCGGCTACTGGGACGAGCCGGAGCGCACCGCCGAAGCGGTCGACGGCGAGCGCTGGATGCACACCGGTGACCTCGCGGTGATGGACGAGGACGGCTACGTCCGCATCGTCGGCCGCATCAAGGACATGATCATCAGGGGTGGGGAGAACGTCTACCCGCGGGAGATCGAGGAGTTCCTCTACACCCACCCCAAGATCTCCGACGTGCAGGTCGTCGGGGTGCCCGACGAGAAGTACGGCGAGGAGATCATGGCCTGCGTGATCCTCCGCGACCCCGCCAGGCCGCTCGGCCTCGACGAGCTCGCCCGCTTCTGCCGCGGCCGCCTCGCGCACTACAAGATCCCGCGCTACCTGCGGATCCTCGACGCCTTCCCCATGACCGTCAGCGGCAAGGTGCGGAAGGTGGAGCTGCGCGAGCGCGCTTCGGAGGGCCTGGCGGCTGCGGAGTCCTGAGGGGGCGGTCGTCCCCAACGGCGGGAAGCCGTCCGCAATGGCGGAAGGCCGTCCGCAACGGCGGGAAGCCGTCCGCAACGGCGGGAGGCCCTCCGCGTCGGCGAAGAATGGAGGGGCCCGCGATCCCCCGTATGTGCTTCGCGGGCCCGGTACGAAGTCTCCGCCCGTCCGCACCCAACTCGCCAGCGTCCGGGCGGTGTTCAGAGGAAGAATTGAGCTTGGCGGTGCGGGCGGCTCACACGGGCCCCCGCTCGACGAGCTCGTCCGCCGGGGCGTTCAGCGGCTGCGGAGTGCCGGTGAGGTCCATCACGAACAGCGGAACCCGCAGGTCGTCCGCGCGGGAGCGGGCCTCGCGCGCGTACCCGGCGAGGGAGAAGAACGCCCCGCGCGCCCCGTCCGCCAGCCCGTGCAGCCACAGGCACTCCACGTCCCGCAGCGACGTCGGCACGGTGGACGGGTCCACCCGGGCGACGAGCCCGGCCGCACGCAGGTCGACGCCCTCCTCCTGCGGATCGCCGGGCCGGGTCACGCCCGCGTACCCCAGCCACGTCAGATAGCGCTCGGCGGCCGCCACCGCGTCGCCCGCGGTGCGGATGGCGGCCGGCCGGAAGGCGGGGCGCAGTGCCCGGGCGGGCTGGTCCCCGGCGCCGGTCCCGCCGTCCCCGGACCCGGACCCGGACTCGGGAGGCCGGACGGGCAGCCGCATCACCGTGCCGCACGAGCAGCCGAACTCCGGCCGCGGCCACTGGTCCTGCCGGTCGCAGGAGGGGCAGCGCACGGCCACCCACGCGTCGCGCCAGGTGCGGTGCCCCACGGGCTCGGGGGAGGCGTCCGCCTGGACCGGCAGCGTGAGCGGCCTGCCGCACGCGCAGGGGAAGGTGGGCGGGGTGAAGGAGTGCTCGCGACGGCACGTCGGGCAGTGAACCGGCACGCTCTTGGCCATATTCGGCTCCAGCAACGGGTCCGTGAGGTATGAGTACGGGCCCATCGTCCACGATGCGGGCGCGCCGGGGGAGCGAATGCCGAAGAGGGCGGGCGCGCCCCCCGCGCCTCCCGTGTCGCCGCCGAGCGCGAGGGCGCACGCGCCCGTCGCGCGCTAGCGCTCCGGCACGGGCTCGGTCTCGCGGACGGCGTCGATGTCCGGGCCGTGCGGGGTGTCCGCCTCGCGCTCGATCAGCACCTCCACCAGCACCGGACGCGAGGTCGCCACGGCCTCCTTGCGCGCCCACTCGATCGCGGTACGGATGTCCGAGGGCTCCGTCACCCGCCGCCCCGAACAGCCGTACGCCTCCATGAGCTTGACGTTGTCGGTTCCCGTCTCGTCGTAGTGGATGTCCACCTGATAGTTCATGCCGTAGCCGGCCGAGGCCTGCCGGATCAGCCCCAGGTATTCGTTGTTCAGCATGATCAGTACGAAGGGGACGTCGTACTGCGCGGCGACCGCGAGCTCCTCGGCCGTGAACTGGAAGCCGTAGTCGCCGACCACACCGACCACTTCCTCCGCGCCGCGCCCCATGCCCTGCAGCGCCTTCTTGACGCCGATCGCGGCCGGCACCTCCCAGCCGAGCGGCCCGGCCTGCCCGCAGACCTGGTAGTGACGCGGCTTGTGGGCCTTCTGGTGCTGGCCGCCCCAGATCTGGTAGAGGCCGATGGCCGTGACGAACCACGTGTCCGCCCCGAAGACCTCGTTGATCTCCCGGTAGACGCGGGGCGCCTTGACGGGGACGTCGTCGAAGTCGTCGCGGCGGGTGAGGGACCTCTTGAGGCCGCGGCAGCGGGCGGCCCACGCGCGGTGCCGGGGGCCGGCGGCCCGCGCCTTCGCCGCCGCCAGCAGCGCGGCCAGGAACAGCTTCGCGTCGGAGACGACGCCCAGGTCCGGCTCGAAGACCCGGCCCAGCTGCGACGGTTCGACGTCGACGTGCACGAAGGCCCGCCGCCCCCGGTAGACCGAGAGGTCCGCCCCCGTGTGCCGGTCGCCGAAGCGGGCGCCGACGGCGAGGACGAAGTCCGACTCCAGGAACGAGGCGTTGGCGTAGCGCTGCGACGTCTGGATTCCGGTGGTGCCCATGTGGAGCTCGTGGTCGTCCTCGACGGCCCCCTTGCCCATGAGCGTCACCTGGAACGGCACCTCCAGCAGCTCCACCAGCTCCCGCAGTTCGGCCTCCGCCCCGGAGAGGATCACCCCGCCGCCGGCCAGCACGAGCGGCCGCTCGGCAGCCAGGAGGAGATCCAGCGCGGCCTCCACGCGCGGCGGGTGCGGGGCGGCGACGGGCACCGGCAGGGGCGCGTCCAGGGCCGGGTCGTAGCGGATCTCGCGGCGCGCGATGTCGACGGGGATGTCGATCAGCACCGGCCCCGGGCGCCCCGACCGCGCGATCCGGAACGCCTCCCGGAACGCCCACGGTATCTGCGCCGCTTCCTTGATCTGCACCGCCCACTTGGTCACCGGCCGGACGATCTCCACGATGCCGACGGCCTGGAACGCCTCCTGGTGGAGCTTGGTGGAGACCGCCTGCCCGGTGACGCACAGCATCGGCACGGAGTCGGCGTACGCGGTGTAGAGGCCGGTGACGAAGTTGGTGCCGCCCGGGCCCGAGGTGGCGATGGCGACGCCGGTCCTGCCGTTCGTCCGGGCCCAGCCGTCGGCCATGTGCGCGGCCCCCGCCTCGTGACGGACGATCAGGTGCTCGATGCCGCCGACCGCTCGCAGCGCCTCGTAGAGCGGGAGGACGGCGGCGCCGGGGCAGCCGAAGGCGATGTCGACGCCCTCGTCCTTGAGGATGTGGACGGCGGCGTGCATGGCGGGCATCGTCGTCATCGCCGCGCCCTCCCGGCCCCGATGCCCGACAGCCGCTCCACGCCGCGCAGGAGGGCCGAGTGGTCGAGCCCGCCGTCGCCCTGGGCGCGGGCCGCGGCGACCAGGGTCGCGACGAGGGCACCGAGCGGGACGGCGGCGCCGACCTCGCGGGCGGCCTCCGTGACGATGCCCATGTCCTTGTGGTGCAGGTCGATGCGGAAACCCGGGGGGTAGTGCCGGGAGAGGAAGTTGTGCCGCTTGCGGCTGAGCACGGCGGAGCCCGCGAGCCCGCCGCCCAGCACGTCCAGGGCGGCCTCCAGGTCCACACCGGACTTGTCCAGGAAGACCACGGCCTCGGCGCACGCCTGGATGTTCGCGGCAACGATCAGCTGATTGGCGGCCTTCACGGTCTGGCCCGCCCCGTGCGGGCCGCAGTGCACGACCGTCGTGCCGAGCGCCCCGAGGAGCGGCCGGGCCCGCTCGAAGTCGGCCCGCTCCCCGCCCACCATGATCGACAGGACGCCTTCGACGGCGCCGGCCTCGCCGCCGGAGACGGGCGCGTCCAGGACGCGGATGCCCTTGCGTGCGGCGGCCCCGGCGAGATCGACGGACGTACGGGGGGTGATGGACGACATGTCGGCGAACAGCGTGCCGGGTGCGGCGTGCGCGAGGACGCCGTGCTCGCCGTACGCGACGGCCTCCACGTCGGGCGACGCGGGAACCATGGTGACGACGACGTCCGCCCCCCGGACGGCGTCGGCGACGGAGGCGGCGGGCGTGCCGCCCGCGGCGGCCAGCCGGTCGAGGCCGGCCTGTTCGAGGGTGTGACCGGTGACGTCGTACCCGGCCTTGAGCAGGTTCGAGGCCATGGGCAGCCCCATGATCCCGAGCCCGATCCAGGCGACGCGGGGGAGGGGAGGTGGAGGGACGGAGGACATGGGGGAGTCCTTTCGGAGAGGGGGTCGTGCGGCCCGCGAAGCGGCCGAGCCGAAGGAAGGTGCAGGCGCCGGGCACTCCTCTTCCGCCGCGGCGGCGGGAAGCCAACGCGGCGGCTTACGGCGGTGCCGGACGGCGTGGAGCGGTACTGGGGCGGTGCTCGCCTCGGCCGCGCCGGTGCCGGGCACCTTCCTCCCGCCGCGACGGCGAGCAACTCGGACGGCGGATTCCGGCGGTGCCGGACCGGCCGTCATCGCAACTCGTCCAACCAGCCGAAGGCATCCGCGCCGGGGGTCGCGCGATACTCCAGCCCCACCCACCCCGCATAGCCCGTCTCGTCGAGCCGCGACAGCAGGCCCGGGACGTCCAGGGCGCCGGAGCCCGGCGCGCCGCGCCCCGGCGCGTCCGCGAGCTGGACGTGGCCGCACGTCTTCCCGTACGCGGTGATCGCCGCGGCCACGTCCTCGCCCGCCGTCGCCAGGTGGTAAAGGTCCATCAGGAAGCGGGCGTTGCCGAGCCCGGTGGCCTCGTTGACCCGCTCCGCCAGCGCGACGGCCGCCGCCGACCCGGTCACCGGGTACGCGGGGGACTCGACGGGGTTGAGCGCCTCGATCAGCACCTGCGCGCCCACCCGGTCCGCCGCCTCCGCGGCCCGTACGAGGTTCTCCATCGCGAGCGCGTCCTGGGCCCGCGGATCCGCGCCCGCAACGCGGTTGCCGTACAGGGCGTTGAGCGCCGTGCACCCCAGCGAGGCCGCGAAGCCGGCCGCCACGCCGAGGTTGGCGCGGAAGCGGGCGGACTCCGCGCCGGGCACGGAGAGGGCGCCCCGGTCGGGACCGGGCAGCTGCCCGGCGTAGAAGTTCAGGCCCACCAGCCGCGTACCGGCGTCCTCCAACGCCCGGCGCAGGGCGTCGAGTTCACGTTCGGACGGGGTCGGCGTCGCGGGCCAGGGCCACCACATCTCGACGGCCTCGAAGCCCGCTGCGGCCGCGGCGGCGGGCCGTTCCAGGAGTGGCAGTCCGGTGAAGAGCATGGACAGGTTGACGGCGAAGCGGTGCCGGGGGAAGGGCGTCCTGTGAGGCATCCCGCATACCATCCTTCCGTATAACGGAAAATGTATTCTGCTGTACGGAAGCGTGCTGCCGTTCCCGCCGCCTGTCAAGGCGGGTAGGTTGACCGTCGTGCGATTGCGAGTGGAGTTCACGACCGAACCGTTCGACCTCGAACGGGTGCCGCCCCACGCCGAGGCCGCCCGGGACGCCCTGCAGGGCGCCGCCCTCGACGCCGTGGACGTCGGCCCCTTCGGGAATACCGCGGAGGGTGCCGGCGCCGCCGTGCTCGACGTCGTGCAGCAGGTGCTGAGCGCTTCGCTGGAGGCCGGTGCCACCCGGGTGTCGCTGCAGGTCAGCGTGGTCGGCGAGGACGGGCCGGCGGAGGGGGCGCCGTGACCGGGGAGGCGGCCGCCCACCCCTTCCGGGCGGCGGTGGCGCCCCTGGTCGACGCCATGGGCGGGGAGCTGATCGACCCGGAGCGCGCCGAGGACGGCGACGTGGTGCTGTCCTGGGAGGGCCGCGAGGTCGTCGCCGTCCGGCTGCCGCGCTTGTCGGCCTCGCTCGGCCACATGCTGGCCGATCTGGAACGCCGCCACGGCAGGCCCCTGGCCGAACTCGACCGCAGGACCAAGCAGTCGGTCGTGCGCGCGCTGGAGGAGCGCGGAGCCTTCTCCCTGCGGCACGGCGTGGAGACCGTGGCCGCGGCGCTCGGCGTCAGCCGCTTCACCATTTACAACTACCTGAACCGGGACGGCGGTTCCGGCAGCTCCTGAGCGACTTCGGCGACTTCTTCAACAAACTGTTGACGCGGCGTTCGCCGGGGCGTTAGCTATGCGCAGTCGTCAGCTTGCGCGGCCCGTCACCGCAGCCCGTCATGCAGCCCGTCACCGCCACGGAGGCGCCCGTGACTCCGAGCTCGCCGCCGGGACTCACCCGGTTCAACACCGCCGAGGAGGGCACGGCCCGCGCCGCCCTGCACGCGATCTGTGCCAGTCGTGCGTGGGCGGACGCGCTCCTCGCCCGGCGCCCCTACCTCGGCGCCGAAGCCCTCCTCACCGCGAGCGACGCCGCCACGGCCGCCCTCTCCGCGGCCGGCCTGGCCGAGGCCATGGCGGCGCACCCGCCCATCGGGCGCCCGGAACCCGGCGATCCGGCCTCCGCGCGCGAGCAGCGCGGCATGGCGCAGGCTCCGCCCGGGCTCCGGACCGAGATGCTCGGCCTCAACCTGGCCTACCAGCAGAAGTTCGGGCACGTCTTCCTGATCTGCGCCACCGGGCTCGACGCGGCACAGCTGCTCGACGCCGTCCGCGGACGGATCGGCAACACGCCGGAACGCGAACGAGAGATCGTGCGCACGGAACTCGGCAGGATCAACCGCATCAGACTGGCCCGGCTGATGGAGGATCCGGCGGACTCGTACGAGCCGGCTGATCCGTACGACGGGGTCGCCTCATACGACGGGGGCGGCCCGTACGACGGGGCCGTCACGAACAGCCCGTCCCACCCGCCCCGCCCCGGACAGGGAGGCCCCCGCCCGTGAACCCCAACGCCACCGTGTCCACGCACGTCCTGGACACCGCCGCCGGCCGCCCCGCCGAGGGCGTCGCCGTCGAACTCGCGGCGCGCAGCGGCGACGACGCGCCCTGGTCGGTGTGCGGCACCGCCGTGACGGACGCGGACGGGCGGTGCACCGGGCTCCCGGAGCCGCCGGAGGGGGCGGCGCACGTCCGGCTCCGGTTCGGCGTCGCGAAGCACACCGCGTTCTTCCCGGAGGTGGCCGTGGCCTTCGCGGTCGCCCCCGGCGAGCACCACCACGTACCGCTGCTGCTCAGTCCGTTCGGCTATTCCGTGTACCGAGGGAGCTAGCACTCACCATGCCCACCGTTCTCGGCCAGAACCAGTACGGCAAAGCCGAAACCCGCGTCGTCCGGGTCACCCGCGAAGGCCCCGTCCACCACATCAGGGACCTCAACGTCTCCATCGCCCTCTCCGGTGCCATGGACGACGTCCACACCCGGGGCTCCAACGCCGGCGTCCTGCCGACGGACACCACCAAGAACACCGTGTTCGCCTTCGCCAAGGAGCACGGCATAGCGTCCGCCGAGGAGTTCGCCGAGCGGCTGGCGCGCCACTTCGTCTCCCGGCAGGAGACGATCCACACCGCCCGGATCCGCGTCGAGGAGTACGGCTGGGACCGGATCCCGGCCGCCGGCGGCGCCGCGCACTCCTTCGTCCGCCGCGGTCAGGAGACCCGCACCGCGCAGGTCACCTACCACGGGGACGGCGAACGGTGGCAGGTCCTCTCCGGCCTCAAGGGCCTCGTCGTCATGAACACCACCGACTCCGAGTTCCACGGCTACGTCAAGGACCGCTACACCACCCTCCCCGAGACCCGCGACCGGATCCTCGCCACCGAGGTCAACGCCTGCTGGCGGCACGCCGCCCGGCCCGAGGGGGAGAAGCCGGGCTGGGACGCGTCCTACGAGCGGACGCGCGGCCACCTGCTGGCCGCCTTCGCAGGCACCTACTCCCTCTCCCTCCAGCAGACCCTCTACGCCATGGGCTCCCGCGTCGTCGACCAGGAGCCCGGCATCGACGAGATCCGCCTCTCGCTGCCCAACAAGCACCACTTCCTGGCCGATCTCCGCCCGTTCGGGCTCGACAACGACAACGAGGTGTACTTCGCGGCCGACCGCCCGTACGGCCTCATCGAGGCCACCGTCCTGCGCGACGGCGCCACGGCGGCCGTCCCGGTGGATCTGACGAACCTTCCCTGAACCGACAGCGAGGAATCACCGTGGCCGCACCCCCCGCAACGGCGTCCCGGAACGACGCCGGCACCGAACGCCTCGTCATCGAGAACTGCGCGATCGCCACCGTCGACGCCGACGACACCGAGTACGCCTCGGGCCACGTCGTCGTCGCCGGCAACCGCATCGAATCCGTCGGCCCCGGGCCCGCGCCCGCCGGGCTCGCCGGCGTCGTCCGGCGCGTCGACGGCACCGGCCACCTGGCCACGCCCGGCCTGGTCAACACCCACCACCACTTCTACCAGTGGATCACCCGCGGCCTCGCCCAGGACTGCAACCTCTTCGACTGGCTCGTCGCCCTCTACCCCGTCTGGGCCCGCATCGACGAACCCATGGTGTACGAGGCCGCGCGCGGCTCCCTCGCGATGATGGCCCGCGGCGGCGTCACCACCGCCATGGACCACCACTACGTCTTCCCCGAGGGCGCGGGCGACCTCCTCGGCGCCGAGATCCGCGCCGCCGGCGAGCTGGGCGTCCGCTTCCACCCCACGCGCGGCTCGATGGACCTCGGGGAGTCCGACGGCGGCCTGCCGCCGGACTTCGCGGTCGAGAGCACCGAGGCCGCGCTCGCCGCCACCGAGGAGGCCGTCGGCACCCACCACGACGCCGCGTTCGACTCCATGCTGCGGATCGGCGTCGCGCCCTGCTCCCCCTTCTCCGTCAGCACCGAGCTGCTGCGCGAGGCCGCCGGGCTGGCCCGCCGCAAGGGCGTGCGCCTGCACACGCACGGCGCCGAGACCGTCGAGGAGGAGCAGTACTGCAAGGAGAAGTTCGGCATGGGCCCCACGGACTACTTCGAGTCCACGGGCTGGCTCGGCGACGACGTGTGGATGGCCCACTGCATCCACATGGCCGACGCCGACATCGCCGCCTTCGCCCGTACGGGCACGGGCGTCGCCCACTGCCCCTCCTCCAACGCCCGGATCGCCGCCGGCACCGCCCGCGTGCCCGACCTGCTCCGGGCCGGCGTCCCCGTCGGCCTCGGCGTCGACGGCACCGCGTCCAACGAGTCCGGCGAACTCCACACTGAGCTGCGCAACGCGCTCCTCGTCCACCGGCTGGCCGGCGGCGAAAAGGCGCTGAACGTACGTCAGGCACTGCGGCTCGGCACGTACGGCGGCGCGCAGGTGCTCGGGCGGACGGACGGCATCGGCTCGCTGGAGCCCGGCAAACTCGCCGACCTGGTGCTGTGGAAGCTCGACGGCCTCGGCCACTCGACCATCGCCGACCCGGTCGCCGCGCTCGTCCTGGGCGCGCCCGCGCCCGTCACCCTCTCCCTGGTGAACGGCCGCCCGGTCGTCGAACACGGCCGGCTCCTCACCGCCGACGAGGACGACATCGCCCGTGGCGCCCGCGCGGAGGCGCGGCGCCTCGCCCGGATCGCCGGGGAGGACTGACGTCCCCCGGTCCACGCCCCCGGCCGAGGGGGACGGCCCTCGGCCGGGCCTGGTCCGCCCACCGGCGACTTGTCCGGCGGTGCCGAGCCCGCCCCAGGTGGTTCGGGTACCGCTGGGCTCCGCCGCGGGGGTTGGTCGCCGTCGCGGCGGTTTCAAAGCGAAGGAGGCACGCCGTGGCCGCAGACGACGTCCAAGCCACCCGCACCGCCCGTACCGCACGCACCGCCGCAGGCGCCCCGCACCCCGTCGACGAGGTGCTCCGGCCGGGCCGGCTGCTGGCCGGTGGGCTGCAGCACGTCGCCGCGAGCTACGCCGGCGTCGTCGCCCCGCCGCTGGTCCTCGCCGCGGCCGTCGGTCTGCCGCCGGCGGAGACGGCCTTCCTCGTCGGAGCGGCCCTCTTCACGGCGGGCATCGCGACCCTGCTCCAGACGATCGGGTTCTGGAAGGTGGGGGCGAGGATGCCGTTCGTCAACGGTGTGTCCTTCGCGGGGGTCGCGCCGATGACCGCGATCGTCGGCACGCAGGCCGACAAGAGGGACGCGCTCCCCGTCATCTTCGGCGCCGTGATGGTGGCCGGGGCACTGGGCTTCCTCCTCGCGCCCTGGTTCTGCAGGCTCGTCCGTTTCTTCCCGCCGCTGGTGAGCGGCACCGTCATCACCTTGATAGGCCTCACCCTGCTGCCGGTGGCGTTCGGCTGGATACAGGGCGGCACCCCGGACCGCCCGGCCTCGCCGACGGGCCTGGGCCTGGCCGCGGCCACGCTCGCGATCGTGCTCGTCCTGCGCCGCGTCCTGCGCGGCTTCCTGCGGCAGATCGCGATCCTGCTGGGCCTGGTCGCCGGCACCCTGATCGCGATACCGGCCGGGGCGGTCGACTTCGGCCCGGTCGAGCACGCCGGCCCCGTCGGCTTCCCGACCCCGTTCCATTTCGGCGCCCCGCACTTCACGCTGTCCGCGATCGTGTCGATGTGCGTGCTGATGCTGGTCTGCATGACGGAGAGCACCGCCGACATGCTCGCGCTCGGGCAGGTCGTCGGTCGCCCGGCGGACGAGCGGACCATCGCGGCGGGCCTGCGCGCCGACACGCTCGGCACGGCCGTCAGCCCGTTCTTCAACGGCTTCGCCAACAGCGCCTTCGCGCAGAACATCGGCCTGGTGGCGATCACCCGGGTGCGCAGCCGCTACGTGGTGGCCGCGTGCGGGGCGATGTTCGTCGTGCTCGGTCTGAGCCCCGCGTTCGCGTCCCTCATCGCGGTCGTGCCGCGGCCGGTGCTCGGCGGGGCGGGCATCGTGCTGTTCGGGACGGTGGCGGCCAGCGGCATCCAGGTGCTGCTGGGGGCGGGCCTGGACCGGGGCGACAACCTGCTGGTGGCGGCGGCCTCGCTGGGCGTCGGCATGATCCCGGTGGTCTCGCGGACGTTCTACGACGGCGCGGGCGTTCCCGAGACGCTGCGGACGCTCCTGGACTCGGGGGTGAGCGCGGGGTGCCTGACGGCGGTGCTGCTGAACCTCGCGTTCAACCACGTGGGCAGGCGCGGCGGCCGGCGGCGCGGCAGCTAGAGGCCCGCACCACCGGAGACGTGGCGGACAGCGGCACGGTGGTCAGAGGCGTGGCGGCTAGGGAGTGTCCCCGCATTTCGCAACAATAGGGGCAAAGTGACTCACCCTCAGTGCGGAGAGGGGCCCCGTCGTGGACGCCGAAGCCGAGAACGCAGCAGCCGGCGGCCCCGGAGCGCCGGACGGGCGCCGCCGCTTCGTCTTCCCCAGCGCGCTGACCGTCCTCGCGGCCGTCACCGTCGCCGTCTGGATCCTCACCTTCGTCATCCCCTCCGGCGCGTACGAGCGCAGCGCCGACGGCCGCCCCCTGCAGGGCACCTATCACCAGGAGCCGGCGCCCGGCGGCTTCGTGCACCGGCTCGGCGACCTGTTCCTCGCCCCCGTCAACGGCCTCTACGGAGTGCGCGACACGGCCACCGGCGAGGTGGCGCCCGACGCGACCGGCGCGCTCTACGGCGCTGCCGCCGTCTTCCTCTTCGTCCTCGCGATCGGCGCGTTCATCACGGTCGTCTTCGCCACCGGCGCCCTGGACCGCGGCATCGAGCGCCTCGCCCACCGGCTGCGCACCCGCGGCGCCCTGCTGATCGCGGGCGTCATGGCTGTCTTCTCGCTGCTCGGCACCGTCGAGGGCTTCGCCGAGGAGACCCTGGGCTTCTACGGGCTGATCGTGCCCCTGATGCTCGCCCTCGGCTACGACCGCATGGTCGCCACCGGCGCGATCATCCTCGGCGCGGGCGTCGGCGTGCTCGCCTCGACCGTGAACCCGTTCGCCACGGGCGTGGCCTCCGCGGCCGCCGGCATCTCACTGGGGGACGGCATCGCGCTGCGCTTCGCGATGTGGATCGTCCTCACGGCCGTCACCATCGGCTACGTCCTGCGGTACGCGCGCCGGGTGCGCACCGCCCCGGACCGCTCCCTGACCGGATTCCTGCCGGGGGACCGGGAGCTGGCGGCGGAGGCCGCCGCGGAGCCCCCGGAGCTGACGCGGCTGCAGAAGCTCGTGCTCGTGGCGGTGATCCTGGTCTTCGCCTTCATGATCTTCTCGGTCATCCCGTGGGCGAGCGCGCTCACCGGCAAGGCCGACGCCACGCCGTACGGCTGGGAGCTGGGCTGGTCCTTCGCCCAGCTCGCGGCGCTGTTCATCGTCGCCGCCGTGCTGATCGGGCTGCTGGCCCGGCTGGGGGAGCAGCGGCTGAGCGCCACTCTCGTGCAGGGCGCGGCGGACTTCATCGCCCCCGCACTGGTGATCGTCCTCGCCCGTGGCGTCACCGTCATCATGACCAACGCGAAGATCATCGACACGGTGCTGCACGCCGTGGAGAGCACGGTGTCGGGCACACCGGCCGCGGTCTTCGCGATCCTCGTCTACGTCGTCAACCTGCCGCTGGCCTTCCTGATCCCCTCGACCTCGGGTCACGCCACGCTCGCCATGCCCGTCCTGGCCCCGCTCGCGGACTTCGCCGGTGTCTCGCGCGCCGTGGTGGTCACGGCCTGGCAGTCCGCGAGCGGGGTGATGAACCTGTGGGTGCCGACGACCGCCGTCGTCATGGGCGGCGTGGCGCTGGCGAAGGTCGGCTACGACAAGTACTTGCGCTTCGTCTGGCCGCTGCTGGTGCTCCTGTCGGTGCTGATCTGCGGTTTCGTGGCGCTGGGCGCCCTGATGTGAGAGGCGGCAGTCAGCCGGTCAGCAGCTCGTAGGCGGGCAGGGTGAGGAACTCCGCGTAGTCCTCGTCCAGGGCCACCTTCAGCAGCAGGTCGTGGGCCTGCTGCCAGCGGCCCGCCGCGTAGGCCTCCTCGCCCAGCTCGGAGCGGATCGCGGCGAGTTCCTCGGCGGCGACCGCGCGCACGAGCCCGGCCGTGACCTTCTCGCCGTTGTCGAGGACGACGCCGGCGGCGGTCCACTGCCAGATCTGCGAGCGGGAGATCTCGGCGGTCGCCGCGTCCTCCATCAGGTTGAAGATGGCGACCGCGCCGAGGCCGCGCAGCCACGCCTCGATGTAACGGGTGCCGACGGCCACGGCGTTGCGCAGGCCCGCGAAGGTCGGGCGGGCCTCCAGCGAGTCCACGGCGATGAGCTGATCGGCCGTCACGTCGACGTCCTCGCGCAGCCGGTCCTTCTGGTGCGGGCGGTCGCCGAGGACCGCGTCGAAGGAGGCGCGGGCGACGGGCACGAGGTCGGGGTGGGCGACCCAGGAGCCGTCGAAGCCGTCGCGCGCCTCGCGGTCCTTGTCCGCCTTGACCTTCTCGAAGGCCGCCTCGTTGACCGCGGGGTCCTTGCGGGAGGGGATGAACGCGGCCATCCCGCCGATCGCGTGCGCACCGCGCTTGTGGCACGTGCGCACCAGCAGCTCGGTGTAGGCGCGCATGAACGGTGCCGTCATCGTCACGGCGTTGCGGTCGGGCAGGACGAAGCGGGGGCCGCCGTCGCGGAAGTTCTTGATGATCGAGAAGAGGTAGTCCCAGCGGCCGGCGTTGAGGCCCGAGGCGTGCTCGCGGAGCTCGTAGAGGATCTCCTCCATCTCGTACGCGGCGGTGATCGTCTCGATCAGCACGGTGGCGCGGACGGTGCCCCGGGGCAGGCCCGCGTACTCCTGCGCGAAGACGAAGACGTCGTTCCAGAGGCGGGCCTCCAGGTGCGACTCGGTCTTGGGGAGGTAGAAGTACGGGCCCTTGCCGAGGGCGAGCAGCCGGTGGGCGTTGTGGAAGAAGTACAGGCCGAAGTCGACCAGCGCGCCGGGCACGGCACGGCCGTCGACGGTCACGTGGCGCTCGTCCAGGTGCCAGCCGCGGGGGCGCACGACGACGGTCGCGAGCTCCTCGGCGGGCCGCAGGGCGTAGTGCTTGCCCCGGGCGTCGGTGAAGTCGATGCGCCGCTCGAACGCGTCGATCAGGTTCAGCTGGCCCAGGACGACGTTCTCCCAGGTGGGCGCCGAGGCGTCCTCGAAGTCCGCGAGCCAGACGCGGGCACCGGAGTTGAGGGCGTTGACGGTCATCTTGCGGTCCGTCGGCCCGGTGATCTCCACCCGGCGGTCCTCCAGGGCGGGCGGGGCGGGCGCGACGCGCCAGGACGGGTCCTCGCGGACGGCGGCCGTCCCGGGCAGGAAGTCCAGCCGGCCCGTACGGGCGATCCCGGCCCTGCGGTCGGCCCGGCGGGCGAGGAGCTCGTCGCGGCGGGGGGTGAACCGGCGGTGCAGCTCGGCGACGAACGCGAGCGCGGGCCGCGTGAGGACCTCCTCCTGCCGCTCCAGCGGCCGGGCGGCGACGGTGGCCGGCGAGGACGGAGCGGGTGCGGACATGGGCGGTCACTCCCTCGGTACGACGGCACGGGGTGCCGTGACGATGGTCTTTTTCGGAGAGTAGTTTCCTTATCGCGGAAGTTCAATGGGGCGGGTGGGCCCGCAGTGTCAGCGCGGCCGGCTCAGCAGGCCGAGATCCTCCGGCACGTCGACGTCCTGCGGATCGGCGACGTCCGCACACTCCACGAGCGTGACGGCGGAGGCGTGCGCCCGGAGGTACGCGCGGGCGCCGCGGTCACCGCCGGCCGCGCGGGCCACGCCCTCCCAGTGCTCGCGCGCGAACAGCACCGGATGGCCGCGCTCGCCCCCGTACGAGGCCGCGGCCAGTCCGGCGCCCGCGCGGTGGGCGGCCAGCAGGCGGGACGCCGCGGCGGCGCCCACGCCCGGCTGGTCGACGAGCGAGACGAGGACCGCCCCGGCGTCCGTCGCGGCGAGCGCCGCGAGGCCCGCGCGCAGGGACGAACCCATGCCGTCCGGCCAGCGGGGGTTGTCCACCAAGGTGCAGTGGGCGAGATCGGCGTGTACGCGCACCTCCGCGGCGGCCGCGCCCAGCACCACGTACACCGGCGCGCAGCCGCCGTCGGACAGGGCCCGCGCCGCGTGCTCCACGAGCGGGCGGCCGCGGAAGCCGAGCAGGGCCTTGGGGCGCCCGCCCAGGCGCCTTCCGCCGCCCGCGGCGAGCAGCAGGCCCGCGACGGGCCTGTGCGGAACCGGCGTGCCGGGCGCGCTGTTCGTGGTAGGTGTCATGGCCCCTGCATATCGCATCGTTGACGGCGGTGGGGCGGACGGCGGCCCATCACCCGTGCGTGCGACGCCCGGACCTGATTTCGCTGAGCGTATGGCGCTCTGTACGGAAAGTGGCGTTAACTGATCCGCGCGAGCGCGTGGGAGGGGGAGTGCCGTGGCGGAAGGCGCCGTAGTGGTGGACGAGCAGCGGGCGGGCCGCGTGGCCGAGGATCCGAGGGTGAGCGAGCTGCGGGAAGCGGTCTCCCGCCTCCGCCGGGCGCTCGCGGCCCACCCCGCGCCGTTACCCGACCGCGATGCGGCCGAGGAGGAGCTCGCGGCGCTCGACGCGATGGCCCGCGCGGGCGGCCCCGAGCTCTCGCGCCTGCGGCGGTCCTTGCTGCTGGTGGCCGGGGCGGTGGGATCGGTGAGCGCCCTGTCCCCGTCCCTGGCAGCCGTCCACCAGGCGGTCGACAACTTCGCGCCCCCGGCGGACGACGGTGTCCCGCCCCCGCGGGAGGGCGAGTAGAGGTACGGCGCCGGGCCGGCCCGTTCCCTCCGCCGCGGCCGTTTCGGCGGTGCCGTACTGCGGTGGGTTCGGCACCGCCGGGCTATGCCGCGGTGGTGGCGCGCCGCGGTGGCGGAGGAGGGGTGCGGTGCCGTACCGCCGTCCGGTCGGAACCGGTGCACGGGGACGTGCCGGGCTGGCATATTCCTTCCGCCGCGACGGCGATCAGCCGCCGTCGGCCGTTCCGGCGGTGCCGTACTTCCGTGGGCGCGCCACCGCCGGGCTACGCCGCGGTGGTGGCGCGCCGCGGCGGCGGAGGAGGGGTGCGGTGCCGTACCGCCGTCCGGTCGGAACCGGTGCACGGGGACGTGCCAGGCCGGCACATTCCTTCCGCCGCGCCAGCGATCAGGCACCGCCGGTGCCCGCCGCTGTGGCCGCGCGCCGCGGCGGCGGAAGAAGGGGGCGCGGTGCCGTCGGCACAGAAGCGTGCCGGTCCGGCACATTCCCCCCGCCGCTACGGCGATCAGCCGCCGTCAACCTGTCCGGCGGTGCCGGAACCACAGGGCTCCGGACGTCCGGGAAACCCTCAGGCGGAGCCGGCCGCCGCGCCGGCGAGGTCCGCCGAGAGGGCCGTGGCGACCTCCTTCAGGAGGGGGACGATCCGCTCCGTGGCCGCGTCGGTGACCCGGCCCGCGGGGCCGGAGATGGAGATGGCCGCCACCGTGGGGGAGTCCGGCACCGGCACCGCCAGGCACCGCACCCCGATCTCCTGCTCGTTGTCGTCCACCGCGTAGCCGTGCTCGCGCACGCGCCCCAGCGCCTCCAAGAAGCCCTCGGGCGTGGTGATGGTCTTCTCGGTCGCGGCCGGCATGCCCGTACGGGCGAGGATCGAGCGCACCTCGTCGTCGGGGCTCTGCGCCAGCAGCGCCTTGCCCACGCCGGTGGTGTGCGGCAGCACGCGCCGCCCCACCTCGGTGAACATCCGCACGGAGTGCCGCGAGGGCACCTGGGCGACGTAGACGACCTCGTCGCCGTCGAGCAGCGCCATGTTCGCCGTCTCGCCGGTCTCCTCGACCAGCCGCGCCAGGTGCGGCCGGGCCCACGTGCCCAGCAGCCGGGAGGCGCTCTCGCCGAGCCGGATCAGCCGCGGCCCGAGCGCGTACCGCCGGTTGGGCTGCTGGCGGACGTACCCGCAGGCGACGAGCGTGCGCATGAGCCGGTGGATCGTCGGCAGCGGCAGCCCGCTGCTCGTGGCGAGCTCGCTCAGCCCGACCTCGCCGCCCGCGTCGGCCATCCGCTCCAGCAGGTCGAAGGCGCGCTCCAGGGACTGGACGCCTCCACTGGGAGAGGGGGTGCGGGGCTCGGCGGACGGGGGCACGGCGGGTCCTTTCGGCTACGGGGTGGGAGCAGCCTACCGGGCTCCCACCGCGCCGCTCCGCCGCCGGAGGTCTTGACGGGTGAGGGGAGCGACAGAAGACTGCCCCCACGCTGTTCAACAGAACGTTGAATTTCCGGGAGGGGGCGTGTCCGGCATGTCCACGGGAACGCTGGTCCTGCGTTCGACACGCGTCGTCACCCCGGAGGGCACCCGCCCGGCCGCCGTCACCGTCACCGGCGGCACGATCACGGCCGTCCGCCCGTACGGGGCCGCCCCGCCGCCCGGCGCGGCCGTGACGGACTTAGGTGACGACGCCCTGCTCCCCGGTCTGGTCGACACTCACGTGCACGTGAACGACCCCGGCCGCACCGCCTGGGAGGGCTTCCGCACGGCGACGCGCGCCGCCGCGGCCGGCGGCGTCACCACGCTCCTCGACATGCCGCTCAACAGCATCCCGCCCACGACCACCGTCGCCCACCTGCGGGTGAAGCAGGGCGTGGCCCGCCCCGCGGCCCACGTCGACGTCGGCTTCTGGGGCGGCGCCCTGCCCTCGAACACGGCGGACCTGCGCCCCCTGCACGACGCGGGCGTCTTCGGTTTCAAGGCGTTCCTGTCGCCGTCGGGCGTCGACGAGTTCCCCGCCCTCGCCCCGGCCTGCCTGGAGACCGCTGCGGCCCGCATCGCCGCGCTGGGCGGCCTGCTGATCGTGCACGCCGAGGACCCCGCCCGCCTGGAGCGCGCCCCGCAGCGCGGCGGCCCCCGCTACGCCGACTTCCTCGCCTCCCGGCCCCGCGCCGCCGAGAACGAGGCCGTGGACCGGCTCGTCTCCGTGTCGCGGCGCCTGGGCACCCGCGTGCACATCCTGCACCTGTCGTCCTCGGACGCCCTCCCCGCGATCGCTGCGGCGAAGGCGGACGGCGTGCCCGTCACCGCGGAGACCTGCCCGCACTTCCTGACGCTGACCGCCGAGGAAGTCCCCGACGGGGCCACCGAGTTCAAGTGCTGCCCACCGATCCGGGAGGCCGCGAACCAGGACGCCCTGTGGGCGGCCCTGGCCGACGGGACGCTCGACTGCGTCGTCTCCGACCACTCGCCCTGCACCACCGACCTCAAGGTCCCCGACTTCGGCGCCGCCTGGGGCGGCATCTCGTCCCTCCAACTCGGTCTCCCAGCGATCTGGACCGCGGCCCGCCGCCGCGGGCACACCCTCGCCGACGTTGCCCGATGGATGTCCGCCGGCCCCGCCGCCCTCGCGGGCCTGCACCGCAAGGGCGCCGTCGAGCCCGGCCGCGACGCCGACTTCACCGTCCTCGACCCCGAGGCGGCCTTCACCGTCGACCCGGCCGCCCTCCACCACCGCAACCACGTCACCGCCTACGCCGGCCGCACCCTCCACGGCGTCGTACGGTCCACCTGGCTACGCGGCCGCAGGATCGCCCACGACGGCGCCCTCGCCGAGCCGCCCGCCGGCCTCCTCCTCGAAAGGCAGAGCAGCGCATGACCGGCACCCCGGACAACGGCTCCGGCGGCATACCCGCCTTCATAGGCGGCGCCGCACCGTACGCGGGCGGTGATCCGTATGCCGACTACCGCTCCGCAAACCTCCCCTTCACCCATCTCCCCGACCTCGCCGACCGCCGTCTCGGCGGCAGCGTCGTCGCCGCCAACGACGAGTTCTTCGCCGACCGCGAGAATCTCCTCACTCCCGCCCCCGCGCACTTCGACCCCCACCTGTTCGGCCACAAGGGCAAGATCATGGACGGCTGGGAGACGCGCCGCAGACGCGGTGCCGACGCCGCTCACCCGCATCCGGCCGACGGCGACCACGACTGGGCGCTCATCCGCCTCGGCGCCCCCGGGGTGATCCGCGGCGTCGTGGTCGACACCGCCCACTTCCGCGGCAACCACCCGCAGTCCGTGTCCGTCGAGGCCGCCTGCCTGCCGGGCACCCCCTCGCCCGGCGAACTGCTCGCCGACGGGGTGACGTGGACGGTCCTCGTGCCGCGCACCCCCGTCGGCGGCCACGCGGCCAACGGCTTCGCCGTGCACGCCCAGGAGCGCTTCACCCATCTGAGGCTGTGCCAGTACCCCGACGGGGGCATCGCCCGGCTCAGAGTGCACGGCGAGGTGCGCCCCGACCCGGCCTGGCTCGCCGCCGTCGGCACCTTCGACCTCGCCGCGCTGGAGAACGGCGGCCGCCCCGAGGACGCCTCGGACCGCTTCTACTCGCCCCCGCTCAACAGCGTCCTGCCGGGGCGGTCGCAGAAGATGGACGACGGCTGGGAGACGCGCCGCCGCCGCGACGAAGGGCACGACTGGGTCCGCTACCGCCTCACCGGGCAGGCCGTCCTGCGCGCCTTGGAGATCGACACCGGCTGCTACAAGGGCAACGCCGCGGGCTGGGCCGAGGTGTCCGTCCTGGACGCCGCCACCGGCGCCGACCCGGCCGGTCCCGCCGCCGGCTGGACGGTGGTCCTGCCCCGCACCCGCCTCCAGCCCGACACCGTGCACCGCTTCCCCCTGGAGGGCGCCCCGGTGGCGACGCACGTGCGCGTCGACATCCACCCGGACGGCGGCGTGGCCCGGCTGCGCGTGCACGGCTCGCTGACGGAGGCGGGAGCACGGAGCCTGGACGCGCCGGGCCCGGACATACGGAGCCTCGGGACGGACGGCGCGCGGGGCCTCAGAGCGGACGGCTCATGAACAAGGCGGTCTCGCCCTCCGACGCCGTCCCCCGGTAGAGGGACGTGTCCAGGCCGCACAGCGCGAAGCCCATGCGGCGGTAGACCCGTACGGCCGGTGCGTTGACGTTCGTGACCTCCAGCCAGGCGGTACGGGCGCCGAGCTTCCGGCCGTGGGCCAGGCCGCGCTCCATGAGGGCGGGGCCGATGCCGCGGCCGCGGTGCCCGGGCGCCACCCGGAGGTCGGCGATCACCAGCCGGTGGTTCCACTCCGAGAGGGTGAGGCTGATGGCGCCGCACAGGGCGTCACCGGCGCGGGCCACGATGACGTGGGCGTCCTCGCCGCCTTCCTCGACTCCCTCGTCCTCGGCCGGGTACACCTTGCGCAGGGGCGGGTCTACGGGCGTCTCCAGGAGCCGGAACCCCTCCTCCGACGCGGTCACGTCGAGGACGGTCGCCGTCGTGAAGGAGTTGTCGATCGCCTCGGCCCCGGTGCGCTCACCGGGGAGCGCGGGGCGGTACACGACGGCGGCGGCAGCTGCGGATCCGGGCATGCGTTCAACCTACATCGAGCGGTCTCCGCCGAGCGCGTCCCAGAACATCAACTCGTAGGCCTGGAGCAGCCGTCCGTAGCGACGGGCCAGCGGCTCGGACAGCCGGCCGCCCTCCAGGCCGGCGGTCACGGCCGCGACGGCCCGCTCCTCCAGCTCGGGCGCGGGGCCCGCGAAGAAGTCGAAGAAGCCGCACGCGGGGTTGTCGAAGCCGTAGTGCTCGCGCAGGGCCGCGCCGACCGCGGCGCAGTAGCCGCCCCACGCCGCGAAGTTGGCGGTCAGGGCGACGACGACGTCGACGGGCTCCGCGCCGAGCGCGAGCCACGCCGCGTACGAGGGGTAGGCCTGGCAGCCGGGGCGGGGCTCGTGGGCGCGGACCGCCTCCTCGTCCAGCCCGCACGCGGCCGTCAGCGGCCCGAGCAGGCTCAGGGCCAGGTCCTCGCCTTGGGTGAGGGACTCGAAGAAGCCCGCCACGGCCGGGTCCGAGGCGGCCGCGCGCCCGGCGAGGTGCGCGAAGCTGCGGCGGTCGCTCGTGATGACCTGGTGCTGCTCCAGCGCGAAGGCGGCGAACACCTCCCGCGGGGCCTCGCCGGCGGCGATCCGCGGGACGAGCCGGTTGGCGCCCTCGGCGGGCGCGAGACCCCGCACCGCGTCCGCCAGCACTTCCTGGGCCGTACGGGTCATCGCTCCGCCTTCCCGGCCCGGGACGGGCCCTGTGCCGACACCCACCGCGATCGTAGCGTCGGACAACGCCCGGATTCCGCAGGAATCGGCACATGGCGGGACGGAGGGTCAGCCTCCGGCGAGGAAGAAGAGGAGGAACAGGAAGGCCGCGAAGAAGTGGACGGCCACGAGGTAGATGACGACCCGGACGGTCATCCCCATGGGGGCCCGGTCCTCTTCGTCCATACGCTTTCCGGTGTGTGCGGATGCGTCCGTCACGGTGTGGTGCACGGCGTCGTTCACGGCATTCCCCTCCGGGTGGGTGCTGCGCCCCCGAGGCACAGCTCGGTCGCGCCGCTCTGCAGCAGCGTGTGCATGAACAGCAGGTCGGCCCCGCCGCGCGACGCGGCGGCGATGCGGTGCGGGGTGAGCGAGTCGAAGTGGGCGGCGTCGCCGGGGTCCAGGAGGTGGGTGCTCCCGCCCAGCGTGAGGCGCAGCCGCCCGCCGGTGACGTACAGCCACTCCTCGCCCGGGTGGACGCGGACCAGCTCGGCCTGGCCGCCCGCCTCCGGCGGCACGTGCAGCCGCAGGGCCTGCATGGCGCGGCCCGAGCCGCCGGCCCGCCAGTACGTCCAGCCCCCGGCGAGCTGCGGCTCCATGTGGCTCGCGCGCACGATGGGGTCGCGCTCCGGCGCCGCCTCGCCCAGCAGGTCGGATACCGTCGTTCCGTAGGTGCGGGCCAGGGCGAGCAGCATCGGCAGCGACGGCGTCCGCCGGCCGGTCTCCAGCCGGGACAGGTGGGCGGGGGACAGGCCGACGCGGGCGGCGGCGGCCTCCAGGGTCAGCCCGCTGCGCGTGCGCAGGTCACGCAGGCGGGGAGCCACCGTGGGCAGGTCGGCCGCGGGCTCGTCGGGCAGCGGTGTCATGCTTCCGGTATAGGACCGGCCCTGCCCTAAAGGCAAAAGTTTTGCCTATGAGGCAAAGGGGTCGCGTGGAGGCAAAGATTCCGCCGGGCCGGACGGCGCCTCCGGTTAACAGCTGGAAAACAGTGCGGATTGTCATTGACATGACATGCGCTACGCGCGTCATGCTGGGCGTCATGAAGTCAACCCCCCATCGCACGTCGCGTTTTGCCCGTACGGCCGTTCTCGCCGCACTGGCCTCGGCCCTGTTCGCCGGCGGCACGGCCGTCGCCGCGCCCCTCACCGCCCAGGCGGCCCCCACGGCCGCCACCGTCCAGGCCCCGGCCGTCATGAAGGCCACCGGCAGCGTCTGCAAGTCCGGTCTGCCCTCCCAGGCCGACGACACCCTGCGCCTGATCGACGCGGGCGGCCCCTTCCCGTACCCGAAGGACGGCACCGTCTTCTCCAACCGCGAGGGCGTCCTGCCCAAGCAGTCCTCGGGCTACTACCACGAGTACACGGTCAAGACCCCCGGCTCGCCCGACCGCGGCGCCCGCCGCATCGTCGCCGGCCAGAGGGACCACGAGGACTACTACACCGGCGACCACTACGCGACGTTCAACCTGATCGACTTCACCTGCTGATCAGGCGTCACCCAAGCGCCATCCGGGCGGAATCCGCCCGCACGGCGTCTCCTCACGCTCGGAAACGAGTTGACCCGGTCACCGGGCAGCCGACCGACGCGTGAGGAGACCGGCCCTTGTCCAGAACCCGGCCCTTGCCGAGAACCCGGCCCGCGGGGTGCCGAGCCCGCCTCGGCACCGCCGCCCTCGCCGCCGCGGTCACCGCCTGCCTCGCCCTCGGCTGCGCCCCGGAGCGACCGCCCGCACCGCTCGCCGCACCTGCCGCGCCCGGCGCCCCCGACCTCGGACCGGGGGTCCACGTCTTCGACCCGTCGATGCCCCGGCAGCGGATCCAGCGCACGCTGGACGAGGTCTTCCGGCGCCAGGAGGGCGCCCAGTTCGGCCGCGGCCGCGAGGCGCTGCTCTTCAAGCCGGGCACCTACGACGCGGACGTCAACGTCGGCTTCTACACCCAGGTCGCGGGCCTGGGCCTGCGCCCCGACGACGTCACCGTCAGGGGCGCGGTACACGCCGAGGCCGACTGGCTGCGGGGCAACGCGACGCAGAACTTCTGGCGCGCGGCCGAGAACCTCTCCGTGACCCCCGCCTCCGGCACCGACCGCTGGGCCGTCTCCCAGGCCGCCCCGTACCGCCGCGTGCACCTGCGCGGCGACCTCCGCCTGGACGACGGCGGCTGGTCCAGCGGCGGCTTCATCGCCGACTCGCTGATCGACGGGAAGGTGCTCTCCGGAACCCAGCAGCAGTGGCTCACGCGGAACAGCGAGCTTCGCGGCGGCTGGTCGGGCGCCACCTGGAACATGGTGTTCGCCGGGGTCCGCAACGCCCCGCCGACGACCTTCCCCGACCCGCCCCGCACCAGCGTCGGCCAGACCCCTGTCGTGCGCGAGAAGCCCTTCCTGTACGTCGACCGGTCGGGCGGCTACCGCGTCTTCGTCCCCGCCCTCCGCAGGGCCGCGCAGGGCACCACGTGGTCCGGCGGGGCCGTGCCGCCCGGCAGCTCCCGCCCGCTCGGCCGCTTCTTCGTCGTCCGCCCCGGCACCGCCGCCGCCCGCATCAACCACGCGCTCGCGGCCGGCAAGGACCTGCTGATCACGCCCGGGGTGCACCACCTGGACCGGCCGCTGCGCGTCACCCGCCCCGGCACCGTCGTCCTCGGCCTCGGGCTCGCCACGCTCGTCCCCGACCGCGGCACCGCCGCCCTGACCGTCGCCGACGTCGACGGCGTGCGCATCGCCGGCCTGCTGGCCGACGCGGGCCCGGCGGCCTCGCCCGCGCTGATGGAGATCGGCCCGCCCGGCGCCCGGCGGCGCCACGCCGCCGACCCCGTCTCGCTGCACGACGTCTCCTTCCGCGTGGGCGGCGCCGGCCCCGCACGGGCCGTAAGGAGCCTCGTGGTGCACAGCTCGGACGTCATCGGCGACAACCTGTGGCTGTGGCGGGCCGACCACGGCAGCGGCGTCGGATGGGCCGTCAACCCCGCGGCCGAGGGGCTCGTCGTCGACGGCCGGGACGTCACCATGTACGGGCTCTTCGTGGAGCACTACCAACGGGACCAGGTCCTCTGGAACGGCGACGGCGGCCGTACCTACTTCTTCCAGAACGAGCTGCCCTACGACCCGCCCGGCCGCGCCGCCTGGAGCGAGGGCGGCAGCGCGGGCAGGCCCGCCTACCGGGTCGCCCCGTCCGTGACCCGGCACGAGGCCTGGGGCCTGGGCAGCTACTGCCACTTCACCTCCGCGACCGGCCTCGCGACCGACCACGCCTTCGAGGCGCCGCGCCGCCCCGGCGTGCGGCTGCACAGCATGGTCGCCGTCTCGCTCGGCGGCGACTGCGCCTACCGCCACGTCGCCGGCGGCAGCGGGGGCCCGGCCGACGCCGGGACCAGGGTCGCCACGCTCCGCTCCTGGCCGTGAGGGACGGCTGGGGCGCGACGTCCGGGACAGCGACGCTTGGTGGGGCGCGACGTCCAGGACAGCGACGTCCAGGACAGCGATGCCCGGAACAGCGACGCCTGGGACATCCGTTCCGAACTGCTGTCCGGAAATCGCCCTTGAGTCGATCACTCTCCGTCAATCATCATGATCTTTCCGGAGCGAGGGGAAACATCATGGCAGTGGCCGGAGCAGGGGCAGTCGTCGATCTCGCGGCAATGGGGGAGGAGTTCGCCCGGCACCCGCACCGCGTCTACGCCGAACTGCGCGTGAGAGGCCCCGTGCACCGGGTGCGCATGCCCGAGGGGGCCGAGGCCTGGCTCGTCGTCGGCTACGACGAGGTGCGCGCCGCGCTCAACGACCCCCGGCTGACGAAGGAGTGGGCGAAGGCCTCCTCGGACATCAGCCTGATCCGGGCCTCCGCCGGGCCGAACATGCTGGTCCAGGACGCACCGGACCACACCCGGCTGCGCAAGCTCGTCGCCAAGGAGTTCACGCCGCGGCGCGTCGAGGAGATGGCGCCCCGCGTGCGGCAGATGACGGACGAGCTGCTCGACGCCATGCTGGCCGCGCCCGGCCGCCGCGCCGACCTGGTGGAGGCCCTGTCCTTCCCGCTGCCCATGGGCGTCATCTGCGACCTGCTCGGCGTGCCGTCCCTCGACCGCGAGGCCTTCCGCCACTGGTCGAACACCGCCCTCGGCGCGGGGCCGGCCGAGGAGAAGGCGGTCGTTTCCCGCGAGGTCACCGCCTACCTGAGCGCGCTCATCGCCGCCAAGCGGCAGGAGCCCGGTGACGATCTGATGAGCGCCTTGATCAGCGCCGCGGACGAGGAAGGCGACCGGCTCTCGCCCGAGGAGCTCCTCGGCACGGCGTGGCTGCTTCTCGTCGCCGGCCACGAGACGACCGTGAATCTGATCTCGAACGGCGTCCTCGCGCTCCTGCAGCACCCCGACCAGCTGGCTGCCCTGCGGGCCGACCCCGGCCTGCTGGACAACGCCGTCGAGGAGATGCTGCGCTACGACGGGCCGCTGGAGACCCCCACGTACCGCTTCACCACCGAGCCGATCGAGATCGGCGGCACGCTCATACCCGGCGGGGGCGAGCTCGTGCTGCCCGTGCTGGCCGACGCCGACCGGGATCCGGCCCGCTTCCCGGACGCCGGGCGGTTCGACATCCGGCGCGACGCCCGCGGCCACGTGGCCTTCGGGCACGGCATCCACTACTGCCTCGGCGCGCCGCTGGCCCGGCTGGAGGCCCGGATCGCCATCAGCTCCCTGCTGGAGCGCTGCCCGGAGCTCGCCCTGGACGCCCATCCGGACGCCCTCACCTGGCGCGACGGCCTCCTCATCCGGGGCCCGCACCGGCTGCCGGTCCGCTTCTGAGCCGGATCCGGACCCGGGCCGGTCCCGAAGGGGACCCCGCACCTTCCGGGCCGGCTCACTCCGGCGACGGGTGCCCCAGCTCGTCGCGGGCGTGTTCGAGCTCGGCGCGGGCCCGCTCCCTGGTGCCGGTGCTCGCGCCCGTCTGGTGCCGCAGGAAGGACTCGACGAAGCCCGCGCGCCGGGCGGGCGGGTAGCGTCGCTCGGTGAGGAACGGCAGGTCGTTGCCGACCATGCTGCGGGCGACGAGCAGCGGGACGTCGCTGTGCAGCGGGCGGAAGCCGGGGTTGTGCAGCCCCGGCCCCGGGTGCCCGGGGTAGAACTCCCCGAGCATCAGCCCGTCGGCCACGAATTCCGGCTTGAGGCGGTCGTGGATGCGGACGACGCTCGCCGCGGCCGTCCCCGGCAGGACGAGGACGACGGTCTTGTCGATGGTGTGCTGGCCGCTGCGCGGCTCCATGGCCAGCCAGTGCGCCTTGAGCGCGGCGACGGCGGCCACGAGCCCCTCCTCGTCGCGCACGGGCGGATCGGCGAGGGCGAAGCGGACCAGCCCGAGCCGCTGCGCGAGCGGGACGAACGGGCAGACCGCGCCGCGGCGGCCGAGGTCGGGGTGGGGCCGGGCGACGTGCCCGGATATCCAGTCGGCAACGGGCCCGAGCAGCTCGTGGGCGGTGGCCTCCTGCCGGTCGTGCAGCCGGATGCGGTCGAGGTCCGCCGCTGCCTTTCCGTGGTTCATGGGTGGTTCCCCCCGGTCACGGTGTCTGATGACCGGAAGAACCGCGGGAGCACGAGCGAGGTTGAGAAAAATAGGCGAAGTACCTTGATTGTGGCGTTACCGGACAGTCGTCGTGACCGGAACGACTACGCCATCAGTGCCGAGCCGAACTCCGCCAGGAGGAGGGCGGAGGCCGCCAGCAGCAGTACGCCGGCGCCGCCGAGCAGCATCCGGTAGCCGCGGGTGCTGATCCGGTGCCGGGCCCGGGAGACCACGACCGCCAGCGCGGCCTTGCTGCCGACCAGCAGCCCGTAGAAGCCGAAGAGGAAGCCGCCGGCGCCGGGCGGGCCGTCGCGCCAGGCGGCCACGAGCAGGGGCGCCCCCGTCGTCAGCCAGAACATCCACGGATGCGGGCTGAGCAGGTTGACCAGCGCGCCCTGCCACAGCGTCCGCCGTGCTCGGAGCCGGGCCTCCGTGCTGTCGTGCGCCTCGGGCACCTCGGCCGTCCGGGCCTCGCGCAGCGTCGTAACGGCCAGCCAGACGAGGAAGAGCCCGCCCAGCACGCCGCCCGCCGCGATCGCCCGCTCGGGCAGCACGGCGAGTACGGTCACCGACAGCACGATCACGGGCAGGTCGGTGAGCAGCGGGACGGCCGCCACCCGCAGCCCGACGCCGAGCCCCCCGCGCAGGGTCCCGGACAGCACCAGCGCGAGCAGCGGGCCCGGGCTGATCCCCGCGCTGAAGCCGAGCGCCACCCCCAGAGCCAGCTCTTCCACGGCGCCGCCCATCTCCCCTCACCCGCCTGCACACGAGGCATGGGTGAAAACAGTAGATATGTTGAGATTTCAGTCCTGCCACCTGTATTGCGCAAGACGCATGCTAGGAGCATCGGGTTGACGGTGCGGTCACTCGTATCGGTAACGCCGGATACACACCGTCGCATGTCCGGACAACCTGACCTACGAACTTCCCGTCATCCGGTCCCGGGGCTAGGCTCCCTGCGTGGCGAACCATCCACCCCTCCAGTTCAGCCTGGACCGCAGCAGCCCCGTTCCCCTCTACTACCAGCTGTCCCAGCAGCTCGAAGCGGCGATCGAACAGGGCGCGCTCGCCCCCGGCAGCCTCCTCGGCAACGAGATCGACCTCGCCGCGCGGCTCGGTCTGTCCCGGCCCACCGTCCGGCAGGCCATCCAGTCGCTGGTGGACAAGGGCCTGCTCATCCGCCGCCGCGGCGTCGGTACCCAGGTGCTGCACAGCCAGGTCAGGCGCCCCCTGGAGCTCAGCAGCCTCTACGACGACCTCGAAGCGGCCGGCCAGCACCCCGCCACCCGGGTGCTGCGCCACGAGACCGAGCCCGCCACGGCCCGTGTCGCCGCCGCCCTCGGCGTCCCCGAGGGCAGTGACGTGCTGCTCGTCGAGCGGCTGCGCCTCGCGCACGGCGAGCCCATGGCCCACCTGCGCAACCACCTCCCCGTCGGCCTCATCGACGCCGGCCCGGCACGGCTCGAGGAGACCGGCCTCTACCGGCTCATCCGCGCCGCGGGCATCACCCTGCACAGCGCCCGCCAGACGGTCGGCGCCCGCGCCGCCACCGCCGAGGAGGGCGCGCGGCTGGCCGAGCCCGAGGGCGCGCCGCTGCTGACGATGGAGCGGACGACGTACGACGACACGGGGCGCGCCGTCGAGTTCGGCTCGCACGTCTACCGGGCGTCGCGCTACTCCTTCGAGTTCCAGCTGCTGGTCCGCCCGTAGGGTCAGCCCGTAGGAATGGCGTACGGGCGAGCCCGTACGCCAGGCCGTCAGAATGTTCGGACAAAGTCTTGACGGGGTGGGGCGCCCGCCATTAGAACTCCACCCACATGCAGCAGCCCTCGGCAGGACCCCTGAAGCCCCCGCGGTCGGCGGTGACGGATGGTGACGGATACTTGGGCGGCTGGGCCCGTGGGACGGGTCCGGCCGCACCGTGACAGACAGTGAGAAGGGCAACTCCTCGTGGCAAGGGTTCGGACAGGCGTACGTGCGGTGAGCGCCGTGCTGGCAACGGTGCTCGGCGCCACCTTGGCGGGATGCAGCGCTACGGGCGGCAAGCGTGCGGAGGAGCGGGCCGCCAAGGCCGCCCAGGGCCGCGCCGCGGTCGACACGCCGCGCTGGACCTTCGCGATGGTCACCCACTCGGGCGATGGCGACAATTTCTGGGACATCGTCCAGAAGGGCGCCAAGCAGGCGGCCGTGAAGGACAACATCAATTTCCTCTACGCGCACGACGCCGAGGGCAACAAGCAGGCGCAGAGCGTCCAGGCCATGATCGACCAGAAGGTCGACGGCCTGATCGTCACGCTCGCCAAGCCCGACGCCATGAAGGACGTCGTGGCCAAGGCGGCGAAGGCCGGCATCCCGGTCATCACCGTGAACTCGGGCTCCGACAAGTCCAAGGAGTTCGGGGCACTGACCCACATCGGCCAGGACGAGGTCATCGCCGGCGAGGCCGTCGGCGAGCAGCTCAACGAGCGCGGGAAGAAGAAGGCCGTCTGTGTCCTGCACGAGCAGGGCAACGTCGGCCACGAGCAGCGCTGCGACGGCGTGAAGAAGTCCTTCAAGGGCGAGGTGCAGAACCTCTACGTCGAGGGCACCAACATGCCCGGCGTGCAGTCCTCGATCGAGGCGAAGCTGCAGTCCGACAAGGACATCGACGCCGTCGTCACTCTCGGTGCCCCCTTCGCGCCCACCGCGGTCAAGGCCGCCGAGCAGGCCGGCAGCAAGGCCGAGGTCGACACGTTCGACCTCAACGCCAAGGTCGCCGAGGACCTGCAGACGGGCAAGCTCGGCTTCGCCGTCGACCAGGACCCGTACCTGCAGGGCTACGAGGCCGTCGACCTGCTGTGGCTCTACCGCTACAACCGCGACATGCTCGGCGGCGGCCGCCCGGTCCTGACCGGCCCGCAGATCGTCACCAAGGACGACGCCAAGACGCTCGCCGAGTACGCCAAGCGGGGCACCCGATGAGCGCCCCCGCAACGGCCCCCGTCCAGGACGCGCCCGACGAACGGCTGGTGCACCGCTCCTACCTGCGCCGCCTCCTCGGCCGTCCCGAGCTGGGCGCGGTCGTCGGCGCCGCCGCCGTCTTCCTCTTCTTCTCGGTCGTCGCCGACAGCTTCCTGCAGGCCTCCAGCCTGTCCACGGTGCTCTACGCGTCCTCCACGATCGGCATCATGGCGGTGCCGGTGGCGCTGCTGATGATCGGCGGCGAGTTCGACCTGTCGGCCGGCGTCATGGTCACCACCTCGGCGCTGATCTCGTCGATGTTCAGCTACCAGATGACGGCGAACGTCTGGGTCGGCGTGGGGGTGTCGCTCCTGGCCACCCTGGCGGTCGGCTTCTTCAACGGCTTCGTCTTCACCCGGACCAAGCTCCCCAGCTTCATCATCACGCTCGCCACGTTCCTGATGCTCACCGGGCTCAACCTCGGCTTCACCAAGCTCATCAGCGGCACCGTCTCCACCAAGACGATCGGTGACATGGAGGGCTTCGAGTCGGCCCGGGCGGTCTTCGCCTCCCACTTCACCATCGGCGGCGTGGACGTCCAGGTCACCATCCTGTGGTGGCTCGGCCTCGTGGCCCTGGCGACCTGGGTCCTGCTCCGCACCCGCGTGGGCAACTGGATCTTCGCGGTCGGCGGCGGCGCGGACGCGGCCCGCGCCGTGGGCGTCCCCGTCCGGCGCACCAAGATCGGCCTGTACATGGCCGTGGCGTTCTGCGCCTGGATCTCGGGCCAGCACCTGCTGATGTCGTACGACGTGGTGCAGTCCGGAGAGGGCGTCGGCAACGAGCTCCTCTACATCATCGCGGCCGTCATCGGCGGCTGCCTGATGACCGGCGGCTACGGGTCGGCCATCGGCTCCGCGGTCGGCGCGTTCATCTTCGGCATGGCCAGCAAGGGCATCGTCTACGCGCAGTGGAACCCGGACTGGTTCAAGTTCTTCCTGGGCGCGATGCTGCTGCTCGCGACGCTGCTCAACGCCTGGGTCCGGAAGCGTGCGGAGGCCAGCAAGTGAGTGCGAGTGCAGAGGCCGGGCAGGACGCCGGCCAGGAGGCGGCCGCCCTGGTCCGGCTGACCGGCGTCAGCAAGTTCTACGGGAACATCCGCGCCCTCGAAGGAGTCTCCCTGGAGGTCCACGCGGGCGAGATCACCTGCGTCCTGGGCGACAACGGCGCCGGCAAGTCCACCCTCATCAAGATCATCGCCGGGCTGCACCAGCACGACGCCGGCAGCTTCGAGATCGAGGGCGAGGAGACGAAGCTGGCCTCCCCCCGTGAGGCCCTCGACCGCGGCATCGCCACGGTCTACCAGGACCTCGCGGTCGTCCCCCTGATGCCGGTCTGGCGGAACTTCTTCCTCGGCTCCGAGCCGACGAAGGGCGCCGGCCCCTTCAAGCGGCTCGACGTGGAGCAGATGCGCGAGACCACGCGCAGCGAGCTGCTGCGCATGGGCATCGACCTGCGCGACGTCGACCAGCCCATCGGCACGCTCTCCGGCGGCGAGCGCCAGTGCGTCGCCATCGCCCGGGCCGTCCACTTCGGCGCGAAGGTGCTCGTCCTCGACGAGCCGACCGCGGCGCTCGGCGTCAAGCAGTCCGGCGTCGTCCTGAAGTACGTGGCGGCCGCGCGCGACGCCGGCCTCGGCGTGGTGTTGATCACCCACAATCCGCACCATGCGTATCTGGTCGGTGACCGCTTCGTGCTGCTGAAGCGCGGCGCGATGGCCGGCAGCCACGCCAAGTCGGAGATCGCCCTGGACGAGCTCACCCGCCAGATGGCGGGCGGCAGCGAGCTCGACCAGCTCAGCCACGAGCTGGAGCGGGCCCCCGCCCCGGACGTGATCGGCGGCAGGCACGTCGGCTCCGGCGGGGAGTGACGGAGCTCTCAACAGGCGGGCCCGCCGGGGGCGGGCCCGCCCCCGGCGATGCGGTACGGAACGCTTCCTTGAGGCACAATCGGCCACGACCGTATCCACGAGGCAGCCGCCTCCCGAGACCACCGCAGGGACGACGACTCTTGCGAGCACGCAGCCGGAGCGACCGTACATCCGCCCAGCTCCACGCCGTGGCGGTGGCGTCATGAGCATGTACCGCGAGCTCCACCGGGGCGCCGCGAGAGCCACTGTGCTGCGCACCGTCGGCACGCGCGAGCGCCGCTCGCACCTGACCGCCCCGCGCGTCCCCACCGTCGGCATCGACATCGGCGGCACCAAGGTGATGGCGGGCGTCGTGGACGCCGACGGCAACATCCTGGAGAAGCTCCGCACGGAGACTCCGGACAAGTCCAAGAGCCCCAAGGTCGTCGAGGACACCATCGTCGAGCTGGTTCTCGACCTCTCCGACCGGCACGACGTGCACGCCGTGGGCATCGGCGCGGCCGGCTGGGTCGACGCCGACCGCAACCGCGTCCTGTTCGCCCCGCACCTGTCCTGGCGCAACGAGCCGCTGCGCGACCGCCTCGCCGGCCGCCTCGCCGTCCCCGTCATGGTCGACAACGACGCCAACACCGCCGCCTGGGCGGAGTGGCGCTTCGGCGCCGGCCGCGGCGAGGACCACCTCGTGATGATCACCCTCGGTACGGGCATCGGCGGCGCGATCCTGGAGGACGGCCAGGTCAAGCGCGGCAAGTTCGGCGTCGCCGGCGAGTTCGGCCACATGCAGGTCGTGCCCGGCGGCCACCGCTGCCCCTGCGGCAACCGCGGCTGCTGGGAGCAGTACAGCTCCGGCAACGCCCTCGTGCGCGAGGCCCGCGAGCTGGCCGCCGCCGAGTCCCCCGTCGCGTACGGGATCATCGACCGCGTCGGTGGCAACATCCACGAGATCACCGGCCCCCTCATCACCGAGCTGGCCCGCTCCGGCGACGCCATGTGCGTCGAGCTGTTGCAGGACATCGGCCAGTGGCTCGGCGTCGGCATCGCCAACCTCGCGGCCGCCCTCGACCCCTCCTGCTTCGTCATCGGCGGCGGCGTCAGCGCCGCCGACGACCTGCTGATCGCCCCCGCCCGGGACGCCTTCCGCCGCCACCTCACCGGCCGCGGCTACCGCCCCGAGGCCCGCATCGTCAAGGCCCAGCTCGGCCCCGAGGCCGGCATGGTCGGCGCCGCGGACCTGGCCCGGCTCGTCGCCCGCCGCTTCCGCCGCGCCAACCGGCGCCGCGTCGAGCGCTACGAGCGCTACGCGAGGGCGGGCCGCGCTTGATGACCACCACGGAGCACCCCGCAGAGCGCACGGCGCTGCCGCCCGGCCCCCCGCCCGGCGGCGGCTTCAGCCGCCGCTGCCTGAAGACCGTCATCATCTTCCTGCTCATCGCCATCCCCGCCGGCTACCTCTACATCTCCGCGATGCAGAGCCGCGGCGGCAGCGAGTCCAAGAAGGAGCAGGCCGCCGCCTCCGGCCTGGAGGAGGGCTGGCCGACCCGGCTCCAGCGCCGCCTCTACGAGGTGACCGTCCCGCCCTACGCGGAGGACGTCGCCTCCTACGAGACCAACGCGTGGAAGGCGAGCTCGCTCTTCCTGCAGTTCACCACCACGCGCGAGAAGTTCGACAAGTGGCTCTCCGACGTCGGCTCCAGCCCCGCCGAACTGGAGGCCGGCGAGGTCACCATCGACGAGGACGAGGCCGCCGAGGTCGGCTGGGACCTGGGCGAGGGCCACCACTGGGCGGGCACCACCGTCGAGCAGGACAAGCCCAAGCCCTCCCTGGAGATCACCGCCAACCTCGACGACCCGAAGTACCCCCGGGTCTTTATGGTGTCCACGACCACGCCCTGAGGGTGTGCCACGCAGCCGGACAGCGTGGCGCGCGTGAGCGAGAAGCAGCCCCCGTAGCCGTAGCCGTAGCCCCTCCAGCACCGGACCGACGGCCCCGAGGACGGCTCCGTCCTCGTCGTCGGCCCCGCCCTCGGCACCACCTGGCACAGGTCGTAGAGGCCGCACCGCACGGGGTATTTTCGGCCGCACTTTTCATGCATGTGTCATTGATCTATGCGCGCCGCTATACATGCATACACCAGACACACTCAGGAAATAGTCCATGGGCCGGTGTAGCATCCCTCATGTGACCCAACTATCCGCATTCTCCCCGTAGTTGAGTCACTGACAGGGGGCTGGGGAAAGGAGTCCTGTGGACGACAGCGAATGCTTCTGTGTGCTGGGCCCATTGCAAGTGTCGGCTGGAGGCCGGGCGATTTTCATTCCCGCGGGCAAGCAGCGAGCGTTGCTCGCCGCGCTGCTGGTGAACGCGAATGAGGTGGTCCCGGTCAGTGAGCTGGTCGACCGGCTGTGGGGCGACGGGCTGCCGTCCCGGCCCCGCCGTGCCCTGCACACCATGCTGACCCGGCTGCGCCAGAGCCTGGAGGCGGACGGCGCCGGGCTGGGCCGGCGCATCCGCACCGCCCCGGGCGGCTACACCATCGAGGTCGCTCCATGCTGCCTCGACCTCAGGCGCTTCGACTGGCTCACCCGACTCGCCCGCGCCGCCGGGGACCGCGGCGACCTGGCCGGGGAGGCCGATCTGCTGACCGAGGCGCTGGCGCTGTGGCGTGGTCAGCCGCTCGCGGACATCGAATCCGAATCGCTGCACCGCGAAGTTGCGCCCAGGCTCCGGGAGGGCTGGCTCACCACGAGCGAGCGCTACCACGACGTGTGCCTGGCCCTGGGCCGACACGACCAGATCGTGGGAGAGCTGCGCGCGCTCACGTTCAAGTACCCCTTTCACGAGCGCCGCTGGACCCAGCTGATGACCGCGCTGTACCGCTGCGGCCGCCGCGGTGAGGCCCTGGAGGCCTACGCGGCGATGCGCACGTCCTTCCGTGACGAGCTGGGTGTGGAGCCGGGGGAGGAAGCGCGGCGACTGCACCTGGCGATGCTGCACGCGGACGAGGAACTCCTGCCGGTGCGGGGGCCGCTCCCGCGGGAGCAGTATCAGCAACGCGCCTCATAGCCGCCCGGGCGGCCGGCTCGCACACGCAGGCGCCGGTTCCGCCGCCGCCTCGTCCGTACGACCCGTACCACCCGTACGGTCAGGACGACCAGCACCGCACCCGCGACGACCGCCACCACCAGCAGCACGCCCGCTCCCCCGTGCAGGTGCGCCGGGATCAGCCGGCGCAGGGAGGCCGCGCCCGCGTAGCCGGCCCCGGCCTCCGCGCCCGCCCACGCCGTGCCCGCCGCAGCGCTGTACGGGGCCAGACTGCGGTAGGGCAGCCCGGCCGCCCCCGCCGCGTGCGGGGCGAGTGTGCGGGCCAGCGGCAAGAAGCGGCAGATCAGGACAGCCGCCCGGCCTCTCCGGCGCACCACCGCGCAGGCACGGTCCCACGCCGGGGCCGGGACCCTGTGCCCCAGGCGTCCGGTGCGCAGCCCTCCGCCGAGCCTGCTTCCCATCCGGTGGGCCTGCAGGTCCCCCGCGACGGCGCCGGCCGCCGCGCAGACGATCACGGCGGGCAGGGCCAGTGTGCCGGCGTGCGCGAGGCCGCCCGCGACCAGCAGCAGGGTGAGCGTGGGAACGAAGGGGCCGAGCAGCAGCACTGATTCCAGGGCCACGACACCGGTGATCACTGGATAGGCGGCGGCGGGCGGTATGTCCGCCAGTAGTCCGGCGGGCAGGATCACCGGCGCAGCCAGGGGCGGTCCGGGGCGGCCGCGAGCGCGGCCGCGGTGCCGGCCGGGACAGCGCACCGCTCGGGCGCGCGCAGGTGGATGACGCGGGCGGGCGGGAGGTTGCGCCAGACGATGCCGCCGCTGCCGCCGCTGCCGTAGTGGGCGGAGAACTCGGTGAGCACGGCGCCGACCGAGCGGTGCCGGGCGGCCTCGGCCCGGCTGCTGATCAGGTTGCGGGCCGGTTGAGTGCCGAGGTAGCCGAAGTAGGTGAGGTGGCCGCCGGGCACGAGCGCGGTCAGAAAGCGCTCCAGGAGAGAACGGACGGTTTCCGGTGTGAAGTTGGTGAACGGCAGGCAGGAGACGATGACGTCGTAGGCGCGCTCGGCCAGTGGCAGCTCAGTGATCGACTCCGGGATGATGCGGATCTGTCCGGAGACGGCGGACAGCACCGCGTCCCGGCGCAGCGCGCGGGTGAGCAGCCGGACGAAGGCGGGGTTGAACTCGACGGCCTCCAGCCGGTCGCCCGGCCCGAGCCGGGAGGCGATCGCACGGGTGACGGTGCCGGT
Organism: Streptomyces roseoverticillatus; assembly: GCF_000719265.1. Lineage (GTDB taxonomy): Bacteria > Actinomycetota > Actinomycetes > Streptomycetales > Streptomycetaceae > Streptomyces > Streptomyces roseoverticillatus. The sequence continues at coordinate 285,660 of NZ_JOFL01000016.1, read as the reverse complement.
GCCGGCGCCCACTTCCAGGACCCGGACGGGTCCGCGGCTCCCGGGGGCGAGCAGCGGCGCGGCCAGTCCGTTGCCGAGGTGGATGCTGCTGGGCGCGATCGCGCCGGTCGTACGCATGCTGCGCCAGGCCTCGCGCAGGAACGCCATCATGCCCGGCTCCCGGCCGCCGGCGCCGGATGGTTCGAGGGAATCCGGAAGAGAGGCCTGAGAAGAAGCGGAGAAGGCAGCGGAAGACTTGGCCTGATTGCTCGTCATGGCGGCAACGCTAGGAAGCCGGCGACCGGCCGCCCTCGGCCTTCCTGCGACGGTGTACCCCTACGAAAGTAGGGGTCGGTGGCCGACAACTGTCGTGGATGGCAGGGCGATTGCCTGCCTAGGATGATCGGGTGAACAAGTCAGCGGGCCGGGTGTCGGGCAAGGCGGCGGGCCGTGCGTGGCCGTGGTGGGCGGAGGCGCTGCTGGTCGGCATGGTCACCTGGAGCGCCGTGCAGGAGGCCTACGTGGCGGCCGGCGGCACGCTGGCCAGCCCGCGCGTGGTGCCGGCGGCGGTGCTGGGCCTGTCGGTCGCGCTGCGCTACCGGTGGCCCGTGCCGGCCGCCGTCTGCGCGACGGCCGGAGCGGCAGGGCTCGGGTCGCTGTTCCCCTTGCTGATCGTGGTCTTCCACCTCGCCTCCCGTGGCCGGCTCGTTCTCGGGGCGGCGAGCGCGGCCGCCGCGATGGCGGCCGGCGCGTTCACCCACCCGCAGCAGAGCCTGTGGGCGACCCGCTCCTACGGGCCCCTGGCAGTGCTGCTGGTCGCCCTCGCCTTCGGACTGTGGGCCGACAGCCGCCGCAGACTGGTCTCCTCGCTCGCCGGCCAGGTGGACCACCTGCGCGTGGAGCGCGAACTGCGCGCGGAGGGAGCCCGGCTGGAAGAGCGCACCCGGATAGCCGCCGAGATGCACGACGTCCTCGCACACCGCCTGACAGTCATTGCCCTGCACACCGGCGCCCTCCAGCGGCGCGGCGCCGCCCTGCCCGGCCCGGTGGCCGACCGCATAAGCCTGCTGCGCACCGCCTCGACGGAAGCCTTGGACGACCTGCGGGACGTCCTCGGGGCACTGCGCCGCCACGGCCCCGCCGAGGCCACGGACGCGCGGGAGCCGGGCCTGCGGGCGCTGTCGACGCTGCTGGACGAGGCGCGGGCAGCCGGTCAGGAAGTCGACACGCTCGTCGAGGGCGACGCCGAGGCCGTGCCGGCCAGCCACCGCCTCGCCGTGCACCGCCTGGTTCAGGAGGCCCTGACCAACGCCCGTAAACATGCCGCAGGAGCGCGGGTCCGGGTAGAGGTGCACTACGGACCGCCGGAGTCCACCGTGGTGGTCCGTAACCCGGACGGCGAGCGGTCCGAGGTCGCGGCAGCGGGATCCGGCTACGGCCTGGTGGGGCTGGCCGAGCGGGTGGACGCGCTCGGTGGCCGCCTGGCATACGGACCCACGGGAGCGGGTGGCTGGGAAGTCACCGCCGGCATCCCGCAGGACAGCCGGCGAAGCGAGGGAGCGGCGTGATCCGCACGATGATCGTTGACGATGACAGCCTGGTGCGCCTGGCGCTCGTGGACATCCTCAGCGACGCACCCGGCATCACCGTCGCGGCGCAAGCGCCCGACGGCGCCGAGGCCGTGGCACGGGCCGGTACGCAGCACGTGGACGTCGTCCTGATGGACGTCCGCATGCCCCGCATGGACGGGATCGAGGCCACCGCGCGGCTGCTCGCCCTGCCCGATCCGCCCAAGGTCGTGATGCTGACGACCTTCGACCTCGACCAGTACGTGTACGACGCCCTCGCCGCCGGGGCGGTCGGCTTCCTGCTCAAGGACAGCGACCCCGCAGAGATCATCCGGGCCGTGGAAGTCGTCGCGGACGGCCAGGCCATGCTCCACCCCTCCGCCGCGCGGCGCCTCATCGAACACTGCCACCGCACCACCCGCGCCCGGACCTCCGCAGCCCGCTCACGCCTGGACCGGCTGACACCACGGGAGGCCGACGTGCTGAGGCTCCTCGCCGAAGGCGCCTCCAACGCCGAAATCGCCGCGGGGCTCGGTATGCGGGAAAGTACGGTGAAAGCCCATGTCAGCCGCATCCTGGCCGCCTTGGAAGTCGGCAACCGGGTCCAGGCCGCCCTCTACGCACGCGACGCCGGGCTCACCGGCTGAAGGCGCCGCGAAAGCACCGTGAAAGCGCATGGAGAGCGCGCTGAAAGCGTGACGAAAGCGCAATGAAAGTGCGCTGAATGCGTACTAAAAGTGTGTGGAGAGCAATGCGAAGGCACCGTGAATCCCCGGTGTGACCGATCGGCAAGTCCCCCCGTCTAACGTCGTTCTGCCGGGACGTCGAACGGAATTGGGGTGGTCCATGAAAAGCGCGAAGGAAGACACGATCTACCCGGGAGTCGACACCATCCGGCGTGTGCAGGAGCTCATGGTCCTGTGCATGCTGCTGCCGCCCGACGGGAAACTGCGGGAGGTCCTGGAGAAGGCGCTCGCCCTGCACGAGGAGCCCTTGCTCGCGCGGACCGCCCGGCCGGCCGGGCTGCATCCGTTCGAGGTCAAGGCCTGGCTCGAATCCCTGTGGATCCACGGTGACCTCTCCCCCGAGGGGAGGGAACTGGTCGCCTGGCAGAACGTCGGCGACAACATGAATGCGGCCCTGCACGAGCTCCAGGATGCCGAGGAGCGGACCGGCCTCGTGCTGATCGCCCAGGAGCTGCAGAAGGACCTGCACCACTTGAACGCCGGGCAGGGCCGGGTGGTCCAGCCGTCCGAGTGATCTCCACTCGCACACCGATCACTCACACACCAAGGAGAACAGCATGACTGCAACCATGCTCCGCCAGACCGTAGTGGACGCGGAGTTCCGCGCCGCCGTGCTCGCCGACCCGGCCGCGTTCGGCCTGTCGGCCACGTCCCTGCCGGCCGCGGTCGAGGACTTCGACCAGGAGTCGCTGGACTTCTGGACCGAGGGCGCCGTGGCCATGAACGCCGTCGAGTGCACCAGCTCCTGCAGCTCCGGCCGCTTCACCATCATCTGCGACGGCGGCACCAAGTAGTGACCCGTACGTCGCTCCGGTGAATGAACCGGGGCCCTGACCTTCCGGGGTCCCGGCGGTGCGGTGGGGCGGTCCGTCCGCCCCACCGCACCGCGCATCCTGCGTGCATCCGACCGACCCGCCGACTCCAGGAGTACGTGCCGCATGGCCACTGCCGCCTATCCCATGGACCTCGCCGCGAGGGCGAGCAACCTCGCCGAGCGCATACGGGTCGTGAACGCCTGCGACCCGCCGCCCGGCCCCTTGCCGCCGGGCGGCCCGGACGCCTTCGACACCTGGCGGACCGGGCGGCTCGCGGCAAAGCTGGCGGACAAGTTCGCGCAGGAGGCGGCGCACCGGTCGGTGCCGCCGCAGTACTCCAAGGACGAACTCGTCGTGGTGCTGTCCGCCTACCGGCGCATCGAACTCGGCCTCGGGGACGCCCCGGGCAGCGTGCGCGACACGCTCGCGGAGGTCCACGCTTCCTGGCTGCCCACCTACCGGGCGGCGCTCGACGCCGCCGGCGGCAGGCCGGACGGCGAGGCCGAGGCGTTCCGGCGCGACCCCGGGGTGTACTACGGCAAGCTGGCCATAGCCTGTGCACCGTTCCTGGCGGAGCTCGGCCGCAGGCTGCGCAGGACGCGCGCGAACCTGCCGGGGCGGCGGCGCGCCCTGCTGAGCGAGCGGCTGGTCGAGGACTTCCAGCGGCACCTGCTGCAGCGCTTCGAGATGGCGCTGGCGTGGGCCGTGGAAGCCGACGCCAAGGTCCACTGCGAACTGCAGGGCATCGACGCCGCCGGCGCCACGCGCGAGGAGTACATCGGCTATCTGGACCTGACGTTCGCCGATCCCGCCTCGTACCACGCGTTCTATCTCAAGTACCCGGTACTGGGACGCTGGCTGGCCCATGTGACGGCCCTGCTGGGAGCGTACGGCGAGGAGGTCTTCCACCACCTCGCCACGGATGCCGGCCGGATCGGCGAGGCCTTCTTCGGGCGGCGGACGATCAGTGCCTTCACCTCCTTCGAGCCGGGCGGCGGCGACTACCATGCGGGCGCCCGCAGCGTCGCGCGCGTGCGGGCCGAACTCGGCGACGGCTCCACGGAGACGTTCTGCTACAAGCCGCGCAGCGTCCGGGCCGAGGCCGGCCTGCAGGAACTGCTGCGCGCCCTGGCGGACGACGGGGTGCTCGGTTTCGCTCCCCGCGCCGTGCTCCCGATGGGCGGATACGGCTACGAGGCGCTGATCCCCTCGGGACGCAATGAGGTGGCGACGGTGGAGCAGGCGGCCGCCGTCTACCGCGAACTGGGCGGATACCTCGGCGTCTTCTACGTGCTGGGCGGCAGCGACCTCCACCACGAGAACATCATGGTCGCCGACGGGCACGCCTTCGTCTGCGACGCCGAGACCGTCCTCGGGATCACCCCGCGGGGGCAGGGGCAGCCCGACGGCACGCTGATCGACTCGGTGTTCAAGACCGGGCTGCTCGAACGCCCCCGCGACGCCGTCCTGCCCGCGGGCCCGGACACCATGAGGATCAGCGGCTACGCGGGCGGTGAGGACTACGAAGTGCCGATGCCGGTGCCCCGGATCGGCGGGGACCGGCTCAGCTTCCAGGCGTCCGTGGCCCATGTCACCGGCGCCCGGGTCCCGGTCGACCCGGCCAACCGGGTCGTCCTGGGCGGGGAGCTGGTGCGGCCCGAGGACCACGCCGACGCCGTCACCGAAGGCTTCGAGCGCGTCTACGCCTGGTTCCAGCGGAGCCCCGAGGAGGCGGCCCGGCGGGTGGCGGAGGCCCTTGGGGATATTCCGGTGCGTTTCGTGAACTGGAGCACCCAGATCTACCAGCAGCTGCTGGTGGCCGCCCGGCATCCGAAGTGCCTGGCCGAGCCGCTGGAGGTCGACCTGCTGGCCAACACCGTCCGGACCTTCCCCCGCACATGGGACCACACCAACGTCCTGGCGGAGCGGGAGAGCCGGTCCCTGTGGCAGCTGGACATCCCCCTGTTCTCCGCGCGGGCCCGGGGCACGCGCCTCGTGCACGACCACACCGACGAGCTGACCTCCCCCCTCGAACTCTCCCCGCTCGACGAGGCGATCGGGCGCATCGGCCGGCTCACCGACCACAACCGTGTGCAGCAGACGCACTACATCACCGCAAGCCTGGTCGCCGACGGGGTGGCCGACGAGTCGTTCGTCCGCGCGGCCACGGACTACGCGGCCAGGACCGGCGACCGGCTCCTCGGGGAGCTGCGCCCGCCCGGCGCCGCCTCGCCGTGGACCTCCTACGAACTCGCGGACGGGTCCGTGACCGTGGTCGACATCGAGGCCGACCTCTACCTCGGCACCGCGGGCATCGCCCTGTTCCTGGCCTACCTCGACGACGCGGTGCCCCGCGAGGAGTTCCGGGCGGCCGCCGAACGGGCAGCCGAGCACGCGGTCGTCCACTGCGACCGCAAGCGTCCGGGGGCGTTCGGCGGCATCGGCGGCACCATCTACCTCCTGACCCACCTGCACCACCTGTGGAAGGACGAGCGGCTGCTCGACCAGGCCGTGCGGCTGACCGGCGAACTGCCCGCGCTGATCGAGGCGGACCGCCACCTGGACGTCTTCCAGGGCGCGGCCGGGCTCATCCCCGTACTGCTCGGCCTCGCGGACGCGACCGGCGGACACGGCATCGAGCTGGCGCACCGCTGTGCCGACCATGTGCTGCGGCACGCCGAGGCCGACGGTGCCGGCCTGAGCTGGCCGCCCTTCCCCGCCGGGGTCGCGCACGCCAACCTCACCGGGTTCGCCCACGGCGCGGGCGGCATCGGCTGGGCACTGATCGCCCTGGGGCGGCGCACCGGCCGCGAGGACTGCGTCACGGCCGGGCTCAAGGCGTTCGCGTACGAGTCCCGGCACTTCGACGGCGTCGAACAGGACTGGTACGACCTGCGGACCAGCGCCGGAGGGGTGGCCAAGAACGGCCGCCACTACGCCAACGCCTGGTGCAACGGAGCGGCGGGCATCGGGCTGAGCCGGATCGCGAGCTGGGCGGCGCTCGGCTCCGCCGACGACACCATGCTGCGGGACGCCTACGCGGCGCTCAGAACCACGGTCCGCAACTTTCCCCGGCTGCGGAACCACACCTTGTGCCACGGCAGGTCGGGCAACGCCGAACTGCTCCTGCGAGTGGCCGCCCTCTGCGGCGACCCGACCTTCCGGATGGAGGCCAACATCCAGGCGCAGGCTCTCTGGCGCGACTTCGACGACCCGCGGGACGGCGCGGCGGAGGGCAGCGCCAACTTCTTCCCCGGACTGATGCTGGGGATCTCCGGGTTCGGCATGCACTGCCTGCGCCTCGCCGCACCGCAGCGGGTCCCCTCCGTCCTGCTCCTCGATCCCCCGGCCGCGCCCTGATTCCTCCCCCGCCCCCTTTCACCACCGGGGCAGACAGAAAGAGAGAGACCGCATGTCCGTCGAATCCTGTACGGAATTCCTCCTCTCGGCCCGGGACCCGGGGGACCTGGCGCAGCAGATGAAGGCGATGACCGGGCTGGAGGAGATCGTCCTGCTCGGCCGGCGCAGCGGATACTCCTTCAGCGCCGAGGAGCTGGTGGCGGCATCGGCATCGCTGCCCGGCGGCTCCCCCGACGCCGCGCGGCGCGCGAGCCCGCCTCCGGCGGACACCGCCTTCTACCACTACGAGTACGCGATCGACGACCTGCCGGGGTTCGAGCCGGTCGCCGCGGAGCTGCCCCGCCTGAAGATCCGGCCGCCCTCGGCGGACCTCGCGGAGCTCGCCGCGGGCTTCCGGGAGGAGGACATGCGGTCCACCTCGCTCTCCCCCGCCGATCCCCGCTTCCGCGCCTGGTACCGCAAGGCCGCGGCGGAGCCGCTCCGGCGGGGCGCCGCCGGCCTGCCCGCGACCCATGGCTTCCACCTCATCAACCTGGACGAGCACGTGACACACCCGGGTTACGGGGACTACCTCGCCGCCAAGAGCCGGGTCGTCACCGCCCTGGAAGGCCTCTTCGGCGGCGAGGTGCGCTTCTCCGGGGCGTTGTGGTACCCGCCGGCCGGCTACCGGCTGTGGCACACCAACGAGGACCAGCCCGGCTGGCGGATGTACGTCATCGACACGGACCGGCCGTTCGAGACCCCGGAGAAGTCCTCGTTCTTCCGCTACATGAACCCACGGACGCAGGAAATCGTCACGCTCCCCGAAAGCCCCCGCACCGTCCGCTTCTTCAAGATCGAGCAGGATCCGGAGAAGCTCTTCTGGCACTGCATCGTCAACCCCACGGACCGCCACCGCTGGAGCTTCGGCTTCGCCGTCCCCGAAGGCTGGATGGACCGCCTGCGACCGGCCGCCTGATGCGACCTGCCGACCAGAGAGACCTGTCCGCGAACGAGACGAGGAGAACAGGTGCCGGCAGGATCCGGACCGACCGCCATCCACGCGCGCGGGGTGACCAAGACCTACGGACACGTACGGGCCGTACGCGGTATCGACCTGACCGTGGCCCAGGGCGAGACCTTCGGCTTCCTCGGCCCGAACGGCGCGGGCAAGTCCACCACGATCGCCATGCTGTGCACCCTGGCCACGCCCACCGCCGGGCACATCGAGATCGCCGGTCACGACACCCGCAGGGAACCGCACGAGGTGCGCCGCGCCATCGGCCTGGTCTTCCAGGAGACCACGCTCGACGGCGATCTGACCGCGGCCGAGAACCTGCGGTTCCACGCCGACCTCTACGACATGCCCACGGCCTCGCTCCCGGCCCGCGTCGACGCCATGCTCGGCCTGGTCGGACTGACCGAGCGGCGCGGCAGCCTGGTGCGGACGTTCTCGGGCGGGATGCGGCGCAGGCTGGAGATCGCCCGGGGGCTGCTGCACCGTCCCCGGCTGCTGTTCCTGGACGAACCGACCATCGGGCTCGATCCGCAGACCCGGGCGCACCTGTGGACGTATCTCTCGGAGATCCGGGCGCGCGAGGACACCACGATCTTCCTCACCACCCACTATCTCGAAGAGGCCGAGACGTGTGACCGGATCGCCATCATCGACGGCGGGCGGATCGTGGCCCAGGGGACCCCTGCCGAGCTGAAGTCCGTGGTCGGCGCGGACCGCATCGAGCTGCGCACCGAGGACGACACCGCGGCGGCGCAGGCGCTGCGGACCCGCTTCGGTCTGGAGGCGACGGCGTTCCCGGGCGGTCTGCGGGTCCGGGCCGAGGACGGGGCGCGGGCCGTGCCGGCCCTGTGCGCAGGGCTCGGCGTCCTCGTCCAGGAGGTCACCGTCATCCGGCCCACCCTGGACGATGTGTTCCTCCACCACACCGGTCGCGGCCTCCGCGACGACGCGCCGCCCCGGGGCGGCGACGGAGCGGGAGATCCCCGATGAGCCATGCCACCACCGGCCGCGGCACGGACCGGAGCCCGTCGGTGCCCGCCGGCCCGGCGGGTCCGGGTCGGCGCTCCCGCCGTCTCACCGCCGAACTGCGCGCGGGCCGCATGGTCTGGCGCCGGGAGATGATGCACTTCTGGCGGGATCTGCCGAGGGTGGCGTCCGCCCTGGCCCAGCCGCTGCTGTTCCTCTACATCCTGGGCATCGGCCTGGGCCGGCTCGTCGCCGGCTCCCACACCTCGGACGATTACCTGCTGTTCCTCTTCCCCGGCGTCCTGGTGATGACCGTGCAGCAGCCCGCGATCGCGGTCGGCGCCTCGATCGTCTGGGACCGGGAGAGCGGCTTCCTGCGGGAGATGCTCGTGGCCCCGGTCGGGCGGATCACGCTGCTGCTCGGCAAGTGCCTCGGCGGCGCCACCGTCGCCACCTGCCAGGCCCTCGTGGTCCTGGCCAGTGCCGGGCTCGCCGGAGTGCCCTACCGCGTCGATCTGTTCGCGGCCCTGCTGGCCGAGCTGCTGCTGGTCTCTCTGTCCCTGACGGTCCTGGCCGCCGCGCTCGCGGTCAGCGTCAGGCGGGTGCAGACCTTCAACGTGGCGCTGAGCGTCCTGCTTCTCCCCCTGACCTTCCTGTCCGGGATGATGTTCCCCGTGAGCGCCATGCCGGACTGGATGGCGGCGCTCTCCCTGATCGACCCGCTGACGTACGCGGTCGACGGCATGCGGCAGACGGTCATGACCTTCCACCACGGGCCCCTCTCCGACTACTTCGACCGCGTCACATGGGGCGGATGGCAGGTGACGGCAGCAGCCGAGTTCACCCTCGTGGCCGTCGCCACGCTGGTGGGAGTGGTCGTGGCAGGCCGCCGCTTCTCCAGGGCGGAGTGACCGCAGTGCTCCGCCGCCATTCTCTTCCCTCATCCGGGAGTTCACCTATGCCAGGCACCTTCACCTCAGGCACCTCACGCACCACGCCGGGCACCTTGCACACGCGGAAACTCCGCGGGAGCGCTTCGCGCGGGGCCCGGCGGCCGGGCCGGCTGGTCGCGGCGCTGGGCATCACGGCCTCCGCGCTGCTGGCCGTCCCGGCCACGTCCGCCCACGCCTTCGGCACCTACGGCTCCCTGGGCCAGAACCACGAACACGAGCGGATCACCCGCGCAGCGCTGTCCTGCGACTCGGACCTCGCGGACAAGGGCAGCTGTTTCCAGCCCCGGTCGATGGACCAGGTCTCGGGGCACGACGCCCAGCTCCTCTCCGGCAAGGGCCTCGGTGCCGTCGGCGCCCCGGACCGCACCCAGCTCGCTCAGGCCAACGCGCACTGCGACAACGCGGACTACTTCGACGCCCCGTCGTACCCCGTCAGCCGTGCCGCCGCCACCAAGGCGCTTCAGAGCTGCATCGCGAACCTGCAGATGCGCTTCAAGGACGGCGCCGGCGCTGCCGGTCGCATACTCAACGGCTCTGGTGCGGTCGCCCCGGACCAGGTCGGTCTCGCCGACGACTGCAACGTCATCCAGAGCGCCGACGAGCGGCGCGCCAAGTGTAAGGCGTTCAAGGCCTTCGGCGAGTCCCTGCACGGCATCCAGGACTTCTACGCGCACAGCAACTGGACCGACAAGGCCGGCACCGGCAAGCCGCCGGGCATCCACAACCCTCCGGGCCTGAACCGCCCGGCGCCGTCCCCGCTGCTCGACCTGACGGCGTCCAGGCCGCCGGCGGACATCCCCGTGGACCTGTCGACCGGCTGCTTCTACCTGCCCGGCAGCGGCAGCTGCACAGGCCGCATCGCTCACAGCGACGACATGAACAAGGACAACGGCCTCATCGACCAGCGGACCGGGGCGGCCTCCGACCCCACGACCCCGCGCGGCAAGGCCGCCGGCAACTTCGACCGCGCGGTCCACGGCGCCATCACGGAGACCCGGCGGCAGTGGCACGACTTCCAGCAGCAGCTGAAGGGCGCCTACGGCGTAAAGGAGGGCAACCGGATCGTGTGCGCTCTCACCCACGACAACGCGGTCGCCGACTGCTCCTGACGTCACGGGCGAGGTGCCAGAGTCGGCTGGACGGCGCTGGGGCCTTGACCCTGCCGGCCACAGTCCGCCCGCAGGTGAGTGTCATGCTCGCGCAGCTGCACCGTCTGCCGAAGGCGCGCAGCGACTCGTAGCGTTCCAGGGCCTTGCCCACCTCGCGCGCGAAGACAGGGTGGGGCGTTCGTTGCCGATCCAGGCCCGCTGGTAGAGCCGGCGGGCGAGCGCGAACCACTGGTCGAACTCGAACTTGGTGTATCCGTAGCCCTCGCGATCTGCTCCTGGTGATCCCAGCGGGACTCCAACAGGAAGGACCCGGCGAGCTGTCCCTCGTCCGGGTCCTCGGTGAAGTGGCCGAAGGGCCTGCGCTGTTCCTCGCTTTGAAGATTTGAAGAAGCGCAGAGTTGTGTCACGTGACGGCAGGGGGATCTCGCGCATGCCTTGGGGCGACGGGTGGGTTCAGGGGGGTGTGAGGGTGTCGAGCCGGGCGGCGAGGTCGGGGTGGGCGGCGGCCAGGTAGGGGCGGGTGGCGGTCAGGGGGGCGATGAGGTCGGCGGGGTCGTCGTGGGCGAGGGCCGCGTGGAGCTTGTTGAGCGGGCGGCGGGCGGCGGCGGGCAGGTCGGTGAGGGCGGTGATCTGGCCCGCGATGCGGCGCAGGTCGGCGGCGTTGGCGCGGGCCCAGGCGGCGGTGGTGCGTTCGGCGGCCCGGGCCCGGCGGGTGGCCGTCACGCGCTGCTCGCCGGTGGTCCCGGCGGGGCCGGGGCGGCCGCGTAGATAGCGGCGTTCGGCTGCCTGGCGGCTGGCGACGCCGAGGGGATGGGCGAGGTCGGCCCAGCTGGCGCCCGCGTCACGGGCGGTTTCGATCAGGCCGGTCTCCCATCCGGCGAGCAGCTCGCGCACCTGCCGCAGCAGCATCAGGGAGGCCAGCGCCTGCTCCGGCCCGGGACCGGGACCGCCGGGCATGTCCGGAGAGTCCCGCTGGGCATCGCGCAGGGCGTCGTCTATGGCGTGCAGAGCCGCCGCGGCGGCGAGGAACGACGCCGGGCTGTGGGCGTTCGTGCTGGTCGTGGACGGCTGGTCGGCTGCGCTCACGGACACCTCCCTCGGGTTGTCATCATGTAGACGACATCATGTTTGTCATCCATTGGATGACATGTTACAACGGTGTCAGTGAGCGCATTGGCAGCAACTGCCTGAACCTGCTGGAGGTGTTTTCACGATGTTGATGCGCACTGACCCCTTCCGTGAGCTGGACCGGCTGACGCAGCAGCTGATGGGTCCGGGCACCTGGTCGAGGCCGTCGGCGATGCCGATGGACGCCTACCGCGAGGGCGACGAGTACGTGGTGGCCTTCGACCTTCCCGGTGTCACCGCGGACGCGATCGACATCGACGTCGAGCGGAACATGCTCACCGTCAAGGCCGAGCGCCGGCCGGTGACGAAGGCCGACGACGTGCAGATGGAGCTGTCCGAGCGGCCGCTGGGCGTCTTCTCCCGCCAGATCGTGCTCGCCGACACCCTCGACACCGAGCACATCCAGGCCGACTACGACGCGGGCGTGCTCACCCTGCGCATCCCGATCGCCGAGCGCGCCAAGCCCCGCAAGATCTCCATCGGCGTCGGCTCCGGCCGCAAGGAGATCTCCGGCTGACACCGGCCGGACCGGTGCGGAGGACGGGCACCTGGTCTCCCCCCTCACCCCGCCTCCGCACCCCCGTGGGCAGTCCGAAGAAGAAGGGGCGGCGGCGAGATGACTCTGCGACGCGAAGCGTTCCTCGACCACGTGAAGGAACGCGGCGAATACGGCACTGCGGAGGAAGCGGAGCGCGCGGCCCGCGTGGTGCTCGCCCTGCTCGGCGCGCACCTGGTCGGCGAGGTCCGGGCCCAGCTCGCGGCGCGCCTGCCGGAGGGCTTCGCCCTGATCCTGCTCAACCCGCTGCAGAGCGCCGAACCGCTGACCCCGGAGCGGTTCGTCCGGGCGACCGCCGCCTGGATCGAGGGCGCCACCGAGCAGACCGCGGCCTGGGACGTCAGCGCCGTGCTGTCCACCGTCGCCGACGCCGCCGGCGATGACCTGCTGGGGCAGATCCTGCTCCAGCTCCCCACCGGCTACGACCTCCTCTTCGGCCGCCCCCGGTCCACCTGACCATGACCGGTGGTGCCGCACCCCGGCACCACCCCACCCATCCCGGCTCCACGAAAGGCATGCACTGCAGTGATCTCCGACGCGCGCGTACCGCTTGAGCGCCAGCAGCCGTACGGGACGGCGTATGAGCAGATGCTGGAGAGGGTCCGCTACGAGGGCGCCTACCCCACCCGCGAGAAGGCCGACGAAGCCGTCCGCCTGGTCCTCGCGGGGCTCGGACGCCGGCTGACCGGCGACGAACGCGTCGATCTCGCCGCCTGTCTGCCCGTGGAGGCCGCACGCGTGCTGACTGCGCAGATCCCCGACACCCGGCCCCTGACCGGCTGGGCCTTCGTCAAGGACCTCGCCGCCCGCACCGGCGCCTCCCCGGCCACCACCCGCTGGGACACCGGATCCGTCTTCTCCGCCGTCGCCGCCCACGCCGGCCCCGACCTCATCACCCGCATCCTGGGCCGGCTCCCCACCGGCTACGCCCTGCTGTTCGGCCGCGCCGAACTCACCCGCGCCGCGTAGCCGGCGACGTGCGGGGCGGACGCGACCGCCGCGACGCTGTCCGCCCTGCGCCCAGGGGTCCGCGAGGTGACCACCGTCGCCCGCTCGTCGGCGCGCACCGACGAATCGTCACGCCCTGCCGAGTGCATCAGGTCCGGTAAGGACCCGGCGTCAGGGCCGCTCCCCAGCCGGGGGTTTCAGGTCGCGGGGCGGGAGGCGGGTTTCGCCGGGATAAGCGCCAAACCCGCCAATATTGATCTTGAACGTCAGCGCTGCCGCCGGGCGGCGGGGTCGCGTTCGGCGACGTGTCGGGCGACTGCGTCGACGCCGGGGCGGGCGTACCGCTCCAGGGAGCGGACGGAGGCGTGACGGGAGCGGGCCAGCAGCATCGGGGGAGGGGAGGAGGTGGTGCCGCCCTCGGCGTCGTGGGTCAGGGCGCTGTGGCGGAGCCGGCGCAGGGTCCAGCCGTCCAGGTCCTCGATGTCCTCGGGCGAGGTGAGTGGGTTGGCCGACAGCCGGGTGTTCTCCTCGAAGATCTCCTCAGCCCGCCGGTAGGAGAGCCGGGCCCGGCCCGTCTCCGGGCACACGTCCAGCGACAGCGTCCCGGCCGGGGCGTCCGGGCCGGAGCGTCTGGGCCGGAGCGTCCGGGCCGGGGCCTTCCGGCCGGTGAGAATCAGCGGGCCGCGGGTGCGGCGGCCGATCAGGCGGGGCAGAAGTTGGGCGGCGCCGGACTGCCGGTGAGTGCACTCCGTCGCCCCGCCCTTGGCGGTGCTCTTCCCGTGCTTGTCCTGCGGGTAGAGGTCTTCCACGTTCAGGCACAGCACCTCATCGGCCCGGGCCGCGGACTCGTAGAGCCGATACCCGCGAACGCATCCGTGCCGCCATCAGCCCATGACCGCGCCGGCGGCGTCCTCGACGGCGGCGAGACGGTCGAAGAGGGCAACCACGAGGATCTGGACCGGATCCGCTGACGAGGGCCCTGTCCAGGAAACAGTGAAGGCCCGGCAAATCAATGCCGGGCCTTCACCTGTGAGTAGCGGGGACAGGATTTGAACCTGCGACCTCTGGGTTATGAGCCCAGCGAGCTACCGAGCTGCTCCACCCCGCGTCGGTACGGTGAACACTACGGCATCGACAGGGCTGAGCCGAACCGACTACCAGGGACCGGAGGCCGGCGGCCCCGCCGAGGGGCTGGTGGTCAGCTTGCCCGCGGTAGGCGAACGGCTTCGATCCCTGTGTCATTGATCAAGGCCTTGACCAGGGTTGCGGGGCCGACGGCCTTGGTGCCCCACAGGTCGTAGTCGGTGCAGACGACCCAGGAGCGGTCCTCCGGCCAGAAGTTGGAGGGGCTGAAATCAAGATCGTCGAGGTCGGTGAGGGCTCGCGCATCCCCGAGCCGGCCGGTGAGCACGTGACGGGAGTCATACTCGATGGTGCGCATCGCCATCGGGTTGCAGTAGGACAGGCGCCGAGGTGTCCGGGCCGCCCGGGCTGTGCTCGATGAGGACGTCGATCAGGCGGTTCCAGGACTCCCGGTCCAGAGTGGTGTGTGAAGGCGCCCCGGTCCTGGTCCTGGGGCCCGCCCTGGTACCACCTGGCACAGGTGGGCGAAGGCGTCCTGCGTGGTCCAGGGAGTCCGGGTCAGCGGCGTACGTGCAGGTCAGGGCCTTGTGGTCCAGGAGTGTCGATGCTGAAACGACTGACCTCGGGTCCTCGCCGAAGGCCCGGCCGACGCCGGGACAGCGAAAAACTTGGTGTGCGGGGCCGACGGAACCGGGTAACGTCGTGGTCATGTTCTTCCAGACGCCGATTTACGAGTGAGCGCGTGATGGGCCCCTGCTGACGTCCTTCGATGTCGCCGCGCCCGTCCCCCACCGATGAATCCGTAGATTATTTCACCTCATTCCGGGAGAACCTGTGACCGTGAGCAAGAACATCAACAACCCCGTGGGCCAGGGCGGCGGCCAGCGCAAGAAGCTGTCCCGCGCCGAACGGCAGAACAACGGTCCGCACCGCAACCTCGACCGTCAGGGTGCCGCCGACCAGAAGGCGGAGCTGGTGCGCAAGATGCGCGAGAAGACAGGCGCAGCCGGGGGTGCCGGGCAGACGGGCGACGGCACCGCACAGAGCTGACGTACCGCCGCCGCAGGGCGGCACCGCACGGGGCAGGGCCCGGACCGCGACGCGCGGTCCGGGCCCTGCTGCCGTACCGGGCGCGGCCGATCCCGCTCAGCTCGAGGCCGCGCACCCGCGTCTCAGCCGACCACCTGGGGCACCGGCAGATTCAGCAGCCGCGTCACCACCACCCCGAGCTGCACCAGCAGCGTCACCACCATCGCGTTGCCCGTGCCCAGCCCGGGCGACACGGTCAGGAAGAGCGTGCCGGGCGTCGCCCCCCCACGGCCAGACAAGGCTGCTGTGCGGCCACGATCGTCCGCTGCCTCAAGCGCTACGCGGCCCGGGTGTCTTTCACCTGGTCAAACCACTGCAGCCATGAACGCGCTGATAGCGGTTGTGTCGGCAGGCTGTTCCCTTCCCGCGCGACGGGAAGAGCGCATTCCACAGCCGCCCGTGAGCGGGGCGCGCGCTCCCGCGCGCCCGAACCGCAGCGGAGGGAAGCCGCCTTCGCTGGGCAGAGTGCAGCCAGCCGAAACTGAACGCGTCGAAGGAGCGGACTGTGGATTCCCTCGTAGCACTTCTCAACGCTGGGCTGGAAATTCTCAGCAACTTGGCATCAGGGCTCGTCGGTAGTCTTCCCGTTCCTCTTCCTCCCCTTCCCATTCCCACGCCCCCGGTTCCCTAGAGGCCGCGCGGAAGGCATGACCTTCGGGATGCCGGGAGCGGTCGGGAGAGCCGGTTGCTCCCGGCACCGCCATGCTGCGGGGGGGGGGCGGGTCAGGGGCGGACAACCTTGACGCCGAAGGGGGTGCCCATGCCGAGGGCCATGCCGATGGCGGCGTGCATGTGGGCGTACATCTCCATGCCGCGGGCGGCGACGAGGGGGCCGAGGTCGAGGATGTCGCTCCAGCCGTAGGACTCCAGGAGCGCGGTGACGGCCTTCTTTGCCTCCGGGTCGTCGCCGGCGACGAACATGGTGTGATCGCCGCCGCCGGTGGCCCGGGGGTTGACGACGGTGTCCTGTTCCTGGGTGACGAAGGACTTGACGACCTTGGCCTGGGGCAGGGAGCGCTGGATCTGCTCGGCGAGGCTGTCGGTGTCGCAGGGGTCGAGCTTGGGCATGGTCCCGAAGGGCGTGGGCCAGGGGTGTTCCATCTCGGCGCCGTAGAGGTAGGGGACGGCGTAGTCGATGAGCGTCTTGCCGGCGAGCTGCTTGCCGATGGCGGTCAGGGCCTTGACGGCGCTGGCGCCGTCGATGCCGTTGATGACGAGGTCGGCTGCGGCCGCGGCGTCGGCGAAGGGCAGCAGGGTGATGCCGGGGTGGGCGGCGAGGAACTCCTTGTAGGGCGGGTTGCCCATCATGTCGGGCTCAGTGCGGGCCAGGGTGGCCTCGACGTCGCGAGTGCCGACGTAGACGTCGTGGCCGAGGTCGAGGAGCTTGGCGGCGTGGGCGCGGCCGCCACCACCGGTGCCGAGAACGGCGATCTTCATGATGTGACTCCTTGCGATGCGTGGGGGGTTGGTGTGGTTTCCGGGGGTGTCCCGGTGGTCAGTGCCGGGTTTTCTGGGTGACGCCGATGACGTAGCCGTTGAGGTCGCGGAAGTAGAGGGCCCGGTGACCGCCGGCGTCGACAGGGCCCTTGACAACGTCGACCTTGGATGCGTGCTGGGCGACCCAGGCGTCGAAGTCGTCGACGGCGAGGTAGTGCATGCCGCAGCAGCCGGTCGGGGTGTCCTTCAGGGGCGGCAGCCAGATGCCGAGCAGCTTCTGCTGCTGGAGCATGAAGGCGAATTCGCCGTCGTAGGTCAGGACGCGGATGCAGGCGTTCGCGGGGGCGGGCTGGGCGGTGAAGCCGAGCTTCTCGTAGTAGGCGACGGTGGCGTCGAGGTCGCCCACGCCGAGGCAGGCGGAAATGGCGGGGGTGTGCATGGGGGAGTGCGCTCTCAGGTGTTCCGGTTCAGGCTTCGGTCTGCCGCTGGAAGGCGCCGAAGTCGTCGGGGCCGAAGATGCCGAGGATGTAGCCGTCGGGGTCGCGGAAGAAGAACTCCTGCCCGGTGCGGTCGTGGTTGGGGACGGTGTCCTTGACGACATCGACGAGGGGGCGGATGCGCTCCACGGTGTCGTCGAAGTCGGCGACGGTGAAGTAGTGAATGCCCGAACAGCCGATGGCGGGCTGCATGGAAGGCAGCAGGGCCCGCAGGCTCTCCTGGCCCTGGATCATCAGGGCGGGTTTGCCGTCGTGGGTGATGATCAGCAGCGGGTGCCCGGGGTCGAGGGGACCGGTGTCCAGGACCCCGAAGCCGAGCCGCTTGTAGAAGTCCGCGGTGGCCAGGGGGTCGCTCACGGCGAGGCAGGGGGCGATGTTCATCATGACGGGCTTCCCTCCTGAAAGGGCGTGCTGGGTAATAGGGCGGGGCGGGGGCGGACCTGCGTCCTGAGGCCGCGGTGCCGTGCGCCGCCGGTGATGGCCGGTCGGTCGGCCGTAGCGCGCAAGCGGCTGGGAGGGCCTCGGTGTCCCCGGGCCGGCGGGAGCTTTCAGCCTCCGCCTCTCAATTAGTACATCCGTGCAGCATTCTTGTCGAGCCCTAGCAGCTAAACGGGGCATAGTGGGGCGCATGCCACCCTCGCCACCTGCTGCAACGACAGGAAGTAATCAAGCAAACACGAGCCTGTGGCCTTGGATGGTCGAGGATTCAGGCTCACGGCGCCCCACTTCTGAAAATTTGATACCTTCGTACAGAAGTCAACTTCTGGCAGTGTGCGAGACCCCTGGAAGGGATGCGGTCATGGCTGGGCAAGGTGCCGTGAAGCGGCGGTACGACCCCAAGCGGCGGGTCGAGGAGATCGCCACGGCCACCGAGCAGGTGATCGCCGAGCGCGGCATAGAGGGGCTGACCCACCGCGCCGTCGCCGAGAAGGCGGGTGTCCCGCTCGGCGCCACGACCTACCACTTCGCGACCAAGGACGACCTCATCCAGGCCGCCCTCCAGCGGTCCGTGGACCGCTATGCCGCCTACCTCTCCGACTGGGTCGCCCAGCGCCCCGAGCTCACCCCCGAACAGCTCACCGTGCTCCTCACCGACGCGATCATGGGCTGCTTCGGCCCCCAGCGCGACCAGCAGGTCATGGAGTTCGAGCTCTACCTCGCCGCCCTGCGCCGCCCCGCCCTGCGCCCGATCGCCGACCGGTTCACCGACCTGAGCGCGGAGGCCCTCCTGCCCTACGTCGACGAGCTCACCGCCCGCACCGCGGCCATGACCACCAACGGCCTGGCCCTGCGGGGACTGGCCGGCACCACACCCCCCACCCGCGCCGAGGTCGAGGCCATCCTGCGCCGCGTCCTCACCCCCAACCCCGCCCTGCCCGCCACCACGACAGGCCCGGGCGCCCGGCAGGCCCCCGCATGAGCCCCGCCGTCCCGCACATCACCCACGCACAGCGCCGCGCCCGGCTGGCCCGCCGCCACCTGCCCGGCCCCGGCCACCGAGCCGCCTCGGTGCGGGAGGCGGCCGAATCGGTCCTGGCCCTGCACGCCACCGACGCCGCCACCGTCCACCTCTCCGCCGCAGCCCGCCTGGCCGACCCCCGGCACGAGACGATCGAGCGGGAACTGTACGACCGGGGTGAGCTGTTGCGGATGACGGCGATGCGCTGCACCCTCTTCGTCGTCCCCACCAGTCGCGCGCCGGTGATGCTGGCGGCGTGCGGTCGCCCCAACGCAGCAGCCCGCACCAAGGGACTGCTGCGCCAGCTGGAGCAGAACGGCTACGGCGACGCCGCCTGGCTGGAGAAGGTCACCCACGCCACGCTGGCGGCGGCGCGGGAGCGCGGCGAGGCCACGACTGCGGAGCTCGCCGCCACAGTGCCGGGCCTGGACCGGCAACTGGTGATCTCCCCAGGAAGGCCGTACGAGTCGCGCCGCAGCATCGCCACCGACCTGCTCTTCGCCCTCGCCGCCGACGGCCACCTCACCCGCGGCACCCGCCGCGGCGGCTGGACCAGCAACCAGCACGCCTGGACCCCGGCACCGGAACTCCCCGATATCCCGGTTCCCCAGGCCCGCGCGGAGCTCGTCCGCCACTGGCTGACCGCCTTCGGCCCCGGCACCCTCGCCGACCTCAAATGGTGGACCGGCTGGACCCTCACCGAAACCCGAAAAGCCCTCGCCGCCACCGAAGCCGTCGAAGTCCGCCTCGACGACGGCCCCGGCTACGCCCTCCCCGAGGACATCGATCCGGTCGAGGCCCCCGAGCCCTCCGCCGCACTCCTGCCGGCCCTCGACCCCACCCCGATGGGCTGGCGCGACCGCGGCTTCTACCTCGACCCCGCCCACACCCCGGCCCTCTTCGACCGCATGGGCAACATCGGCCCCACCGTGTGGTGGAACGGCCGCATCGTGGGCGGCTGGGCACAGCGCGAGGACGGCACCATCGCCCATCGCCTATTCACCGCGCCCGGCCGGCAGCCGCGCACCGCGATTGCCGCAGAGGTGAACCGTCTGAGTGCCTATCTAGGGAACCGGCGCTTCACCCCCGCCTACCGCACGCCGCTGGAGCGCGAACTCGCTGTTGTCGACTACAGCCACTGAGCGACTCACCATCAGAGCCTTCGGTTGCCCTGTCGCACACGCGTCCCGCCTTCCCTTGAAAGACGGGGATACGGCCATCCGATCCGGGGGACGGTCATGCCAGATCCGTTGTGCTCATACATCGGGTCGGCAGCCCAGGGGGAGGATTCTCGTGTCGGTCTTCGGGCGAACCGCAGGTGGGGCGGTCGGGCTTTGTGCCGCCATCGCGTCGATGGTGGCCTTCGTTGCTCCGTCGGCTACCGCTACACCGCTACATCCCGCCAAGGGAGGAATACAGCCAGCCGGGAATCTACCTGCTCCCCGTCCCGGCCGGAGTGGACACAGCGTTCGTCAGGCTTATCGGCGCGGGTGGCGGTGGCGGAGGTCCCGCCACCGAAGGAAACACCAACGGCGGGGGCGGCAGAGGCGAGTGCCTGGGCGCGGTCCCGCAGCGGTCCAACGGCGCCAACGGTGGCAACGGGACCAGCACGTCCGGCGGACGAGGCGCCCGGGGCCATTCCCTCGCTCTGCTGAGCCCCCCACAGACCGGAGCCGGGGGTAACGGCGGCACCCGGGGTGGAGAACCCGGGACACCGGGCAGGGACGGAGCAGCTGTCGTTGTCTGGGGCAATAGCCTCGGGCTGAATCTGTCCCTCTGACCTGGGCGAAGCCGTCGGTGGTGGCTTCGGCGGCCAGCCCGGCGACGTTAAGGACGCCGCTGTCGGAGAACTGGAGCTTGGAGTGGACGACCATCTTGTCTGCGCCCGGGGTGTGTCCATGTCGGGTACTGGGAGAGCAGCATGGTGCGTTCGGTGAGCCCTCGACGCCGACTCGCGACTCCTCGACGAAAGCCGGTACGGCCATCGAGGCTGGCGGTGCAGGGTGCGGCGGCTGTCCTCGGGGAGCACGCTTCGCTCTCGCCTACCGCACCCCGCCGGAGTGTGAACTCGCCTCCTAAGGACGGAAGATGTGTGGCCGGGAAGAGGCTCGGTAGGTCTCTCGGTGTCCTATTCGGGGCATAGCGTCGGCGCCGTTCGTCCATTCCGGACCCACGTACCCCACGTACGCCACGTTCTTCGGCAGGGAGGCTGTGCCATGCCCGACGTCAGCGCGTTCCCCGAATTCCCTGCATTCCCCACATTCCCCGTGTTCCCGCAGGACCGTACGTGTCCCTACCGGCCGCCGGAGGGCTATGCCCGGCTGGGGGAGCAGGGGCCGTTGGCGCGGGTGGTCCTGTACGACGGGCGGGTGGTGTGGGCGGTGACGAGGCAGGTTGAGGCCCGCCGGCTGCTGGCGGACGCGCGTCTGTCGTCCGATTCCGCCCATCCTCGCTTCCCCGTTCTCGTCGCCCGCTTCGAGGAGCTGCAGGGGCTCGTTCTGCCGCTGTTGAGCGTCGATGGTCCCGAGCACCGGCGGCAACGGCGCGGGCTGATCCCGCACTTCGGCGTCCGGCGCATCGCCGCGCTGCGCCCGATGGTCCAGCGGGCGGTCGACCGCCACCTGGACGCCATGCTCGTACAGGGCCCGACGGCCGATCTGGTCGCCGCGTTCGCGCTGCCCGTGCCGTCCACGGTCATCTGCGAACTGCTGGGCGTGCCGTATGCCGACCATGCCTTCTTCGAGGAGCGGACGCGGCGGCTGATGCGCGGGGCGACGGCCCGGGAGACCCGGGAGGGGTACGCCGGGCTCATGTCGTATTTGCGGGAGTTGGTGGACCGCAAGGAGTCCGGCAACGAGCCCGGCAAGGGTTCCGGTGGGGAAGCGGGAGACGCGCATCGCGGGCTGCTGGACGAGCTGATGGAAGACAGCGGGCGGGAAGGCGGCTCGGACCGGGAGGAGCTGGCGGCGGTGGCAATGCTGCTGCTCATCGCCGGGCACGAGTCCACCGCCCACACCATCGCCACCGGCGTGCTGGCACTGCTGGACCACCCGCTGCAGCTCGCGGCGCTGCGCGCGGACCCGTCGTTGATCCCGTCCGCGGTGGAGGAACTGCTGCGCTACCTGTCCACACTGGACAGTCTGGTCCGGGTGGCCCTCGAGGATGTGGCGGTGGACGGGGGCGTCATCCGGGCCGGGGAGGGGGTGGTGTTCCCCACGGCGGTGCTCAACCGCGACCCCTCGGTCCACCCCCGCCCCGACGACTTGGACGTGCACCGCGCCGACCGCAGTCACCTGTCCTTCGGCTACGGCGTCCACCAGTGCCTGGGGCAGCATCTGGCCCGCCTGGAGCTGGAGGTCGCTCTGCGGACGCTGCTGGCCCGCGTCCCCGGCCTGCGGTTGGCCGATTCTGCGCAGTCGCCGGTGTGCACGCCGGGGGACGCCTCCTTCCAAGGGGTCACCGAGCTGCCGGTCACCTGGTAAAAGCGCGGACGGCACTGGGGGCGGGAGCCTCAGGCGGGCGCGGCGGCCTCGTCGCCGTCGCCCTGGGTGAGGTAGCAGTTGGATTCCCAGATGACGCCGTACTTGTCCTGGACGATGCCGTAGGCGACACCCCAGAACTTCGTCTCCAGCGTTTCCAGGACCTTCCCGCCCTCGGCGAGCTTGTCGAAGGCCGTCCGCTGCTCGCCGGGGTCGGTGTACTGGAGGCCGATGTGGATGTTGTTGCCGATGACATGGTCGCCGCTGCCCTGCGGTGTGCCGTACAGCTCGGCGACGGACAGCGCGCTGCCGTCGCCGAACTGGAGCTTGGAGTAGACGACCGTCCGGTCCGCGCCCGGGGTCTTGTCCATGCCGGGCACCTGGGACAGCAGCATGGTGCGCTCGCTGATCTCCTCGACGCCGAAGACATCGGTGTAGAAGGCAATGGCCTCCAGGCTGTCGCGCACGTACAGCATCGGCGTGAAGAGCTGGAGGGTTTCCTTGGTTCCCGTCGCGGTCATGGCGGGCTCCTCTCTTGGTGGGTTTGTGGGGCTGTGGGGTTCCCCGGGCGGGTGGGCCGGCAGCCTGCGACTCCGGGGCAATTCAGAAGAAACGGTGTGTTTCATCCGATGTCTTCGACGGTAGGCGTTCAATAGGTCATCGCACGTCCTATTGATCGGTGAGGGTGAGCGGTATGAGCGCCGATTCCGTGGTGACCCGGGGCGTACGAGACCCCGCGGCCCGTCTGCTCCAGCTGCTGTCGCTGCTCCAGGCCCCGCGCGACTGGACGGGTGCCGAGCTGGCCGAGCGGCTGGGCGTCACGCCCCGCACCATCCGCCGCGATATCGATCACCTGCGCGAGCTCGGTTACCCCGTCGAAGCCAGCCAGGGCAACATCGGCGGCTATCGCCTCGTCGCCGGTACCGCCATGCCGCCGCTCCTGCTGGACGACGACGAGGCCGTGGCCATCGCGATCGGCCTGCGCACCGCCGCCACCGCCGCCGTCAGCGGCATCGAGGAGACCTCGCTGCGGGCCCTGGCGAAGCTGGAGCAGGTGCTGCCCTCGCGTCTGCGGCACCGGGTGTCCCACTTCGCCGAGGCCGCCACCTACGTCTCCCAGCCCACCGGCGGCCCCGCCGCCGAGCTGCTGGCCGCCCTCGCCGCCGCCTGCGTGGCCCACGAGAAGATCCGCTTCAGCTACGCACCGGCCCACGGCGAGCCCTCGCGGCGGCTGGCCGAACCGGTGCGGCTGGTGGCCGCGGGGCGGCGCTGGTATCTGGTCGGGTACGACCTCGACCGGGCCGACTGGCGCACCTTCCGCGTCGACCGGATCGACGCACTGCACCGCACCGGCGCCCGCGTCCCCGAACGCGAGCTGCCCGACGGCCAGGACGCCGCCGCGTACGTGGCGGGCGTCCTGGGCGCCGGGCCGGGCAGCTGCCGCGCCGAACTGATCCTGCACGCTCCGATCGAGCGGGCGGCCCAGGGCGTACCGGCCTCACTCGGTGTCCTGGAACAGATCGACGGGCAGAGCTGCCGGCTGCGTACGGCCGTGGACTCCGCCGAATACCTCGCCTTCCGCATCGCCGCCCTGCGCGTGGACTACACCCTGATCGGGCCGCCCGAGCTCGTACCGCACCTGCGCAAGATCGCCGAACGGGCCCTGGGCGCCATCGAGGCGGCCCAGGGCCCTGAAGAGGTGAAGCGAGGAGGTGCTGCTACGCCTGCTCGTTGATCCGCCGGCGGACGTCGAGCGTGAGCTGGAGGCCGTCCAGCGCGCTCTCGGGCGTGATCCGGGAAGTCTCCTTCCCGGCCAGGCAGGCCAGTACGTGGTCGATGACGGCCGCGTAGGCGTCGCGCTCGGGCAGGTCGACGGGGCGCCGCCCGGCCTCGGTGTACTCCACGAGGCGGGTGCCTCCCTGCCCCTCGGCGCCTCCCGTGAACTCCGTCTCCAGGACGCCGTCGGCGAAGACGGCCCGTGATCCCCCGCCCATGCCGTAGGACTTGGGCTTGAGGGCGGAAGCGGCACAGCGCACCAGCACGCCGCCGGGGTAGGTCAGCAGAGCCTCACCCGCCGAGCCGTGCCACGCGCCCTCGCTGCCGAGGGCGGTGACGGACTCGGGGCGTCCCAGGGCGGTGGCGAAGAGGTCGAGCTCGCCGTGCATGGTGTCCATGACCAGGGAGTCCAGACGCAGGTCGTAGCCCTCCCACAACAGCGCGGTGCGGACCTCGGTCTCCCAGGTGCGCAGCGGCCCGTACGTGCTCTCGGCGATGGCCTTGAGGATGTACTCGTTGACGGGGCTGAAGCGGGCGAAGAGATCCACGAACGCCTGCCGCCCGGTGACGTGCTGGGCCTCGACGATGCGGCGCGCGTCCTGCATCGTGGCGGCCAGCGGCAGCTCGCACAGCACGTCCTTGCCCGCCTCCATCGCCCGTACCGCGTGGTCGGCGTGGAGAGGGGTGGGCAGGCAGACGTCGATGAGGCCGATGTCCGGGTCGGCGTAGACCGCGTCGAGGTCGGTGGTGGTGTCGAATCCGAACTGCTCTGCCAGCGGCCGGAGTCCGGCCGGGGTGCGGCCGAAGACGACGACCCTCTCGACATCGGGGCGGGCGGCGTAGACGGCTGCGTGCGCCCGCCCGAAGCCCGTACCCAGCAGGCCGATCTTCATCGTGAGCCCTCCCCGCTGTCGTGCCGGCCGCTGCCCTCGCTGTTGTTGTCGCTGTTGTTGTCGAACAGGCCGAAGCGGTTGCCGCGCGGGTCCAGCAGGCGGGCGAAGCGGCAGCCGTCGGCCGCGAGCTCGGGCCCCTGCTCGGCGTGGGCGCCTGCCGCGACGGCCTTGCCGGTCAGGGCCGTGACGTCCTCGGCGAGGAAGCACGGCATGGCGTAGTCGGCGCCGCCCTCGCGCCCGCTGTGGTCGTACAGACCGCCGACCGGGTACGGGCCGCCGGTGAGGATGGACTGGTAGGGGCCCTCGCCCTCGAACCGCCAGCCGAAGGCCCGCGAGTAGAAGTCACGGGTGGCCCGGGGGTTGGTGGTGCCGATCTCGAACCAGGCGAACGTGCCGGGCCGCGGTTCGAAGGCGACCTGTTCCATCTGTTCGTGGGTGGCCTCCATGCGGTCCTCGAAGCGGGCCGCGGTGCTCTGGGAGAAGAGCGAGAAGACATTGCCCTGCGGGTCGCGCAGCCGGGCGAAGACGGTGACATCGCTGACCTGGGTGGGCGGCAGCTCCACGCTCGCGCCCAGCGCGCGCAGCCGCTCGACGTCGGCGGGCACGTCCGTGGACAGCACCGTCAGGTTGCAGACCTCGCCCATGCCGGTCCCTCCTTCCCGGCTCAGGATGGCGCCCATGGGCCAGGCCATGCCGGGGGCGATGACACGGATGTAGAGGTTGCCGTCGATGGAGGAGTCCGGGTCCTTCTCGAAGGACCAGCCCAGCAGCGGGCCGTAGAAGTCCTGCACTGCCTGGGGTTCAGCGGTCTCGAACTCGAACCAGACGACGTTTCCGGGGGACATGATGCTCATGGCAGATCTCCTATCGGTTGGGTTGATGGGCCGTCGCCTGCACGCCCAGATCGCTGCGTAGCGCGCCGGCGGTGTGGGACGTGGGGTGCTGGAGGAGCTGGGCGGGGGCACCGGTGAAGAGGATTTCCCCGCCGTGGCGGCCGCCGTCGGGCCCCAGGTCGATGACCCAGTCGGCGTGCTCGATGACGTCGAGGTCGTGTTCGATGGCCAGGATGGTGTTGCCCGCGTCGACCATGCGGTCCAGGAGGGCCAGGAGGGTCCGGGTGTCGGACATGTGCAGGCCGGTGGTGGGCTCGTCCAGGACGTAGATGCCACCTGTCTTGTGGAGTTCGCCCGCGAGTTTGAGGCGTTGGCGTTCGCCGCCGGAGAGGGTGGACAGGGGCTGGCCGAGGGTGAGGTAGCCGAGCCCGACCTCGTTCAGCAGGCTGATCTTGCGCGTGACGGTGCGGTCGGTGAAGAAGCCGGCGGCTTCCTCTGCGGAGAGGCGGAGGACGTCGACAATGTTCTTGCCGCGCAGGGTGTGGGCAAGCACGTCGGGGTCGTAGCGGGTGCCGTCGCAGCGTTCACACAGGGTGGTGACCGGGTCCATGAAGGCCATGTCGGCGGTGATCTCGCCCTTGCCCTGGCAGACGGGGCAGGCGCCGCGCGAGTTGAAGCTGAAGTATCCGGCGTCGACACCGCCGGCCTTGGCGAACGCCTTGCGGATGGTGTCCATGATGCCGAGGTGGCTGAGCGGGGTGGAGCGCGAGGAGATGCCGATGCCGCTCTGGCTGACCATGACGACCTCGGGGTGCTGGGCGGTGAGCACCTTGGAGACCAGGGTGGACTTGCCCGATCCCGCGACGCCGGTGAACACGGTCAGCACGCCGGTGGGGATGTCCACGGTGATGTTCTTGAGGTTGTGCAGGCCGGCGCCTGCGACGGTCAGCCGGCCGGTCGGGGTGCGGGTCCGTTCCTTCAGCCCGGGGGTGCGGCGCAGGCAGCGGCCGGTGGGGGTGTCGGCGTCCCGGAGGCCGGCGGGGGTGCCCTGGTAGACGGCGCGGCCGCCGTGGACGCCTGCGCCGGGGCCCATGTCGATGATGTGGTCGGCGGCGGCGATGACGTCGCGGTCGTGCTCGACGACGAGGACGGTGTTGCCCCGGTCGCGCAGCTCGCGCAGCAGCGTGTTCATGCGGCCCACGTCGCGGGGGTGCAGGCCGGTGGACGGCTCGTCGAAGATGTACGTCATCCCGGTCAGCGACGAGCCGAGGAAGCGCACCATCTTCAGGCGCTGTGCCTCACCGCCGGAGAGGGTGGAGGTCTCGCGGCCCAGATTGAGGTAGCCGAGCCCGATGTCCTCCAGGCGCCGCAGCCCGGCGGTGGCCTGCTCGGCGAGCGGGGTGCCCAGCGGGTGGTCGATCTTCCCGAGGACGCCGATGAGCTCGGTGACCTCCATCGCCATGTGGTCGGTGATGCCGTGCCCGTTGACGCGGGTCTTGAGGGCCGCCTCGTTCAGCCGCGCCCCCTCGCAGGCCGGGCAGGTGCCCTGGACCGTGAACTCCTCGACCGCCTTGCGGGTGCGGGAGGCGAGGGTGGAGATGTCCCGGCCCAGGTAGAGCCGTTCGAAACGCGGGACGAGTCCCTCGTCGGAGGCCGCGGAGGAGCCGGGCTCGCCGTGCAGCAGGCGCTCCCACTCCCGTGGTGAGTAGTCCTTGAGGGGCTTGTCGAGGTCGAAGCGGCCGGTGCGGGTGAACAGGTTCCACTGCACACCACCGACGTTGAACATCGGGAAAAGCAGCGCCCCTTGGTTCAGCGACTTGGCGGTGTCGAAGAACATGTCCAGGTCGGGCTGGACGGTGCGGCCGAGCCCGGCACAGGTCGGGCAGGCGCCCTCGGGGGTGTTGAAGGAGTACGCCGTCGCCATGCCCGCCGACGGCTCCCCTGCCCGCGAGAACAGCAGCCGGATGATCGAGGCGATGTCGGTGGCGGTACCGACGGTGGAGCGGGCGTTGGCGCCGATCGGCTTCTGGTCCACGACCACCGCGGTGGACAGGTGGTCGATCCGGTCGGCGTCGGGCTTCTCGTAGCGCGGCAGCCGGTTGCGGACGAAGGTCGTGAAGGTCTCGTTCAGCTGGCGCTGTGCTTCGACCGCGAGGGTGGAGAACACCAGTGACGACTTGCCCGAGCCCGACACACCGGTGAACACCGTGATCTTGTTCTTGGGGATGCGCAGCGAGACGCCCCGGAGATTGTGCTCGCGGGCGCCCTCGATGAGGATTTCGTCATTCATGATCGTTCCAAAGTCCAAGTCCAAGGCCAAATTCAATTCCAAATTCCAAAGTCCAAAGTTCATAAGGGCGTTGCGGCACGGTCATGGCCTGGTCCGGGCCTTGCCCAGAGCGTCGATGCGGGCGATGTCCCCGGGTGTGAGGTCCAGGTCGGTGGCGTGGAAGTTCTCGAGGATGCGTTCGGGGTGTCCGGACCTGGGGATGGCCGGGATCCGGTGTGCCAGCTGCCAGGCGAGAACGACCTGCGCCGGCGTCGCGCCGTGCGCGGCGGCGATCTCGACGACGGCGGGGTGGGCCAGTCCGGGCTTGCGCGGGCGCAGCGGGCTGTGCCCTTCCAGCACCACCTGGCGGTCGTGGTGTCCCTCCACCACGGCCGGGTCGTACAGCGGGGGGTTGAGCCGGATCTGGTTGACGGCCGGGGTGCGACCGGTCGCGGCGGTCAGCGCGTCGAGCTGGTCCAGACTGTGGTTGCTCACCCCCACGTCGGTGGCCAGGCCCTCGTCGGCGGCGGCCAGGAACGCGTCCCACACCGCGGCGTTCTCACCGGGGTCCTTGAGCGGGTAGTGCAGCAGCCACAGATCGACCCGTTCCAGCCCGAGCCGGTCCAGCGACCGTGCCAGTGCCTCCGGCTCGCGGCCGGGGCTGCGCTGGGCGAACTTGGTAGTGACGAACACCTCGTCGCGCGGCAGCCCGCCGACGGCCAGCGCCTTGCCGACCGCGTCCTCGTTGCCGTACAGCGTGGCGGTGTCGAGGTGCCGGTACCCCGCCTCCAGGGCCAGTGAGACGGCCCGGTAGGCGTCGTCGCCCTTGAGCTGCCACGTCCCGAAGCCGAGCGGCGGCATCATCGGCCGACCGGCCACCACGGCGTTTCCCTGCGTCATCCGCAGTCTCCTTTCTGTGATCTCTCCCCGCACGCCGAGCGGTCTTGGGGAAGAGCGGTGCGCCGCACAGGGCGGGGAGCCGCGAGGTCAGCCGCCGACGGTGTCGTGCCGGCGGTACGGAAGACACGTGACACGGCCGGCAGAGGTGGCGCGGCCCGGGCTCCGGGCCGCCGCTCCGGCCCGTCGGGGCGGTTACCGTCCCCGTCCGCCCCGGAGCCCGCGACCGCGCTCAGTCCTTACGGTAGGACCCCAATAGGTCCTTCAATGTCCTCTTGGACCTCCGCTTGGATCTCCGCTTGGATCTCCGCTTGGGTCTCCGCCCGGCGAGGGGCGCTCCCGGCGCGGTGACGACAGGGGCTCGGGAGCCGGGAACGGGAGCGGCGCCGCGCGGGGTGGCGGCACCGCCCTCCGGCTCACCGGGCTCACCGGGTGAGCGCGGGGCCCGCGGCCTCAGCCGGCGTCCCGGTCTTGTCGCCCTCCGGGTTTCCGCCGGCGTCCCCGCTCTTGTGCCCGGCCCGCTTCGGGATCGCATACAGCAGCGCGAACGAGGTGAGGAAGGCGGCGGCGACGTACGGCAGGGTGTGGGCGAAGGCGTCCGGCATCTTCGCTCCCTGGGTGACGGGGTTGTCACCCAGCTGATTGAAGAAGATCAGCGAGGAGAGGGCGGTGCCGACGGCCTGGCCGAGCTGGACCGTGGTGTTGTTCAGGCCGGAGGCCGAGCCGGCGTGCTCGTGCGGCACCTCGGAGAGGATGATGTCCGTGAGCGGCGCGACGATCAGGCCCATGCCGATACCCATCGGCGCCAGCGGCAGCATCGTCTGCCACAGCGTGATGTCCGCGCCGTAGTGGCCGGTCAGCCACGCGAAGAGCACCATCCCGGCCGCGGCGGTCAGCGCGCCCGCCTGGAGCACCCGGCGGCCGAAGCGCGGCACCAGCACCTGCATCGAAACGCCGGCGCCCACCATGAGCAGCAGCGACAGCGGCAGCCCGGACAGGCCCGCCTTCAGGGGCGAGAAGCCCAGCCCCAGCTGGAGGTAGAGCGCCCAGGCCAGGAAGAACACCCCGGACGCCAGGCCGAACATCAGCTGGACGCCCAGGCCGCCCGAGAAGCTCTTGCGGGTGAACAGGGAGAGCACCACCAGCGGGGAGCCGCCGCGGGCGATCACCCTTCTCTCGTACGCGACGAACAGCGCGAGCACCGGCACAGAGGCCGCCATCATCACGTACGTCCACACCGGCCAGCCCAGCTCGCGGCCCTGGATCAGCGGCAGGACGAGGCAGAGCAGGCCGCCGGTGGACAGCACCATGCCACCCACGTCCAGCCGGGCCGCCCGCTCTGCCTTGGACTCGCGGATCAGCACCGCGCCCGCGATCAGACCGATCACGCCCAGCGGCAGGTTGACCAGGAAGATCGGCCGCCAGCCCATCCCGAACAGATCCCCCTCGACCAGCAGCGCGCCGACCAGTGGCCCGGCCAGCACACCCAGCGAGCTGACCGCTCCGAAAATGCCGAAGACCTTGCCGCGCTCCTCCTTCGGAAAGGAGACATGGATGATCGACAGCACCTGGGGCACCATCAGCGCGGCCGCCGCGCCCTGCGCGATCCGGCCGGCCAGCAGCATCTCGGGGGCGCCGGCGATGCCGCAGACCAGCGAGGTGAGGGTGAAACCGGCGACCCCGGCGAGAAAGACCTTCTTCCGCCCGTACAGGTCGCCCAGGCGCCCGCCGGTGATCAGGCCCAGCGCGAAGGCCAGGGCATAGCCGCCGACCACCCACTGGATCTGGGAGGTCGAGGCGCCCGTGTCCTCCTGGATGTGGGGGATGGCGATATTGACGACGGTCACGTCCACCGCGTCCATGAAGGTCGCGACGAGGAGGACGATCAGCGCCACCCACCGGCGGGGATCCACCGCCGCCGGTGAGGGAGCGACCTGCGCATCGGCAACCGATGCCTTCGCAGATGCTTCCGATGCCTTCGCGGATACTTTCGCATCGGTTTGAGGGGTTTCGTTCTCGGACATGCCTCCGACGGTAGAAGCCCAATAGGACACCCAACGACCTCGATGGCGGGCAGCCTGAACGGCATGACCACCGACCTGCCGCCCCTCTTCCCCGACGACGAAGCCGTCGCCCTCGCCGTCGCCCTGCGCGCCGCCGCAGCGGGCGTCACCGGCATCGAGGAGACCGCCACCCGAGCCCTGGACAAGCTCGCCCGGCTCCTGCCCGCCCGCCAGCGCGACCAGATCGCCGCCGTCCAACAGGCCACCACATCACTGCCGTTCAGCGGCGCACCAAAGGCGGACCTCGCCGCACTGGCCGCCCTCGCCACCGCCTGCCGCGACCACGGGACGGTCACCTTCGCCTACGAGTCCCGCGACGGCACCCCCAGCTCGCGCCACGTGGAACCGCACACCCTCCTCGCCTCCCACGGCCGCTGGTACCTGCTCGCCTACGACCTGGACCGCGACGCCTGGCGCACCTTCCGCGTCGACCGCCTCACCGGTCCCGCCCCGACCGGCCGCCGCGCCCCGTCCCGCCGGCTCCCCGCCCCCGACGCGTCCACGTACCTGACCGCATCCCTTACCGCCGCGCCCACCCGCTACCCCGCCCGGGCCACCGTCCCGTACGACGCCGCGACGGCCCGCACTCGCAGCGGGGCCTTCCCCTCCCGCGTCCACCCCCTCGACGACCACACCTGCACCATCGACCTCTCCGCCGACGACCCCCTGCACATCGCCGTACGACTCCTCGCCCTGGGCCCCGAAGCCACCCTCCACGGCGACCCCGAACTCGCCCCGCACCTCGCGCAGATGGGCCACCAGCTCCTGCAAGCGGCCCGCGCCCTCACCCCGCAGGCGAACGACACCGACGAGGCGGGCCGGTGAACGCCACCGACCCGCACCCCACCCTCTTTCCTGCCTCCGCCGTGACCCCCGAACCGCCCCCGGCCCCCGACTTCCCGCGGTGTCACCTTCCACGAGATCCAGGCCCGTACGATCCTCAACCGCATGCCCGGCGCCACACCCGGCCCCATGGGCTTCACCCTCAACCCCTACCGCGGCTGCACTCACGCCTGCACCTACTGCTTCGCCCGCGACGGCCACCACCACCTCGGCCACGACACCGGCGAGGACTTCCAGACCCACCTCTACGTCAAGACCAACGCCGCCACCGTCCTGCGCCGCGAACTGCGCACCGGCAAGACCGGCGACCAGTGGGTGATGGTCGGCACCTCCACTGACTGCTACCAACGCGCCGAAGGCCGCTACCAGCTCATGCCCGGCATCCTGCGCGCCCTCACCGACTACCGCGTCCCCTTCACCACGACCACCAAATCAGCCCTCCTGCGCCGCGACATCCCCCTCTACGCCGAAGCCGCCCAGGCGGCGAACATCCTGGTGATGACCTCCCTCGGCTCCCTCGACGACCGCGTCCGGCGCGCCTTCGAACCGGCCGCCTCCCCACCCCGCGCCCGCCTGGACACCATCGCGGCCCTGCGCGACGCCGGGGTCCCCGCCGGCGTCCTCATCGCCCCCGTCATCCCCCACGCCGCCGACCATCCCCGCGCTCTCGACGCACTCGTCGACGCCTGTGCCGAAGCAGGAGCCGTCACCGTCTTCCCCGACGTCATGCGCCTGAGCCCCGGCGCCCGCACCTGGTTCCTAGCCCAGGCCGCAGCACACCTCCCGCCCCGCCTCCACCAGCGCCTGGCCGCTTCCTACGCGGGCAGCCGCCGATCAATGCCCCCGCACTACGTCCAGCAGGTGACCGACCACATCCACGCCCGCGCGGCCCACCACGGCATCCCCCGCTGGCAGGACTACATCAACAGCCTGCGCACGCCCTGAGCCCGCCGCGCATCGCACACGAACGACAACTCGGCGCGCTCACACCGGAAGAAGCCGATCTCCACGAAAGCCTTGTGGAAGGCGAGTTCGGCCACAACGTGAGACTGGAGCAGGAATGCGTGCGCTATTCGGCCCCACTCGACGCCCAGAACGCGGCCCGGGCGCTGCTGAGCGGGCGGGCCCGCGCCCACGCCAAGTCAGGCGACGGACCGGTGCAGATCGCCCGGATGTACAAACTCGCCAAGGACGACGCCGCCCTGCACCGGAGCGTGCACACTCGCCTGCGCGTCGACCCACGCACCCAGGACAACTACGAACGCCGCACCAAGGAGGGCAAGACCCGACGCGAAATCGTCCGATGCCTCAAACGCTACGCTGCACGGGAGGCCTTCCACCTGGTCAGACCCGCACTGTTAGGGCCCCCGTCATAGGGGCAGCCGTGATACATGAGAGGGTCTGGCGGGTGAGTGAGACACCGGCGAACACCCTCCAATACCGCTCTGACGGGCCAGAAGACGCCCCGGTCCTGGTCCTGGGGCCCGCGCTGGGTACCACATGGCACATGTGGGACCGCCAGATCCCCGAGCTGACCCGGCACTGGCGGGTGGTCCGCTTCGACCTGCCCGGACACGGCGGCGCCCCCGCCGCGCCCGCCGCCGCCGTCGACGACCTCGGTGACCGGCTCGTCGCCACCCTCGACTCGCTCGGCGTCGACCGCTTCGGCTACGTCGGCTGCTCCCTCAGCGCCGCCGTCGGCATCGACATCGCCCTCCGCCACCCGCACCGGCTCGCCTCCCTCGCCCTCGTCGCCGCCTCTCCCCGCTACGGCACGCCCGACTCCTGGCGGCAGCGCGGCGAAACCGTCCGCCGGGAGGGCCTCGACCCGGTCGCCCGCTCCGCGCCCGAGCGCTGGTTCACCGCGAACTTCTCCGGCGCCCAGCCGGCCATCGTGGACTGGGCCGTCCAGATGGTCGGCACCACCGACACGTACGCGTACGTCGCCGCGTGCGACGCGCTCGCCGCGTTCGACGTCCGTGCCGAGCTGACCCGGATCAGCGTCCCGACGCTGGTCATCGTCGGCGCCGAGGACACGACCACGCCGCCCGCGGACGCACGGGTCCTCGTCGCGGGCATCCACGACGCGAAGCTGGCCGTCGTCCCGGGCGCGTCCCACCTGACCCCGGTCGAACAGCCGGCGGCGGTGACGGACCTGCTGGTCCGCCACTTCACGACGGCCTGGCAGCTGTCGACGCAGCAGGGGCTGTCGGTGCTCCCCGGAGCCTCTGCCTCCGGCCAGGGGAAGGGCGGGAGCCGGAGCGGTCCGGCGGCGCCGGGTGCGACGCCCCCTGCCGGGGCGGACGGCCCGGGCGCTGCCGGTGCGGGCTTCGGGGCCGACGGGCCCGGCGCGGCCGGCCCCGGAGCGACCTCCTCCGGAGCCGCTGCCGGGGCGGGCGGTGTCGCGCACCCGGCCGCCGCCGGTCCGGCCCGGGGCAGCTTCGGCGCGCCCGGCGCGGGCTTCGGGGCGCCGGGATCCGGCATGCCGGGACTGGATTTCAGTACCCCGCCGGGCGGCACCGGCGGGCCGGCCTCCGGACCGGCCCCGGGCGCCGGCTCCGTCTCCTCCACGACACCCGGCTCCGGCATACCCGGCCCGGTCGGCACCCCGGCCCCGGGCTCTGACAGCGCCGGCTTCGGCACCCCGGGCGCGGCGTCCGGCGGCGGCTTCGGGGCCCCGGGATCCGGCTCTGCCGGGACGGGCGGCCCCGCGGTCACCGGACCGGCAACCGGCCGTACCGGCGACGGCTTCGGTGTCTTCGCCCCGGGCTCCGGCGCGCCCGGCGCGCCCGGCCCCGCGGGGCCGCAGGCGTTCGGGGGCCCGGGCTACGGACCCGGCGCACCCGGCCCCGCGAGCCCGGGCCCGGCCCCATCGGACTCCGCTGCTCCGGGGTCCGGCACACCCGGCCCGGGCAGTGCCGGGGGCGCTGCCTTCGGAACCGCGCCCGGCGGTTCCGCCGGCACCACCGGTCCCGGCGCCGGAGGCTCGGACACCGTCCGGATCACCCCCGGTACAGGAACCCCGGACGCCGCGCGGATCCCCTCCGGCCCCGGCGTGCCGGACACGGTGCGGATCACTCCCGGGCCGCCGCCCGCCTCCGGAGCGCACGGCTTCGGAGCCGCCGGGCTGCCGGCGGCGGAACCGGCCGCGGCAGAGCCCGGCGCAGCCGGGTCGTTCGGCGGCTTCGGGCCGCCGCCCGCGGAAATGGGGGGCGGTCACGCCGGCTTCGACGCGCTCGACCGCGGCAAGCGCATCCGGCGCGACGTGCTCGGCGACGAGGCCGCGGACCGGGCCGAAGCGGACCGGGACGCGTTCACCGGCGACTTCCACGACCTCGTCGCCCGCTCCGCGTGGGGCGAGACCTGGGCCCGCCCCGGGCTGGACCGCCGCACGCGGGCCCTGCTCACCCTGACCGCCCTCACGGCCCGCGGCCATTACGACGACATCGCCCCGTATACCCGCGCGGCCCTCCGCAGCGGCGCCGGCCCGGACGAGATCAAGGAGACGCTGCTGCACGCGGCGGTCTACTGCGGCCTGCCCGCCGCGGGCGCCGCCTTCGCCGTCGCGCAGCGTGTCATCGCCGAGGAGGCGGGCCCGGGGGCGTAGCAGTATGGGGCCATGGAGCTGAACCTGAAGCTGACCAAGAAGAGCCACGCGTGCGTCCTCCTGGAGAAGGACGGCCGCACGCTCGCCATCGAC
Organism: Streptomyces roseoverticillatus; assembly: GCF_000719265.1. Classification (GTDB taxonomy): domain Bacteria; phylum Actinomycetota; class Actinomycetes; order Streptomycetales; family Streptomycetaceae; genus Streptomyces; species Streptomyces roseoverticillatus. The sequence continues at coordinate 250,217 of NZ_JOFL01000016.1, read as the reverse complement.
CCGGGCGCCTTCAGCGAGGAGGACGCGGCCGTCGGCGCCGACGCGATCCTCGTGACCCACGAGCACCCGGACCACTTCGCGGAGGACCGTCTGCGGGCGGCCCTCGACGCGAACCCGGCCGCGGAGCTGTGGACGCTGCGCAGCGTGGCCGAGCAGATCGCCCCGGCCTTCCCGGGCCGGGTGCACATCGTGGGGGAGGGGGACACGTTCACGGCGGCGGGCTTCGACGTGCAGGTGCACGGGCAGTTGCACGCCGTGATCCACCCGGACATCCCGCGGATTACGAACGTGGGCTATCTCGTGGACGGTTCGGTCTTCCACCCGGGCGACGCGCTGACGCTGCCGGGCGTGCCGGTGGACACGCTGATGCTGCCGGTCATGGCGCCCTGGAACAAGATCTCGGAGGTCATCGACTACGTGCGGGAGCTCGCGCCGCGCCTGGCGATCGACGTCCACGACGCGCTGCTCACCGACCTCGCCCGTCCGGTCTACGACCGGATGCTGACGCCGGCCCGGGTCGGCGCGGAGCACGCCCGGCTGGCGCCCGGGGAGGCCGTCACCCTCTGAACGCCGGGATTGTCAGACCCGGCCGTTAGGGTTGCTGCATGCGCATCGCCACCTGGAACGTGAACTCGATCACCGCCCGTCTCCCGCGGCTGCTGGCCTGGCTGGAGAGCAGCGGCACGGACGTGCTCTGCATACAGGAGACGAAGTGCGCCGACGACGCCTTCCCGTACGCGGAGCTGCGCGAGCTGGGCTACGAGGCCGCGGTGAACGCCACCGGCAGGTGGAACGGCGTGGCGGTGATCTCCCGGGTGGGCCTGGCGGATGTGGTGAGCGGCCTGCCGGGCGGGCCGGACTACGACGGCGGGCAGGAGCCCCGCGCGATCTCGGCGACGTGCGGCGGCGTCCGCGTCTGGTCGGTCTACGTGCCCAACGGCCGGGAGGTCGGCCACGACCACTACGCGTACAAGCTCCGCTGGCTGGAGGCCCTGCGGGATGCCGTCGCGGCGGACGCGGAGGGCGAGCGCCCGTTCGCGGTCCTCGGTGACTACAACATCGCGCCGACCGACGACGACGTCTACGACCCGGCCGTCTTCGAGGGCGCGACGCACGTCACCCCGGCCGAGCGGGCGGCGCTCGGCGCCCTGCGCGACCTCGGCCTGTCCGACGTCGTGCCGCGCCCGCTGAAGTACGACCACCCGTACACGTACTGGGACTACCGCCAGCTGTGCTTCCCCAAGAACCGGGGCATGCGCATCGACCTCGTCTACGGCAACGCCCCGTTCGTGAAGGCGAAGCAGGACGCGTACGTGGACCGTGAGGAGCGCAAGGGCAAGGGCGCCTCGGACCACGCCCCGGTCGTCGTCGACCTGGACGTGTGAGCCCGGGGCGCCCCGGAGTGACGGACGCCCCGGAGCGACGGGCGGCGCGGTCAGACCAGCCGACGCAGGTCGATCGCGTCGCTGAAGGCCTTCATCCCCGCGTCGTTGGGGTGCAGGTGGTCGCCGCCGTCGTACGCCGGCAGCATCCGGTCCGGCTGCTGCGGGTCCCGGATCGCCGCGTCGAAGTCGAACACGGCGTCGTAGGCGCGCCCCGTGCTGCCGCCCATCCGGATGTGCCGGTTGATGGTGGCGCGCCGGGCCTCGGCGTCCGCCGTGCAGTCGTAGAAGCCGCCGCAGGGCGCGATGGTCGCGGCGATGACCCGCATCCCGCGCTCATGGGCGCGCTCGGCGATCGCCTCCAGGCCCGCGATGACCTGCGCGGCCGAGGTCCCGGCCCGGATGTCGTTGACGCCCTCGAAGACGATGACCGTACGGGCCGAGGTCTGCGCCAGCACGTCCCGCTCCAGGCGGTGCTGCGCGCTGACGCCGCTCATGATGGTGCTGGTGCCGTCGCCCGGATAGCGGTCGGTCACCACGCGGTTGCCGGAGATGCCGTGGTTGAGGATCCCGAACTGCGGCAGGGAGTGCTGGGCCTGCAGCCGCCGCGCCAGCAGGTCGGGCCAGCGGCCGTTGGCGCCGGGCGTCGACCGCTCGCCGTCGGTGATGGAGTCGCCCAGCGTCACCACGGACCCCGGGCCGCCTTCCACGTCCACGCCCGTCAGCAGCGGCCAGGTGGAGAGCGTGCCGGTGTACGCGCCCGCGCCGCGCTCGCCCGTCCGGTCGCCGCCGCCGTCGCCGGTCAGGTAGGAGACCTGGCTGGTGTAGCTGTGCACGGGCACGGCCGCCACCTTGCCGGGCAGGTGGATGCTCACGAGCAGATTGGTGCCCGCGGGCACCCGGAAGCCCAGCGGGTCGCTGAAGGCCTGCGCGCCGGCGGGGATCACCGTGCCCGGCTGCCCGCCGAAGGCCAGGGCCCGGGGTGCGCCGGCCGCGGCCGCGCCCTTGCCCTGCAGGGCGATCGTGGCGTGGCCGATGCGCACCGGGCGGGGCGCGAAGGTGTTCTCCAGCCGGATCCGCGTCGCGGGCCCGCCCGTGCTGCTGTGCACGACCAGCCGCAGCGTGCGGTCCGTCCACGGCCCGACGGCCGCGTAGCCGGAGGTGGGCGCGGCCCAGGTGCCGGTCCAGCCGCGGGAGCCGCCGCGCAGCGCGAGGGAGAACACGTGCAGGTCGCTGTCCGGCCCGGGGTCCTGCGGCAGCACCACGGAGCCGACCTCGCGGCCGGGCGCGACCGGCACGGACACCGCGTACAGCCGGGTGGTCTCGGCGCGCCGCCCGCCGGGCGTGTTGAGGTGGGGCAGGCCGACGGCCTTCGTCGTCAGGGGCCCGCGGCGCCAGTCCGGTGCCGTCAGCCGGTACGTGCTGCGCGAGCCGTCGCGGTAGCGCACCGTGCCCGTACCCGTGGCGTCGCCGCCGGGTGCGCCCTTCGCCGTCGCGGCGACGAGGAAGGTGAGGGCTTCGCCGCGGCCGCCGAGCCGGACGGCCTGCCCCGCGGCGCGGACGTTGTCGGGCCTGCCGGCGGCCGGGCGGGGCCAGTGCAGCCGGGCGCCGTCGAAGGCGAGGTCGCGGCCGGGCGCCCAGCCGGCGGCCGCGAGGTCCTGGGCGGAGAGGGAGTTGCCCGCTCCGTCGAAGTCGGCCGCGCCGGGGCGGGCGTCGTCGCTGACCGCCCTGCTGTCGAAGAGCCGCTCCAGGGGGAGCGGCTCTCTGCCGGACGGTGCGTCGGGTTGTCCGCCGGCGGCGAGCGCCGGGGTGTTTGCGGCAGCGACGGCGCACGCGGCGCCGGCGATCCCCACCGCGGCGGCCCGGGCCGCCGCCCGCGCCGCCGTCCACGGTCTGTGCCGTCTCCCGCCCGGTTTCTCTGTCCGGAGCATGTGTCTCATGCCTCCCTCGGTTCCCCGCTCGATACGTGGCTGCATGAAGATAAGAAGACGTATGCGTAACGTAAAGGAGGCTGTCCGGTCACGCGGGCGCCGCGTGCCTGTGGTGGGGCCATCCGTGCGAGTGCGATCCTGTTGGTATGAACATTCCCTTCTTGGACAGTTGGCGAAAGCGACACGCCCCGGGGCACGGGGCGGCGCCGTCGAGCGCGGTCGACCGGGACCCGGAAGGGCTTGCGGAGCTGCTGTCCGAGTGCGAACTGCTGCGCGCGCACGCGCAGTCCGCAGGAGTGGTGCTCGACGACTCGCCCGCCTCCCTGGAGGCCTTGGACCAGCTGCAGCCGCGCTGGCGCGACGACCCGGAACTGCTGCCCTGGCTCGGCAACGACGCGGGCCTCTACCTGGGCACGGTCGTCATCCGTACGGTCCGCGACGCGGGGTGGTGGATCCGCTCCGACGGTCAGCCGGTGGTGCGGCTCGCCAACGGCCGCGAGGTCGACGTGGTCGAGGCGGGGCAGGCCTGGGCGGCCGACGGCGCGCCGGAGCTGTCGCAGCTGTACGCGGAGCTCGCCGAGAGCTGACGCCCGGGCCGCTCAGCTGGTGAACGCGATGTCGTACTCCACCCGCCAGCGGTCGGCGCGGACGACGATGTCGGAGGTCTCCACGGCGCGGCCGTCGCCGTCGAAGTGCGTGCGCTCGATGACCGTGACGCAGCTGCCCGCGGCGCAGCCCAGCGCCTCGGCCTCCGGCGTGCTCGCGGGCCGGGAGCCGACCAGCTCCCGGGCCCGCACGACGCGGATCCCGATGGCCGCGAGCCGCCCGCGCACCCCGCGCCGGGCGTAGGGCCCGCGCTCGGGCAGGACGACGTCCGTGCCCTCGGTGATGGCGAGCGGCTCCCAGCTCGTGGCGAGCTGCACGGGGTGCCGGTTGGCCAGGTATTCGTACTGCGTGCAGAGCACGCGCGTGCCCGCGCCGATGTGCAGCCGCTGGGCGATCCGCTCCGGGGCGGCGGTTTCGGTGGACGAGGCTTCCCACGTAAGAGTGGTGTTGCGGCCCGTGCCGCCGTCGGGCCGGGGCTGCCGGCCGGACTGCTCGCCCTGGCGCGGGCAGGGCGGCCCGTATCCGCGGATCTGGGCGGCGAAGGGGGTGTCCACGGCTCCGGTGGACCGGAGCAGGCTGCCGAGCGGCGCCCGGTCGGTGACGAACACGCCGCGGCCGAACTGGCCTTCCGCGTAGCCGGCGGCCTTCAGTACGCGCACCGCCCGGTCCACGGTCTGGTCGCTGGCCGCGTAGGTGCGCTTGAGCTCGGAGCGGGAGGGGATGCGCTCGCCCACGGCGAGCCCGCCCTCGTCGATCCGCCGGCGCAGATCGTCCGCGATGCGCTGGTAGACGGGCCTGCTGTCGCCCACCCCCGGCTCCTTTCCCCCGAGATTTTCCCCCGAGTTCCCCCGGTCCGTGCCCCTCAGGCTAGGTACCCAGGCCCGGTCTGTGTACCTAGGGCAAATGGCGGGCAATGTGGCACGAATGCCCATATGAATGCGTGTCATGGCTGAAGTCCCCTATAGAGGGGAATAGTTTGCCCGGATGGCGAGCGAGGACCGGAAGAGCGCGGAGAGTGGGCGGGACTGGGTATGGCCGTCGATCCCCTGATCGAAATGCGTGATGTCAACAAGCATTACGGCAAGCTGCACGTCCTGAAGGACATCAACCTCACCGTCGGCCGCGGCGAGGTGGTCGTCGTCATCGGCCCCTCCGGCTCCGGGAAGTCCACCCTGTGCCGCGCCATCAACCGCCTGGAGCCCGTCGAGTCCGGCACGATCCTCCTCGACGGGCACCCGCTGCCCGACGAGGGGCGCGAGCTCGCCAAGCTGCGGGCCGAGGTCGGGATGGTCTTCCAGTCCTTCAACCTCTTCGCCCACAAGACCGTCCTCGCCAACGTCTCCCTGGCTCCGCTCAAGGTCCGCAAGCGGTCCAGGGAGGACGCGGACCGGCGCTCGCGCGAGCTGCTGGAGCGCGTCGGCCTGCTCGCGCACGCGACCCGGAGATGATCAACGAGGTGCTGGAGGTCATGCAGCAGCTCGCGCGGGACGGCATGACGATGGTCGTCGTCACCCACGAGATGGGCTTCGCCCGCTCCGCCGCGAACCGCGTCGTCTTCATGGCCGATGGCCGCATCGTCGAGGACCGAGCCCCCGAGGAGTTCTTCACCGCGCCGCGGAGCGAGCGCGCCAAGGACTTCCTCTCCAAGATCCTCAAGCACTGAGCGGAGAGTGCTGCGCACATGAACCGGCATGGGAACCGGCACCTGAACGGGCGCGGGGAACCGGACCGGCCCGGTCTCCGGCAGGGCCGCGCCGCCGCCCGCGCGGCGGATCGCGGGACGGATCGCGGGACGCGGCGTCCGCGGGCCCGCGCCAGGTGGCGTCACACCGCCGTCCCGGCCTGCCTGGCCCTCGCCGTGCTCGCCGCGCTGGCGGCCTGCGGCAAGTCCGGCAGCCCGCCCGTCAAGGGGCCCAAGCCCGAGGCGCTGCCCGTCTACCAGGTCGACAAGGGCTTCGAGCTGGCCGGCTCGCCCACCTGGCGGGCCGCGAAGGCCCGCGGCCACCTCGTCGTCGGTGCCAAGGAGGACCAGCCCTACATGGGCGAGAAGGACCCCGCCACCGGCGTCTACTCCGGCTACGACATCGAGATCGCCCGCATGATGTCCGCCTCCCTGGGCTTCGACCCCAAGACCATCCACTTCCGCACGATCGCCTCCGCGAACCGCGAAACCGCCCTCCAGAACGGCCAGATCGACTACTACGTCGGCACGTACACCATCAACGCCCTGCGCAAGAAGCAGGTCGGCTTCGCCGGGCCCTACTACATCGCCGGGCAGTCGCTGCTCGTCCGCACCGACGAGAAGGACATCAACGGCCCCCGGGACCTGGCCGGCAAACGGGTCTGCTCGGCCGCCGGCTCCACCCCGCTGCAGCGCATCGAGCGGGAGTACCCCAAGGCGATCCCGGTCGCCTACGACACCTACTCGGTCTGCGTGGACAACCTCCTCAGCCTCCAGGTCGACGCCGTGACCACCGACGACACCATCCTCATGGGCTTCGCCGCCAAGGCCCCCGACGAGCTGAAGATCGCCGGCAAGCCCTTCTCGAAGGAGCCCTACGGCATCGGCGTGCCCCGTGGCGACAACGCCCTCCGCTTCGCCCTGGACGACGCCGTCGAGGAGCACGAGAAGAACGGCGACTGGAAGAAGGCGTACGACGCGACGCTCGGCCTCTCCGGCGTGCCGGCCCCGAAGCCGCCCGCCGTCGACCGCTACCCGGCGAGCTGAGGAGCCCCGCGATGAACGTGCTCACCGACAACTGGGCCCTCTACGGCAAGGGGCTGCTCGGCACGGTCGAACTCACCGTCTACGCCTCGCTGCTCGCCCTCGCCCTGGGCTTCGTGATGGCTTCCTTCCGCGTCGCCCCCGTCGGCTCCCTGCGGGTCTTCGGCACGGTGTGGGTGACGGTGCTGCGCAACACCCCGCTCACGCTGCTGTTCTTCGCGGTGCTGCTCGGCCTGCCGCGGTTCGGCATCGTGCTGCCCTTCCAGCTGTTCGCCGTCCTCGCCCTGGGCTGCTACACCTCGGCGTTCATCTGCGAGGCCCTGCGCTCGGGCATCAACACCGTGCCGGCGGGGCAGGGCGAGGCGGCCCGCAGCCTGGGCATGACCTTCGGGCAGACCCTGAGCCTCGTCGTGCTGCCGCAGGCCTTCCGCTCCGTCATCCCGCCGGTCGGCTCCACCCTGATCGCGCTCGCCAAGAACTCCGCGATCGCCGGGTCCTTCAGCGTGACCGAGCTCCTCGGCACGTACAAGCCGCTGAACGAGCTCGGCTACAGCATCGTCTGGACCTTCGTCTGGATCGCCGTCGGCTATCTGATCGTGACCCTGTCCATCAGCGCGATCTTCAACGTGCTCGAAAAGCGCTGGGGAGTGCCCCGATGACCGACACCGCGCTCTACGACATCCCGGGGCCCCGGGCCCGGCGGCGCCACCTCGTCTACGGCCTCGCCGCCACCGTCGTCATCCTGGGGATCGTCGCCTGGGTGCTCTACCTGCTCTTCGACACCCACCAGTTCACCGCCGAGAAGTGGCGGCCGTTCGTGTACGAGGGCATCCAGGAGATGCTGCTGCGCGGCCTCGGTAACACGCTCAAGGCCTTCGCCTACGCCGCCGTGCTCTCCCTCGCCCTCGGCGGGCTGCTCGCCGCGGGCCGGCTCTCCGACCACCGGATCCTGCGCTGGACCGCCACGCTCTTCGTGGAGTTCTTCCGGGCGATGCCGGTCCTGGTCATGATCTTCTTCGTCTTCGTCGCCCTCAAGGTGCAGCCGCTGCCGGCCCTCGTCACCGGGCTCACCCTCTACAACGGCTCGGTGCTCGCGGAGGTCTTCCGCAGCGGGGTGAACTCCGTCGACCGCGGTCAGCGGGAAGCGGCGTACGCGCTCGGGATGCGCAAGACGCAGGCGATGAGCCACGTGCTCGTGCCGCAGGCGCTCCGCGCCATGCTGCCGGCGATCATCAGCCAGCTCGTGGTGGCGCTCAAGGACACCTCGCTCGGCTTCCTGATCACCTACGAGGAGTTCCTGCACGCCGGCAAGCTGATCGCCAGCAACCTGGACTACGGGCTGCCGTTCATCCCCGTCGTCATGATCATCTCCCCGATCTACATCGGGATGTGCATGCTCCTCTCCTGGCTGGCGACCTGGGTCGCGAAGCGGCAGCGGCGCAGCCTCAAGACGGAGGCGGTGGAGGTCGCCCCGGCGGAGCCCGGCACCCTGCTGCCGGGCGCCGGGCAGATCCATCCGTGACGGCCGCGGCGGCTACTCGACGATGACCTTGCCCGTCAGCGTCGAGTGGAGGTCGCAGTGGTAGGAGAAGGTCCCCGGGGTCGTGAAGACCTGGGTGAAGTCGCCGCCGGGGACGATGAGGCCCGAGTCCCAGCCCGGCTCGTCGGACGTCGTGGTGTGTTCGTCGTTGTCCTTGTTGACCCAGCGGACGGAGTCGCCGGCGTGGATGGTGACCGACGCCGGGACGAATTCGAAGCCCTCGATCACCACGGTGGTCTCGGTCGTGGTCCTGCCGGCCCCGGCGGCGGGCGCCGCCGGTCCGGCCAGGAGCGCGCCCAGTGCTAGTGCTGTCGGCAGGGCGATAAAGGGGCGGGAGAGTGCGCGGGCGGGTGAACGTCGCATGGGAGCCCTCCTCGGACGTGAGTGCGGGGAAGCTGCCCTCTTGCGGGTTCGACAACCGCCCATCACTCGAACGTGCGAACGATTCGGGATGCCGGTGCGGGGTGCGCACCGGTGTGTGACATGGTCGCCGCGCAAGCCGTCCTGCGCCAATCGGCGCAGTCCGTTCCACCCCGTCCCGTGTCAGCCCTCCTGCCCCAGCCACAGGTCCGGGCCGAAGACCTCGTAGTGGATGTCGGCCGCGGCGACCCCCGCGTCGAGGAGCTGCGTGCGGACCGAGCGGAGGAACGGCAGGGGTCCGCAGAGGTACGCCGTGGTGCCCGCGGGGATGTCGATGCGGGAGAGGTCGGCGTAGCCGGTGCGGTCGGCGGGCCAGGCGCCCTCCGGCTCCTCGTACCAGACGTGCGCGACCGCGTCCGGCAGCTTCTCCGTGAGCTGCAGCAGGTCGGTGCGGAAGGCGTGGGTGGCCTCGCTGCGGTCGGCGTGGACGGAGATGACGCGGCGCCGCGAGCCGGTCGCGGCCAGGTGGGAGAGCATCCCGGTCATGGGGGTGCAGCCGATGCCGGCCGAGGCCAGCAGGACGGGCGCATCACCGTCGGTGAGGGCGACGTCGCCGGCCGGCGCGCTGACCATCAGGGTGTCGCCGACGGCCACGCGGTCGTGCAGGTGGTGGGAGACCTCGCCGTCCGGTTCGCCGGTCACGCGCTTGACGGAGAACTGCAGGGCGTCGTCGGGCCGGCCGGAGAGGCTGTACTGGCGGATCTGCCGCGCCCCGTCGGGGAGTTGAACCTGCACGGAGACGTACTGGCCGGGCCGGGAGGCGGGCAGCGGGCTGCCGTCCAGCGGCTGGACGAGGTACGTGGTCACCTCCGCTGTCTCCGCGAGACGCCCGGTGACGCGGTACGGGCGGAAGGCGTCCCCGGCAGCGGTTCCGGCCTGCTCGTACAGGCGCGCCTCCAGGGCGATCAGGGCGTTGGCCATTAGCCAGTAGACCTCGTCCCAGGCCGCCGCGACCTCCTCGGTGACGGCATCGCCGAGCACCTCCGCGATGGCCTCGAAGAGGTGGTGGCGGACCACCGGGTACTGATCGGGGCCGATGCCCAGCGACACGTGCTTGTGGGCGATGCGCGCGAGCATCGCGTCGGGCCGGGTCTCCGGGTGCTCGACCAGGGCCGTCGCGAAGGCGGCTATGGCACCGGCGAGGGCCTGCTGCTGGGTGCCGCTCGCCTGGTTGCCGCGGTTGAACAGGTCGCGCAGGAGCCCGGGGTGGGCGGTGAAGAGCTTCTCGTAGAAGAGCGGGGCGATCTCGCCGATCGCGCCGCCGACGGCGGGGAGGGTGGCGCGGACGATCTCGGTCGACCTGGTGGACAGCATCGGCGCTCCTGGATCTCTTGAACGGATCTCTCGACCCTTAATTGGTATCTTGGATGCGTATTTTTGGTCGCGCGAAGACCTCGAAAGGACTTCAGGGCCTCAGGACCTCGGTGTTTCGGGGATTTCAGTCCTGTGTACGGGTGCCCAGGCTCAGCAGCACCGGGCCCGTCGGCGGGCCGGTCAGGTCCTCCACGGTGATCGGGTCCAGCGCGGCGAAGAATGCCTCCTGCGCGTCGCGCAGGGCTCCGCGCAGCCGGCACGCCGCGCGCAGCGGACATGGTGGATCGTCCTCGCAGCCGACGACGTCGCCCGCGCCTTCCAGCTCGCGCACCAGCCGGCCGACGGATCCCGTCCGTCCGGCGGTGGTGAGGGTGAGTCCGCCGCCGCGGCCCCGGCGGGCCTCGACGACGCCCATGTGCTGCAGTCTGCTGACCACCTTGGCGGCATGGGTGTACGGCACGCCGACCGCCTCGGCCACCTCGCGGGTGGTCGGGCTGTCGTCGCCGGTCACGGCCAGGCGCATGGCGATGCGCAGCGCGATGTCGGTGCTCTTGGTCAGTCGCACACTCGTACTCTACCTAATTGGACTTTTGTAATCCAATTAAACCTCCGGTCATTAGTTGACAGACGGTCACCACACGGCGAGTCTGACGTCCGCATCGGCGGCTCCGCGGTCCACCGGACGGCTCGCCGCACGACGCACCCAGGACAACAGCACACAGCACGGAGGCATCAGTGGCACACGCGCATGGACGTGGTGGGCGGTACGGCAAGGGACTGGCTGCGCTCGGCGCGGCCGCGGCCCTGGCGGCGGGGGCGGCCGGCACCGCGACGGCGGAGGGCGCGGAAGGAGCAGCCGCCACCCCCTCCGGCGGCGCGCGCTACGTCGCCCTCGGCGACTCCTACACCTCCGGCCCCGGCATCCCCGAGCAGACCGGCGGCGACTGCGCCCGCTCCAGCGTCAACTACCCGGCGCTCACCGCGAAGGCCCTGCACCACACGTCCTTCAAGGACGTCAGCTGCAGCGGCGCCACGACCGACGACATGTGGCGCGCCCAGGGCGACAACGCGCCCCAGCTCAACGCGCTCGGCAGCAACACCCGCCTCGTCACGCTCGGCATCGGCGGCAACGACATCGGCTTCGGCGACATCATCGGCACCTGCGCCCAGCTGTCCCCCACCGACCCGGCCGGCGCACCCTGCCGCGCGAAGTTCACCGAGGGCGGCGCCGACCAGCTCACCGCCCGCATCGCCGGCGCGGCGCCCAAGGTCGCCTTGGTGCTGAAGGACGTGCACAAGCGCGCGCCGCAGGCCCGCGTCGTCCTCGTCGGCTACCCGGCGATCATGCCGGAGGACGGCACCGGGTGCTTCCCGTCCGTGCCGATCGCCGCGGGCGACGTCCCCTACCTGCGGGACACCGAGAAGAAGCTCAACACGATGCTGCAGGGCGAGGCCCGCAAGGCCGGCGTCCGCTTCGCCGACACCTACAAGCCGACCGTCGGCCACGACGTGTGCAAGCCGGCGGCGGACCGCTGGATCGAGGGCGCCCAGCCGGAGAACCCGGCGGCCCCCTTCCACCCCAACGCGAAGGGCGAGGCGGCCATGTCCGTCCCGGTGACGTCGGCGGCCCGCGGCCGCTGACACCCGCTTCAGGCGGGTGAGCGTGGGGTGCCCCCTGCTTGTCCGCCACGGCGGCGGTATTCGGCGGTGCCGTACGGTCTGAGGCCGGTTCGGCGCCGCCGGTTGCGTTCGGTGGGGGCTGACCGCCGTCGCGTCGGGGGTAGTTCGGCGGCGGTGCCGCACCTGCCCTCCGCCGCGACGGTGGCCCGCTACGGCGGCGGTGTCCGGCGGTGCCGTACGAGGGAGTGCGGCGTGCGGGTTCGTTTCGGGCCGGGCCGGACACCAACCTCCGCCGCAACGGTGGCCCGCTACGGCGGCGGTGTCCGGCGGTGCCGTACGAGGGAGTGCGGCGTGCGGGTTCGCTTCGGGCCGGGCCGGACACCAACCTCCGCCGCAACGGTGGCCCGCTACGGCGGCGGTGTCCGGCGGTGCCGTACGGTCTGAGGCTGGTTCGGTGCCGCCGGTTGCGTTCGGTGGGGAGTGAGCGCCGTGGCAGCGGAGGGAAACCGGCGTGCGGTTTCCGTGTCGGTACGGGCGGCGCCCGTGCCTCCGGTTGCGTCCCGTGGGGTTGCGCGCCGTCTCGGCGGGGGTAGGCTCCGGGGCCCGTTCGTCCCCTTGGAGGCAGTGATGGCCCGTCCGAGAACGAAACCCCCGCGCCGGCGGCTGCCCGTGCTCGCCGCGACGGCCTCCCTGGTCGTAGGGCTCGGCGCCCTCCCGGCCACCGCCGCCCCGGCCGGCGGGCCGGCCGCGGGGGTGGGCCGCACGCCCGCCAAGACCCCCGTCGCCGCCGGCTACGGCGGCGCCGTGGCCAGCGTCGATGCCGACGCCTCGGCCGCCGGCATCGAAGTGCTCCGCAAGGGCGGCAACGCCGTCGACGCCGCCGTGGCCACCGCCGCCGCCCTCGGTGTCACCGAGCCGTACTCCGCGGGCATCGGCGGGGGCGGCTACTTCGTCCACTACGACGCGAAGCGGCACCAGGTCTCCACCATCGACGGCCGCGAACGCGCCCCTCTGAGCGCGGACAAGAACCTCTTCCTGGAGAACGGCAAGCCCGTCCCCTTCGCCGACGCCGTCACCAGCGGCCTGAGCGTCGGCACGCCGGGCACCCCGGCCACCTGGGACACCGCCCTGCGCACATGGGGCAGCCGCTCCCTCGCCCAGGTGCTGAAGCCCGCTGAGCGCATCGCCCGCTCCGGCTTCACCGTCGACGCCACGTTCCGTCAGCAGACCGCCGACAACCAGTCCCGCTTCAAGGACTTCCCGGCCACGGCGAAGCTGTTCCTGCCCGGCGGCGCCCCGCCCGCCGTCGGCAGCACGCTCAAGAACCCCGACCTCGCCCGGACCTACGCCCTGCTCGGCGAGCGCGGTGTGGGCGCCCTCTACCGGGGCGAGCTCGGCCGCGACATCGTCCGGACCGTGCGCAAGCCCCCTGTCGACCCCGCCTCCGGGCGCGTCGCCCGCCCCGGCGACCTGACCGAGCGGGACCTGCGCGCGTACGGGGCGAAGCGCCAGGCACCGACGCGTACGTCGTACCGAGGACTCGACGTCTACGGCATCGGGCCCTCGTCCTCCGGCGGCACCACGGTCGCCGAGGCCCTCAACATCCTGGAGAGGGGCGACCTTTCGAAGGCCGACGAGAAGACGTACCTGCACCGTTACATCGAGGCGAGCCGGATCGCCTTCGCCGACCGCAACCGCTGGGTCGGCGACCCGGCCTTCGAGGACGTACCGGCCGGGGCGCTCACCTCCCAGCGGTTCGCCGACGCCCGCGCCTGCCTCGTCAAGGACGACGCCGTGCTGAAGAGCCCGCTCGCGCCGGGCGACCCGCGCCGCCCGGTGCCCTGCGGCGCGCACGGCAAGGCCGCGCCCACCCCGTACGAGGGCGAGCACACCAGCCATCTGACGGTCGCCGACAAGTGGGGCAACGTCGTCGCGTACACGCTCACCATCGAGCAGACCGGCGGCAGCGGCATCACGGTCCCGGGCCGCGGCTTCCTGCTCAACAACGAGCTGACGGACTTCTCCTTCGTCCCCGTCACGCCGGGCGTCCACGATCCCAACCTGCCGGGCCCGGGCAAGCGCCCGCGCTCGTCGCTGTCGCCCACGATCGTCCTCGACCACGGGCGGCCGGCGTTCGCCCTCGGTTCGCCCGGCGGCGCGACGATCATCACCACGGCGCTGCAGACCCTCCTCAACCACGTCGACCGCGGGATGCCCCTCGTCGACGCGATCGCCGCGCCGCGCGCGAGCCAGCGCAACGCGGCGGCCACGGAGCTGGAACCGGCCTTGTGGGACAGCCCGTTGCGCGGCCGGCTGGAGCGCATCGGGCACGTCTTCAAGCCCAACCCCGAGATCGGCGCGGCGACCGGCGTGCAGCGGCTGCCGGACGGCCGCTGGGTGGCCGCCGCCGAGCGGATCCGGCGCGGCGGAGGCTCGGCGATGGTGGTGCGGCCGAGCGGGCGCGCTCCCACCCGCTGAGGGCGTGCGCCTCACTCACACGGGTGTATCGGTCCGGGCCGCCGGTTGGGTCGCCGGGGCCCGGGCCACGACTGACATATGGCTGCGGGGGAGTGCGGGGGACGGTCCGGCCCCGGGAGGGCCCTGCCGGCCGTCCTGGCCCTCCTGACGGTGCTGGCGGGCGCGGTGTGGTGGCTGCTGACGGCACCGGCGGCGCGTGCGTCCCAGGCCGCCGGCGTGCCCACGTGCACGCTGGGCGCCTATCTCAGCGACCTGTACGACATCGAGCCCGCGAAGCACACCTTCGCCGCGCGGTTCCGTCTGTGGTCCGTGTGCCCGGAGCGCGACCTGGACCCGCTGCCCAAGGCCTCGTTCAGCAATGTCAGCGACCCGGAGAAGGGAGACCCGGTGGTGACCGTCCATCCGGGCGGCTTCCGGGACGTCATGCTCCTCCAGGGAACGTTCCGGCAGAACTGGGACGCGCGGGCCTTTCCCTTCGACCGGCAGCGGATCGAGGTGGTGGTCAGCGCCGGCCGGCCGCTGGAGGAGTTCCGGTTCGTGCCCGACAACGCCAACTCCGCCGTCAGCGAGGGCGTCGCCCCGTCCGGCTGGCGCATCACCGGCTTCCGGCTGATCGCCACGGAGCACCGCTTTCCCACGAACTTCGGCGACCCTTCCCTCCGGCCGGGAACGGGCGTCACGCACAGCCAGGTGCGCATCCGGATCGGCCTGGAGCGCGACGACCCCACCGCCTTCCTGAAGCTGACCGGCCCGCTGTACCTCATGGTGCTCGTCGCCACCGCCACTTTCCTGCTGCCCTCGCACAGCGAGGAAATCGCCATGGGCGAGCGGCTGGACTCCCTGCAAAGCAGGCTGGGGCTGCTCGGGGGCGGGCTCTTCGTCGTCATGCTGAACATGCAGCAGGTCAGTGCCGTGGTGACCAGCAGCGTGGGGCTCACGCTCCTCGACTGGCTCCACCTGCTCACCCTGGCCTACGTGCTGCTGGCGGTGATGGGCACAGTGGCCTCCTGGCGCTGGACGGTGCGGGGCGGCGACCCGGTGCGGGCGGAGCACTACCACCACCGGGGCGCCCTCTACGGGCTCCTGGGATACTCCCTGACCGCCGCCGCGGTCGTGGGGTGGTTCGCGGCGGCGGACTGGGTGTGGTGAGGTCCCGGCGGCGGGGAGTGAAGGGCGGTCAGCCCAGCAGCTTGACGACCTCGTCCGTCGTGCCGGTCTCCGCGAGGCGCGGGAAGATCTTCTCGACGGCGATGCGGTGCACCTCCGGGTCGGGGTCGGTGACCGCGTCGGTCACGACCGTGACGTGGTAGCCGTGCTCGTGGGCGGCGCGGGCGGTGGACTCCACGCCCGCGCCGGTCGCGATGCCCGCGAGAACGATCTGGGTGACGCCGCGGCGGCGCAGCTGGAGGTCGAGGTCGGTGGCGTGGAAGGCGCCCCAGGTGTGCTTGGTGACCACGATGTCGCTCTCCGCGCGGCCGAGTTCGGGCACCAGTTCGGCGAAGTCGGCCGGGAGCTCCCCGCTGCGCAGGGGTGCCTCGGAGCGGCCGGGCGCGGCGCCGACGACCCGGACGAGGACGACCGGCAGGCCGCGGTCGCGGAAGGCGGCGGCCAGGCGGGCGCCGCGTTCGACGACCTCCTCGGAGGGGTGGGCGGTGGGGAGGGCGACGATGCCCTTCTGGAGGTCGATCAGGACGAGGGCGGTGGTGTCGTCGAGCGTGGTGAGGGGCATGGCTGTGGGCTCCGTTTCCGGGGGCTGTTGCGGGTGGGTGCGCGCAGGGCGCGGTCGGTGGCGGTGAGGGCGAGCAGCAGCAGGCTCAGCACGCCGGTGACGGCGGCGAGCCGGTGGAGTCCGGCGTCGCCGGCCTGCTGTCCGAAGCAGAGCGCGAGCAGGCCGGTGGCGGCCATCGCGCTCGCGTACTGGGCGGTGCGCTGCAGCCCGGCCGCGGACCCGACGCGGTCGGGCCGGGCCTGGGCGTAGACGGCGGCCTGGTTGCCGGTGGAGAACAGGCCCTGGGGGACGCCGAAGAGCGCGGAGGCGATGAGCAGCGCGGCGAGCGGGGTGCCGCCGGTGGCGGCGACCAGGACGCCGCTGCCCGCGGCGAGCAGCGCGGCGGCCGTGGTGAGCGGGGCGCGGAGGCCCTTCGTACGGGTGCTGAGCAGCGAGCAGGCCGCGGCCGCGAGGGACATCGGCAGCATGACCAGGCCGGTCTGGAAGGAGGTGTAGCCGTGGGCCTCCTCCAGCCATTGGGAGTATCCGTAGAGGGCGGAGTAGATGGACAGGTAGGCGAGCCCGTGGCGCAGGTAGGTGCGCAGGAGGGCGGGCCGGGACGGTGCCGGGCCGCTTGGGTCCTGCGCCTGCCGTACGGGGCGGGGCCCGCCGCCGGCCGGGCGCTGCCGGTCGTGCGGGAGCCACGGCAGGGCGGCCGCGAGCGCGAGGAGGGCCAGGGGGACGTTGACGGCGAAGATGCCCCGCCAGCCCGTGGTCGCGGTGAGGAGCCCGCCCAGGGTGGGGCCGAGGGCCGCGCTGCCGAGGGCGGCGAGCGAGAGGCGGCCCATCACGGGGCGGGGCGCGGGACGGCCGGTGCGCAGGGACTCGGCCCGCAGCATCGCCATCGCGGCCGGGTACGCGGCCGACGTGCCGAGGCCCAGCAGGACGCGGGCGGCGATCAGCCATCCGAAGCCGGGTGCGAGCGTGCCGAGCAGGCCGGCGGCGCAGACGAGGACGAGGCCCGCGAGGAAGACGCGGCGGGGGCCGAGGGAGTCGGCGAGGCGGCCCATCACGGGCTGGCCGACGGCGCTGGCGAGGTAGAGGGAGGACAGCAGCCATCCGGTGCCGGAAGGCCCGGCGCCGAAGTCGCGGCCGATCGCCACCAGGCCTGTGGCGATCATGGTGCTGTTGAGGGGGTTGAGGACGGCGCCGAGGAGCAGCGGCGTCATCAGGCGGGCGCCGAAGCCCTCGTCGGTGCCGGTGTCCCGGGTGCGGTGGGGTGCCCTTAAGGCAGCCCGTGCCCTTGAGGCTTTCACTCCTCCACCAGGCGCTGGAGCAGGCGGGTGGCGTCGGCGAGGGCCCGCTGCTCCTCCGGGGAGAGCCGGTGGGCGATGGCATCGGCGAGCCAGGCGTGCTTGGAGTGGCGCACGGAGGCGACGGCCTCCACGCCGTACTCCGTGAGGGAGAACAGCACCTGGCGCCCGTCCGTGGGGTGCGGGGTGCGGGTGACCAGCTCCAGCTCCTCCAGCTTGGCGACGATGACGCGCATGGACTGCGGGCGGACGAGCTCCGCGCGGGCCAGCTCCGCGGTGGTGGCGGGCCCGCCGTTGGCGAGACGGCCGAGGACGGTGCGCTGGGAGGGGGTGAGCGCGCCCTGCGGCGATGCCACGCGCAGGCGGCGCATGAGCTGCGAGACCGTCGCGGCCAGGTCGGCAGCGGTGCGTTCCTGGTCCGTGCGTTCCTGGTCCGTGCGTCCCTGATCTTTGCCGGACGGCTGGCCGGCTTCGTTGTCGGGCATGCCTCCACCGTAAATATGAACAGGCAAACTTGCAAGTTTTTCTGTGTGGTTTTGAGCGGGGCGAGTTATCCACAGGACGATCGATGGTCTTGCCGCGCGGCGTGCCGCGCCCTACGGTCGCAACCACACGTGGATCTACGCGTGTCAGCCAGGCCGATCAGCCTGGCCGGCGCCCCCGTGAAGGAGCAGATCATGGCCAATGTCGTCCGCGCCGCTCTGGTCCAGGCCACCTGGACCGGCGACACCGAATCCATGCTCGCCAAGCACGAGGAGCACGCCCGCGCGGCCGCCGCCCGGGGTGCCAAGGTGATCGGCTTCCAAGAGGTCTTCAACGCCCCCTACTTCTGCCAGGTCCAGGAGAGCGAGCACTACCGCTGGGCCGAGCCCGTCCCCGACGGGCCCACGGTCCGCCGCATGCAGGACCTGGCCCGCGAGACGGGCATGGTGATCGTCGTGCCCGTCTTCGAGACCGAGGGCCCCGGCTTCTACTACAACACCGCGGCCGTCATCGACGCCGACGGCAGCTATCTCGGCAAGTACCGCAAGCACCACATCCCCCAGGTCAAGGGCTTCTGGGAGAAGTACTACTTCGCGCCGGGCAACCTCGGCTGGCCCGTCTTCGACACGGCCGTCGGCAAGGTCGGCGTCTACATCTGCTACGACCGCCACTTCCCCGAGGGCTGGCGCCAGCTCGGCCTCAACGGCGCCCAGCTCGTCTACAACCCCTCCGCCACCTCTCGCGGCCTCTCGGCCCACCTCTGGAAGCTGGAGCAGCCCGCAGCCGCCGTCGCCAACGCGTACTACATCGCGGCCATCAACCGCGTCGGCCAGGAGGAGTACGGCGACAACGACTTCTACGGCACGTCCTACTTCGTCGACCCCCGCGGCCAGTTCGTCGGCGACGTGGCCAGCGACACCAAGGAGGAACTGGTCGTCCGCGACCTGGACCTCGGCCTCATCGACGAGGTGCGGCAGCAGTGGGCCTTCTACCGCGACCGCCGGCCCGACGCGTACGACGGGCTGGTCCGGCCATGACCCCCGCGAGCGGCCCCGGCGGCTCGCCGGCCACCCGCCTGCACGCCCGGCACCGCGCCGTGATGCCCGAGTGGCTCACCCTCTACTACCGCGAGCCGCTGGAGCTCACCCACGGCGAGGGTCGCCACGTCTGGGACGCCCAGGGCCGGCGCTACCTCGACTTCTTCGGCGGCATCCTCACCACGATGACCGCCCACGCCCTGCCCGAGGTCACCAAAGCCGTCGCCGACCAGGCCGGCCGCATCCTGCACACCTCCACCCTCTACCTCGACCGGCACATGGTCGAGCTCGCCGAGCGCATCGCCGCCCTCTCCGGCATCCCCGACGCCCGCGTCTTCTTCACCACCTCCGGCACCGAGGCCAACGACACCGCCCTCCTGCTCGCCACCTCGTACCGCCGCTCCAACCAGATCCTGGCGATGCGCAACAGCTACCACGGCCGCTCCTTCTCCGCCGTGGGCATCACCGGCAACTCCTCCTGGTCGCCCACCAGCCTCTCCCCGCTCCAGACGCTCTACGTCCACGGCGGGATCCGCGGCTCCGGCCCCTACGCCCACCTGTCCGACTCCGGCTTCGTCTCCGCCTGCGTCGCCGACCTGAGGGACATGCTCGGCCAGACCCACGGCCGGGTGGCGGCGCTGATCGCCGAACCCGTCCAGGGCGTCGGCGGGTTCACCGCCCCGCCCGACGGCCTCTACGCCGCCTTCCGCGAGGTCCTCGCCGAGCACGGCATCCTCTGGATCACCGACGAGGTGCAGACCGGCTGGGGCCGCACCGGCGACCACTTCTGGGGCTGGCAGGCGCACGCCGAGCACGGCCCGCCCGACCTCCTCACCTTCGCCAAGGGCATCGGCAACGGCATGTCGATCGGCGGCGTCGTCGCCCGCGCCGAGGTCATGAACTGCCTCGACGCCAACTCCATCTCCACCTTCGGCGGCAGCCCCGTCACCATGGCCGCCGGCCTCGCCAACCTCACCCACCTCCTCGAACACGACCTCCAGGGCAACGCCCGCCGGGTCGGCGGCCTGCTCATCGAGCGGCTCCGCGCCATCACCGCCGGCTTCCCCGTCGTCCGCGAGGTGCGCGGCCGCGGCCTGATGACCGGCATCGAGCTCGTCGAGCACGACGGATCACCCTCACCCGAAGCAGCCTCCCTCGCCCTCGAACTGGCCAGGGAGGAAGGCCTGCTGATCGGCAAGGGCGGCCGCGAGGCCAACGTCCTGCGCATCGCCCCGCCGCTCTCCCTCACCGTCGCCGAAGCGGAGGAGGGCGCGGCCGTCATCGAATCCGTGCTGCGCCAGGTGCAGTTCACCATCGCGGGAAAGGAACGGCCATGACCACCACGGCCATCCGCGGCGGCCTCGTCATCACCGCCGCCGAGGAGACCCACGCCGACGTCCTCGTCGAGGACGGCAAGGTCGCGGCCCTCGCCGCGCCCGGCAGCGCCTTCGCCCAGGGCTGGCACGCCGACCGCACCCTGGACGCCACCGGGAAGTACGTCATCCCCGGCGGCGTCGACGCCCACACGCACCTCGACCTCCCCTTCGGCGGCACCGCCTCCTCCGACGA
The DNA here is from genome assembly GCF_000719265.1 of Streptomyces roseoverticillatus. Lineage (GTDB taxonomy): Bacteria > Actinomycetota > Actinomycetes > Streptomycetales > Streptomycetaceae > Streptomyces > Streptomyces roseoverticillatus. The sequence continues at coordinate 230,091 of NZ_JOFL01000016.1, read as the reverse complement.
CTTCGAGACCGGCACCCGCGCCGCCGCCTGGGGCGGCACCACCACCATCGTCGACTTCGCCGTCCAGAGCCGCGGCCAGGCCCTGCGCGAAGGCCTCGACCGCTGGCACGCCAAGGCCGACGGCCGCTGCGCCGTCGACTACGCCTTCCACATGATCCTCTCCGACGTGAACGAGAGCACTCTGAAGGAGATGGACCTCCTCGTCTCCGAAGGAGTCACCTCCTTCAAGCTCTTCATGGCCTACCCCGGCGTCTTCTACAGCGACGACGGGCAGATCCTGCGCGCCATGCAGCGCGCCGCCGGCAACGGCGGACTGATCATGATGCACGCCGAGAACGGCATCGCCATCGACGTCCTCGTCGAACAGGCCCTCGCCGCGGGCCGCACCGACCCCCGCTATCACGGCGAGGTCCGCAAGGCCCTGCTGGAGGCCGAGGCCACCCACCGGGCGATCCAGCTCGCCCGCGTCGCCGGCAGCCCCCTGTACGTCGTGCACGTCTCCGCCGAGGAAGCCGTCGCCGAGCTCGTCCAGGCCCGCGACAAGGGCCTGCCCGTCTTCGGCGAAACCTGCCCGCAGTACCTTTTCCTGTCCACCGACAACCTCGCCGAGCCGGACTTCGAGGGCGCGAAGTACGTCTGCTCCACCCCGCTGCGTCCCCGCGAGCACCAGGCCGCCCTCTGGCGCGGCCTGCGCACCGACGACCTCCAGGTCGTCTCCACCGACCACTGCCCCTTCTGCTTCTCGGGCCAGAAGGAGCTCGGCCGCGGCGACTTCTCGAAGATCCCCAACGGCCTGCCCGGCATCGAGAACCGGATGGACCTCCTCCATCAGGCCGTGGTCGACGGTCACATCACCCGCCGTCGCTGGATCGAGATCGCCTGCGCCGCCCCCGCCCGCATGTTCGGCCTCGCCCCGCACAAGGGCTCCATCGTCCCCGGCGGCGACGCCGACATCGTCGTCTACGACCCGCACGCCGAGCAGACCCTCTCGGCCGCCACCCATCACATGAACGTCGACTACTCCGCCTACGAGGGCAAGCGCGTCACGGGCCGGGTCGAGACGGTCCTCTCCCGCGGCGAGGTGGTCATCGACCAGTACACGTTCACCGGGCGGGCCGGGCACGGCCGCTACGTCCCCCGCACCACCTGCCAGTACCTGGCGTAATCACGCACGCACCTGCGCAACGACGCACACGCATGAAGTGAGGAGCACCGCCGTGGACTTCGGCCTCGTCCTGCAAGCAGACCCGCCCGCCACCGCCGTCGTCGACCTGATGCGCCGGGCCGAGCGCTCCGGCTTCCGCTACGGCTGGACATTCGACTCCACCGTGCTCTGGCAGGAGCCGTTCGTCATCTACAGCCGCATCCTGGAGCACACCGAGCGGCTCGTCGTGGGGCCTATGGTCACCAACCCCTCCACCCGCACCCCCGAGGTCACGGCCTCCACCTTCGCCACCCTCAACGACATGTACGGCAACCGCACGGTGTGCGGCATCGGCCGCGGCGACTCCGCGATGCGCGTGGCCGGCCGCAAGCCCAACACCCTCGCGTCGCTGCGGGAGTCCATCCGCGTCATCCGCGACCTCGCCGAGGGCCGCGAGGCCGACGTCGGCGGCACGCCCCTGCGCATCCCCTGGATCCGCGACGGCAAGCTCCCCGTCTGGATGGCCGCCTACGGCCCCAAGGCCCTCGCCCTCGCCGGCCAGGAGGCCGACGGCTTCATCCTCCAGCTCGCCGACCCGTTCCTCACCGAATGGATGATCAAACACGTGCGGGAGGCGGCCGCCGAGGCCGGCCGCGACCCGGCCGCGGTCAGCATCTGCGTCGCCGCCCCCGCCTACGTGGGCGACGACCTCGCCCACGCCCGCGAGCAGTGCCGCTGGTTCGGCGGTATGGTCGGCAACCACGTGGCCGACCTCGTCGACCGCTACGGCGAACACTCCGGCATGGTCCCCGAAGCCCTCACCGCCTACATCAAACAGCGCCACGGCTACGACTACAGCCACCACGGCCGCGCCGGAAACCCCTCCACCGACTTCGTCCCCGACGAGATCGTGGACCGCTTCTGCCTCCTGGGCCCCGTCGCGGCCCACCGTGAACGCCTGGAGCATCTGCGGGAGCTGGGCGTGGACCAGTTCGCGGTCTACGCCATGCACGACGCGAAGGAGGCGACGATCGACGCGTACGGCGAGCATCTGATCCCCGTGCTGGGATGAACAGGGCCGGCCGGCTCGCGGCGCCTCGTGCATGGCCAAGGGCCGGGGTCGAGCACGCACTTGCCCTCTGGTTTCCGTCACCGCGAAGGCGCGGAAACCAGAGGGGCGATGTCCGTCACCCGTAGGGTCTACTGCCCGGCGCTGCCCAAGGTGAGCAGCGGAGTGAGCCTGGGCTTTCCCTGGTCTCCGTCGGTGATATCGCGGAGCGTTGCGTACGTATCGACATCACCGCCGATACGGATCGACACGGGATTCCCGGGCCGGCCGTTCTCCAGGTTGTTGACGAGCTTGGAGAGCTTGCTCCAATTGTTTTCCAGTTCGGCTCCCCACGGTTCGATGGTGTGGGCGCCGTTCGGCATGCCGCCGCGAGTGAGCGTGGTGGCAATCCTGGTCTGGATCCAGCCGAAACGTGCCGATTCGGAAGTTGCCCCGATGATGGATGCCAGGGACTTCTTTATGTCCGGATCGTTGCCCGCCCCTCGGATGCCGGTCAGCTTCGTCAGGTCCTTCTTGAGGCTCTGCGGCTTGTATGAAATGCTGCCGCGCGTCTTATCGTTGGCCTGGAGCCCGCCTGACGTGTAATCGCCCGTGTAGTCCAGCATTTGCCAATGCTGGTCACCTTCGGGGTGTGCCATGCTGAATCCCTCAATCATGGCGTTCGGGGATTCCTTGAACCTGTAGTTCCGTCCCTCGATGGTGAAACCGTCGAGGTAGAGGTTCGAGGCGCGAATGTAGAGGGAGATGCGGTGGGGATTCTGTTTGTCCTGGTGATCCCAGACCATCACCTCGATGTAGTTCCTGCCGTCATTCCCGGTCCGGAATATTCCAGGAGTGTTCCCTCCCGTGCTGGCCTTCCGCCGGATTCCGTCCACCATTCTGCTGTAGTAGGAACCGGCTGCCGGGTCTCCCTCGGACATGCCTGTCACGTCCCAGTCCTCCCGTCCCCACCAGTTGGCCGGGAACGCCTGCGCGGGCGCGGTGGAGGTGACTTGCACGAGGGTGCAGGTGGCCAGGACGGAGAGCAGCAGTGCCCCCAGGCGCCGGCCCAGCCTCTTGGCGGGTGTCGGATGCGTCATCGGCGATTTCCGTTCCTATCTATGGACATGGCGGTCCGACGCCGGGGGACCCGGTGCCGAGGTGGATCACGGATCGCCGGCCGTCGTTGACCTGCAGGGAGTCGTCGATGCTCGCGCGCTGTGCGAGATCGCGGCCCAACGCCTGTTCGGCCAGGCCTCGACGCGGTCGGCGGCCTACGCGGCCACGCTCCCTCGCCGACCCGTCCCCGCGGGGTCCGCCGCCCCGGCCGGGGCGCTGTCGCCGTGCACGAGGGTGCGCTTCTTGCACTCCCTGCCGGGGATGGGCCGGCAGTTGCCCCAGGAGGTGTTGGCGAAGGAGATCTCGTGCGCCTTGGAAGGGTCGTGCAACGACCCGCGGGTGGCCGTCGGTTCCCCTTGGCCGCTCGCCGGCATGCGCTCCGGCGACTCGCCGGCGATGGCGGGGGCCGCAAGGGCGCACAGGGCGGCCAAGGCCGTGACGGCGCCGGCGGTGGTGCGGAGAAGACGGTTCACAACGCGATCCTTTGAGCGGTGGTGTCATCGCTGCCGGTTTCATGATTCTTTCCCGCATACCCCCTTTGCGGCCAGGTGCGTTGCCTGTCATTAAAGTGTCAGTTTCATCAGGGGACAGGGGGAGGAAGTGCTCGAAACGGACGCGGTGGGCGGTCGGGGCGTGCCGGGGCCGGGGGGTCCGAAGCCGTCCACGGGACGCGGCGGATGCACCCCGCTTCCGTACGGCCCCGGTGTTCGCAGCGGCGACGATGTGATGGACCGGCGGGTCTATGACCACGTCCGCGTGCACGGCTCCCTGGATCCCGCTGTCCTGGCGCAAGCCCTCGGCGCCGACGTGCAGGAAGCCGGCATCGCACTGGCCCGGCTGATCCGGCGTCATCTGGTCCGCCGCGATCCGGCCGACCCCTTCCAGGGCCGCGCCCTGCCCGCGCAGGAGGCCCTGGAGAGCCTCACCGCCGAGACTGAGGCCCGTATCGCCGTCGAGACCGCCGCCCATCAGCAGCGCCTGGCCGCCCTGCGCGCGGACGTCCACCGGGTCACCCGTCCCGCCCGCCCCGATGCCCCCGGCGCCGGCCTGGACGCCGTGACGGTGCTGCCCGATCTCGCGGCGGTCAACTCACTGCTGGAGCAGGAGGCGGCCCGCTGCCGGTACGAGGTCATCGCCTGCCAGCCCGGCGACGTCTCCCGCAACCCCGCCAACCTCGAACCGGCTCTGGTTCGCGACCGCGCCCTCCTCGAACGCGGCGTCCGCATGCGTACCCTTCAGCAGCACGTCGTCCGCTTCCACGCCCCGACCCGGGCCTACATCGCCGCCGCCACGGCCCTGGGCGGCGAATACCGCACGGCCCACGAACTTTTCGGGCGCCTCATCGTCTTCGACGACACCGTCGCGTTCCTGCCCACCGACACCACCACCTCCGGCGCCGTCGTCGTCCGAGAGCCCCATCTCATCGCCTACCTCCGCGGCATCTTCGAACAGGCGTGGACTCACGCCACCGCATTCGTCGACCCCAACTCCCTCGGCGCCGAAGGGTTCGGACAGGCGGCCCGCGACATTGACACCACCCTGCTGAAACTGCTCGCAGCCGGCCTCAAGGACGAGACCATCGCCCGCCGCCTGGGCATGTCCCTGCGCACCGTCCGCCGTCACGTCGCCGACATCCTCGAACGTCTCGGAGCCGAGAGCCGCTTTCAGGCAGCCGTCATCGTCACCCGCACCGGCCTCCTCGGCACCCGCGACGACGAACCCGGCCGCTGAGAGGGCGGCCGGGCTTCCTCTGGGGAACGCGAGCAGTCCTCTAGGGAACGCGAGCAGTCCACTCGTGGGAGCTGAACTTGGTCCGTGCAAGTTCTTGCGCACGGCTCAGCTCCTGCTCGGTCACCTCGCCGACCGAGCAGCCGTAGCGGTTCCGGAAGGAGGCGATCATGCGATCAATGACGTCGTTGCGAGGAAGCCCCGTCTGCCGGCGAAGCGGATCGACCCGCTTCTTGGCACTCTTGGTCCCCTTGTCCGACAGCTTTTCCCGTCCGATGCGCAGCACCTCGAGCATCTTGTCCGCGTCGATGTCGTAGGCCATCGTCACGTGGTGCAGCACCGCACCGTTCTCGCCGACCATTCGTTTCTGTGCGGCACCGGCGATCTTGCCGGCGTCGGTGGCGATGTCGTTCAGCGGCTGATACCAGGCTTTGACGCCCATGTCCCCGAGGGCGGCCAGCACCCAGTCGTCGAGGTAGGCGTAGCTGTCGGCGAAGGACAGCCCTTGTACGAGAGAGTCCGGTACGTAGAGCGAGTAGGTGATCGTGCTTTGGGGCTCTACGAACATGGCCCCGCCACCACTGATACGCCGGACGACCGTCATGCCATGACGGTCGGCGGACTCCACGTCCACTTCGTTGCGCAGGGACTGGAAGCTGCCGATGACCACGGCCGGGGAGGCCCACTCCCACACGCGCAGCGTCGGCGGTCGCCGGCCGGCCGCCACCTCGGCCGTCAGGACCTCGTCGAGGGCCATGTGCAGGGCGGGGGACTGGGGGCCGTCGTGGATCAGCTGCCAGTCGTAGTGGTGCCAGTCGGTGGCGTTCGCCAGGGCGCGGCGGACGGCGATGCCCACGGCCTCGGAGGTGAAGCCGAACATCACCGTGCCCTCGGGCAGCGCGGCGTCGATGCGCGCCGCGAGCTGCGGGGCGGTCAGGTCGGCGGGCGCGCCCTCCAGGGCGCGGTTGATGTCGAGGAGCGCCTCGTCGGGTTCGAGGAAGAAGTCCCCGGCCACGCGTACGCCGTGCAGCACCTCTCCCTGCGCGGCGGACTCGACATCCAGGTCGACGACGACGAGTTTGCCGCCCGGCACCTTGTATTCACCGTGCACGGCGCCTCCTCCAGCTTCTCTTCCCAGGCCGGCACTGCCGTCCGGCGACGGATCAACCGTAACGCCGTCCCGCGGGTCGCCGTGCCGCCCCCGCGGCGCACCCGTGAGCCCTTGCGCACCGGCGGTCGGGTCTGACGTCATGGACGCCATGTTCACCACCCGGCCCACCCTGCAGGGCACCTTCGGCATGGTGTCGTCCACCCACTGGCTCGCGTCGCAGTCCGCGATGGCTGTCCTGGAGAGCGGCGGCAACGCCTTCGACGCGGCGGTCGCGGCGGGCTTCGTCCTGCACGTCGTCGAGCCGCACATGAACGGGCCGGCCGGGGAGGTGCCGGCGGTGTTCGCGCCGGCCGGCGGTCCGGTGCAGGTCCTCGCCGGGCAGGGGCCGGCGCCGCGCGGCGCGACCATCGAGCACTACACCTCGCTCGGCCTCGACCTCGTCCCCGGCACCGGCCCCCTGGCGGCCGCCGTCCCGGGCGCGTTCGACGCCTGGATGCTGCTCCTGCGCGACCACGGCACCAAGCCGCTCGCCGACCTCCTGTCGTACGCCATCGGCTACGCCGAGCACGGCCACGCCCCCGTCGAGGCCATCGGCCGGACCGTGGCCACCGTCCGGCGGATCTTCGAGACCGAGTGGACGTCCTCGGCCGAGGTCTACCTGCCCGGCGGCCGCCCGCCGGCCCCCGGCACGCTCCTGCGCAACCCCGCGCTCGCCGCCACCTGGCGCCGCCTGATCGCCGAGGCCGAAGCCGCCGGCGGCAGCCGCGAGCAGCGCATCGACGCGGCCCGCCGCGTGTGGCGCGAGGGCTTCGTCGCCGAGGCCCTTGTCGCCGCCGCGGCCCGCCCGACCCTCGACACCTCCGGCGAACGCCACGCCGCGCCCCTCACCGGCGACGACCTCGCCGCCTTCCGGGCCGGATACGAGGAGCCGGCCCGCCACGACTGGAACGGCTGGACGGTCTGCAAGCCCGGCCCGTGGTCGCAGGGGCCGGTCCTGCTGCAGCAGCTCGCTCTGCTCGACGGCCCGCCGGAGTACGGCACCCCCGAGTACGTCCACACCCTCATCGAAGGCAGCAAGCTCGCCATGGCCGACCGCGAGGCCTGGTACGGCGACGCCGCCGACGTCCCCCTGAAGGACCTGCTCTCCGCGGGCTACAACGCCGCCCGCCGCGCCCTGATCGGCGACCTCGCCTCGTACGAGCTGCGCCCCGGCGGCCCCGGGGGCCGCAGCCCGCGGCTGGCCCGGCACGCCGTCGCCGCCGCGGAGAGCACCGCCCCGGCGCCGGCGCCGGGCGCGGGCGAGCCGACCGTCACCGTCAGCGGCGCGACCCGCGGCGATACCTGCCACCTCGACGTCGTCGACCGCTGGGGCAACATGATCTCGGCGACGCCCAGCGGCGGCTGGCTGCAGTCCAACCCCGTCGTCCCCTCGCTCGGCTTCCCCCTCGGCACCCGGCTGCAGATGGCCTGGCTCGAACCCGGGCTCCCCAACTCCCTCACCCCCGGACGCCGGCCGCGCACCACCCTGACGCCGTCGCTGGCCCTGCGCGACGGCGAGCCCGTCCTCGCCTTCGGCACGCCCGGCGGCGATCAGCAGGACCAGTGGCAGCTGCACTTCTTCCTCGCCGTCGCCCTGCGCCCGCCCGTGCGCGGCGGCCTCGACCTGCAGGGCGCGATCGACGCCCCCAACTGGCACCACGAGTCCTTCCCCGGCTCCTTCCACCCGCGCACCATGGCGCCCGGCTCGGTCGTCGTCGAACGGCGCCTCGGCGAGACCGCGATCGGGGAGCTGCGGCGGCGGGGCCACCGGGTGACGGTGGGGGAGGCGTGGTCGGAGGGGCGGCTGTGCGCGGTGGCCCGGGACCCGCGGACGGGCGTGCTGTCGGCGGCGGCCAACCCGCGCGGCATGCAGGGGTACGCAGTGGGCCGCTGAGCGGATGCCGGGGGCGGTGGGGCCCGTGAGGCCGTGGGGGCCCGCGTTCACCGAGGGGACGCCTCGGAGACGCAGGGCCGCCACTGGTTGTCGGTGGGGCATGGTTCGATGGACGCATGCTCGAAGACTTTCTCGCAGGTGACCTGACCGACGTCGAGGAGGCGGTGCGCAAGGCGGCCGCCGCCGAGATCGTGCCCCGCTTCCGGCAGCTCGCCGCGGACGAGATCGTCGAGAAGAACGGCCCGCACGACCTCGTCACGGTCGCCGACCGGCGCGCGGAGGAGCACCTCACGGCCTCGCTCACCGCCCTGCTGCCCGGTTCGGTCGTCGTCGGCGAGGAGGCCGTGCACGCGGATGCGGGTGTGCTCGCCGCGCTCAGCGGCGACGCGCCCGTGTGGATCGTCGACCCCGTCGACGGCACCCGCCAGTTCGTGCACGGCGACCCCGGCTTCGCGACCCTCGTCTGCCTTGCCCACCGCGGCGAGCTCCTCGCCTCCTGGACCTACGCGCCCGCGCTCGACCTGATGGCCGTCGCCCGCCGCGGCGCCGGGGCCGCGCTCAACGGCGAGCCGCTGAAGGCCGGCTCGCCCGCCCCCGGCAAGGTCCTCGAAGTGGCGATCTCCCACTACGACTTCACCAACGACGAACAGAAGCGCGTCCTCGCGGCGCTCGCCACGGAGGGCGTCGCGCCGCGCCCCTGCGGCTCGGCCGGCCTCGAATACCTGAACGTGGCCCGGGGCAACATCGACGGGCTCGCCTTCAGCTGGGAGAACGCCTGGGACCACGCCGCGGGCCTGCTCCTCGTCGCCGAGGCGGGCGGCGCGAGCGGGACCGTCGCCGGCGAGCCCTTCCGCATAGCCGGCGGCAACGCGCTCCCGTTCGCCGCCGCGCGGGACGAGGCGACGCTCCGTCATATCCTGGGGCTGCTGGCGTCCGCCGGCTGATCCCGAGGCCGGATCCGAGGACCGGTCCGAGGGTGGATCCCGTGACGGGTTCGAGGACGGATCCGGTGACGGGTCAGGGACCTTTCGAGGACGAGGGGAGTGGCGTCCGGTGCCGACCATGCTCGACGCTGTTGTCGTAGGCGCCGGGCCCAACGGGCTCACCGCCGCCGTGGAGCTGGCCCGCCGCGGCCTGTCGGTGGAGGTCTTCGAGGCCGCCGACGCCGTCGGCGGCGGCGCGCGGACCGAGGAGCTCACGCTCCCCGGCTTCCGGCACGACCCGTGCTCCGCCGTGCACCCGCTCGGCGCCGGCTCCCCGGCCTTCCGCGCGATGCCGCTCGACCGGCACGGCCTGGAGTGGGTGCACCCCGAGCTGCCCATGGCGCACCCCTTCCCCGACGGCACGGCCGCCGTCCTCTCCCACAGCGTGGGGGAGACGGCGCACTCGCTCGGCCCGCGCGACGCCGGGGCCTACCGCCGGCTCGTGGCCCCCTTCCGCGGCAAGTGGGACACCGTCGCGGCGGACTTCCTGCGCACTCAGTGGGACGGGCCGCCGCGTGACCCCGTCCTCTACGCACGGTTCGGCTTGGTGGGAGCCCAGCCCGCGGCCCTGCTGACCCGCCGCTTCCGGGACGAGAAGGCGCAGGCCCTGTTCGCCGGGCTGGCCGCGCACGGCATCTCCCCCCTCACCGGCATCGGCACGGGCGGCATGGCCCTGGTCTTCGCGCTCGCCGCGCACGCGGGCGGCTGGCCGGTGCCGCGCGGCGGCTCCCAGGCCATCGCCGACGCCCTCGCCTCGTACCTGCGCGCGTACGGCGGCACCGTGCACACCGGCTTCGAGGTCAAGCGGCTGGACGACCTGCCACCCGCCCGCGCCTATGTGTTCGACACTTCGCCCACCGCGCTCGCACGCATCGCCGGCCTCGGCAACGCCTACCACGGCTACCGCTACGGCCCCAGCGTCTTCAAGATCGATTACGCGCTGTCGGGTCCCGTGCCCTGGACGTCGGAGGCCGCGCGCCGCGCCGGGACGGTCCACATCGGGCCGACGTACGGCGAGATCGACGCGGCCCTCGACGCCGCGCTGCACGGCCGCGACCCCTCGGTGCCCTTCCTCATCACCGCCCAGCCCAGCCTCGCCGACCCCACCCGTGCGCCCGAGGGCAAGCACACGTTCTGGGTGTACGGGCACGTGCCGAGCGGCTGGGAGGGCGACGCCACCGAGGTGATCGAGCGGCAGATCGAGCGGTTCGCGCCCGGCTTCCGCGACCTGGTCCTGGCCCGCGCCACGGCCGGCCCCCCGCAGCTTGCCGCCCGCAATGCCAACTACGTGGGCGGCGACTTCGCCATCGGCTCCGTGGCCGGCCTGCGCCTGATCATCCGCCCCAAGCTCGCCCGCGTGCCGTACGCGACGGCCCACCCGGCCGTCTTCCTGTGCTCCTCGGCCACCCCGCCGGGACCGGGCGTCCACGGCATGTGCGGGCACCACGCGGCGAAGGCGGTGTGGCGGAGGCTGCGGAGGGGGTAGACCCCGGCCGGACGGTCCGGGGGGAGCCACGCCCGCCCCGGGCGGGCGGCACGGCCCGGTTGCCGCGATGCGGTCGCCCTGCCGTCGGGGGCAGGCAAACGCCCCCGTACGCCGCACCGCTGAGGGCCCGCCGGAATGCGTTGTCTCCGCAACCGGTGCGCTCGGCGCGATCCGCCAAAAGGGCCTACGCCGCCCGGGGAAGCTCCTGCAGGATCCCGTTCCGTACGGTGACGGTGTCGGTCCCCAGCTTCCTCAGCACGCCCGCCGTCACCTTGTCGTCCGGGTCGAGGACGCCCAGGGCGACGTGTTCCGCGCCGATGTGGCGCTCCTTGCGGGCGTGGGCCTCGCGCAGCGAGCGCTCCAGGGCCTTCTTCGCGCGGGGCGTGAAGGGGACGTGGACCCTCCGGCGGGGTTCGGCCCGGCGGCCCCGGCCGAAGGGCAGGATCCGCCACCGCTCCTCGGGAGGCCCGGACCGGTCCAGCGCCCCGGGCCCGAAGGTGTCCTCCGCCCGGGCCCGTACGGCCTCCAGGTCGATGCCGAACGCGCGCAGCGCCTCCGCGTCGCCCGCCCCGAGGGGGCCGGCGGGCGCCAGCGCGCTCCGGCACCCCTCCGGCGTGACCCCGAACCGGGCCAGCGTGGTGACCACGGGGGCGCCGGCCTGACCGAGCACGCCGAGCAGCAGGTGCTCGCTGCCGATCCATGCGTGGCCCAGCGTGCGGGCCTCCTCCTGCGCCTGCAGGACGGCCTCACGCGCATCCAGGGTGAACCGTTCGAACATGCCTACCTCCTGGCGTGTTTCTTGTGCACTGCCTGCCTGCTGACCCCGAGCGCGGCGCCGATCTCCTCCCAGGACCAGCCCTGCCGTCGCGCGCTGTCGACCTGAAGCGCCTCCAGGCGCTCGACGAGCCGCCGCAGCGCGGCGACGGCGTGCAGTCCCACATGGGGATCGCTGTCCATGGCGGCCTCGGTGGTGCCGACCGCGTCCTTCGCATCCGTTCCGGCCATGGTGTCAACCTAGGATGACAAAGCCCCGCCTGTCAATCATTGTTGACAGGCGGGCGGCGTTCCGCTCGGTGGGCGGTGTTCCGGTCAGTCGTCGTTCAGGGGGCGCTTGTAGTAGCTCCACGGGAAGTAGCCGTTGCCGACCTCGGTCCAGCCGTCCGCCTTCATGCGCCGCCCGCGCCCGGCGACCGCGAGCGTGACGCGGCGGTACTCCCACCGCCGGTCGGACGCCACCACCGCGTGGTACAGCGGGCCGAACTCCACCAGCTCCCAGCGCTCCAGGCCCGCCTCGGCGAGGGCGGCCATCTCGTTGAACGCGGTCAGCGGAGTGAGCACCCGGCGCTCGGGAGACCCCTTCGGCATCGCGGCACCCTTGGCCGCGAAGCGCTGCTGCGCGGCCTGCCGGCTCACGCCCAGCAAGCGGCCGATGGTGTCCCAGCTGTGCCCCGCGGCCCGCGCGCCCTGCACGGCCTCGCGCAGCAGCCGGCTCGTCTCCTGGGCGCCGGTCCGGGTCGCGGCCACCAGGCGTAGATAGCCCTCCGGGTCGTGCTCCAGCGACTCGGCGAGCCCCTGGGGGGCGCCGAGCACCGCGCTCGCGATGCCCTCGCGGATGCGGGCCTCCTCGTCCGGACTGAGCCGTGCGGCGTCGCTCATCGCCGCCCCCCTTCGTGCAGGGGCTCGAGGGTGTCGAGGGTCGCCTCGTCGCGCTGGTGCTGCGCGGCGTCGGAGGTGCTCTGCACCTTCACCGTCCCGAAGAGGGCGCCCATGCCCGCGACGAGGAGGAGTTCGGCGCTGGTGAGCGCGAGGAACGCCGGGGTGCCGAGGTTCTCGGCGAGCGACAGGGCGAGCGTGATCAGGGCGATGGCGCCGAGCAGCAGCGCGAGAGCGGTGTAGGCGAGGGTGGGCTGCGGGGTAGGGGTGGTCGCAGCCCGCGACGAATTGATCATGACGTCAAGCTTTCCTTGACGGCGAACCCTTGTCAACTCTTCATTGACGCCCGTCGGTCTGCCGGCCCCTCGGTCCGCCGGTTCGCCGGCCCGTCCGGCTACCCCGCGGCGATCCGCTCCAGCAGCACCGGCAGTGCCGTCCCGATCGGCTCGCGCACCAGCTCGTCCGCCCGCTCGTCGTACGGCGTCGGCTCCGCATTGACGATGATCAGCCGCGCGCCGTGGTCGGCCGCCAGCCCCGCCAGTGACGCGGCGGGGTGCACCTGGAGGCTCGTGCCGACCGCGATGAACACCTCGCACGCCTTGGTCACGGCCACGGCCTCGCCGAGCACCTGCGGGTCCAGGCCCTCGCCGAACATCACCGTGGCCGACTTCAGGATTCCGCCGCACGTCTCGCACGCCGGATCCGGATCGCCCGCCGCCACGCGCTCCAGCGCCGCCTCCATGCTGGAGCGCTCCTTGCACCGGGTGCAGTGCACCGCCCGCGCCGTGCCGTGCAGTTCGAGGACCTTCCGCTCCGGCATCCCCGCCATCTGGTGCAGCCCGTCGACGTTCTGCGTGATGACGCGTACGGGCACGCCCGCCCGCTCCAGCCGCACCACGGCCTCGTGGGCGGCGTTCGGGCGGGCGCGCAGGGCGGGTCCGTCGCGCCGCATGCGCCACGAGCGGCGGCGGATCTCCGGGTCGGCCATGTAGTACGCGTACGTGACGAGCTTCTCGGCCTCCGGGTCGCGGCGCCACACGCCGTTCGGGCCGCGGTAGTCCGGGATCCCGGAGTCCGTCGAGATGCCGGCGCCGCTGAGGATCGCCACCAGGGGGCGCTTCTTGCCGCCGCCGTTGTTGCTGCTGTCGCTGCCGCTGGTCATGGCGTGAGCGTACGGAGCGGGTGGGGGTGCGGCGAACGGGTTTTTGTGGAGATCTGTCGATATTTTCAGCGGCTGGCGGGCGTGGGAGAGGGGGGTGAGGTTCATGATGATTTATCGACTTTCCGGATATTCGTTCCGATGGAGTCGTTTTATATGCGCGGCACTCGCTCGTGAGGGTGAAGGAAACGGCGGCAACCGGGTCAAGAACCGGGCTCGCCTCGCGGGTGCGGGTCCGCCCGTGTGTTGCTGTGGCCGCTGTGGGTCCCTTGGAGTGAAGGGAGCGATATGTCGCTAATTCGGAGACGGGCCGGGGCTTTCGTGGCCGGGCGCGGCGCGGTCGCGCTGGGCGCGCTGATCGCCTTCTGCGCGTCGGCGGGCGGGGGCGGTGCGGCCGCGGTCACGTCGCCGCCGGCGCCGTCGCCCGTGCCGGGGCCTGCGGGGCGTGGAGTGCCGGGCAAGGTGATCTCGCGGTTCGGTCAGAAGGTACGGAAGGCGCCCTCGACCTCTGCGCCGGTCGTGGGGAGCTACGGCCCGGGGGAGCGGGTGCGCATCGGCTGCAAGGCGGCCGGGGAGCGGGTGGAGGGGGACCGCCTCTGGTACCGGCTCGCGGGCGGGCGGGGCTGGATGAGCGCCCACTACGTGCGGGCGTTCGGGCAGGTGCTGCCGTGCCGGGGTGGCGGTCACGGCGGTGATCACGGGGGCCATGGGGGCCATGGGGGCTCGGGCGGCTCCCACGGCCGCCCCGGGCCGGCGGGCCCGCCGGGGCCCCAGGGCCCGAAGGGCGACCCGGGCCGCCCGGGCCCGGCGGGGAGGCCCGGCCCGGCGGGGCCTCCGGGGCGTCCGGGTGCGGGCGGGCCCCCTGGGCCGCCCGGCACCGTGGGTCCTTCGGGCGTTCCCGGTGCCAAGGGGGATCCGGGGGCCAAGGGCGCCCCGGGAGCCGCCGGTCCGGCGGGCCCGCCGGGTCCTCCGGGCGGGCCCGGGGCGAAGGGCGATCCGGGTGCGGCGGGCCCTGCGGGCGTGAAGGGGGACAAGGGCGATCCCGGTGCGGCAGGCCCCGCCGGAGCCAAGGGTGAGAAGGGCGCTCCGGGTGCCCTGGGCCCCGCCGGCCCCGCCGGCCCCGCCGGCCCCGCCGGCTCCGCGGGTCCGAAGGGGGATCCGGGTGCTGTGGGCCCGCCCGGGGCCGTCGGTCCTGTCGGCCCTCCTGGCGTCGCGGGCCTCAAGGGGGACAAGGGTGATCCGGGCGCCGTAGGCCCTGCCGGTCCTCCTGGACCTGCTGGTCCGGAGGGCCTTGCCGGCCCTTCTGGTCCAGCCGGAGCCAAGGGGGACAAGGGCGACGCGGGGGCTGTAGGTCCTGCCGGGCCTCCCGGTGCCGTGGGTTCTGCCGGGCCCATCGGAGCTCCTGGGCCGCCCGGGCTCGTTGGTCCTCCTGGCCCTGTCGGCGTCAAGGGGGACAAAGGCGATCCGGGCGCCGTGGGGCCTGCCGGGCCGACCGGTCCCGTCGGGCCTGCCGGTCCTCCGGGCGTCGCCGGCGTCAAGGGTGATCCTGGCGCTGTCGGACCTGCCGGCCCTCCTGGCCCTGTCGGTGTGAAGGGTGACAAGGGCGATCCGGGGACTGCCGGTTCTCCCGGGCCTGCCGGAGCCAAAGGTGACAAGGGTGATCCCGGTGCCGTCGGCCCTGCCGGCCCCGTCGGACCTGCTGGACCCGTGGGACTCGCAGGTTCCGAAGGTCCCGTCGGTCCTCCTGGTCCTGCCGGTGCCAAGGGAGACAAGGGTGATCCCGGTGCCGTCGGCCCCGCCGGCCCAGTCGGTCCTACCGGTCTCGTAGGGCCTGCTGGTGTCAAGGGAGACAAGGGCGATCCCGGTGCTGTCGGCCCCGCCGGCCCGGCTGGCCCTGTCGGCTCTGCTGGTGCTGCCGGTGCCAAGGGAGACAAGGGTGATCCCGGCCCCGTCGGCCCCGTCGGCCCGGCCGGTTCTACCGGTCTCGTGGGGCCTGCCGGACCCGCCGGCCCCACTGGCCCCGCCGGTCCTGCCGGCCCGCCCGGCGGTCCCGCCGGCCCCGTCGGCCCCAGTGGGCCCATGGGTCCTGCCGGGCCCGTGGGACCCCGAGGGGAGCAAGGGGATCCGGGGGTCACCGGGCCTGCTGGGCCCGCGGGGCCCGTGGGGGCGGTTGGGCCCGGTGGGCCTGCCGGGCCGGTTGGGCCCGTCGGGGCGGTCGGGCCGGCAGGGGGCGCCGGACCCAAGGGCGACCGGGGTGAGGCAGGCCCCACCGGCCCCGTCGGGCCCGAGGGGCCGGCAGGACCAGTGGGGCCCGCCGGGCCGGCAGGTCCCACCGGGCCCACCGGGTCCGCAGGGCCTTCCGGACCCACCGGGCCCGTAGGGCCGGGCGGTTCCGCCGGACCTCTCGGCCCCAAGGGCGACCGAGGTGACCCCGGCCCCGCCGGCCCGGTGGGACCCGTCGGCCCGAGCGGTCCCACCGGGCCCGCGGGCCCCCTCGGTCCTGCCGGAGCCACCGGGGCAACCGGCCCGACAGGGCCGATCGGACCACAGGGCGCCAAGGGAGACCCCGGAACCGCCGGCCCGGCCGGCCCCCTCGGTCCCGCCGGAACCGTGGGACCCGCCGGTCCGACCGGTCCCACGGGACCCACCGGCCCGGGCGGCCCCTCCGGCCCCATGGGCCCGGTCGGCCCCAAGGGCGAACCCGGTGCCCCCGGCCCCGCCGGTCCGGCAGGCCCCGCCGGACCCCCGGGCCCCACGGGCCCGCAAGGCATCCCCGGCACCACGGGCCTCCCGCTGACCGTCGTGCAGGACCACTCCGTGCCGCCCCTCTCCCGCGACCAGCAACTCCGCAGCCCCGTCTGCCCCGCCGGCACCCAGATCGTCGGCGGCGGCTACTTCCAGCCCGGCAGCCGGATCGGCGGCCTGGAAAAGCTCGACGCGTACCCGAGCGTCATCGAGAACGTCTACCTGGTGGGCGTGAACAACACGAGCCCCACTGCCATCGACCTACGCGTCTTCGCCATCTGCCAGCCCGCGCCGACCGCGCCGACCGCGCCGGCCCCGCCACCCCCGCAGAGCTGACAGAAGTGGAGAGCCCTCGGTAATTGACCTACAGGTCAAAAAGACCTACCGTTTCCTCCGTGGGAAGGCCCAAGCAGTTCGATCCGGACGCAGTCGTCGGCAAAGCCATGGACGTCTTCTGGCGCAAGGGCTACGCCGCCACCACGCCCCAGGACCTCGTCGACGAGCTCGGCATTGGCAAGGGCAGCCTCTACCACGCCTTCGGCAGCAAGCACGCCCTGTTCGAGCGTGCGCTGGAGCGCTACCGCGACACCCAGGCCGCGGCGCTGGTGGAGCTGCTCGATCAGCCCGGCCCCGTCCTGCCGCTGCTGCGCTCCGCGCTGGAGCTGCTGATCGAGACGGACCTCGGCGAGTCCGGCCGCCGCGGCTGCCTCGCCGTGAACACCGCCACCGAACTCGGCGGCAGGGACGACGCCTCCACCGAACTCGTACGCCGCATGTTCGAGCGCACCGAGGGCGCCTTCAAGGCCGCCGTCGAGCGCGGGCAGCGCACGGGCGAGTTCGCCCCGGACCGGGACCCGGCCGCGGTCGCGAGCCTGCTGCTCGCGGCGCTCGTCGGCATGCGGGTCATCGCCCGCGCCCAGGGCGGCCGGGAGCGGCTGTGCCGCGTCGCGGACGCGGCGCTCGCCATGCTCTGAGCGGCCGGGGCCGGGCCGGCCTCCGGCCCCGCCCACCCGTACCCATACCCATACCCAAATTTTGTACCTTCAGGTAAAGAAAGAAGCGTACGTCATGGATCTCCACCTCACCGGCAAGACCGCCCTCGTCACCGGAGCGAGCCGCGGCATCGGCCTCGCCACCGTCCGCTCCCTCGCCGCCGAGGGCGTACGGGTCGTC
Organism: Streptomyces roseoverticillatus; assembly: GCF_000719265.1. GTDB lineage: Bacteria > Actinomycetota > Actinomycetes > Streptomycetales > Streptomycetaceae > Streptomyces > Streptomyces roseoverticillatus. The sequence goes on along the minus strand of NZ_JOFL01000016.1, from coordinate 212,809 downwards.
GGCGCCGCCCGTACGATCACCCCCGAGCTCAAAGAGGCCGCCACCGCGGCCGTCGCCGTCGACCTCAGCACGCCCGACGGCGCGCGCACGCTCGTCGAGCAGACCCTCGCCGCGCTCGGCGAGGGGATCGACCTGCTGGTCAACAACGTCGGCGGCGGCGACGAGGTCGTCCTCGGCGGGTTCCTCGACGCCGACGACGCCCAGTTCCAGGCGAACCTCGACCTGAACTTCCTCAGCGCCGTCCGCGTCAGCCGCGCCGCCCTGCCGTCCCTGACCCCGCGCCGCGGCTCCGTTGTCAACGTCTCCTCCATCAACGCGCGGCTCCCCGCCGCCGGCCCCATCGCGTACAGCGTGGCCAAGGCGGCGCTCACGGCCTTCGGCAAGTCCCTCTCCGAGGAGTTCGGGCCGCGGGGCGTGCGGGTCAACACCGTCTCGCCGGGTGTGGTCCGCACCGCGATCTGGGAGGACCCGGACGGGTTCGGCGGCAAGGTGGCCGCCGCGGCCGCCCGCCCCGTCCAGCCGCCCGCCCCGTCCGGCCCCGCTCCCTTCTAGCCCCCGCCCTGCCCCTCGTCGTCGCGGTCGCGGACGCTGTCCGCGACCCGGCGCAGCCGCGGGTGGCGCACCGGGCCCGGGGCCCGCTCCTCGATCGCGTCGCCGACCATCGTCCGCAGCGCGTCCCGCAAGCCGTGCATCGCGTGGTGCCGGGCCGGGCCCGCCCCCGGGTCCTCGCGCAGCTCCGACATCAGCGACCAGCACAGGGCCAGCATGACCAGCACGAACGGCAGGGCGACCAGGATCGTCGCCGACTGCAGCGACTGCAGCCCGCCGGCCACCAGCAGCACCGCCGCGACCGCGGCCATCAGGACGCCCCACGTCACCACCAGCCACGTCCGCGGGTGCAGCGCGCCGCGGCTGGAGAGCGAGCCCATCACGAGGGACGCGGAGTCCGCGCTGGTGATGAAGTACGTCATGACCAGCGCCATCGCGATCCACGAGGTGAGCGTCTCCAGCGGCAGCGTGTCCAGGAGGGCGAACAGGGACGCCTCCGCGCCGTCCTTGACGGTCCCGGCCATGTCGGCCGCGCCCGTCATGTCCAGCCGCAGGGCGCTGCCGCCCATCACGCAGAACCACACGACCGTGGCACCGCTGGGCACCAGCAGGACGCCGATGAGGAACTCGCGGATCGTCCGGCCGCGCGAGATGCGGGCGATGAACGTGCCCACGAAGGGGGCCCAGGACAGCCACCACGCCCAGTAGAAGATCGTCCAGGCGCCGAGCCACTGGGAGTCGGTGAACGCGCCCGTACGCGTCGCGAGGGTCACCAGGTCGTGCAGGTAGCTGCCGGCGGCCGCGGGGATGGTGTTGAGGACGAAGACGGTGGGGCCGAGGAGGAAGACGAAGAGCATGAGGCAGGCGGCGAGCACGATATTGAGCGTGCTGAGCCACTTCACGCCCTTGTGCAGCCCGGAGAACGCCGACAGCACGAACGCGGCCGACAGCCCGCCGATGATGATCAGCTCCAGGCCCGTGGTGTCCTTCACCCCGGTCGTGATGTTGAGGCCCTTCGACACCTGCAGGGCGCCCAGGCCGAGGCTCGTCGCCGTGCCGAACACGGTGGCGAAGACCGCGAGCAGGTCGATGACCCGGCCCGGCCAGCCGGCCGCCCGCTCCTCGCCGAGCAGCGGGACGAACGCCGAGCTCAGCCGGTTGCCGCGGCCCTTGCGGAAGCCCGCGTAGGCGAGGGCGAGCCCCGCCATGCCGTAGATCGCCCACGGGTGCAGGGTCCAGTGGAAGAACGAGTACTCCAGCGCGGTACGGGCCGCGGCCGGCGTGTTCGCGGTGACGCCGCTGCCGGGCGGCGGGGAGACGAAGTGCAGGAGCGGCTCGCCGACGCCGTAGAACATCAGGCCGATGCCCATGCCCGCGCTGAACATCATCGCGATCCACGCGAGGTTGCTGAACTCCGGCTGGTCGTCGTCCCGGCCGAGCCGGATCCGGCCGAAGCGGCTCACGGCGATCACCACGCACAGGGCCAGGAAGACGTCCGCGGCGATCACGAACAGCCAGGCGAAGTTGGACAGCACCCAGTTCAGTGCCGACTTCGTCAGCCGGTCGAAGGAGTGCTTGCCCAGCGCCGCCCACGCGACGACCGCGAGCACCGCCGCGCCGCCGATCGCGACCAGGGCCGCGTCCGGGGGCTCCTCACGGCCGCCCGGTGCGGCGGGGGCGTGCGGGTCGGACGGATCGTGCGCATGGGTGCTCATGACGCCCCACTATGGCCGGAAGAGTACGGAATTGGGCGGACTGGCACGCCGCGCGCGGGCATGGGCAACGGCCGATCCGCCCCGGTAGGGTCCAGGCGGCACGGCCGGGCTCGAAGCGCTTCGACGCGAGGGGTGGGGTGGGGCAATGGCGGACGCGGTACGGGTGCTCATCGCCGCGGACAAGTTCAAGGGCTCCCTGACGGCCGCCGAGGTCGCCCGGCACGTCGCCGCCGGGCTGCGGCGGGCCGCGGACGCCGCCGGCAGGCCCCTCGACATCGCCGCGCTGCCCGTCGCGGACGGCGGGGACGGCACGGTCGACGCCGCGGTCGCCGCCGGCTTCGAACGCCGCGAGGTGCGGGTGACCGGGCCGGTGGGGGCGCACGTCACCGCCGCGTACGCGCTGCGCGGCGGCACCGCGGTCGTGGAGATGGCGGAGGCGTCCGGGCTGCGGCGGCTGCCGGGCGGGGTGCCCGCGCCGCTCACGGCCACCACGTACGGGACCGGTGAGCTCGTACGGGCCGCGCTCGACGCGGGCGCGCGCTCGCTGATCCTCGGCATCGGGGGCAGCGCCACGACGGACGGCGGGGCCGGGATGCTCAGTGCGCTCGGCGCTCGGCTCCTCGACGCGTCCGGTGCGCCGGTCCGGCCCGGGGGAGCGGCCCTCGCCGGGCTCGCCACGGCCGACCTCTCGGGGCTCGACCCCCGGCTGCGCACCGTCTCCCTCGTCCTCGCCAGCGACGTCGACAGCCCGCTGACCGGGCCCGCCGGGGCTGCGGCCGCCTACGGCCCCCAGAAGGGCGCCTCCGCGGACGACGTGGCCCTGCTGGATGCCGCGCTCGCGCACTACGCCGCCGTGCTCGATGGTGGCGCGCTCGCGGGCTCGGCCGGGGCGGGTGCCGCGGGCGGGCTCGGCTACGGGGCCCTCGCCGGGCTCGGCGCGGTCTTCCGGCTCGGCATCGAGGTCATGCTCGACGTCCTCGGCTTCGCCGACGCCCTCGCCGGTACGGACCTCGTGATTACGGGCGAGGGCTCCCTCGACGCGCAGACCCTGCGGGGCAAGGCGCCGGCCGGGGTGGCCGCGGCGGCCCGTGCGCGGGGTGTCCCGGTCGTGGCCGTCTGCGGCCGGCTGGCCCTGTCCGTAGAGGAGCTGTCCGCGGCGGGCATTGAGCGCGCGTACGCCCTGACGTCCCTGGAGCCGGACCCGTCCCGTTGCATGGCCCTTGCGGGGCCCCTGCTGGAACGTCTCGCAGAACGGATTGCGGAGGACCACGTCCGGTAGCCCGGCACCGCCGGGCACCTCCGGTGGGGTTGTTCGCCGCGGCGGCGGGGTGAGAGAGCAGGCCCTCTCGACCGTCGCCACGGCTTCGGCGCGGCCGCTGTCTCCCGGCCGGATTCGGACCTGGGCGAGGCCCTCGGCTCGTCGGGCACCGCCGGACACCTCCGGTGAGGGTTGCGCGCCGCGGCGGCGGATGGGAGAGGCGGGGCTTCTCGATCAGCGCAACGGCTTCGGCGCGGGCGCTGTCTTTCGGCCGGACTCGGCCCTGGGCGAAGGCCCCGGCTCGTCGGGTACCGCCGCCCGCTTCGCCTCCGGTGAGGGTTGCGCGCCGCGGCGGCGGATGGGAGAGGGCAGGGTCTCTCGATCAGCGCAACGCCCATGCCCTCTGCCGCAGGCAGAAAACTCCCGCCGCAACGGCGAGAAGCCCCCGCGGCGCGGACCGGCGGTGCCCGCCGCACCTCGGCCGAGGGCCCCCGCCGAGCCCCCGCCCCGAGGGCACACCGCACACCCGCACACCGCCGTGGAAACGCCGAACGGAGTGGTCCCCGAACCCGAAGGTTCCGGGACCACCCCGTCCGTGGTCACCCGCGACGCCGCCGCTACGGAAGCTGCGTCGCCCTCGCCTCGCGGCGGTTGTCGCGGAACGTGTTCACCCGGCGCGCCGTGGCGAACAGGGGGATCACCGCGCCCAGGACCACCTGGAGCGCACAGCCCGTCTGGAGCAGGAGCTCGCCGCCGGGCGCGTCGAACGCCCAGGCCGCCAGCAGGCCCATGCTGAGCACGATCCAGCTGAGCATCGCCACCGCGAGGCGCCCCCGCGGCTTGGGGTACTCGACCCGGCTCACCATGAGCCACGCCACGCCCACGATCGCCAGCAGCGTCGGGACGAAGGGCAGCTCCAGGAGCACGATCGAGACGACCGTGAGCGCGCCGAAGGGACTCGGCATGCCCTGGAAGATGCCGTCCCGCAGCTGGACGCACGAGAAGCGCGCCAGTCTGAGGACGACCGCCAGCAGCACCACGACCGCGGCCACGGCCGACACCCGCTGGTGGGCGTCGTCGGCGACCATGCCCCACACGACCACGAAGTACGCCGGGGCGAGCCCGAAGCTGATCAGGTCGGAGAGGTTGTCCAGCTCCGCGCCCATCGCCGAGCTGCGCAGCTTGCGCGCCACGAGCCCGTCGAAGAGGTCGAAGACCGATGCGAGGAGCATCAGTATGACCGCGGTGGCCGCGCTGTGGCGGGCCATGCCGCCGTCCTCGTTCCCCGTGAGGTGGGGGATGAGGACGCCGGTGGTGGTGAAGTACACCGCCATGAACCCGCAGATCGCGTTACCGAGCGTGAGCGTGTCCGCTATTGAGAGCCGGGTGGACAGCGGCATGGTCTCCGCGTCCTCGGCCTCGTCCGCCTCGGGCACCCACGATGCCTCTTGATCAATCACGGTCAAGGCGTGTCACCCCCGCCGTGGTCTTCTGCCCGACCTCGACCGCGATCTCGACGCCCTCGGGGAGGTAGATGTCGACGCGCGAGCCGAAGCGGATCAGGCCGATCCGCTCACCCTGCTCCACCTTGGTGTCCGCGGTGAGGTAGGGCACGATGCGACGGGCGACGGCGCCGGCGATCTGCACCATCTCGATGTCGCCGAGCTCGGTGTCGAAGTGCCAGACGACGCGCTCGTTGTTCTCGCTCTCCTTGTTGAACGCCGGAACGAACCCGCCGGGGATGTGCTCGACGGACGTCACGGTGCCGGCCAGCGGCGCCCGGTTGACGTGGACGTTCAGCGGGCTCATGAAGATCGCGACCCGGGTGCGCCCGTCCTTCCACGGCATGATGCTCTGCACCACGCCGTCGGCCGGGGAGATGACCCGGCCCGGAGCGATCTCGCGCTCGGGGTCGCGGAAGAACCACAGCATGCCCGCCGCGAGCGCGGTGGCGGGCACGGCCAGCGCGGCCCAGCGCCCGGAGCGCCGGGCGCGGGACAGGCTTACCGCCGCCGTGGCGACGGTCGGGAGGAGCCACGGCGATGCTCCGCGCGCGAGGCGAACGCCGGCGAGGCTGTCGCGGTGTGCAGAGGAAGAGCTGTGGGGCATGGGTGACCTTCGTAGCGGAGGGTGCCGCGAAACGATTGGGGGACGGCGGCTTTCGGGGGATGCTATCGGTTGCGACCGGCAACTGGCTAAGCGCCAGGGCCAGTCCGTGGCCGAAGTCCGATGACAGGGTGTGATCTTCTTCTCGACCAAACCACCCCCAACCGGAACATTTATCCCTGGATCCGGTACTCCTCGAGTAGCCGGCGACCGATGATCATTTTCTGGATCTCTGCCGTTCCCTCACCGATGAGCAGCATGGGAGCCTCTCGGTAGAGACGCTCGATCTCGTATTCCTTCGAGAACCCGTATCCGCCATGGATGCGGAACGCGTCCTCGACCACCTCCTTGCAGTACTCGGAGGCCAGGTACTTGGCCATTCCGGCCTCGAGATCGTTGCGCCGGCCCGAGTCCTTCTTCCGGGCCGCATTCACCATCATCGCATGCGCGGCTTCGACCTTTGTCCCCATTTCGGCAAGTTTGAACTGGATTGCCTGGTGCTGGGCGATGGGTTTTCCGAAAGTTTGCCGCTGTTGTGCGTAGGCCACCCCCAGCTCGAACGCACGCTGTGCGACTCCGCAGCCACGCGCCGCGACATTGACCCGGCCGACCTCGACGCCGTCCATCATCTGATAGAAGCCCCGGCCCGTGACCCCGCCGAGCACGCGGTCGGCCGGCACCCGCAGCCCGTCCATGATCAGCTCGGTGGTGTCGACGCCCTTGTAACCCATTTTGTCGATCTTTCCGGGGATGGTCAGCCCCGGCTTGACCTCGCCGAACCCCGGCTCCTTCTCGATCAGGAAGGTCGTCATCGACTTGTGCGGAGCGGTCCCCTCGGGATGCCCCTCGTCCGTCCGGCAGAGCACCGCCACCAGCGTCGAGGTGCCCCCGTTCGTCAGCCACATCTTCTGGCCGTTCAGGACGTACGTGTCGCCGTCCCGCACGCCCTTCGATGTGATAGCGGACACATCCGAGCCCAGGCCCGGCTCCGACATCGAGAACGCGCCCCGGATCTCCCCCGCCGCCATCTTTGGCAGGAAATAGTCCTTCTGTTCCTGGGTGCCGTGCTGCTTGAGCATGTACGCCACGATGAAGTGCGTGTTGATGATCCCCGACACGCTCATCCAGCCCCGGGCGATCTCCTCCACGCACAGCGCGTATGTGAGAAGCGACTCACCCAGCCCGCCGTACTCCTCCGGGATCATCAGGCCGAACACCCCGAGGTCCTTGAGGCCCTCGACTATCTGCGCGGGGTACTCGTCCCGGTGCTCCAGATCCGTGGCGACCGGGATGATCTCCTTGTCGACGAAGCCGCGGACCGTCGAGAGGATCTCCTGCTGGACGTCCGTCAGCCCGTCGGTCTGTGCCAGGCGGCCCATCTCACTTCTCCCGGATGATCGGCTCGGGGCGGCCGGGCTGCTCCCCGCCGCGCTCCTTGATGTACGTGGCGGTGGGCACCATCACCTTCCGCCGGAAGGTGCAGACCACGGTGCCGTCCTGCTTGTAGCCGATGGTCTCGACGTGCACGATCCCGCGGTCGCTCTTCGACTTCGACGGCGTCTTGTCCAGCACGCGCGTCTCGCCGTAGATCGTGTCGCCGTGGAAGGTCGGCGCGACGTGCTTCAGCGACTCGACCTCCAGGTTGGCGATGGCCTTGCCCGAGACGTCGGGGACGGACATGCCCAGCAGGAGCGAGTAGACGTAGTTCCCGACCACGACGTTCTTGCCGAAATCGGTCGTCTTCTCCGCGTAATTGCTGTCCATGTGCAGCGGGTGGTGGTTCATGGTCAGCAGACAGAACAAGTGGTCGTCGTACTCGGTGACGGTCTTGCCGGGCCAGTGCTTGTACACGTCGCCCACAGTGAACTCTTCGTAAGTCCGGCCGAACTGCACGGTGCTCAGGCCTCCGGGATCTCGAACTTCGACGTACGGGTCAGCCCCGCCGCCCGGCCCTTGCCCGCGATGACCAGGGCCATCTTCCGGCTGGCCTCGTCGATCATCTCGTCGCCGAGCATCGCCGAGCCCTTCTTGCCGCCCTCCTCCGACGTGCACCAGTCGTACGCGTCGAGGATCAGCTCGGCGTGGTCGTACTCCTCCTGCGAGGGCGAGAAGACCTCGTTGGCCGCGTCCACCTGGCCGGGGTGCAGCACCCACTTGCCGTCGAAGCCCAGCGCCGCCGAGCGCCGCGCGATCTCCTTGTAGCCGTCCACGTTCTTGATCTGCAGGTACGGGCCGTCGATGGCCTGCAGGTCGTGGGCACGGGCCGCCATCAGGATGCGCATCAGGATGTAGTGGTAGGCGTCCGCCGGGTAGCCGGGCGGCTGCTCGCCGACGACCAGGGACCTCATGTTGATGGAGGCCATGAAGTCGGCCGGGCCGAAGATGAGCGTCTCGACGCGCGGCGACGCGGCGGCGATCTCGTCCACGTTGACCAGGCCCTTGGCGTTCTCGATCTGCGCCTCGATGCCGATGCGGCCCACCTCGAAGCCCATGGTCTTCTCGATCTGGGTGAGCAGCAGGTCGAGGGCGACGACCTGCTGGGCGTCCTGGACCTTCGGCAGCATGATGCAGTCGAGGTTGGGGCCGGCGCCCTCCACGACCGTGACGACGTCGCGGTACGTCCAGTGCGTCGTCCAGTCGTTGACGCGGACGGCAGTGGTCTTGCCGGTCCAGTCGCCGTTGTTGAGCGCGTCCACGACCAGGTGGCGGGCGCCCTCCTTGGCCAGCGGGGCGCAGGCGTCCTCCAGGTCGAGGAAGACCATGTCGGCGGGGAGGCCCTGGGCCTTCTCCAGGAAGCGCGGGTTGCTGCCGGGGACCGCGAGGCACGAGCGGCGCGGGCGCAGCGGCTTCTGGGGTGCGGGCGTGATCATGCGGGGACCTCCAGCGGGTCGAGGTGGTTCGCTTTCCGGATCTCGTCGACGATACGTCCGATGATCTCCGTGATGCCGAAATCTTTTGGAGTGAACACCGCGGCGACGCCGGCCGCCCGCAGTGCGGTGGCGTCCGCGGACGGGATGATGCCCCCGACGATGACGGGGACGTCGCCGGCCCCCTCGGCGCGCATGCGTGCCAGGACGTCGGGGACGAGTTCGGCGTGCGACCCGGAGAGGATCGACAGGCCGACGCAGTGCACGTCCTCGGCGACGGCCGCCGAGACGATCTGCTCCGGGGTGAGCCGGATGCCCTGGTAGACCACTTCGAAGCCGGCGTCGCGCGCGCGGACGGCGATCTGCTCGGCGCCGTTGGAGTGGCCGTCCAGGCCGGGCTTGCCGACGAGCAGGCGCAGTTGGCCGCCGCCCAGCTCCTCGGCCGTGCGGGCCGCCTTGGCGCGGACGGCGGCCATCGGGGTGCCGGCCTCCGCGGCGACCGCGACGGGGGCGCTGCTCACGCCCGTGGGGGCGCGGAACTCCCCGAAGACGTCGCGCAGGGCCCACGACCACTCGCCGGTCGTGACGCCGGCGCGGACGCACTCCAGCGTGGCCGCCATCAGGTTGTCCGAGCCCGCCGCCGCCTTCTTCAGCGCGGACAGCGACTCCTGGGCGCGGGCCTCGTCGCGGTCGTCGCGCCAGGCGTGCAGGGAGGCGACGACGCGGGCCTCGTTGGCCGGGTCCACGGTCATGATCGCGGTGTCGAGATCGGCGGTGAGCGGGTTGGGCTCGGTCGACTCGTAGCAGTTGACGCCGACGATCTTCTCCTCGCCGGCCTCGATCCGGGCGCGGCGCTCGGCGTGCGAGGAGACCAGCTGCGACTTCAGGTAGCCGGACTCGACGGCCGCCATCGCGCCGCCCATCTTCCGGATCCGCTCGATCTCCGCCAGGCACTCCTCGACGAGGGCGCCCACCTTTGCCTCGACGACGTGCGAGCCCGCGAAGATGTCGTCGTACTCCAGCAGGTCGCTCTCGTGCGCGAGGACCTGCTGGATCCGCAGGCTCCACTGCTGGTCCCAGGGCCGGGGCAGGCCCAGCGCCTCGTTCCAGGCCGGCAGTTGCACGGCGCGGGCGCGGGCGTCCTTGGAGAGCGTCACGGCCAGCATCTCCAGGACGATGCGCTGGACGTTGTTCTCCGGCTGCGCCTCGGTCAGACCGAGGGAGTTGACCTGGACGCCGTAGCGGAAGCGGCGCTGCTTGGGGTTCTCGATGCCGTAGCGCTCGCGGGTGATGCGGTCCCAGATGCGGCCGAAGGCCCGCATCTTGCACATCTCCTCGATGAACCGGACTCCGGCGTTGACGAAGAAGGAGATCCGGGCGACGACGTCGCCGAACTTCTCCTCCGGCACCTGGCCGGAGTCCCGCACCGCGTCCAGCACCGCGATGGCGGTGGACATCGCGTACGCGATCTCCTGGACCGGCGTGGCCCCCGCCTCCTGCAGGTGATAGCTGCAGATGTTGATCGGGTTCCACTTGGGGATGTGCGCCACCGTGTACGTGATCATGTCGGTGGTCAGCCGCAGCGACGGCCCCGGCGGGAAGACGTGCGTCCCGCGCGAGAGGTACTCCTTGACGATGTCGTTCTGCGTCGTCCCCTGCAGCCTGGTGACGTCGGCGCCCTGCTCCTCCGCGACCACCTGGTACATGGCCAGCAGCCACATGGCGGTGGCGTTGATGGTCATGGAGGTGTTCATCTGCTCCAGCGGGATGTCCTGGAACAGCCGCCGCATGTCGCCGAGGTGCGCGACCGGCACACCGACCCGGCCGACCTCGCCGCGGGCGAGGACGTGGTCGGAGTCGTAGCCGGTCTGCGTCGGCAGGTCGAAGGCGACCGAGAGACCGGTCTGGCCCTTGGCGAGGTTGCGCCGGTAGAGCTCGTTGGACGCCTCGGCCGTGGAGTGCCCGGCGTAGGTCCGCATCAGCCAGGGCCGGTCCCTCTCCTTGCGCGTCTTCGCCTCCGGGCGCTCGGATCCGGTGCCGACGTTCCTCAGCCCGCGGTCGCTGCGCTCCCTTGTCTTCGTCTCTTTCGGCACCGGCGCGCCCTTCGGCTCAGACGCGGTTTGACGCTCAGTCATTCCTGCGCTCTCACACGTTCCGGAAGCGGTTGATGGCGTCGATGTGCCGTGCCCGCATCTCCTCGTCGCGGACCCCCATGCCCTCCTCGGGGGCCAGCGCCAGCACGCCGACCTTGCCTCCCACGCCTCGCGGTAGTTGGCGAAGTGCGAGCCCACGATGCGCTTCAGCGACATCCACAGGTAGCGGTTGTCGTACTCGTGCTTGTAGCCCGAGGTCGAGGCGCAGGTGACGATCGTGCCGCCCTTGCGCGTGACGTACACCGACGCGCCGAAGGTCTCGCGGCCCGGGTGCTCGAAGACGATGTCGACGTCCTCGCCGCCGGTCAGCTCGCGGATGCGCTTGCCCAGGCGCTTCCACTCGCGCGGGTCCTGCTCGTGCTCGTCCTTCCAGAACTTGTAGCCCTCGGCCGAGCGGTCGATGATCGCCTCGGCGCCCATCCGCCGGCAGATCTCCGCCTTCTTGTCGCTGGACACCACGCAGATCGGGTTGGCGCCGCCGGCGAGCGCGAACTGGGTTGCGTACGAGCCGAGTCCGCCGCTCGCGCCCCAGATCAGGACGTTGTCGCCCTGCTTCATGCCGGCGCCGTTGCGGGAGACGAGCTGGCGGTAGGCGGTGGAGTTGACCAGGCCGGGGGCCGCCGCCTCCTCCCAGCTGAGGTGGCGCGGCTTGGGCATGAGCTGGTTGGACTTCACCAGCGCGATCTCGGCGAGGCCGCCGAAGTTCGTCTCGAAGCCCCAGATGCGCTGCTCGGGGTCGAGCATCGTGTCGTCGTGGCCGTCGGCGGACTCCAGCTCCACGGACAGGCAGTGGGCGACGACCTCGTCGCCGGGCTTCCAGGCATTGACGCCGGGGCCGGTGCGCAGGACCACGCCCGCGAGGTCGGAGCCGATGACGTGGTACGGCAGGTCGTGCCGCTTGGCGAGCGGGGAGAGCTTGCCGTAGCGCTCCAGGAAGCCGAAGGTGGGCAGCGGCTCGAAGATCGAGGTCCAGACGGAGTTGTAGTTCACCGAGCTGGCCATGACGGCCACGAGCGCCTCGCCGGGCCCGAGTTCGGGCACCGGCACCTCCTCGACGTGCAGCGACTTGCGCGGGTCCTTCTCCCGGGTGGCGAGGCCCTCGAACATGTCCGCCTCGTCCTTGTGCACGGTCACCGCGCGGTAGGAGTCGGGGACGGTCAGGGCCGCGAAGTCCTCGGGCTTGCTGTCCGGCGCGAGGATGGCGTCGAGTATCTGGTTCACGGTATTGCCTCCGGCGAAGCACGTTGGGAGAACGGCTTGAAGGAACGTCGGGGGTGGTGCTGAGGCGGTGCCGTCGGTTCGGCGGTGGTGCGGGGCGGTGCTCGGTGCAACTTCGACCCGGCGCCGGTGGGCGCGGTGGGAATGCCTGTGACGCAGGCGTCCGGGCGCACAAGATGCTTGTGGGGACAGCCGGCGCACGACGGTTGTGTCTGCGCGCCGGCCGCCCGGACACCGACAACGTATGGCACGCCGTGCCACACGACAAGACACTCGGTGCCAACAATTTCTCTCAGATGTCACCCGGAGGGCACGCATGAGCAATGAAGGCCGCCCCTTGGGGGCGGCCTTCATTGGTAAATATCGGGAGATGTCCTACTTCTTCTTGAGCGCCTTCTCGATCGCTCGCATGACCTCGTCCAGCGGCGCGTCCGTCCGGGCCACCGTGACCAGCACCTCGCCCTCGGCCCGCGCGGTCGCGCCCGGGGCCTCCTCCTGGCGGTCGCGCCCGGCCCCGATGCCCGTGCCGAAGGTCTCCCGCACGATCGCGAACGCATGGTCGAGCTGGGTCTCCACATCGCCCTGCCCGCCGCCGCGCAGCCAGCGCCGCAGGACGTGGTTGTGCGCGGTGACGACTGCCGACGCGGCGACCTCGGCGAGCAGCGGGTCGTCGTCGCCCACGTGGTGCGCGCCCTCGTCGAAGTGGCCGAGGAGGTAGCGGGTGAACAGCCGCTCGTAGCGGGCGACGGAGGCGATCTCGCGCTCGCGCAGGGCCGGCACCTCGCGGGTCAGGCGGTAGCGCTCGACGGACACGGCCGGGGAGGCCGCGTACATCCGCATGACCTCCTTGATGCCCCGGCAGACGGTGTCGAGGGGGTTCTCGTGCGGCGGGGCCGCGTCCAGCACCCCGGCGGCCCGCACGAGCGTGTCGTCGTGGTCGGGGAAGATGGCCTCTTCCTTGGAGCGGAAGTGGCGGAAGAAGGTGCGGCGGGCGACGCCGGCCGCGGCCGCGATCTCGTCGACGGTCGTCGCCTCGTAGCCCTTGGTCGCGAACAACTCCATCGCGGCGGTGGCGAGTTTGCGGCGCATGGTCAGGCGCTGGGCGGCGGCCCGGCGGCTGCCGGCGGTCTCGGGGCCGGGGTGCGGATCTCGGGTCTCACGGGGTGTTTCGTCGGCCGTGCGCGAAGCGCGGACGGCCTTGGCGGGCTGGGGCATGTGGGGAACGTAACACGCGTCCGCGCGGGCGTGCCGGGACGGACCGTCCCCCGGTTCGAGCAGTCCGCCCCAGCCCGCGTCGCGCTCGCGCGCCGTCCTGTCAGGCCTTCGCATACTCGCGGAAGCCGCGGCCCGTCTTGCGGCCCAGGCAGCCCGCCGCCACGAGGTGCTCCAGCAGGGGCGCGGGAGCGAGGCCCGGGTCGCGGAACTCGCGGTGCAGGACCTTCTCGATGGCCAGGGACACGTCCAGCCCCACGACGTCGAGCAGTTCGAACGGGCCCATCGGATAGCCGCCGCCGAGCTTCATCGCCGCGTCGATGTCGTCCGGGGTCGCGTAGTGCTCCTGCACCATCTTCACCGCGTTGTTCAGGTACGGGAACAGCAGGGCGTTCACGATGAACCCGGCCCGGTCGCCGCAGTCCACGGGGTGCTTGCGCACCTTCGCGCAGACCGCGCGGACGGTGGCGTGCACGTCGTCCGCGGTGAGGACCGTGCGGACGACCTCCACGAGCTTCATCGCCGGCGCCGGGTTGAAGAAGTGCATCCCGATGACGTCCTGCGGGCGCGAGGTCGCGCGGGCCAGGGCGACGACGGGCAGCGAGGACGTGGTCGTGGCCAGCACCGCGCCCGGCCTGCAGACCTTGTCGAGCGTGCCGAACAGCTGCTGCTTGACGGCCAGGTCCTCCGCGACCGCCTCGACGGCGAGGTCGACGCCGGCGAACGCGTCCAGCGAGCCCGCCGGCTCGATCGCCGCCAGGGCGGCCTCCCGCTCGGCGGCCGTCAGGCGGCCCTTGGCCACCGAGCGCGCGAGCGATCCGGCCACCCGCTCCTTGGCGGCCTCGGCCTTCTCCTGCGTGCGCGCCGCGAGCACCACGCGGTGGCCGGCCTTGGCGAAGACCTCGGCGATGCCGCTCGCCATCGTGCCCGACCCGGCCACGCCGACCGCGCGCACCTCGCGCGGCCCGGCCGCGGCCCCGTCCCCGCCTCTGCCCGGGGTCTCCGTGTCCGGCACGACCACGGCCGAGTCCGGCCCGTCGTAGGTGTAGAAGCCGCGGCCCGCCTTGCGGCCGGTCAGGCCCGCCTCCGCGAGCTGGCCGAGGACGGGGGCGGGCGCGTGCAGCCGGTCGTGGGAGGCCGCGTACATGGCCTCCAGGACCGTGCGCGCGGTGTCGATGCCGATCAGGTCCAGCAGGGCGAGCGGGCCCATCGGCAGTCCGCAGCCCAGCCGCATCGCCGCGTCGATGTCCTCGCGGGTCGCGTAGCGCGACTCGTACATCGCGGCCGCCTGGTTCAGATAGCCGAACAGCAGGCCGTCGGCGACGAAGCCGGGCCGGTCGCCGACCGCGACGGGCTCCTTGCCGAGCTCGCGGGCGAGCGCGGTGACGGCCGAGACGGCGGCGGGCGCGGTCAGCACCGACGAGACGACCTCCACCAGCTTCATCGCCGGCGCGGGGTTGAAGAAGTGCAGCCCGAGGACGCGCTCGGGGCGGGCCGAGTCCGCGGCCAGCCGCGTCACGGACAGCGCGTTGGTGCCCGTCGCCAGGATCGTGCCGGGGCGCACGATCGCGTCCAGCGCGGTGAACACCTCGTGCTTGAGGGCGTAGTCCTCGGGCACGACCTCGATCACCAGGTCGGCGCCGGCCGCCGCCCGCAGATCCGTGGCCGTGCGGAAGCGGGCCAGCGCGGCCCGCCGCTCGTCCTCGGTGATGCGTTCGCGGCGCACCGCGCGGGCGGTGGCGGTCTCCAGCGCGCGGACGGCGTGCGCGGCCGCGGCCTCCGAGACGTCGATGCCCACGACGTCGCGGCCGGCCCGGACCAGGACTTCGGCGATGCCGGCGCCCATGGTGCCGAGGCCCACGACGGCGACGGCCCGCAAGGGGGCGGGGGACGGGAGGGAGGTCGGCTCAGGGGTGGACGTACGGTCCATCGCGAGACTCCAGAGGGAGGTCCCCGTGCGCGCGGGGTCGCGCGGGGATGCGTCGGTCGGATGCGTTTCCGGGTACGGGTAAGGGGCGACCGCGGAAAGGGAGTTGTACGACCGGCAAGGCCCTGTCCCGGGGCCGTGCCGTACTCGACGGGCCGAACCGACGAACCGACGTCGAAGCGAGCGGGCGGCTGCGTCACCAGGCCGCCCGAGCGGGGGTGCCGCTC
This sequence comes from Streptomyces roseoverticillatus, assembly GCF_000719265.1. GTDB lineage: Bacteria > Actinomycetota > Actinomycetes > Streptomycetales > Streptomycetaceae > Streptomyces > Streptomyces roseoverticillatus. Next base: position 197,577 of record NZ_JOFL01000016.1, on the reverse strand, counting down.
TTGCCGGGAGATTAACTCACGGGTAACCAAGAGCGCCAGGGTCTGGGCGGGCGACCTAACATGTGGCACAGGCCACTCAGGGGAGGGGAAGCGGGCAGTGACAGGAGCCGAGAGGGCAGAAGAGGAATTCCGTGCGCTGGTCAAGCGGGTGCGGGCCGAGCTGGTCACGTCCGCCGAGTTCGCCGGCTTCGAGCGGCTGCTCGCGCTCGTCCGCTCCCGCGACGGCGGCCCGCCCGCCCGGCGCGCTCGCCGGGACGAGCTCGCCGGGATCCTGGTCGCCCCCGAACAGCCGCTGTGGGCCCGTGAGATCGCCGCCTTCGTCCTGGGGGCGGAGGGCGACCGGCGGGCCTTCGAGACGCTCATACTGCTCCTGAACTACCGCGAACCGGTGCGCTGCGCCACCGCCGCCTTCGTCCTCGCCCGCCTCGGCGACCCCCGCACCGCCCGCGCGGCCGCGGCCCTCGCCACCAACCCGCTGCGCACCGCCTACGCCCTCCACCCCGTCCGCCTGCTGACCGAGCTCCGCGCCCCCGAGTCCGTCCCCGCCCTGCTCGCCACGCTCGAACGGCTGCTGGCGGCACGCGACCACTGCTGGCCGATCGCCCGCGCCTGCGTGGAGGGCCTGGGCGCCCTGGGGGACCGGCGCGCGGAGGACGCCCTGGTCGCGGCCCGCGCGCACGACCGCCTGCAGGCCGCGGCCCACGAGGCCCTGGCGCGGCTCACGTGACCGGCGGGCCGCCGGACGGCGTCCAGCCGCCGCTCGGGCGAGGATTGCCGGGCGTTCGAGGCGAGAACAGGCGTTCGCGCCGGGTGAGGGGATCCGGATTTGGGCGGGTGTGGCGTTGGTGGTTGGCTGTGCGGCGAAGCATGTAGCAGTTCGGTACGACGTCCGGAGGACAAGCCATGGGCCAGGTCGAGGCCACCACGGAGCGGATCATCGCGGCGGACCCCGAGGAGGTGTTCGACGCGCTGGCGGACTACACCGGCACCCGGGCCAAGCTGCTGCCTGAGCACTTCAGCGAGTACGAGGTGCGCGAGGGCGGGGACGGTGAGGGCACCCTGGTGCACTGGAAGCTCCAGGCCACCAGCAAGCGCGTCCGCGACTGCCTGCTGGAGGTCTCCGAGCCGACCACCGGCCAGCTGGTCGAGAAGGACCGCAACTCCTCCATGGTGACCACCTGGACCGTCACCCCGGCCGGGGAGGGCAAGGCCAAGGCCGTCGTCAGCACCGTGTGGAACGGCGCCGGCGGCATCGGCGGCTTCTTCGAGCGCACCTTCGCCCCCAAGGGCCTCGGCCGGATCTACGACGCGGTGCTCGCCAAGCTGGCCGCGGAGGTCGAGAAGTAGCCCGCGCGCAGCCGCGCCACCATCGGTGGAAGCCCGGACCGGCCGCGGTCCGGGCTTCACCGTTTCGGGTGGTTTCCCCAGTGCCGCACCGGACCGTCGTATGCCTCCGACCGGCGCAAAAGCCCCACGGATGGCCTCTCGGGTCAATCCCCTCGGTTGCCCGCCGTTGTCGCGAAATGCGAGAAAAGGGCGGCGATAGCAGGCGCTACGAGGGGAGCGGTACGTGGGCGGGACCACTTTGGTACAGAGCGACGGGCCGGCGCCCGCCCTGCCCGCACCCGACGCCGTCCCCGTCTTCGAGGCGCCCCCCGAACCCCCCGTCGGCCGGGGGAGGTTGCGCGTCGTCCTCGCCGGCCTGCTGATCGCGCTGCTCCTCGCCGCGCTCGACCAGACCGTCGTCGTCACCGCCCTGCCCACCATCGCCGGCGAACTCCACGGCCTCGGCCGCATGCCCTGGGTGATCACGGCCTACCTGCTCGGCTCCGCCGCCGCCCTGCCCGTGTGCGGCAGGCTGGGCGAGTCCACCGGCCGCAAGGGCGTGTTCGCCTTCGCCCTCGTCCTCCTCGCCGCCGCCTCCGCCCTCGCGGCCCGCGCGCACACCATGGACCAGCTCGTCGCCTTCCGCGTCCTGCAGGGGATCGGCGGCGGCGGAGTGCTGGCCGGCGTCCACGCGATCATCGCCGACCTGATGCCCGCCCGCGAGCGCGCCCGCCATCTCGGCGCGGCCGCAGCCGTGTTCGGCCTCGGCACCGTCGCCGGGCCCCCGCTCGGCGGCCTCCTCACCGACCACGCCTCCTGGCGCTGGTGCTTCGACCTCAACGTCCCCCTCGGCGCGCTCGCCCTCGTCGCCGCCGCCTTCGGGCTGCGGCTGCCCGGGACCGCGGCGTACCGCGCCCGCTTCGACGCCTTCGGCGCGCTCCTGCTCGCGGCCTTCTCGGCCTGCCTCGTCCTGCTGGCCACCCGGGCCGGAGCCGCCCACCCCTGGCACTCCCGCGTCACCCTCGGGCTCGCCGCGGCCGCGCTCGGCACCGCGCTGCTCCTCGCCGTCGCGGAGAACCTCGCGGCCGAACCCCTCCTCCCGCCCCGGCTGTTCCGGCACCCCGTCTTCACCGCCTGCGCCCTCCTCGGCGCCGCCACCGGAGCCGCCCTCTTCGGCGCCGTCGGCTATCTGCCCACCTTCCTGCAGATGGCCGACGGCGCGGGCGCCGTCCGTTCGGGGCTGCTCGTGCTGCCCCTGACGGCCGGCGCCGTCCTCGGCTCCCTCATCAGCGGACAGCTCGCCCGCCGCACCGGCCGCTGCCGGCTCTTCGCCGCCGCCGGCTGCGCCGCGGCCGCCGCCGGGGCGTACCTGCTCTCCCGCCTCGGCACCGCCACCACCTGGCCCGAATACACCCTCTGGACGGCGCTCCTCGGCACCGGCGCCGGCCTCGCCCTGCCGGCCGCCGTCCGGGCCGCGCAGCGCTCCGTCCCCACCGCGGACCGGGCCGCCGCCGGCGGCGCCGCCACGTACTTCCGGCAACTCGGCGGCGCGGCCGGCGCGGGCGCCCTCGGCAGCCTCTTCGCCCGCCGCCTCTCCGACGGCGGGGCCGTCAGCCCCCTCACCCCGCGGCTGCTGCGCGCCCTGCCCCCCGAGCTCCACAGCGGCTACGCACGGGCGTACGCGCACGCCCTGCCGCGGACCTTCCTGTACCTCGTACCCGTCCTCGTCCTGGGCCTTTTACTCGCCTTCCTGCTGAAGGAGAAACCGCCGGTGTCCCAAAACCTCGCAGAAGCCCCCGTCATCCCCTCCGCGCGGACCGCCCCGCCGGAGGAGGAGCCCCCCTACGTCGCCGGCATCCCCGTCACCGGGGTCGTCCAGCACCACGACGGCACGACCGTCCCCCGCGCCGCCCTCACCCTCATCGACAGCGGGGGCCGGCAGGTCGGGCGCGGCGCGACCGGCGAGGACGGGCGGTACGCGCTCAGCACGCCCGGCACCGGCTCCTACGTCCTCATCGCCGCCGCGGGCGGCCACCAGCCCCAGGCCGTCACCGTCACCGTCGGCGAGCGCCCCGTCGAGCTCGACGTGGTCCTCGGCGGCGCCGGGCGGCTCGCCGGGACCGTGCTCACCGCCGACGGCTCGCCAGTGCGGGACGCCCTCGTCACCCTGACCAACGTGCACGGCGAAGTCGTCGCCTCCACCCGCACCGGGCGCGACGGCGGCTACGACATCGGCGAGCTCATCGCCGGCGAGTACACGCTCGCCGGCAGCGCCCCCGTCTTCCGGCCCGCCGCCCTCCCCGTGACCGTCCAGTCCTGCCGCGAGACCCGCCAGGACATCGAGCTCGCCGGCGGCGCGGTGCTGCGGGGCGTCGTCCGCGCGGGCGGCGGGCGGCTCGTCGAGGACGCCCGCGTCACGCTCCTCGACGCCGCGGGCAACGTCGTCGACACGGCGACGACCGGGCCCGACGGGGCGTTCCGCTTCGTCGACCTGTCGGCAGGCGAGTACACGGTCATCGCGGCGGGGTACCCACCGGTGGCCACGGTGCTCCAGGTGGCGGGGGGAGGCCGCACGGAGCGGGACCTCCAGCTGGGCCACGCGGACTAGCCGTCCGGCTGGGTTCGGGGCACGTGCCGGTGCGGGCGATACCGCATTCCGCCGGACCCTCGCGGTGGGGGTGGATCGCCGCGGCGGCGGTGGGGGAGTGCCTGGGCGGCACTCCCTCTGTCCTCCCCGGTGGGGGAGTACCCGGCCCGGGTACTCCCCCGGCTCTCCCCGGCGGTGCCGGGAAGTTCTTCCGCCGCAGTGGTGAGGCACCACGATGGTGAGGGTCCGGCGGCATGCTCGGCGACCGCTGTCGACGGCCCCGCACTCGGGCCGGCTAGGCCGCCGGCCACGTCGCGTACGTGCGCATGCCGTACAGCAACGGTGCCCGGTCCGCCCCCGGCAACGGCTCCGCGCGGAATATTTCGCCGATGATCACCGTGTGGTCGCCCGCACGGTCCATGCGGTGGACGCGGCATTCCGCCGCCACGTGCGCGTCCTCCGGCAGCAGGGGCAGCCCCGTGGCCGGTGACCGCTCCCACGGCACGGCCGAGAAGCGGCCCGCGTCCCGGTGGGCGAAGGCGTCCGCCGCGCGGCGCCCCGCCCCGTGCAGGAGGTTGACGGCGAACCAGCCGCGCTCGGCGAGCACCGGCAGGGTGCTGCCCGTGTTGGAGGCGCACACGAGCAGCAGCGGCGGGTCGAGGGACACGCCGCACCACGCGGTGCAGGCGAAGCCGTACGGGGTGAGGCCGTCGTCCGTGGTGACGACGGCCACCCCGCCGGGGTGGGAGGCCATCAGGGCGCGGTAGCTGTCGGGGTCGACGGGGGAGAGCGCGGTGGTCATGGCGGGGTCCTCATCGGTTCGTGGTGCGGTTGCCGAGGGCCGTGGTGACGCCGATGCTGCCCAGGCACAGCACCGTGATCACCGCGGCGAAGACGCCGGCCGCCGTCATGAGCGTGCCGTTCGCCAGCAGCACGGCCACGCCGACGACCGGCACGGTCAGGCCCAGGTACGCGGCGACGAAGAAGCCGGATACCAGTTCCGAGACGCGGTCGGGCGACGCCTGGGCCGTCACCAGCGCCAGGCCGGACTTGAAGGAGGTGCCCGCGCCGGCGCCGCCCAGCAGGGAGCCGCACAGGAAGACGGGCAGGGAGGCGGCGGACAGGCCCGCGAGGATGAGGGCGAGCCCGAGCGGGACGGCGGTCATGCCCACGGTCAGGCCGGTGCGCGGCGCGAGCCGCGCCGCGAGGAGCTGGGCGGCCCCCGCGGAGCCGAAGGCGCTGAACGCCACCACGCCGACGGCGAGGTGGCTGTGGTTGTGCAGCCCCTGCACGAGGAAGTTGCCGGCGAGCGCGGCCAGCAGGCCCAGCAGGGAGAAGGAGGCGAAGACCGCTGCGGCCGCGGCGGCGAAGGGGCGCCGCACGGCCGGCGGCACGCTGATCCGCTGGGGGCGGATGCCGCCCCCGCGCGCGACGGCCCGTTCGGGCAGCGCCCACAGGGCGAGGCCCGGGAGGAGCAGCACGATCAGGACGGTGTACGGCAGGACGGCCGGCGCGGGTGCGTACTCGACGAGCACGCCCGACAGGAGCGCCCCGCTGCCGAGCCCGGCCATGTTGGTGACCGAGGCGATCAGGGCGGCGCGCGGCGGCGAGGGATGGAGCTCTCTGAGGTAGGCGGTGGCCGCGCCGGTCGTCAGCCCCACGGAGATCCCGGAGAGCAGCCGCCCGGCGAACAGCCCGGGAAGGGAGGGGAAGGCGATGAAGACGACGCTGCTCACCGCGGCCACGGCCAGCGCCGGGACGAGCGTGGCCCGCCGCCCGATCTTGTCCGACAGGCCGCCGAAGAGCAGCAGGGCGGCCAGGATGCCCACCGCGTAGGCGGCGAAGACGAGGGCGACGACGGGCGGGGACAGGTGCAGCCGCTGTGCGTAGAGGGCGTAGACGGGCGTGGGGACGGTGCCGCCGGTCATGACGACGAACAGCACGTACGTCACGGTGGGGACGGCGGCGCGCGGGATGCCCGGCGCGGCGGGGGCCGGGGCCCCCGCCGCCTCGGGGCGGCGCGCTCCGGTGCGCCGCTGCGTGTGGGCCCTCACCAGTCGAAGGCGGTCGCGTCGTACAGGTTGACACCGAGCGCGGCCTTGCCGAGGTACTCCAGGCACTCCTCCGGCTTGGCGGGCATCACGGAGGCGAAGGACGCCTCGCGCAGCAGCCGCTCCAGCGGCAGGGACCGGCTGACGGCGGCCGAGCCGCAGATGCGGACGGCGTCCTGCGCGAGCGCGGGGCCGGTCTCGCCGACGACGTACTTCGCGGCGTGCACCGCGGCGTTGGCCTCGGCGCTGCCGCGCCCCGCGTCGACTTGCGCCCCGGCCTCGGCGACGAGGGCCCGCGCCGCGGCCAGCCGCGCGGACATCCGGCCGAGCTCGCGCTGCAGCACCGGCGACCCGGCCCGCTTGGGGGACGCGGCCACGTGGTCGGTGGTGAAGCGCAGGATCGCCTCGGAGATGCCCAGGTACGCGCCGGTGTACCCGGCGATCATCCAGTGCGGTTCGCGCACCAGCTTGTACAGGGACATGCCCTCGACGCCGAGGAAGAGCCGCGAGCGCGGCACCGTCACCGCGTTGAGGACCATGCCCGCGGTGCTCGTGCCGTACATCGCGGAGAGGCTGTGCACCTCCCCGAAGCTCACGCCGGGGTCGTCCGCGGCGACGACGAAGTGCGAGACCTCGCCGCTGCCTTCGGTGCCCTCGGCGCGGGCGGCGACCACGTAGTAGTCGGCGACGCCCGCCAGCGAGACGAACGACTTCTCGCCGGTGATGACGTAATCGCCGTCCGTGGTGCGGCGGTAGGACGTGCGCACGCCGCGGAGCTTGGCGCCGCTGCCGGCCTCGGAGGTGGCGGAGGCGAACAGCTTCCGCCCGTTGATCACCTCGTCGAACAGCCAGGACCGGAAGGCCTCCGCCGCGGGCGGCAGGGGCGTGCCCGCGGACTCGCACAGCGAGCCGATGGCGACGTTGTGCATGTTGAAGCCGAGGGCCGCGGCGCCGTTGCGGGCGCCGAGCGCGGCCAGCACCCGCGAGTAGCCGGCGAAGCCGAGCCCGGCCCCGCCCGCCTCGCGCGGCACGAGCAGCCCCAGCAGGCCCGCCTCGCGGAGGATGCGGTACGTCTCGTGGCCGGCGGAACGGCCCGCGTCCACGTCAGCCGCGTGGGGGGCGAGGGCCGCCCCCGTCTCCTCGGCGAGCGCGAGGATTTCGTCGAATTCGGCGGGCAGCAGCCCGGTGGGCAAGGACAGGGCCATGAGGGGCCTTTCGGAAATCGGGTTCCCGGTGCGGGAACCGTTCTTCGGGCGCGGGAATCAGTTCTCGACGGGGAGCCCGAATTCACGGGCGACACCGATGCGCAGCAGGTCGTTGGGGCCTGCATACGTGAGGGCCGCCATCGGGCTGTGCAGATCGGCGGGGAGTTCGGAATCGGCGATGAAGGCCCGTACGCCGGACAGCGCCGTGGCGTGTTCCGTCAGCCGGACGTAGTCCTCGGAGACCGAGATCTTGGTCAGGGCGGCCTCCACCGACAGCCGGCGCGTGGGCGTGCCCGCGTCCAGCCGCGCCGCCATGCCGTACAGCAGCGTGCGGGAGCGGTGCAGGACGAGCGCCATGTCGCTGATGCGGGAGGCCACCTGGTGGCTGGCCCCCATGCGGCGGCCGAAGTGGCCGCGCTCGGACGCCCAGTCCGTCAGGCGCCGCAGGGTGCGGCGCATGGGGCCGAGGGCGTAGCCGAGCAGCAGGGCCCGCTCCCACGTGGTGGTGGAGGTCAGGAGCGCGAGCCCCGAGCCCTCCCCGCCGACGAGGCTGCCGGCCGGCAGCCGCACGCCGTCGAAGACCAGCTCGCCCATCGGGACGCCGGGCAGCGCGGTCTTGGCGAAGGCCTCGGCGCGGGTCACGCCCGGGGTGGAGACGGGGAACAGGAAGGCGGACAGGGAGAACGGCGAACGGCCCTCGCCGGTGCGGGCGAAAACGAGCGCGAGATCGGCCACCGGGGCGGCCGTGATGAACGTCTTGGCGCCCTCCAGCACGTAGCCGTCGCCGTCGCGCCGGGCGCGGGTGTCCATCGACAGCGGGTCGCTGCCGCCCTTGCGCTCGGTGAGCGCGTGGCACAGCAGCTCCCCGCCGTCCTGGATGCGGGCCACGGCCTGCCACGCGGCGGCGGGGAGCGCCGCGCGCAGCGGGTACTCCATGCCGAACACCTGGGAGGCCATGGCGTAGACGACGCCGGGGTCGACGCCGGCCAGGCCGATGCCTTCGATCATGGCGAGCGAGCGGGTGACGGGCCCGGGGGCGGCGGCGTCCGCGGGCGCCCCGGGCTCCGGCTCCGGGGGGTCCAGACGGAGCACGCCGAGCCCGGCGAGGGCCTCCCACTGGTCGCGGAAGCCCTTGCCGGCGAGCTGCTCGACCAGGGGCAGGGCCCGGTCGCGGTACGCGTCGACCACGGCCTCGGCCCCGGCGGGCCCGGAACGCAGCAGACTGTCTACGGCACTCACAGTGTCTCCTCGTTCTCCCCCAGAGCCTGAACGGCCTGGGCGGTGCCCCCGTCTCCGCCTGCGCGGCGCAGAGGTGCGGGCATCGCGGCCGGGTGCGGCGCGGCGGCCGCGCGCGCGTCGCTCACAGCGCGGCCCCCGCCCTGATGTTCTCCACTACGCTCCACAGGGCCTGCGGGCTGCGGAAGTTGGCCGCGACGATCTCGGTGTCCGGCAGCACGATGCCCGCCTGGGCGTCGAGCGCGGCGACGATCTGCATGATGGACAGCGAGTCCAGCAGGCCTTGTTCGAGCAGCGGGGTGTCGGGGCTCAGCCGCTGCGGCTCCTCGCCGCGCCCCCAGGTGATCTTGCTGCTGATGAGGGTGCAGAGTTCCTCTACGGTGTTCACTACGGTTTCCTCCGTTGTGGCACGTGGCCAGTGGTGCGTGGTGCGTGGTGGGTGATCGGGTCAGTCGGTGCGGGCGGCGAGCGCGCGGCGGTCGACCTTGCCGCGGGCGTTGACGGGCAGGGCGGCCGTGGGCACGACGCGGTCGGGCAGCATGCGCAGCGGCAGGAGCCCGCGCAGCCCGGCGAGGGTCTCCTCGGCCCCGGCCCCGTCGCTCTGGACGTACGCCCAGAACTCGCCGTGGTGCGGGTCGTCCTTGGCGACGACCGCGGCGGCCGTGACGTGCGGCAGCGACAGCACGGCGCTCTCGACGTCGAGCAGGTCGATGCGGTGGCCGCGCCGCTTGACCTGCGAGTCGCCGCGGCCGCGCAGGAAGACGCGGCCGTCGGCGGTGATGCGGCCGGTGTCGCCGGTGGCGTAGGCGCGGCGGGCGACGCCGTCGCGGAAGCGGACCGTGCGGGTCGGGTCGGTCAGGGCCCCGTCCTGCAGGTAGCCCTGGAAGACGGTGGCGCCGGCGACGTGGATCTCGCCCGTGCCGTCCGTGGGCAGGCCGTCCTCGCCGAGGACGTCGACGACGTCGCCCTCGACGGCCCTGCCGATGGTCGCCTCCTGGTCCGCGGTCCAGTCGGCGGGCACCCGGCTGTACGTGCAGACGTTGGTCTCCGTGGGCCCGTACAGGTTGTAGAGGGGCACGTCGCCGAGGAGCCGCAGGTAGCGCTCCAGGGGGCGCGGGGCGAAGGGCTCGCCGGCGAAGGCCGCCACCCTGAGCGAGGGCGGGAAGTCCTCGGCGATGCCGCCCCGTTCGAGCATGCCCTGGTAGAGGGAGGGCACGGCGTAGAAGGCGGTGATGCGCTGCTCGTGGAGCCAGCCGACGACGTCCCGGGGGAAGGAGCGCAGCACGTCCGGCATGAGGACGGCGCAGGCGCCCGCCGAGGCCGTGCCGAACAGGTCGAACGTCGTGAGGTCGAAGGTGAGGGCGGCCTGCGAGCCCACCCGGTCCGTCTCGGTCAGGGCGAGCTCGGCGGCGGCCCACAGCGCGAAGTGGGCGACGTTGGCGTGGGAGAGGAGGACTCCCTTGGGGCGGCCGGTGGAGCCGGAGGTGAAGAGGACGTAGCCGCCGCGGTCGGTGGGCGCGGGCAGCGGGGCGGGCTTCTCCTCGGCAGGGAGCGTGCGGACCCAGTTCAGGCCGTGGTCCAGGACGCCCTCGGCGGGCTCCGGGCCCGCGCCCGCCTCCTCGGCGGCCCGCCGGCAGCCGGCGAGCGAGCGGTCGGAGGCCAGCAGCAGGGACAGTCCGGCGCCGCGCACCATGTGGGCCGTGCGGACGGGCGGGTCCGCGACGTCGAGCGGGGCGGTGACCGCGCCGGCGCGCAGGGCGGCGTAGATGCCGAGGACGGCCTCGGGTCCCTTGGGCGCGAGGACGCCCACGCGGTCGCCGGGCTCCAGCCCTGCCCCGGCGAGCTGCTGTGCCAGCTCGCTCACGGCGCGGTCGAGTTCGGCGTAGGTCCAGGTGCGCCCCTGGGCGGTGAGGGCGGGCCGGCCGGGGTGCCGGCGGGCGGCCGCGGCGAGCAGGCCGTCCAGGCGGACGTCGTCGGTGTCGCTCATGGTCGGGTCTCCTGGCGCTAGGGCTGCTCTGCGGGGTCTTCCGCAAGGTCGTCCGCGGGGTCTGCGGAGCCGCCGGTGCGGCTCGTGAGGAACGTGCCGACGGCGTCGATGACCTCGTCGGTCCGTTCGAGGTGCGGGGTGTGGCCGCAGCCGGCGAGCTCCAGGCGTTGCACGGGCCCGCCGAGGCCGCGCTCGGCCGCGTCGAGGTGGGCCGTGGTCCCGTACGGGTCGCGCTCGCCCTGGACGAGGAGCACGGGGGCGGTGACGCCGGCCAGGTCGTCCTCGATGTCCCAGCCGCGGAACGCCTCGGAGAGCCACAGGCCGCTCCAGCGGCGGAACACGGTGTGCGGGTCCTGGTGGTAGAAGGCCAGCTCCTTGGCGAGCGGCCCGGAGTCGTGGGCGGTGCGGGCGGCCGCGACGCCGCGGAGTGTCTGCTCCTCGGCGAAGAGGTGCGGGGCGATGGCGACGACGGCCTCGACGGGGTGGGCGGCGGCGTGCAGCAGGGCGATCGAGGCGCCTTCGCTGTGGCCGACGAGCACGGGGCGGTGGATGCCTGTTCTGCCGAGCAGTTCGGGGAGGACCTCGTGGGCCTCCTCGTGGAGGGAGCGTGGGGTGCGCTCCTGCGGCGCCGGGCCCGAACTCCCGTGGCCGTGCCGGGAGAAGACCAGGGTGCGCCGGCCGGTGGCCGCCGCCAGACGGGCCGGGAAGCGCCGCCACATGGCGATGCAGCCGAGGCCTTCGTGGAGGAGGACGATCGGGGCCGCTTCGGGACTGCCTTCGAGGACGGTGTATTCGACAGGCCCTCGGGATAGCGCGACGGTGGGCATGCGGTGTCCTTGGTGTAAGGGCCGGTTGAGGGGAAAACTCGTGGCGGAGTGCTCCGGCCGACGCCGGGAACCGATAATTGCCGACGTCAATGCCGGCGTCAACTGCCTTTTTATTTGACATAGTTGACTCAACCATCCGATGGTCGTGGTAAAATGCGGGAATTCTTGGAATGTGTAATTCCCCCAGGCGCCGGTAGCGGTTTGCCTCTATCTCGTCCGGGCGTCTTCCGGGTGGTTCCGAAGAGGTCTCCGGGGGCGCTTCCGCCGTCTCCGCAATGCGCCGAACGCGTGATCGGCGGCCGGTCCCGTACGCCGGACGGCCGCTCCCCGGCCGGCGGTCCGCCGCGGCGACTGCTGCGAGCACCCGTGCGGCCGCCTCTCACCTGCGGTAGGACTGATGCATGGTGAAGATCCTGATCTCCGCGGACATGGAGGGCGTCACCGGCGTCACCTGCCCGGCCGACGTGCTGCCCGGCGCCTCGCAGTGGGAGAGGTGCCGCCATCTGTTCACCTCCGACGTGAACGCGGCGATCGCCGGGTTCTTCGACGGGGGCGCCGACGAGGTCCTCGTCAATGAGGCGCACTGGGGCATGCGTAATCTGCTGCTGGAGAAGCTGGACGAACGAGCCCAAATGCTCACCGGCAAGCACAAGAGCCTGAGCATGGTCGAAGGCGTCCAGCACGGCGACGTCGACGGCGTCGCCTTCGTGGGCTATCACACGGGCGCCGGCACCCCGGGCGTGCTGGCCCACACCTACCTCGCCAACACCATCACCGGCGTGTGGGTGGACGGCGCGCGGGCGAGCGAGGGGTTGCTCAACTCCCTGGTCGTCGCCGAATACGGTGTTCCGGTGGTGCTGGTGACGGGCGACGACCTGACCTGCGCGGACGCCAAGGGATATGCGCCGCGCGCCCGTTCGGTGGCCGTCAAGGACTGCGTCTCGCGGTACGCGGCCGTCTGCCGCCCGCCCGCGCGCACTGCCGCGGACATCCACGCCGCGGCCAAAGAGGCGACGGCCCTCGCCGTGCGGTACGAGCCCGCCAAAACCGCCGGCCCGTTCACCGTCGACATCGAGTTCGACGCGCACCACCTGGCCGGCGCGGCGACGGTGGTCCCGGGCGTGGAGCCGGGCGGCGAGCGGCGGGTCACGTACACCACGGCGACCATGTACGACGGAATCCGCTGCTTCAAGGCGGTCACGACCGTCGTGTCGGCCGCGGTGGAGGAGCAGTATGGCTGAGACCGTGACGGAAGAGGCCGGGGCCGGGGTGGACGAGCGCGCGCTCGACGAGGCGGTGCGCTTCACCTCGGACCTGATCCGCCTCGACACGACCAACCGGGGCGGGGGCGACTGCCGGGAGCGGCCCGCCGCCGAGTACGTCGCCGCGGCGCTGAGCGAGGCGGGCATCGAGCCGGTGGTGCTGGAGAAGGAGCGCGGCCGGGCGAACGTCGTCGCCCGCGTTCCCGGCACCGATCCGGGCGCGCCCGCGCTGCTGGTCCACGGGCACCTCGACGTCGTCCCCGCCGACCCCGCGGAGTGGAGCGTCCACCCCTTCTCGGGCGAGGTCCGCGACGGCGTGGTGTGGGGCCGCGGCGCGGTCGACATGAAGAACACCGACGCGATGGTCCTGTCGGTCGTCCGGGCCTGGGCGCGCACGGGCGCCCGGCCCCCGCGGGACGTCGTGCTCGCGTTCACCGCCGACGAGGAGGACCGCGCCTGGACGGGCGCCGCCTTCCTCGCCGAGGAGCACGCGGAGCTGTTCGAGGGCTGCCGGTACGCCATCGGCGAGTCGGGCGCGTACTCCTTCCACGCGGACGGCGGGCTGCGGCTGTACCCGGTGGCGGCGGGGGAGCGGGGCACGGCCTGGCTCCGGCTCACCGCGCGCGGCCGGGCGGGCCACGGCTCCAAGCCCAATCAGGCCAACGCGGTCACCCGGCTGGCCGAGGCCCTCGCCCGGATCGGCAAGCACCGCTGGCCGGTGCGGATGTCACCGACCGTGCGCGCCGCCCTCGTCGAGATCGCCGCCCTGTACGGCATCGAGGCCGACCCCGGCGCCCCGGGCTTCGACGTGGACGCGCTGCTCGCCGAGCTGGGATCGGCGGCCCGGCTCGTCGCCCCGACGGTCCGCAACAGCTCCAATCCGACGATGCTGGACGCCGGCTACAAGGTCAACGTGATCCCCGGGACCGCGGTGGGGCACGTGGACGGCCGCGTCGTGCCGGGCGGTGAGGGCGAGTTCCGCACGACCATGGACGAGCTCACGGGGCCGCACGTGGAGTGGGACTACTACCAGCGGGGGAAGGCGCTGCAGGCCCCGCTCGGCACCGAGCTGTTCGCCCGGATGCGGGAGGCGGTCGAGCGCTTCGACCCCGAGGGGCACGTGGTGCCGTTCTGCATGTCCGGCGGCACCGACGCCAACCAGTTCTCGCGCCTGGGCATCGACTGCTACGGCTTCGCCCCGCTGAAGCTGCCCGAGGACATCGACTACCAGGCGCTGTTCCACGGCGTCGACGAACGGGTCCCCGTCGAGGCGCTGCACTTCGGGGTCCGGGTGCTCGACCACTTCTTGATGAGCACAGCTTGATGAGCACAGCTTGATGAGCACAGCCTGTTGGACCGATACGAGGAGGCGTAGCAGATCATGGTGTCCACGGTGCCCTACGGAGCCTGGCAGTCCCCGGTCGGCGCGGAGCTCGCCGCGTCGCACGGCGGCGGCCCGGACTTCGTGGGCACGGCCGGTGACGAGCTGTGGTGGGTGAGCCCGCGCCCGGCGGAGGAGGGCCGCTTCACGCTGGTGCGGCGGCGGGCCGGCGGCCCGGAGGAGACGGTGCTGCCCGCTCCGTGGAACGTGCGCAACCGCGTCATGGAGTACGGCGGCCTGCCGTGGGCGGCCGCGGCGCGGGCGGCGGGCGGCCCGCTGGTGGTCTTCACCCACTTCGCCGACCAGCGGCTCTACGCGTTCGAGCCCGATGCCCCGGCGGGCGGCGAGCGGAGCACCCCGCGGCCGCTGACGCCGGTCTCGTCCGTGGGCGGCGGGTTGCGCTGGGCAGATCCGGTGCTGCTGCCGGACCGGGGCGAGGTGTGGTGCGTCCTGGAGGAGTTCACCGGCTCCGGCCCGTACGACGTGCGCCGGCTGCTCGTGGCCGTGCCGCTGGACGGCTCGGCGGCGCGGGACCGCGGCGCGGTCCGGGAGCTGACGGACGGCCGGAACCGCTTCGTCACCGGGCCCCGGCTCTCGCCGGACGGACGGCGGGCGGCCTGGATCGCCTGGGACCACCCCCGGATGCCGTGGGAGGGCACCGAGCTGAAGATCGCCGAGGTCTCCGCGGACGGGCGGCTGTCCGGAGCCCGGACCGTCCTGGGCGGGCCGGAAGAGTCCGTCCCCCAGGTGGAGTGGGCCGCCGACGGCTCGCTCGTCGCGGCGAGCGACCGCTCCGGGTGGTGGAACCTGTACCGCGTCGACCCGGAGACGGGGGAGAGCGCGGCGCTGTGCCGCCGCGAGGAGGAGTTCGCCGGCGCGCTGTGGCGTGTGGGGCAGCGCTGGTTCGCGCCCTTGCCCGGCGGGCTGATCGCCACCGTCCACGGCCGGGGTGCCGCCGTCCTCGGCGTCCTCGACCCGGGGACCGGCGAGATCGCCGACGTCGCCGGGCCGTGGACCGAGTGGGCGCCGACCCTGGCGGTGACCGGCACCCGCGCGGTGGGCGTCGCGGCGAGCCCGCGCAGCACGTACGAGGTCGTCGAGCTCGACGTCTGCACGGGCCGGGCCCGGACCGTCGGCGCCCGGCACACCGACCGCGTGGACCCCGCCCACTACCCCGAGCCGCTGGTGCGCGCCTTCGCCGGGCCGGACGGGCGCGAGGTGCACGCCAACCTCTACCCGCCGCGCAGCCCCGGCCACACCGCCCCCGAGGGCGAGCTGCCGCCCTATGTGGTGTGGGCGCACGGCGGCCCGACCGCCCGGTCGCCGCTCGTGCTGGACCTGGTGACGGTCTTCTTCACCTCGCGCGGCATCGGCGTCGCCGAGGTGAACTACGGCGGCTCGACCGGCCACGGGCGCGCCTACCGCGAGCGGCTGCGCGGGCAGTGGGGCGTGGTGGACGTCGAGGACTGCGCCGCGGTGGCCGCGGCGCTGGCCGCCGAGGGCCTCGCCGACCCGGCCCGGATCGCGATCCGCGGCGGCAGCGCGGGCGGCTGGACGGCCGTGGCCTCGCTCGCCGCCACGTCCCTCTACGCCTGCGGCACGGTCCTCTACCCGGTGCTGGACCTGGAGAGCTGGACGGCGGAGGGCGGCACGCACGACTTCGAGTCGCGCTACCTGGACTGGCTGATCGGCCCGCGGGACGAGGTGCCCGGGCTGTACACCGAGCGCTCGCCGCTGCACCGGGCGGACCGGATCTCCACGCCGTTCCTGCTGCTGCAGGGGCTGGCCGACCCCGTCTGCCCGCCCGCGCAGAGCGAGCGGCTGCTGGCGGCGATGGCCGGCCGGGGGGTGCCGCACACCTACATCGCCTTCGAGGGCGAGGGGCACGGCTTCCGCCGGGTCGGGACGATCGTGCGGGCGCTGGAGGCGGAGCTCTCCCTGTACGCCCAGACCTTCGGGGTGACCGCGCCGGGCGTGCCGGCCCTGGAGCTCGTGGCGACCTGACACACAACCAGTTCCCGTCTTGCCAGGGGGCGGTCGCCGGTCAGCAGGGGGCCGCCCCCCTATAGGCAAGAGCGTGAGGTTAGCCTAACCTAAGCCTTATTGTGCGCCCCCCGCGCGCGCAGCGATGGGGGCGCCCCTGCAGCGGGCGGTGATCCCGGCCGGGCAGGGTCATGTAAGGTAAGGCTTACCTTAGTTTGGAACCGGAATCGGGGGACCCACCGTGCAGCAGTCAGAACTCTCCGGCCGCGTCGCGCTGGTCACCGGCGCCGGCCAGGGCATAGGCGAGGCCGTGACCCGCGCCCTCGTCGCCCGGGGAGCGCGCGTCGCGGCCCTCGACTGGACCCCGGACGGCATCAAGGACCTGGAGGCCGAGCTCGGCCGCGGCAAGGTCACCGCCCACACCGCCGACGTCGCCGACAGCACCGCCGTCGAGGCCGTCGTCGACGAGGTCGAGAACACCGTCGGCCCGCTGGACATCCTCGTCAACGTCGCCGGCGTGCTGCGCACCTCGCCCGTCGTCGACATCACCGACGACGTCTGGCACCGCACCTTCGCCGTGAACTCCACCGGCGTCTTCAACGCCTCGCGCGCCGCCGCCCGCCGGATGACCGAGCGCCGCTCCGGCTGCATCGTCACCGTCGGCTCCAACGCCGCGGGCGTGCCGCGCACCAGCATGGCCGCGTACGCCGCCTCCAAGGCCGCCGCCACCATGTTCACCAAGTGCCTCGGCCTGGAGCTGGCCCGCAGCGGCATCCGCTGCAACGTCGTCTCGCCCGGCTCCACCGACACCGCCATGCAGCGCGGCCTGTGGGCCGACGAGCAGGCGCCCCAGCGCGTCATCGACGGCGACCCCGGCTCGTACCGCGTCGGCATCCCCCTCGGCCGGATCGCCGAACCCTCGGACATCGCCGACGCGGTCGCGTTCCTCGTCTCCGACCGCGCGCGGCACATCACGATGCACGACCTGTACGTCGACGGGGGCGCGACGCTGCGCGCCTGACGGCGCCGCCGTCTCCCGGGGCTCCGCCTTATTCGAGCCCGTCCGGCGATTGAGGACACCGCGCGCAGCGCGGTGCGGGGGGTTGGGGGCTCGCCCCCCAAGAAACGGCGAAGGGGCGGGTCAGGGGCACCGATGGCCCACAAGGCCGGCCGCCACCCGAACACTTCACGCAAGACCCACCCGGTGCGACCCACCGGAGGAACGGAGCAGCAAAGGTGACCACCGCTCACCACGTCGCGGACCGGCCGGGCGGCAGCGAGCCCGGCGCCCCCGTCGGGGGTGACACCGTCGGCGCCGCCACCTCGCTGCTCGACGCCTACGAGCCCGGCCGGGCCCGGTTCTTCGCCTCGCCCACCCGTACCCTCCTCGCCCACGGCGTCCGCGCCGAGGTGCCGCACGGCACCGCCCCCGTGGCGCAGCGCGTCGCGGAGACCCTCGCCGCCCGCGTGCGGGCCGGCGACGCGGCCCCGGTCGTCGTCGGCGCGATCCCCTTCGACCAGGCCGCGCCCGCCGCGCTGGCCGTGCCCGAGGCCGTCCGCTGGGCGCCGCCGCTCGCCGAGGACCCGCTGGTCGCCCTGCCGGCCGCCGCCCCCGGCGCCGCCCGCTGGGACGTCCGGCCCGTGCCGGAGCCGGCCGGCTACGGCGCCGCCGTCGCCGAGGCCGTGCGCCGCATGCGGCGCGGCGACTTCGCCAAGGTCGTCCTCGCCCGCACCCTGGAGCTCGCCTCCGACCGCGACCTCGACCTGCCCGCGCTGCTGCAGCGCCTCGCCCGCCGCGACCCCTCCGGCTACACCTTCGCCCTGCCTACCGGCCCCGGCCGCACGCTGCTCGGCGCGAGCCCCGAACTGCTGGTCTCCCGGCGCGGCGGCACCCTCGTCGCCAACCCGCTGGCCGGCTCCACGCCGCGCAGCGCCGACCTCGCCGAGGACGTCCGCCGCGCCGCGGCCCTCCTGCAGTCGGAGAAGGACCTGCACGAGCACGCCGTCGTCGTGGACGCCGTCCGCGAGGCCCTCGCCCCGTACTGCCGCGGCCTGCACGTGCCCGAGCGGCCCACGCTGGTGCGCACGGCCGCCATGTGGCACCTGTCGACCACCGTGACCGGCGAGCCGGCCGACCCGGCGGTGTCCGCGCTGGAGCTGGCCTCCGCGCTGCACCCCACGCCGGCCGTCTGCGGCACCCCGACCGCCATCGCGCGCGACGTCATCGGCGAGCTGGAGCCCTTCGACCGCGGCTTCTTCACCGGCATGGTCGGCTGGGGCGACGCGAACGGCGACGGCGAATGGGTCGTCACCATCCGCTGCGCCGAGGCGGAGGAGCGCTCCCTGCGGCTGTACGCCGGGGCGGGTGTCGTCGCGCAGTCCTCGCCGGAGGCCGAGACGGCCGAGACCGGCGCCAAGTTCCAGACGTTCCTGCAGGCTGTGGGGGTTGACCAGTGACCGAGACGACCGACGCTCCGGGCTATCCGGCCGAGTTCGCCGAGCGCTACCGCGCGGCGGGCTACTGGCGAGGAGAAACGTTTGGGCAGATGCTGCGCGACCGCGCGCGGGCCCACCCGGAGCGCGTGGCCATCGTGGACCCCGCGGGTACGTCGCACGGGGAGGAAGCGCGCCGCTGGACGTACGGCGAGCTCGACCTGCGCGCCGACCGGCTGGCCGCCGGCTTCCTCGCCCACGGCATCGGCAAGGGCGACCGCGTCGTCGTCCAGCTCCCGAACACCGCCGAGTTCTTCGAGGTCGTCTTCGCGCTCTTCCGCATCGGCGCCCTCCCCGTCTTCGCGCTGCCCGCCCACCGCGAGACCGAGATCAGCCACTTCTGCGCCTTCACCGAGGCCGCCGCCTACGTCATCGCCGACGTCAGCGAGGGCTACGACTACCGCGAGCTGGCCTCGAAGGTCCGCGCCGAGGTGCCCGCCCTCAAGCACGTCTTCGTCGCCGGCGACCCCGGCGAGCACACCGCCCTGGCCGGCGTCCCGACCGATCCGGTGGCCGTGCCCGATGCCCCCGCCCCGCACGAGCTGGCCTTCCTTCAGCTCTCCGGCGGCTCCACCGGCGTGCCCAAGCTCATCCCGCGCACCCACGACGACTACATCTACTCGCTGTGGGGCTCCAACGAGATCTGCGGAGTCGACGAGGACAGCGTCTACCTCTGCGCCCTGCCCGCCGCCCACAACTTCCCCCTGAGCTCCCCGGGCACCCTCGGCGCGCTCTACGCCGGCGCCCGCGTCGTCCTCGCCCCGCGCCCCAGCCCCGACGTCGCCTTCCCGCTCATCGAGGCCGAGGGCGTCACGATCACCGGCCTGGTCCCGCCGCTCGCGCTGGTGTGGACCGAGGCCGCGGCGGAGACCCCGTACGACCTGAGCAGCCTTCAGGTCCTGCTGGTGGGCGGCGCGAAGTTCAGCGAGGAGGCAGCCCGCCGGGTGCGCCCGGCCCTCGGCTGCACCCTCCAGCAGGTCTTCGGCATGGCGGAGGGCCTGGTGAACTACACCCGGCTGGACGACCCCGAGGAGACGATCGTCACCACCCAGGGCCGGCCGATCTCGCCCGCCGACGAGGTCCGCGTCGTGGACGACGAGGACAACGACCTGCCCGCGGGGGAGACCGGCCACCTGCTGACCCGCGGCCCGTACACCATCCGCGGCTACTGGCGGGCCCCCGAGCACAACGCGACCGCCTTCACCGCCGACGGCTTCTACCGCACGGGCGACGTCGTCCGGCTGACGGAGACGGGCCACATCGTCGTCGAGGGACGGGCCAAGGACCAGATCAACCGCGGCGGAGAGAAGGTCGCCGCCGAGGAGATCGAGAACCACATCCTCGCCCACCCGGCCGTGCACGACGTCGCCGTCGTCTCCATGCCCGACGCGTACCTCGGCGAGCGCACCTGCGCCTACGTCGTCCTGCGCGAGGGCGCCGGACCCGTGAAGTCGATCGCCGTCAAGAAGTTCGTCCGCGAGCGCGGCCTCGCCGCCTTCAAGGTCCCCGACCGGGTGGAGTTCGTGACGGAGTTCCCGCAGACGGGCATCGGCAAGGTGTCGAAGAAAGACCTCCGCGCGGCCATCGCCGCACAGGTCGCCGCCGCAGCAGCAGAGCGCTGAAAACGCTGAGAACCGAGAAAGGCTCACCGACCACCATGGCACTGCCTGCCATCGCCCCGTATCCCATGCCGCGGGAGGCCGACCTCCCCGCGAACAAGGTCGGCTGGACCGTCGACCCGAGCCGCGCGGTGCTGCTCGTGCACGACCTGCAGAACTACTTCCTCGACGCGTTCGAGGCCGGGGTCTCGCCCGTCACCGAGCTGCTCGCCAACGTCGCCGCGGTGAAGAAGGACTGCGAGCGGCTCGGCGTCCCCGTCGTCTACTCCGCCCAGCCCGGCGGCCAGAGCCCCGCCGAGCGCGGCCTCCAGCAGGACTTCTGGGGCCCGGGCCTGCCGGACGACGAGCGCGCAAAGGCCATCGCCGACGCCGTCGCGCCGGCGGCCGCCGACACGGTCCTGACCAAGTGGAAGTACAGCGCCTTCGTGCGGACCGACCTCGCCGAGCGGATGGCCGCCCAGGGCCGCGACCAGCTGGTCATCGTCGGCGTGTACGCGCACATCGGCGTCATGATGAGCGCCTGCGACGCCTGGATGCGCGACATCCAGCCCTTCCTCGTCGCCGACGCCGTCGCCGACTTCTCGGCCGAGGACCACGCCACGGCACTGCGCTGGGCAGCCGCCAAGTGCGCCGTAGTGACCACCACCGACCGGCTCTTCGAAGGGGCGTAACACCCATGGCACTCACCCTCGACCAGATCCGGGCCGACGTCGCCGACGTGCTCGGCGAGGACCCCGCCGACATCCCCGACGACGAGAACCTCGTCGACTACGGGCTCGACTCCGTCCGCATCATGACCCTCGTCGAGCGCTGGCGCCGCGACCACGGCACCGACGTCACCTTCGTGGCCCTCGCCGAGCAGCCGGCCATAGAGCAGTGGGCACCGCTGCTGGGGGCGGGAACGTGAACGCCCGCACCCTCGACCGGGCGGGGGCGCGTCCCCTGCCCGGCCCCTCCGGCGCGGGACGGTCCCCCGCGCCGGAGGGGCTGCCCCTGACGGCCGCCCAGTCGGGCATGTGGTTCGCCCAGGCCCTCGACCCCGGCAGCCCCGCCCTCGGCACCGCCGAATACCTGGAGATCCACGGGGACATCGACCCCGCCCGCTTCGCCGAGGCCCTGCACCGCACCGTCGGCGAGGCCGACGCCCTGCGCGTCCGCATCACCGACACCCCGGACGGCCCCCGCCAGCTCCCCATCGCCGTCGAAGCCCCCGGCCACGGCTTCCCCCTGCACACCGCCGACCTGCGCGCCGAGCGCGACCCCGACGCCGCCGCCCTCGCGTGGATGCGCGCCGACCTCGCCGAACCCTTCGACCTCGCCCGCGGCCCGCTCTTCTCCCACGCCCTCCTGCGCACCGGCGACGCCCGCTGGCTGTGGTACCAGCGCGTCCACCACGCCGTCCTCGACGGCTACGGCTACTCCCTCGTCGCCCGCCGCGTCGCCGAGCTCTACACCGCCCTGGCCACCGGCGAGGACCCGGCCCCCAGCCCCTTCGGCCGGCTCGCCGACCTCGTCGCCGAGGACGCCGCCTACCGCGACTCCGCCACCCGCACCCGCGACCGCGCCCACTGGCTCACCGCCTTCGCCGACCGCCCCGAGGCACCCGCCCTCGCCTCCTCGGCGGCCCCCGCCCTGCCCTCCCGCGGCCACCTGCGCGCCACCGCCCACCTCGACCCCGCGGCCACCGCCCGGCTGCGCCGCCTGGCCGCGTCCGTCCGGGCCACCTGGACCGACGTCCTCTTCGCCGCCCAGGCCCTCTACGTCGCCCGCGCCACCCGCAGCGAGGACGTCGTCCTCGGCCTGCCCATGATGGGCCGCATGGGCTCCGTCGCCCTGCGCGTCCCCGGCATGGTCATGAACGTGCTGCCGCTGCGCCTGACCGTCACCCCCGGCACGACCTTCGCCGAACTCGTCCACCAGACCGTCCTCGGCATCCGGGCCGCCCGCCGCCACCAGCG
Organism: Streptomyces roseoverticillatus; assembly: GCF_000719265.1. Taxonomy (GTDB): domain Bacteria; phylum Actinomycetota; class Actinomycetes; order Streptomycetales; family Streptomycetaceae; genus Streptomyces; species Streptomyces roseoverticillatus. The sequence goes on along the minus strand of NZ_JOFL01000016.1, from coordinate 175,662 downwards.
CTACCGCTACGAGGACATCCGCCGCGACCTCGGCCTCCTCGGCGAGGGCCGGCCGCTCACCGGCCCGCTCGTCAACGTCATGCCCTTCGACTACGGGCTCACCTTCGCCGGCGCCCGCGCGGGCGCGCACAACCTCGCCCCCGGGCCCGTCGACGACCTCACCATCGGCATCTACGACCGCGCCGACGGCAGCGGCCTGCGCATCGACTACGACGCCAACCCCGCCCGCTACGGCCAGGACGAACTCGCCGCCCACCAGGCGCGCTTCCTCGACCTGCTGGCCCGCCTCGCCGAGCGCGACCCGCACCTGCCGACCGGCGGCCTCGCCCTGGCCACCGCCGCCGAGCGCGAACAGGTCCTCGCCGAGTTCAACGACACCGTCACCGCGGTCCCGCCCACCACCCTCATCGGTCCCGTCGAGGCCCGCGCCGCCCGCACCCCGCACGCCACCGCCCTCGTCTCCGGCGCCGAGACCCTCACCTACGCCGGGCTCAACGCCCGCGCCAACCGGCTCGCCCGCCACCTCGGCACCCTCGGCGTCCGCCCCGGCACGGTCACCGCCGTAGCCCTGCCGCGCTCCACCGAGCTCGTCGTGGCCCTCCTCGCCGTCCTCAAGGCGGGCGGCGCGTACCTGCCGCTCGACACCGCCGACCCGGCCGCGCGCCTGCGCGACGTGCTGGAGACCGCCGCACCCGTGTGCGTCGTGACCGACCGCGCCGGCACCGCCGCCCTGCCCGCGGGCGCGCCGCCCGCCGTCGCGCTCGACGACCCCGCGCTCGGCGAGGTGCTCACCGCCCACCTCCCCACCGATCCCGGCCGGGCCCTGACGCCCCAGCACCCCGCGTACGTCCTGCACACCTCCGGCTCCACCGGAGCCCCCAAGGGTGTCGTCGTGCCGCACTCGGCGATCGACAACCGGCTGCGCTGGATGCAGGCGCAGTACCCGCTCGCCCCCGGCGACCGCGTCCTGCACAAGACCCCCGCCGGCTTCGACGTCTCCGTGTGGGAGCTGTTCTGGCCGCTGCGCGAGGGCGCCACCCTCGTCGTGGCCGGGCCCGGCGCCCACCGCGACCCCGCGGAGCTCGCCCGCACCATCCGCGAACACGACGTCACTGTCGCCCACTTCGTGCCCTCGGTGCTGCAGCTCTTCCTCGCCGGACCCGGCGCGGCCGGCTCCACCGGGCTGCGGCACGTCTTCAGCAGCGGCGAAGTCCTCCCGCGCGCCACGGCCGACGCCTTCCACCGGCTGCTCCCCGGCACCCCGCTGCACAACCTCTACGGGCCGACCGAAGCGGCCGTCGACGTCACCCACCACACCTGCCGCCCGGGCGACACCGGGCCCGTCCCCATCGGACGGCCCGTCTGGAACACCCGCCTCTACATCCTCGACGAGGCCCTGCACCCCTGCCCGCCCGGCGTCCCCGGCGAGCTCTACCTCGCCGGCGCCCAGCTCGCCGACGGCTACCTGGGCCGGCCGGACCTCACGGCCGAACGGTTCCTCGACGACCCCTTCGCGGGGCCCGGCGCGCGCATGTACCGCACGGGCGACCTCGCCCGCTGGCGGGCCGACGGCGAGGCCGAGTACCTGGGCCGCACCGACCGCCAGGTCAAGCTGCACGGGCGCCGCATCGAGCTCGACGGCATCGAGGCCGTCCTGCTGGCCGACCCCCGCGTGCAGGCCGCCTGCGCCGTCGTCCGCGAGGACCGGCCCGGCGACCGGCGCCTGGTCGCCTACGTGACTCCGGCCTCGGCGGATGCCGCCGCCGAGGCCGGCCCCGACGCCCTGCGCGAGGTGCTGGCCGCGCGGCTGCCCGCGAGCACCGTGCCGGGCGCCGTCGTGGTCCTGGACGCCTTCCCCACGGGCCCCAACGGCAAGCTCGACCGCGCGGCGCTGCCCGCCCCCGCCCCCGAGGCGGACACCGGCGGCCGCGCGCCCGCGGGGCCCCGCGAGGAGACCCTGACGCGGCTGTTCGCCGAGGTCCTCGGGCTGCCGCACGTCGGCGTCGACGACAGCTTCTTCGCCCTTGGCGGCACGTCCCTGCTCGCGGCGCGTCTCGTCGCCCGGATCGGCGACGTCCTCGGCGAGGACATCACCGGTGACGACGGGCCCCTCGCCCTGGGCACCCTCTTCCGCGCACCCACCCCGGCCGCCCTCGCCCGCCGGCTCGGATGCGGGGACGGCACCGCCCCGGGCGCCCTTGATCTCGTTCTGCCGCTGCGCGCGACCGGCAGCCGCACGCCCCTGTTCGCCCTGCCCCCGGCCGCAGGCCTCGGCTGGTGTTACACCGGGCTGCTCACCGGCCTCGGCCCCGACCAGCCCCTCCACGCGCTCCGGGCGCGCGGGTTCGCGCCCGGCGAGGCGCTGCCCGCGACTCTGGAGGAGATGGCCCGGGAGCATGCGGACCGCATCCGCTCGGTCCAGCCGTACGGCCCCTACCGGCTGCTCGGCTGGTCGGCGGGCGGCGTCCTCGCGCACGCCGTCGCCGTACGGCTGCAGGAGGCCGGCGAGAAGGTCGAGCTCCTCGCGCTGCTCGACGCCTACCCCGCCGGCGCCGCGTTCGAGGAACAGGCCGTCCTCGGCGCCCTGCTGGACATGGCCGGCTGCGCGCGCGACGGTGACGGAGCCCTCACCCGGGACGGGGTGCTCGCCGCCCTCCGCGCCGACGGCGGCCCCTTCGCCGCCCTGACCGCCCGGACGCTGCGGTCCGTGGCCGACGTCGCGCTCTCCACGACGGCCCTGGCCGCACGTCACCCGCACCGCGTCTTCGACGGCGACGTCCTCTTCTTCACCGCGGCGGACACGGACACCGAGCCGGCCCGCTCCGTGACGAGGGAGGCGTGGCGGCCGTACGTCACGGGTAGGGTGATCAACCACGATGTCGGCTGCGCGCATGCGCACATGACGCGGCCGGGACCGATCGCGGAGGTCGCCGAGGCGGTGACCCGCCACCTGGGAGAGGGCTGAGCGGATGGGCGTGAGCGGCGGGCCGGGCATACGGCCCGGGGTCCTCGGCGAGGACCCGCTGCCGGGGGCGTGGACACCGGGCGGGCCGCCGCGCGTATGGCTGCTGAACCTCGCCGGCCTGCGACCGGGCGGCTTCACGAACGAGGGCCCGGGGGCCGGTGAGCTGGGGCCCGGCCGGCCGGCGACCGGTGACCTGCCGGGCGGCGGTCTGCGGCCGGGTGCCGCGCCGGGCGAGGAGGCTCCAGGCGGTGGTCGGCGGTCCGGTTCCGGTGGCCGGCCGGGTGGGGGGCCGGAGGCCGGTGGGTTGCGGCCCGGCGGCCCGGGGCCCGGCCTGCTACCGGGTGACGGCCTTTCCGGCGACGGCCTGCGGCCGGGTGCCGCACCGGGCGACGAGGCCCCGGGCGGTGGCCTGGAGCCCGGTGCCCGTGGTCTGCCGGGCCCGGGTGACGGTCTCTCCGGCGGCGGCCTCGCGCGCGGCGCGTCGCGGGGCCACGGCCTTCCGGCCGGCGGCACGCCGCCCCGCGGCCCGCTCGGCGCCGCGCTGCGGGACCACGCGCGCATCCTCGACCCCGCGGAGCGGGACCGCGCCGCCGCGTTCGTGCGTGACCTGCACCGCGACCGCTACATCGCCTCCCACGTCGGGCTGCGGCTCCTCCTCGGCGCGTACTTGGCCACCGACCCGGCCGCGGTCGTGCTCGTGCGCGAGCCGTGCCCCGGCTGCGGCGGGCCGCACGGCCGTCCGGCCGCCGCCGGCGCGCCCCTGCACTTCAACCTCTCGCACGCGGGCGACCTCGCGCTCTTCGCCTTCGCGGACACCCCGGTCGGCGCGGACGTCGAGCAGGTCCAGCCCGCCGAGGTGGTCGACGAGGTGGCGCGCGTCCTGCACCCCGACGAGACCGCGGAGCTGGCCGCGCTGCCCGCGGAGCAGCGCCCGGATGCCTTCGCGCGCTGCTGGACGCGTAAGGAGGCCTACCTCAAGGGCACGGGCACGGGCCTGTCGGAGAACCCCTCCGTGACATACGTGGGCACGGGCCCCGGCCCGGCCTCCCCCGCGGGGTGGACGCTGAGCGACGTCGAGGCCGTGCCGGGCTACGCGGCGGCTGTCGCGGTCGCGAACGCGCGCCGGCCGCGCACGCCGTACGGGCGATAAGGGCGCGGGGGCGCATTCCGGGAGCGCGCGGGGGTGAGTCACCGAATATACGGCGCACAGCCCGGCGGCATTCCCCTGAATTTCCTATAACCTGGCTGGTCCGCGGAGGGTCGTGACGCATCGGGGGGAAATCATGCCGACCTCTGCTTCGATCATTCTATTCGTCTTCGGGGGCCTCATGGTCCTCATCTCTCTGCTGGGCAGCGGATTCTCGGTCCGGGAAATCTCCTTTCCCCGGATCAGCCCGGTGATCCGGTCCACGGCGGCGCTGCTCGGGGCCGGCCTCGTGGTCACCAGCATTGTCCTGCTGGCGAATAAGGATTCCGGAAAGACGGTGGCCGATCCTCCGCCGGGGACCGCGCCGCAGAAATCCGTACCGGCGTCATTACCGGCACCACCCTCGTCGCAGCCGCCCGCGCAGCCGTCCCCGGCCGCCCCGCCGCAGCCGCAGTCCTCGGCGCCCGTGCCGGGGACGCCCCGGTCCTCGGGGGCGACGGCGTCCCTGCTCGCCCACGTGCCGGACGCCATCCGCCCGAGCTGCTCGGACGGCGACGCGTCCAAGTTCCCGGCGTCGGTCGCCGCCGTGGTCGCGTGCACCCCGGCCGGCGGATTCCCCGTCATCTACGCCCAGTTCGTGGACGACATCAGCACCCAGGGAGGATTCCAGCGGCTCGTCAGCGACGTCACCTTCACCCAGAGCTCGTGCGGCCCGACCGTCCCGCTCAGCGGGCGGCAGAAGTACAACAACGGCGGAAAGATGGTCGGCGAACTCGCCTGCCACCAGGATCCGGACGACGGAGACGCCTATCTCACGTGGTCGAGCGAGGACGTGAAGATCATCGCGCAGGCGCACGCCCCGCTCGCCTCGTACGGGCAACTGCTCGCCTGGTGGAAGAACGCGGGCCCGCTGCACGGCACGGCCACGTGAGGAAGCGGGAAACGGAAATGGTGACATCCCGCCGGACCTCCCGGGAGCCGTGATGCCCGCCGCCGACTTCGTCCTCGAGATCAGCGGCGGGACCGGCGGGCAGTACGCGGTGACGGTCTCCTCGCCCGCCGGCGAGGGGGCCGCCTCGGTCGCCCTGGAACCCGATGCCATCGGCGCCCGCCTCGCCGACCTCCAACGGGCCGTCCTCGCCTCCTCGGTGACGCCGCGCGCGGCCGCCCTCGGCCTGGAGCGGCCCGTACGCGATGTGGGGGAGCGGCTCTTCCGCACCGTCTTCGACGGGCGCCTGCGCGGCCTGTACCTCGCCAGCCGCCAGCGCGCCGCCGAACGCGACCAGGCGCTCCGCGTGGTCCTGCGCATCCGCGCCCCCGAACTCGCCGCCCTGCCCTGGGAGCTGCTCCACGACGAGGACCTCGGCGGCTACCTGTGCCTGCGCCAGCCCCTCGTCCGCTACGTCGACCTGCCCGAGCCCCTCCCGCCGCTGCGCTCCGAACCGCCCCTCAAGATCCTCGGCATGACCTCGCTGCCCCGCTCCCGCGCGCCCTTGGGCGCCGAGAGCGAGCGCGCCGCCCTCGCGGTCGCGCTGCGGCCGCTGACCGGGCGCGGGCTCGTCGACCTCGACTGGGTCGAGGGCCAGACCGCTGACGACCTTTCCCGCAGGCTCCTGCGCGGTTGCCACGTCCTGCACTTCATCGGGCACGGCGCGTACGACCCCCAGCGCCACGAGGGCATGATCACGCTGGCCGACGCGGACGGGCGCGAGCACCACCTGCACGCCTCCGCCCTCGCCTCGCTCCTCAGCGTGGCCCGGCCCAGGCCGCAGCTGGTGATCCTCAACAGCTGCCAGAGCGGCATGGGCAACGCCGAGGACCTCTTCTCCAGCACCGCGGCCGTCCTCGTGCGCACCGTGCCGGCGATCGTCGCCATGCAGTTCGCCGTCACCGACAAGGCGGCCACCCGCTTCGCCGCGTCCTTCTACCAGGCGCTGGCCGAGGGCCGCACCGTCGACGAGGCCGTACGGGTCGGGCGGATCGCCCTCGTCGTCGACAAGGACGACAGCCTGGAGTGGGCGACCCCCGTCCTCTACCTGCGCGGCGGGGACGCCCGCCTCTTCGACATGCCGGAGCTGACGGCGGAGGCGGGCCCGGCGGTGCCGCGGCCTTCACCGCAGCCCGAGCCGCCCGAGCCGTCCGCGTCGTCCGGTATTCCGCCGAGGCCGTCCTGGGACCCGGCTCCCGGCGGACCCGGTACGCCCGGCGGCCCGGGGGTGTACGGCAGACCCGGTGTGCCTGGTGTGCCCGGCGCGGCCGGTCCGCCCGGCCCCGGCATCACCTCGCGCGTCCTCAACGCCCGCCAATGGGTGCACGCCCTCGCCGCCCACCCCGACGGCAGACGCCTCGCCACCGGATCCCGCAACCGGATCAGGGTCTGGGACGCCCACACCGGCAACCGGATCTGGGAGCAGACCGTGGGCGGCTGGCTCTCGTCCGTCTTCGCCGCCGCCTTCAGCCCCGGCGGCCGCCGCCTCGTCACCGGAGGCGCCGACAACACCGTCCGCATCTGGGCGGCCTCCGACGGCGAGGAACTGCTGCGCCTGCGCCACGACCACGTGGTCTTCGGAGTGGCCTTCAGCCCCGACGGCTTCCGCGTGGCCTCGGCCTCCGCCGACCGCACCGTCAGGCTGTGGGACTCCACCGGCGGTGACCCCATGCTGCGCATCACGCACGATCAGGTCGTCACCGACGTCGCCTTCAGCCCGGAGGGCGCCCGGCTCGCCTCGGCCTCCGCCGACCGGTCGGTGCACGTGTGGTCGCTCGGCGGGGACGCCCTGCTGCGCCTGCGCCACGACCACCCCGTCAAGGCCGTCGGCTTCAGCCCCGACGGCGGACATCTGGCGACCGCGGGCGACGACGGCTGCGTCCGGGTGTGGGACGCGGGCAGCGGGCACCAGCGCCTGCTGGTCCGGCACGGCGCCGCCGTGAAGGACGTGGCCTTCAGCCCCGACGGCCGGTGGTTCGCCACGGCCTCCGCCGACCGCACGGCCGGACTGTGGTGCACAAAGGACGGCGGCCGCGCGCTGCGCGTGCAGCACCACGACACGGTCTTCTGTGTCGCCTTCGGCCCGGACGGCACGTGGCTGGCCAGCGGCAGCGAGGACAAGACGGTCAAGCTGACGCCGGTACCGGGGGAGTACGGCTGAGCCCGGCCGGGAAGCGCCGGGCTCAGCCGTGGAGCCTGCCCGGCGGGGCCGCCGCGCTTGTTTCCGCGGCCCGTCCGGCGGGCGCGTCTGCCGAGGCCGCGGCCCGGTCGGGCACCGCCGGTCCACCACGTTGCGGATTCTCGCCGTTGCGGCGGAAGGAAGGCGGCTCGCCGGGACGCGGAGCAGCCGCCGTAGTCCTGTCCGGCGGACTTCCGCCGAGGCCGCGGCGCGGTTCGGCACCGCCGGTTCCCGGCACCGTGGTCGCTCGCCGCCGCGGTGGAAGGAGAATGCCCGCCGCAGCGGCGAGGGGCCACCGCGGCGAGGGACCGGCGGCATACGCGGACACCGCAATCCGCACGTTCGCCGTCGTCCGCCTGCCAAGTGGCATGGTGCCGGCCGCGGCTTTCCCCCTAGCTGCCGGCAAGGCTCCGGTGTCAGACTGCTCGGATGATCAAGAGAGCCACCGGCGCAACCGGTCACGCCTGGGCCGCCCTTGGCGGCGACCCGGCGCTCACGGCCGCCGTCACCTACGGCGGGCCGGGCGGCACGCTGCCCTCCCGGCTTCCGGTTCGTGAACTGGCCCGTGCCACGGTCGCGGTGGCCTCGCTCGCCGCGGCCGAGCTCGCCGCCGCCCGGCGCGGCGGCGGGCGGCTCCCGGCCGTGCAGGTGCACGACGGCGCCGTCGCCACCGCCTTCGTCAGCGAACGGCACCTGCGTGTCGACGGCCGCGCCGCCGCCACGTTCGCGCCGCTGTCCCGTTTCTGGCGCACCCGCGACGGCTGGGTCCGTACGCACGCCAACTACCCGCACCACCGCGCCCGGCTGACGGAGGCGCTCGGCCTGCCCCGTACGGACGACGGGGAGGCCCTCGTCGACCGGGTCACCGCCGAACTCGCCCTGCGCGACGCCGAAGAGGTCCAGGAGACCGTCAACGCGGCCGGAGGGCTGGCCGTCGCGGTGCGCTCCGCCGCGGAGTGGGCCGCCCACCCGCAGGGCGCGGCCGTGACCCGCCGCCCGCTGCTCACCCTGGAGCGCATCGCCGACGGCCCCTTGCGCACCCGGCCGGCGGACGCCGGGGCGCCCGCCGAGGGCCTGCGCGTGCTCGACCTCACCCGCGTCATCGCCGGTCCCGTCGCCACCCGCACCCTCGGGCTGCTCGGCGCGGACGTGCTCCGGCTCGACCCGCCCAACCTCCCGGAGAGCCAGGACGCGCACAACGACACCGGGTTCGGCAAGCGTTCGGCCGTGCTCGACCTCGCGCACCGCGCCGGCCGGGCGGCCTTCGAGGACCTGCTCGCCCGCGCCGACGTCGTCGTGACGGGCTACCGCCCCGGCGCGCTCGACCGCCACGGCCTCTCTCCCGAGGCACTGGCCGAGCGGCGACCGGGGCTGGTCGTCGGCCAGTTGAGCGCCTGGGGCACGGACGGGCCCTGGGGCGGGCGGCGCGGCTTCGACAGCCTCGTGCAGGCGGCCTGCGGCATCGCCGTGACCGAAGCCGGCCCCGACGGCACCCCGGGCGCCCTGCCCGCGCAGGCGCTGGACCACGGCACCGGCTACCTCCTCGCGGCCGCCGTCCTGCGCGCCGTCACCGAGCAGCACGCCACCGGCGGCACCCGCCTCGCCCGGCTCTCCCTCGCGCGGACAGCGCACTGGCTCACCCACGACCTGCCGCGCGACGAGAGCGGATCCGGCGGCGCGTACGCACCGGACGCATGGCTCACCGAGGCCGACGGACCGCTCGGCCGCGTCCGCTACGCACGGCCGCCGGTGCACGTCGAAGGCGCACCGCGCGACTGGGCGAGACCCCCCGCAGGCTGGGGATCCGACGCGCCGGAGTGGCGATGACGGCCCGTGGCGCTACCGGCGCCGGACCGTACGATGAAGCCGTGTCGGAATGGCTGGCCGAGGGGCCGCGCGTCGCGATCCGCCCCGTAGCGCCCGGGGACGGGCCGGAGTTCACCCGCCTCGTGCGGGCGAGCGCGGATCTGCACCACCCGTGGCTGTCCATGCCCGCCACCGAGGAGGACTTCGCCGCGTACGCCGCCACGCTCGACGGCGAGCAGCGCGTGAGCCTCCTCGTGTGCGTGCGCGAGACCGGCCGCGCGGCAGGCTTCGTCAACATCAACAACATCGTGCGCGGCCGCTTCCAGTGCGGCGCGCTCGGCTACGGCGCCTTCGTGCCGGCGGCCGGCCGCGGCCTGATGAGCGAGGGCCTCGGGCTCGTCCTGCGCCATGCCTTCGGCCCCCTCGGTCTGCACCGGCTGGAGGCGAACATCCAGCCGGGCAACGCCGCGTCGCTGGCGCTGGTCAAGCGCACCGGCTTCCGGCTGGAGGGCTTCTCCCCGGCGTTCCTCTTCATCGACGGGGCGTGGCGCGACCACGAGCGCTGGGCGATCACGGCCGACATGCCGCCGGACCGCCAGGAGGGGCGGCCGGGACCGGCAGCCGGCAGGACCGGCCGCCAGGACTGACCGCCAGGACCGATGACCAGGACCGATGACCAAGGCCGACCATCAGGCTGAGAAAGGTTGCCGTGCCCACGACCATCAGACGAGCCGTACTGTCCCTGCCCGCCGCCCCGCTCGGCGCGGAGAACCCCCTGCCGTCCCTCCGCACGGCCCGCGACGTCCACCGGCTCGACGCGGCACAGCGCAAGGGCCTGCCCGCCGACATGGCCCGCCAGACGGGCTACGAGCCGTTGCGCTCCGTGCTGCCCACGCGCCGCCGCGACCACTACACGCGCAAGCGCGTCCTCACCGACGTCGACGCGATCGTGGTCGAGAACGACCGGCTGCGCGCCACGGTCCTGCCCGGTCTCGGCGGCCGCGTCCACTCCCTCGAACACAAGCCGACGGGCCGGCAGCTGCTCTACGCCAACCCCGTCCTGCAGCCCGCCCACTTCGCGCTCAACGGCGCCTGGTTCTCCGGCGGCATCGAGTGGAACATCGGCGCCACCGGCCACACCCCGCTGTCCGTGGCCCCGCTGCACGCCGCCCGCGTGCCCGCGCCCGGCGGCGGGGAGATGCTGCGCCTGTGGGAGTGGGAGCGGCTGCGCGACCTGCCGTTCCAGGTCGACCTGTGGCTGCCCGACGGCTCGGACTTCCTCTACGTGGGCGTGCGCATCCGCAACCCCCACCACCGGTCCGCTCCCGTCTACTGGTGGTCGAACATCGCCGTCCCCGAGGAGGAGGGCTCGCGCGTCCTCGCTCCCGCCGAGTCGGCCTGGCGGTTCGGCTACGAGCGCAGCCTGCGCCGGGTCCCGGTGCCCGAGTGGGAGGGCGCGGACCGCACGTACCCGCTGAACAGCACGCACGCCGCCGACTTCTTCTACGACGTGCCCGGCGGAGAGCGCCGCTGGATCGCCTCGCTCGGCGCGGACGGCCGCGGCCTCGTGCAGACCTCGACCGACGCGCTGCGCGGCCGCAAGCTCTTCGTCTGGGGCTCGGGCCGCGGCGGCCGCCGCTGGCAGGAGTGGCTCACGGAGCCCGGCACCGGCGGCTACGCCGAGATCCAGGCCGGGCTCGCCCGCACCCAGCTGGAGCACGTGCCGCTGGAGCCCGGCGGCGAGTTCGCCTGGCTGGAGGCGTACGGCCCGCTGGCCGCGGACCCCGCCGCCGTGCACGGCGCCGACTGGGCGGCCGCCCGGGGCGAGGCGGCGGCCCGGCTCGAAGAGGTCCTGCCCCGCGCCGAGGTGGACGCGGCGTACGCGGCGTGGCGCCCGTACGCCGACGCCGAGCCGGCGGAGAGCCTGCACACGGGCTCCGGCTGGGGCGCCCTCGAAGCCGAGCGCGGGCACTACGACCTGCCGGGCACGCCCTTCGCCCCACAGACGCTGGGGGAGGAGCAGGAGCCCTGGCTCGCGTTCCTGCGGACGGGCTCCCACCCGTGGCCGGTCCGGGTGCTGCCGCCCCCGCCCTCGCTCGTGTCGCCGCAGTGGCGCGAGCTGCTGGAGACGACCGGCGGGAACGACCTCTACGGCGCCTACCACCTCGGGGTCGCCCGCTGGCACGCGGGCGACCGCTCGCAGGCGGTCCGCGCCTGGGAGGGCGCGGACGACTTGTGGTTCGTCAAGCGCTGCCTCGCCTTCGCCGACGCCGAGGACGGCCACGCCGAGCGCGCCGCCGACCGCTATCTGGAGGCCTTCGGGGACGCCCGCGACGATCGGCGCGAGGGCGCCTCGTGGACCGCCGCCATGGCCGCGCTCGGCGAGGAGGCGGTGGAGGCCCTGCTCGCCGCCGGCCGCGCCGACGACGCCGCGGCCGTGCTGGAGGACTTGCGCCCCGGCATCCGCGAGCGCGGCCGCTTCCGGCTGCTCCGGGCCCGGGTACTGCTCGCTCTCGGTGACGCCGCGGCCGCGCGGGAGGTCTTCGACCGCGGCTTCGAGGTGGAGGACCTGCGCGAGGGCGACGAGTCCCTCGGCGAGACCTGGTACGCGACCGAGGAGCGGCTGCTGGCGGGTGAGGGCCCGGTCACGGCGGAGATCCGCGCGCGGGCGCGGGCCGAGCGGCTGCCCCGGCAGTACGACTTCAGGATGCGGCCGACTTCGTAGCGGGCCGGACCGGGGCGCCGTCCCGCGCTCTCAAGGAGGCGGCGCTCCGGGACGGCGGTCCGCGCCCGTTCTTTCCCCGGTTCCGCCCCGGGCGCTGCAGGGCAGCGCCCGGGGCGGTGGTGACGACGAGTCATTCTTGACCGATCGTTCTCGAAAGGGCTACCGTCAACCTGTGGCCAGGACCAAGGAATTCGATCCGGACGCCGCGCTCCAGTCGGCCCTCGAGCTGTTCTGGCAGCGCGGCTACGAGGCGACGTCGATGGCCGATCTCGTCGGCCACCTGGGCATCGCCCGGGCGAGCCTCTACGCGACGTTCGGCAGCAAGCACGAGCTCTACCTCAAGGCGCTGAAGCGCTACGGCGAGCAGCGCGGCCCGGGCATCGCCGAGGAGCTCTCGCGCCCCGGCCCGGCCCTGCCGGCCGTGCGGGAGCTGGTGGCCCGCTTCGCGGAGGAGGCCGCCGGGGACGACCTGCGGCGCGGGTGCTTCGTCACCAACACCGCCGTCGAGCTGGCGCCGCACGACCCCGCCGCGGCCCGCAGCGTCGAGGACAGCTGGCTTGCCCTGGAGCGGGCGCTCGCCTCGGCGCTGACCCGGGCGGCCGGCCAGGGCGAACTGCCCGCCGGCCGGGATCCCGTGGCGCTCGCGCGGATGCTGCTCGTCCTCATGCAGGGCATGCGGGTCGTCGGCAAGGCCTCGCCCGGGCCGGCCCGGCTGCGGGACGCAGCGGAGCAGGCCCTCGCCCTGCTGGGCTGACCACCACCGAAAGTGCGCCACCACCGGTGACGGATCACCACCGGTTACGGACCACCGACCGCCCGACCGTTCAGGAGTCTCGACATGACCGCACGCTTCACCGGCAAGACCGTCCTCGTCACCGGCGGCGGTACGGGAATCGGCCAGGCCATCGCGCTCGCCTTCGCCCGGGAGGGCGCGCGCGTCGTGGTCGCGGGCCGCAGGGAGGAGCCCCTGAAGGAGACGGTCTCCTACGTGGAGGCGGAGGGCGGCGAGGCCGTCGCCGTCACGGCGGACGTGACCCGCTCCGAGGACGTGCGGGCCCTCGTGGAGCAGACCGTGGCCCGCTTCGGCAGCCTCGACGTCGCCGTCAACAACGTGGGCCTGGCCGTGCCCCCGGCCAAGGTCGCGGACGTGCCCGAGGAGGACTGGGACCGGATCGTCGAGACCAACCTCAAGGGCGTCTGGCTGTCCATGAAGCACGAGATCGGGCACATGCGCGCCCACGGCGGCGGCGCCATCGTGAACATCGCGTCCAACGTCGGCGCGCACCGCAGGAAGCCCGGGTTCGGCGCGTACACGGCCACGAAGGCGGCCGTCTCCGCCCTGACCCGCAACGCGGCCCTGGACCACATCGGCGAGGGCGTGCGGATCAACTCCGTCAGCCCCGGGCCGGTCGAGACCCCGATGTCCTCCCGCCCCGGCGAGTCCTCGCTGGACAAGGCCGAGCGGATGCGCCGCGAGGTGCCCGCCGGCCGGGCGGGCACCCCTGATGAGATCGCGGCCGCCGTGCTGCACCTCGCCTCGGACGAGGCCGGCTACACCGTCGGCGCCGACCTCGTCCTCGACGGCGGCGTCACGGCGTGACGGCCGCCTTCTCCTGCGCCTTCTCCTGCGCCTTCTCCGGTGCCTTCTCCGCGGCGGCGGCCTGCGTCCCGGCCTCCGCCGCGGGGCGGCGGGCCGTCAGCCACACGTACACCAGGATGCCCGCGAAGAGGAACAGCACGCCCTGGTAGACGGCCGCGTACCCGGCGCCCGCCACCAGCCAGAAGGAGAAGGCGAAGGCGCCCAGCGCGAGCACCATGTCACGGGCGAAGCGGCCCGTGCGGACCTTGTCGCGCTGCCCCGTCAGCAGGAAGTACACCTGCGCGGCAGCGGCCAGCAGGTACGGGACCGTCGCGGAGAACGTCGTGATGAGGACGAGGATCTCGAAGACCCCTCCCACGCCCGAGGTGTAGTTCACGACGGTCAGGCCCGTGGCGAGGACCGTGGAGGCGAGCACGCCGAACGTCGGCACGCCGCGCTTCTTCTTCCCGAACGCGGCCGGGAACAGCCCGTCCTTCGCGGCGGCGTAGGGGGCCTGGGCGCTCATCAGCGTCCAGCCGTTGAGGGCGCCCACGATGGAGATCACGGCGCAGGCGGCGATCAGCATGCCGCCCCAGTGGCCGCCGAACATCACGTCGACCGCGTCGGAGAACGGGGCCGTCGACGCGGCCAGCTTGTCGTGCTGGACGGTGCCGAAGACCGAGACCGTGCCCAGCAGGTAGACCAGGGCCGCGCCCACGGTGCCCAGGACGCTCGCGCGGCCCACATTGCGCTCCGGGTCGCGCACCTCGCCCGCGCTCATCGCGGCGGACTCCACGCCCACGTACGAGTAGAGCAGGATCGCGGCCGACGCCGTCAGCCCGCCGGTCCAGTTGCCGTCGGCCGTCGTGAAGGAGCCGAGGTTGTCCGGGTCGAAGAAGAACAGGCCGACCACCGCGACGAACAGCAGCGGCACGAACTTCATCACCGTGGAGATCATCTGGACGGCGCCCACCCAGCGCGTACCGGCCAGGTTCGCGAGCGCCGGCAGCCACAGCATGGCCAGCGCCATGGCCAGGTCCCCGGCCATGGAGCCCTTGCCGGTCATGACGTGCAGATAGCCGACGCCGGCCACCGCGAGGGCCGCGTTGCTCACCCACGTCATGGTCCAGAACGACCACGCGGAGAGGAAGCCGGCGAAGTCGCCGAAGGCCTCGCGCGCGTAGACGTACGGGCCGCCGGTCCGCGGATGGCGCTGCGCGAGCCGGCCGAAGACGAGCGCCAGGGCGATGGCGCCGACGGTGAGGACGCCGAACGCCAGCAGGCTGACCGTGCCGAAGGGGGCGACGGACGCGGGCAGCAGGAAGATGCCGCCGCCGATGATGTTGCCCATGACCAGGGCAGTGGCGGTCGGGAGGCCGAAACGGCGGGTGTGCGTGCCGTCGGTGTCGTGCATGAGGGGGTGTGCCTCTCGGTCCAGCGGGCAGGTTCGCCAGGATGTGCGACACGACATGGTGACCGGAGCTGAGCAGTCCGCAAAATCCTTTGTTTTTGTCCCGCTGCCCCCGCCCGGCGGCCGCAAAACCACCTGCGATCGGGCCTCCCGGCAGTGATTCGTCCACCCGTGGTCATCCGGGCGCCGCCCGGCGTCGTCCTGTCATCCGGTCTCCGTCACCCGGCCGCCCGTGTCGCCCCGCCCCGCACCCCGTGATCTGCCAAGGTGGACGGGGGCGGCAGCGGGCGGCCCCGGGGCCGGACAGGTGCTGCCGCCCGGTGCGGACGGCGCGGCGGTCGGAGGTACGGACGGATGCAGCCCAGCTTTCCCGCGCTCCCGGCCGGAACCGTGCCCGAGCGCGGGCTGCCCGTCCTGCCGGAGCTCGCCGAGCGCCTCGCGCGGGCCGCCCGGGACAGCGCGCCCGAACCGGTCGGCGGCGGCCCCGCCCTGCGCGCCGCCGCCTGCGGCTACTGGGCCCGGCGCGGCCTGCCCACCGCCCCCGAACACGTCCTCGCCGCTCCCGGGGCGCAGCCCCTGCTGCTCGCGGTCCTCGCGGGCGCCGGCGGCGACGTCCTCCTCACCCGCCCCTGCGCCGCCTGGTACCCGCCGCTCGCCCGGATCGCCGGGCGCCCCACCTACCACGTGCCGGTGCCCGCCGAGTGCGGAGGCGTGCCCGACCCCTTCGCCCTGCTGGAGACCGTGCGCCGGATCCGCGCCGAGGGCGGCAGGCCGCGCGTCCTCGTCCTGTCGCCCGCCGACGACCCCACGGGCTCGGTCACCCCGCCGGAGCTGCTGCACGAGGTGTGCGAGGCGGCCGTCGAAGAGGAGCTGACGATCGTCAGCGACGAGACCTGGCGCGACATGCGCCACGACCCCGGCGGCACGGTCTTCTTCGGCCCGGCCGAGATGTGGCCCGACCACGTCGTCGTCCTCACCGACCTCACCGGCGGCCTCTTCCCCACGGCCTGGCCCGCCGCCGTGGCCCGCTTCCCCGCCGGGGGCCGCGGCCCCGTCCTGCGCGCCCGCGTCACCACCGCGCTCGCCGCCGTACGGGCCGAGCTGACCCCGCCGGTCGCCGCGGCCGCCGCGTACGCCCTCGACGAGCCGGAGCCCGTCCGCGCCCGCGCCGCCGCAGCGGTGCGGCTCTACGGGGCGCTCGCCCGCGCCGCCCACGAGCGGCTCACCGCGGCCGGCGTGCTGAGCAGGCCCCCGCAGGCCGGCCCCTACCTCTACGCCGACCTCGGCGAGCTCCGCGCCCCGCTCGCCGCCCGCGCCGTCACCGACTCCGTGGAACTGGAGGCACACCTCAGCACCGCCCTCGGCCGCCCCGTGCCGGGCGGCCACCGCTTCGGCGACGCCCCCGACGCCCTGCGGGTCCGGATCTCCACTCCGCCGCTCCTCGGCACCACCGACGAGGAGCGGCAGCGCGCCCTGGATTCCCCGGACCCGCTGGCCGCCCCGGGCGTCGCCGACGCACTGACCGGTTTCGGATCGGCCTTCGGCCGGCTCGCGGGCGGCTGACCTACCGTCGATCTGTCATGCGCCGTCTCTGTCATGCGTCGTCCGCCGTCGTCCGCCGTCAGCCGCCGCCAGCCGGTACCGCCCCGTACCGCGCGATGCAGCGATTGGAGCCCCCTCGATGACCGAACAGACCGAGCGTCCCGTCGCCGGGCCGCGTCCCCTCGCCACGCCGCGTCCCCTCGCCGCGCCGCGCCCGCTCGGAGAGAACCGCCTCTGGCCCAAGTCGTTCGCCGACCGCCTCACCGCGCCCCTGCCCGGCGTCCGCGCCCTCGCCCGGCTGGCCCGCGAAGGCCGGCTGCGCCCGCGGGCCGAGGCGCTGCGCGACGCCGCCGCCCTGCCGGTCGCGCCCGGCCCGCTGCCGGCCGTCGACGCCCGCACGACCGCGGTCACCTGGGCGGGGCACGCCAGCTGGATCCTGCGCGTCGGCGGTCTCACGGTCCTCACCGACCCCGTCTGGTCGCGCAGAATCCTCGGCACACCGGCCCGGCTCACCCCGGTGGGCGTCCGCTGGGAGGACCTGCCGCCGGTCGACGCGGTCCTCATCAGTCACAACCACTACGACCACCTCGACGCGCCCACCCTCAAGCGGCTGCCCCGCGACACGCCGCTGCTCCTGCCGGCCGGCCTGGCCCGCTGGGCGCGCCGGCGCCGCTTCACGCGCGTCACCGAGCTCGACTGGTGGGAGGCGGTCGAGCTGCCCGGCCCGGCCGGCCCCGTCCGCTGCGACTTCGTCCCCGCCCACCACTGGAGCAAGCGCACCCTCACCGACACCTGCCGGTCGCTGTGGGGCGGCTGGGTGCTCACCGCGCCGGGCGGGCAGCGCGTCTACTTCGCGGGCGACACCGGCTACGGGCACTGGTTCGAGCGCATCGGCCGGCGCTTCGGCGGCATCGACCTCGCCCTGCTGCCCATCGGCGCCTACGACCCGCGCTGGATGCTGGGCACGGTCCACACCGACCCGGAGGAGGCCGTCGCCGCGTGCCAGGACCTGGGCGCCCGGGTGATGGCCCCCATGCACTGGTCGACCTTCATCCTCTCGGCCGAGCCTCCGCTGGAGCCGCTGCACCGCGTCCGCGCGGCGTGGGAGGCGACGGGCCGGCCGCGCGAGGACCTGTGGGACCTGCCGGTGGGCGGCTCGCGCGTGCTGCCCCGCTGACGCCCCGGCCGTCCCTCTCAGGCGTGCGTCGAGGACGGGTTACGGGCGCGCGTCGAGGACGTGGACGCAGACCGGTACCCCGTACTCCGGGTGGGTCGTCTCCCGCTCGCGCCGCATCCCCAGCTTGCGCAGGACCGCCGCCGAGGCGTCGTTGCCGGCGTTGTGCACGCTGACGACCCGGGCCAGCCCGCGGTCGCGGAACGCGAAGTCCAGGACGGCGCGGGCGGCCTCGGTGGCGAGGCCGCGCCCCCAGAAGGGCCGGCCGAGCCGCCAGCCGAGCTCCACGGCCGGGAGGATCTCGGGCAGGTAGGAGGGCACGGACAGGCCCGCGAAACCGGCCAGCCGGCGCGACTGGCGGACCTCGACGGCGAACAGGCCCACCCCGCGCTCGTCCCACTCCCGCTCCCAGGAGGCGATCGCTTCCGAGGTCCGCTCCCGGTCCTGCACCGAGCCGTCCCCGATCCAGCGCATCACCTCCGGGTCGGCGTTGACGGCGGCCATCGGGTCGAGGTCGTCCGCGCGCCAGCGGCGCAGCGTCAGGCGGGGCGTCAGCAGTGTGAGTGGGGAGGCCATGCGGGCATCCTGCCCAGCGCACGGCCGATTACCCGACCGGGCGTACCCGCGCACTGCCGTACGTACCGCCCGCCTGTGCCGCCCCGCTCTCAGACCCGGCGTCCCAGCTGGGCGAGCAGCCGGGTCTGGGCGTCGGCGCCGGCCGGCGGGTCCACGGGCTCGGCGAACAGGCCCGTGCCCGCGAGGCTGTCGATGTAGGGCTCCACCTCGCGCCGGGTCAGCTCCACCAGCGGCTTCGGCAGGTGCTCGTCCGCGCCGATCGCGCGGGCCAGGTCCCACGCGTGCACGACGGCGTCCGCCGCCATCTGCGTGCAGTACGCGCGGGCGGACGACGGCCCGGAGGACAGCTCCACCGTGCGGCCGAGGGCCCCGGAGGCCGCGAACGCCTCGCGTGCGGCGGCCTCCGCCGCGTCCCACACGGCCACCGGGTCGTCGCCCAGCTGGTCGCCGTCGAACGAGTCGCCGACGTCGTCGATGGACTTGCCGTCCAGCAGCGGCGGCACCCACAGCTGCTCGACGGCCAGATGGTTGACGAGGTCGCGCACGGACCACTCGGTGCAGGGCGTCGGCTCGTCCCACTGGCCGGGGCGGATGGCGTGCACGCGCTCGGTGAACAGTCCGAGCGCTTCCTTGTGCCGGGTGAGCAGCGTCGCATCGGTCATGCGGCCATTGTCGGCGCGGGGCGGCCGGGCGGCTACTCCCCGTCTCGCCGGAGGCCTCGGCGTCGGACGCCGCCGGCGGGGTACACGTGCGCCATGCGGAAGATCGTGAGCTCCTGGGACCGGGCGGCCTTCCACGCGGTCGCGGCGCACCACTGGCCGGGCGGGGACCGCGTCCTGCCCCGCCTGTCGCGCAGCGCGAACCACGGGCTGCTGTGGTTCGGCGTGGCGGCGGGCGCGGCCCTGGCCGGAGGGCGGCCCGCGCGGCGGGCGGCCCTGCGCGGGGCCGCGTCCCTGGCGGTCGCCTCGGCGGCCGTGAACACGGCCGGCAAGCGGTCGGTGCGGCGCGTGCGCCCGGTCCTGGACGCCGTGCCGGCGATCCGGCGGCTGTCCCGGCAGCCCATTACGACGTCGTTCCCGTCCGGCCACTCGGCGTCGGCGGTCGCCTTCGTGACGGGCGTCGCGCTGGAGAACCCCCTGTGGGGGCTGGCCCTCGCGCCGCTGGCCGCGTCGGTGTGCTTCTCGCGCGTCTACACCGGCGTCCACTATCCGGGTGACGTGCTCGCCGGGGCCGTGCTGGGCGCGGGCGCCGCCTTCGCCGTCCGCGGCGTCGCCCCCACCCGCTCCCAGCTCGCGCCACCGGCCCGGCCGCGGGCCGACGCCCCCGCGCTGCCGCGCGGCGAGGGCCTGGTGGTGGTCGTGAACACCGGCTCCGGGCAGCGGGCCGTCACGCGCCCCGACCCGGTGCAGGGGGTGCGCGCGGCACTGCCCCGCGCGGAGGTCGTCCCGTACGGGCAGGAGGGGCCGGACGGGGGAGAGGACCTCGGGAAGACCCTGGAGGCGGCCGCCCTGCGGGCCCGGGAGCGGGGCGGCGCCCTGGGCGTGTCCGGCGGCGACGGCACCGTCAGCGCCGCGGCCGCCGCGGCCCGCCGCCACGGGCTGCCGCTGGCCGTCCTGCCGGGCGGCACGTACAACCACTTCGCCTACGACCTGGGCATCGAGTCCCTGGCGGACGCCTGCGGGGCCGTGGAGACCGGCGAGGCGGTGGCGGTCGACATGGTGCGGGTGCGCAACGGCGCCGGCACCGACCTGGGCTGGTTCCTCAACACCTTCAGCATCGGCGCCTATCCGGACCTGGTCCGCGTCCGCGAGCGGTGGGCCCCGCGCATCGGCGCCTGGCCCGCCGGGGTGCTGGCGGCCGTGCACGTCCTGCGCACGGCGCGCCCGGTCCGCCTGTGCGTGGACGGCAAGCGGCGGCGCCTGTGGATGCTCTTCGCCGGCAACTGCACGTACCGCGGCCTGGGCCTCGCCCCCGTGCGCCGGCACGACCTGGCGGACGGCGTCCTCGATGTCCGCACCGTCTCGGGCGGCCCGCTGGCCCGCACCCGGCTGCTCGCGGCGGCCCTCGCGGGCGACCTGAAGCACTCCCCGGTGCTGCGGGCGGCCCGCCTGCGGACCCTCCGGATCAGCGGCATCGCCGAGGGCACGCACCTGGCGTACGACGGGGAAGTCGCCCCCGCCCCCGAGGCACTGACGCTGAAGAAGGAGAACGAGGCGCTGGTGGTCTACCGGAACCTGCCCGACTGACGAGACGGCACTCTCGCTATCCGAGACGAGCGCCTACGGTGCTGCCATGGCTTCCGACGACACCGCCGTGTACACCCACGGCCACCACGAATCGGTCCTGCGCTCGCACACCTGGCGCACGGCCCAGAACTCCGCCGCCTACCTGCTGCCGCACTTGCGGCCGCACCTGGAGGTCCTCGACGTGGGCTGCGGACCAGGCACCATCACCGCCGACCTGGCCACGCTGGTCCCGCAGGGCCGGGTCACCGGCCTGGACGCCGCCGCGGAGGTGCTCGGGACGGCCCGCGCGGTCGCCCGCGAACGGGGCCTGGACAACGCCGCCTTCACCGTGGGCGACCTCCGCGCCCTGGACTTCCCCGACGACTCCTTCGACGTCGTCCACGCCCACCAGGTGCTCCAGCACGTGGGCGACCCCGTCGGCGCGCTGCGCGAGATGCGCCGGGTCTGCCGGCCCGGCGGGATCGTCGCCGTCCGCGACGCGGACTACGCCGCCATGACGTGGTACCCGCGCGTCCCCGGCCTCGACGAGTGGCAGGACCTCTACCAGCGGGTCGCCCGCGCGGGCGGGGGCGAGCCCGACGCGGGCCGCCGGCTCCTGTCCTGGGCCCGGCAGGCCGGCTTCACCCGCACCACCGCCACGGCGAGCGCGTGGTGCTACGCGAGCGCGGAGGAACGCTCCTGGTGGAGCGGCCTGTGGGCGGACCGCACCATCGCCTCCGCGTACGCGCAACTGGCGGTGGACGGCGGCCACGCGGACCGGGCCGCCCTCGACCGGATCGCCGGCGCCTGGCGCGCGTGGGGCCGGCACGAGGACGCGTGGTTCGCCGTCCTGAACGGCGAAATCCTGTGCCGCGCGTGAACCGCACCGCATCGCCCCGCGGCTCCAACTAGCCTGGTTCCCATGAACATTCTGGGGACCTCGCTACGGGTGTGCGTCGAAGATCTGGACCACGCGATCGATGTCTACGAACGTCTGACCGGCGCCGAGGCGCTGCGCTTCCACCGCGGCGGTGTCGCGGTGGCCGCGGTCGGGTGCTTCTTCCTGATGAGCGGCCCGGAGAGGGAACTGTCCATCCTGCGGAAGATCACCGCCACCATCGCGGTGTCGGACGTCGACGAGGCGCTCGACGACCTGGCGGCGGTGGGCGCCCAGATCATCGCGGGCCCGGTACCCACGCCGATCGGCCGCAACGTCGTCGCCCGCCACCCCGACGGCTCGGTCTTCGAATACGTGGACCGCAAACAGGCCTGAGGGCGCTCACCTTCAGCTCCCTTCACCCGGGGGAACGGATTGCCTGGCAAGGCTGCTGACGGGCTCTTGCCAGGGCACCGCACCGTACGGGTTCAGGGGGTGTGCTGTCCGTCGCCGCTTGCGCGTGGCGGTTGCCGAGAGGGACAGCGCGGCAGCTGTCGGGCTGAGGCGGGCGTCGTTGCCCAGCCAGATGTTCAGCGTGTGCGCGAGACCGGCCGAGGTGTCGTGCGGGTGAACGGCAGGCCTCAAGGATGCGTATAGGACGGCAGCCGGCGCAGCTGGCTGGGCAAATCCCTGGCTAGCATCGGGAGTTCGCGGTCATCGACCGCCGTTGACCGTGGCGGCTTGGGCGGGGGAGCGGGAACGTGTCATTCGAGAAGGAATGGGCTCAGCATAAAGCCGATGCCAGTACACGCCTCGACAGCGCTTCGGCCGGCTCGGGAGGCGGCGGGGCGGCCGGTCTGGTCGTGCACGCGGATGACCTGGGAGCCGTCGGGCACGAGGCGTACCTACTCCATGAGGGCCTGCGGAAGGCCGGGGATGTCACGCGTGGGGCCAAGGGTGGAGACGGCAACACGGCCAACGCGGTAGCGGAGTTAAAGAGGGAGAACTTCGCCACGGCAGGTGCGATCAGCACCGCAGTCGAGGTGTGGAACTCTCAGCTTAAAACGGTTCTGCAGGCGTGCGCTCATATCTCCAATCACCTTGACTACTCCAAGGCGGCGCATGCCCGGGACGACGCCGAGATCGCAGCTGACCTGATCGAGGCCAAGCGTGCCGTGGCAGTCTCCGAGATCGAGAAGTATTTCAAGTAAGGGGTGGGCATGGCCAGGCTGACCTACAGCAACATCATGGAGGTCTCCCTCGAAAGTCTCGGCAAGGCGGTCACCGACTGGAAGGCCATGGTGACCGAGTTGGAAAGGCTCGCGAAGGACGCGTACGGCGGCCTTCTGCAGAAGTCCGATGCGGCCCGCTGGGCCGGTATGAATGCCGACGTGACCAAGGAATTTGTCCGTAAGACGGCGAAAGAATTCCAGGACGCGCACATCGAGGCGCAAAGCCTCTGGGTCGTTCTCGATCAAGCGCACACCGATTTCACCGAACTGAAGTCAAACATCAAGGCGGCTGTCACCGTAGCCCAGGACAAGGCGATCCTCGTCCGGGAAAAATCTGACGGCCTGGTCAAGTGTGAGTGGGCTCAGTGCACCGTGGATCCGCCCAGTAAAGAAGATGAAGAATGGAAGGCGTTCCAGGAAAGTTACATCAACTCGATGATAGCTGAGGTCCAGGAGGTGGACGCCGGCGTCACCCGAGCACTCCGGAAGAGTCACGGCGGTGACCGGCACGATTTCGGCCACGAGACCTACAAATCCCTGGACGACGCCCGGCGTGAGCAGACGCCGAAGGAGGAGGAAGACCCCGAATATGTGCGGCCTGCCAGTTGGGGCTGTGGTCCCGTACAGTCTACGGCCGAATTCTTGAGTTATCGCTCGTGGTCAAATGCCGCGTTTTACGGATTGCATGGAGACGGCGATAAGTTCTGGTACTACTTGGAAGGGGGCACCCCTTCGTATGTCGCTGGGCAGGTGAGTAACCGGTTTGAGAAGTCCGGCGGTGGCGGTAGCCACCGTAAGCCCACGACTGTGAACAAAATCGGGAAATTCGGCGGAAAGGTGTTCGGGTTACCCGCTTCACTGGTAGCCACCGGGGTGGATTTCTACTGCACGCCACCTGGCGGGGGCAAGCTGCCGGGCGACACCAAGGTGTTGGCCCCCAAGGAGCTCAACCGGGTGGAGTACGGAGGCGGAAGCCGGTCCCCCGGCGGGAAACAGCCCGTCATGTAACCCAGTTAGGAAGGGCTCCGATCATGCATGCGAACAACGCGCCTGGACCCAAGCGGCGCAGCCGTTCCCCCTGGGGCTGGGCCAGAGACTTCCTCGACCACCGCCTGATGGTCCTGGGTATATGTGTGGCGGTCGGCGGATTTGCAGGCAGCGTCAGGGGATTGATGGACGGAGCAGGGGCTCTGCAGATTTTGGCCCTGGCGGGAGCTGGGATCCTTGGGACGGCCCTCGCGGCGGCATGTGTCGTGGAGTACGCAAAGCGATGAACACCCGTCCACGCAGCGTTCTTGCTCGGCGCCTGACTGCATTACCTCGCAGGTAATCGCGCTTCCCCTGCCCCACCCGGCATCGTGAAGGCAAGCGCCACCCCGGGCCGGCGCACTCCGGCCCGGGGGCGTGAACCGTCCTCTTGATGCCTGCTCAGGGAGTTCGCCATGTCGTCGTACGAGACCGCCGTCACCCGCTACTTCACTGCCTGGAACGCCGCCGGTGCGGAGGCCGTGGCCAAGGCCGTCGCCGCCGCCTGGGCCGAGGGCGGGTCGTACACCGATCCGCTGGCCGACGTCCGCGGGCACGAGGGCATCGCGGCCGTCATCGCCGGGGCGCAGCAGCAGTTCCCCGGGTTCGAGTTCCGGCGGACCGGTGTGGTCGAGGGGCACCACGACGTGGCGCGGTTCCAGTGGGAACTGGTGTCCCTCGCCGACGGGTCCGCCCCCGTGGCCGGCTCCGACGTGATCACCCTGGACGGGGACGGCCGGATCCGGACCGTGACCGGGTTCCTGGACCGTATGCCTACGGCATGAGGGAGGGCAGCAGGCGCGCGGTCGCGGGGTCGGCCGGCAGGAACGTCTCCACCGCCAGCTCCGAGACCGTCACGTCCATCGGGGTGTTGAACGTGGCGATGGTCGAGACGAAGGAGAGGGTGTGGCCCGCGTGGTCGATGACCATGGGGAGGGCGAAGGGGATGTCGCCGCCCTCCCGCCGGGCCTGTTCCTTGCCGACCGCGTCCGGGACCGGGTAGGCGCTGACCTCGTCGTAGAGGGCCCGCAGCGGCGCGGACCGCATCAGGGCGAGCTGACGCTCCATCTGGTGCAGCAGGTGGCCCCGCCATTCGGGGTAGTTGCGGATGCGGGGCGCCAGGCCCGCGGGGTGCATGGTGAGCCGCATGGCGTTCAGCGGCGGGACGAGCAGGGACGGGGCGACGCCCTCCAGGAGCATCGCGATGCCCCGGTTGGCGGCCTGCACCTCGTACGTGCCGTCGACGACGAGCGCCGGGAACGGCTCGTAGGAGGTCAGCAGCCGCTCCAGGCCCTCGCGCAGCCCGCCCAGCGCCGGGTCGTCCAGCGGCCGCTCCGGGTACGCGGGGGCGTGACCGGCGGCGACCAGCAGGGCGTTCCGCTCCCGGACGGGGACGTCGAGGCGGTCCGCGAGGCGCAGGACCATCTCCTGGCTGGGCCGGGAGCGGCCCGTCTCGATGAAGCTGATGTGCCGGGCGGAGGAGCCGGCCCGCAGGGCGAGCTCCAGCTGGCTGATCCGGCGCCTGTCCCGCCACTGTCTCAGCAGCGGGCCCACCCCGGGGGCGTCCACGACAGTCGTCATGATCCGACCGTAACGCGCCGCCCCCGGCGCGTCCGCCTCACCCCAGGTCGAAGGCGTTCGGCAGCCCCAGCCCGTGGCGGACCGCGTCCTCGGCCCTCGGCAGCGCCAGCTCCGGGGCACGGTAGAGCGGCGTGATCGCGCACCGGCCGGACCGCGAACCCGTCTCGTCCAGCAGGGCGTTGACCGCGGCACGCGCCGACGCGTTGGCGCCCTCCATGGTGGCGAGGTCGATGTCGGTGGCCACGTAGTCCCCGCACAGGAAGAGGTTGGGGATCGCCGTCCGCGCCGAAGGGCGGTTGTGCCAGGTGCCGGTGGGGTGGATGAGGAGTTGTTCGTCGTTGACGGGGCGGGGCCCGCCGATCTCCACGGCCGGGTCCAGGAACCACGAGTGGATCTTCGCGTCGCTCAGCACCGTGCGCCCGGTGTCGTTGAGACCGGCCTTCATCTGCGCCCACACCTCGCGCGCGACCTCCTCGCGCGTGCACTGCTTGGCGGTCTTGCCGTAGAGGATGCCGGGCTTGTCCCACTCGGAGACGTCGACGGACAGGCAGTCGGCGGCGACGCCGTCCCCGTAGTCGGCCCGGAAGTCGCGCTCGGACCAGTACTGCGCCTGCCCCACGGAGGTGATCGACCAGGGGGAGTCGATGTGGTTGACGTGCCCGTGGAGGATGGGCGTCGGCTCCGTCAGATAGAACTGGATGCCCGTCATCCAGTCCGTCTGCAGCTTGTCGCAGCGCGCCAGCTGCGGGTCGGCGGCGCGCACTTGCGCGTTCCAGGTCGTACGGGCGTGCTCGACGGGCATCGCCGAGACGAAGTGGTCGGCGGTGACGGACCGCTTGGCGCCGGACGGGTCCTGCAGCACCGCCTCGGTGATCCGGCCGCCGGCGATCCGCAGGTCCCGTACGGCCGAGCCGATCTCGAAGGCGACGCCCAGGGAGCGCAGGTGCGCGACCCACGGGTCGATCCACGCCTCGTTGGTCGGCGCGTCGAGCACCCGGTCCGGCTCGCCGTCCGCGCCCCGTCCCAGGGCGTTGAAGAGGAACGCCTCGATGCAGGTCGACACCGTCTTGGTGCTGGCCACCTCGGCCTTGGTGGCCACGATGTTGCGGGTGATGCCGATGGCCAGCAGCCGCTGGTAGTTCGGCGACATCCGCGCGGCGCCGATGAACTCCCACCAGGGCGTGCGCTCCCACGCCCCGGTGCGCCGCTCGTCGCAGCTGGTGAGCCAGACGAGCAGCCGGCTCACGAAGTAGGCGGTCTCGTGGACGGGGATGTTGCCGAACGCGTCGAGGAAGCCGGTCAGCGCGCGGCGCAGGGCGTCCGGGGTGAGCAGCGGCGGCGGCTTGCCGACCGAGCGGAACGGCAGCCGGATGTCCTCGTGGCCGATCCGGGCCAGCATCACCTCGGTGGAGGCCACGAGGTTGCCGTGGCAGCCGTCGGCGTTGCCGGGGAAGGGTATGCGGCGCAGCGTGTCCGGCAGGTTGCGGTAGAAGCCGGGGATGAAGCGGAAGCCGTGCTCGCCGGGCAGCGGCTTGCGGCCGCCCCGCGCGCTGCCGGGCACGTCCATGCTGCGGGCCTTGCCGCCCGGCGCCTTCTTCTCGTACACCGTCACCCGGAAGCCGCGCTCGGCGAGTTCGTGCGCGGCGGTGAGCCCCGCGACGCCGCCGCCGAGGACGGCGACGGTCCGCGCGCCGGATGCGCGGGTGCGGCCCGCCCCGGCGGGTCTGGCGCGGGGGGCCGCGGCCGCGGCCGGTCCGCCGAGCGCCGCCGTGCCCGCCGTCGCGGCGACGGCCGCGGCCCCGCCGATGAAACCCCTGCGCGTGCTGCCCGTACCGTCCATGCCCGGCCCCCTGGCGTCGGTGACGTGTACACGTTCGGCGCAGGAGCATAGGAGCGTCACCTACTTCCCGGTAGCACTTGTCCGGCACACGGAGCCCCGTACCGCACATTGGCGCGAAAGCACCCCCGCACCGTGGGACGCTTGAGTCACCGGCACCCGGCGCGGGCACCTACCCCGGGCAACCACCGCACCCACTACGGCACCCACCCACGAAGGGGACAGTCATGGCCGTCGAACCGCTCTCCCAGAAGGACGTCGAGGAGCGCCTCCAGGAGCTGCCCGGCTGGACCACGGACGGCGTCCGCATCAGCCGCACCTACCGCTTCGACGGGCACTTCCAGGCAGCCGCCATGGTGATCCACATCGCTCAGATCCAGGACGAGCTGGATCACCACTCGGACGTGACCCTGGGCTACAACACCGTGTCGGTCAGCGTGAACACCCACAGCGTGGGCGGCAAGGTCACCGGCCTGGACCTCGGGCTGGCCCGCCGCATCGAAGCGGTGGCCTCGGGCCACGGCGCTCGCTGACCGTGGCTCAGGTGCGTCCCCGCGCCCGCTTGAACCGCTCCAGCGCCTCCTCCAGGCCGACCACCGGCCCGGGGTAGCCGCAGCGCGCCCGCTCCCCGTCCGGCAGCAGCCACGGCCGGTGGACGGCCCGGCCCGGCACGCCGGCCAGCTCGGGGACCCAGCGGCGCACATACGCGCCGTCCGGGTCGAAGCGGTCTGCCTGCGCCAGGGGATTGAGGACCCGGTGGGGGCGGGTGTCGCTGCCGGTGCCCGCCACCCACTGCCAGTTGAGCTGGTTGTCGGCCACGTCGCCGTCCACGAGCAGGTCCAGGAAGTGCCGGGCCCCGGCCCGCCAGCCGAGGTACAGGGTCTTCGCCAGGAAGCTCGCGGCGATCAGCCGGGCCCGGTTGTGCATCCAGCCCTCGTGCGCGAGCTGCCGCATCGCCGCGTCGACCACCGGATAGCCCGTCCGGCCCGCCCGCCACGCGTCGAACTCGCCGGGCGCCTCGCGCCACCGGTCGCCCCGGGTGCGGTAGTCGCGCCGGGCCGCGTCCGGCCGGGCGGCCAGCATCTGGTGGTGGAAATCCCGCCACGCCAGCTGCCGTACGAAGGCCTCGGCGCCCGCACAGCCCCCGCCGGCCCGCTCCCGGGCGCCGGCGGCCAGCTCCACCGGCGACAGGCACCCGAAGTGGAGGTACGGGGAGAGCCGCGACGTCGCGTCCCCCGCCAGGTCGTCGTGGCGTCCGGCGTAGCGCGCGAGCCCGCCGCGCCGCCAGGCCGCCAGCCGGCGGCGGCCCTCGGCCTCGCCGCCCCGCGGCAGCGCGGGCGAGGCCGCGCCCCGGGCCAGGGACGACGCCGCGGGCAGCGGCCCCGTGCGCACCTCGGGCAGCAGGACCGCGCGCGGCGCCGGCAGCACCGGCCGCAGCGGCTCGGCCGACCAGCGGCGGAAGTACGGGGTGAACACCGCATAGTGGTCCTTGCCGGCGGGCAGGACGGCGCCGGGCGGCACCGCCGTGACGACCGCGTCGTGCACCCGCAGCCGCCGACTGTCCGCCGCCAGCGCGCTCCGCAGCCGCTCCTCGCGGCGCAGCGCGTACCCGCTCACGCCCGCGGCGACGTGCACCTCGCCCGCGCCGGTCCCGGCGGCCACCCGGCAGGTCTCCGCCACCACGTCGCCCCGGCGGACGACGAGGGCCCCGCCCCGGGCCCGCAGCCCCTCGTCGAGCGCGGCGAGGCAGTCCGCCAGGAACGCGGCGCGGTTGGGCACGGCGAAGCCCGCGGCGGCGATGCCCGAGTCCACGACGAACAGCGGCACGACGCGCGGCGCGCTCCGCAGGGCCGCGGCGAGCACCGGATTGTCGTGCAGCCGCAGATCGGAGGTGAAGAGGACGACGGACACGCCGTCAGGTGCGGGGGGTGGTGTCGCGGGGTCGGCTCGTACGCCCATCCCGCGATTGTGCCGCCGCACCCGGCCGGGGCGCGGGCGGCAGGGCCGTTACGACCAGGGGATGTTGAGCCAGGGGCTCGCGGCGTCGGTGGTGAGGACGCGGTGGGCGAGGAGCGCTTCGTCGTCGGAGCTGGCGGGGCTGGCGGGGCTGCCGGGCCCGCCGGCATGGCTGACGCTGTCGTGGCCGTCGTGGCCGTAGTGGCCGGGAGCTGTGTGGTCAGGGCCTTCCGGGTGGCCCGAGTGGCTGGGACTGCCGGGGAACCCCGGCCGGCCCGGGGCGCCGTGGACCGCGGTGCGCGGGTCGCCCGCGCCGCCCGGCCGCAGGGCCCGCCCCAGCAGGAAGCCGGCGGCGAACGCGGGCCACGACCCGTACGTCCTGCGGGCGGTCTCCCCGGCGGACAGCACGACCCGTTCCGCGTCGGCCGGGCCGCACAGCCGAGCGCCGAGGCCGAGCCGGGCGACGGCCACGGCGCACGCGAGGTCGTGGGCGGCGGCCGAGGCGACGCGCTGCCCGGGCTGCAGCACCGCCTCGCCCCGCAGCCGCTCCTCGGCCTCGGCGATACGGGTGACGGCGGCGTCCATCGCCCGGACCTCGGCCTCGGGCGCGGCCCGGTGCACGAGGACCTGGGTGACGGCCTGACGCCACTCCTCGGTCGCCGGGCCCTGCGCGTCCCCGGAGCCGGGCGCGGTGCCGGAGTGCTCGGCGAGTCCCTCGCGGGCCCGCAGCGCGAACTCCGCATCCCGCCCGGCCCCGGCCCCCGCCAGCAGTCGTTCCGTCAGGTGCCACCAGCCGGCGGGGTCGGCCACGCCCCACGTGTCGCGCAGGACGGCACGGTCCTCGGCGTAGTCCCGGTAGACGGTGCCGAGCTCGTTCCAGGGCACGCCGTCGCGTACGGACAGCGGGGCGCCGCAGGCCAGGCCCTGGGCGAGCGGGCCGTGCAGGGGGCCGGTGTACAGGGACAGCAGCCGGCCGGGCGCGGGCGGCGGCGTCTCGGCGTAGACCTCCAGCCAGGCGGCGCGGTCCAGCGGGGTGGCCGGGAGGACGGCCGCGGCCGGCTGCCCCGGATTGACCGCGAGGTGCCACTTGTCGTGCGGCCATTCCAGGGCCAGCACGTCCAGCGTGGTGCGCTGGAAGACCCAGTCGGGCTGCCAGAGCGGCAGGGCCCCGCGCGTCAGGACCGGAAGGCAGCGCTTGCCGGACGCCGGGTCGCGGTACGGGGCGAGCGGCGCGGGCGGCACCAGGCCGTCGGCCTCCACCCTGGCCACGGCGACGTACAGCTCGGCCGCCGCGACGGCGCCGATCTGCCCGTCCCAGTCCCCGCGCGCCGTCGCCGCCTGCAGCTGCTGTTCGATGGGGGTCGGCGGGGTCCAGGGCGAGAAGAACATGCGTGCGACTCTATAGAGGCGGCACGGTGCTGCGGAGCCCCGGTCCCCGCGCGTCCCCGCGCAGCGGACTCAGTTGACGTCGAACTCGTCCGGGTCCGGGCCCAGGCGCGTGCCGGTGTCGAGCGCGGCGATCGCCGTCATGTCCTCGTCGTCGAGGGCGAAGCCGAAGACGTCGAAGTTCTCGCGGATGCGCGACGGCGTCACGGACTTGGGGATGGCCACGTGGCCCAGCTGCAGGTGCCAGCGCAGCACGACCTGTGCGGGGGTGCGGCCGTGCTTGTCCGCGATGCCCGCGATCACGGGGGCGCTGAGCAGCTCCTTGCCCTGGCCGAGCGGTGCCCACGCCTCGGTGGTGATGCCGTGGCGCGCGTGGAGGGCGCGCAGCTCGGACTGGGCCAGGAACGGGTGCAGCTCGATCTGGTTGACGGCCGGGACGACGGACGTCTCGGCCAGCAGCCGCTCCAGGTGGGCGGGCTGGAAGTTGGAGACGCCGATCGCCCGGGCGCGGCCGCTCTCCGCGATCCCCTCGAACGCGCGGTAGATGGAGAGGTAGTCGTCGCGGACGGCGCGCGGCCAGTGGATGAGGTACAGGTCCACGTAGTCGAGGCCGAGCCGCTCCAGGGAGGCGTCGAACTCGCGGAGGACGGCGTCGCGCGTCCAGGCCTGCGAGGCGCTGTTCCACAGCTTCGTGGTCACGAAGAGCTCGTCGCGCGCGATGCCGGAGCCCGTCAGGGCCTTGCCCGTGCCGGTCTCGTTCTCGTACACGGCCGCCGTGTCGATGCTGCGGTACCCGGCGGCCAGGGCCGACTCGACGGCGGCCGTCGCCTCGGCGTCGGGGACCTGGAAGACGCCGAAGCCGAGCTGCGGCATCTCGACGCCGTTGTTGAGCGTGATGGACGGAATGGAGGCAGCCTTGCTCACGGGTGCTCGATCCTTACGGTCGGAGTCGCGGGTTCACAACTCCCAGCGTCAACGATCACAGCCGTCACCGCATTCCCGTGATGCCCCCGTCGCCCCGGAAACCTCCCCGGGGCTGTCCGCCGTACAGCGCGTCCACCTCCCGCGCGTACGCCACCTCGATCGCCTTCCGCCGGAGCTTCAGCGACGGCGTCAGCAGCCCGTCCTCCTCCGTGAACCGGGCTTTGAGGATCCGGAACGTCCGGATGGACTCGGCCTGCGAGACGAGGGTGTTCGCCGCCACCACGGCCCGCCGGATCTCGGCCTCCAGGTCGGTGTCGCGCACGAGCTCCGCGTCCTGCAGCAGCCCGGATCCGCCACCGGACGCGGTTCCGGTCCAGGGACCCGTCCCCGGCGCCGGTCTGCCGCGCATGTGCAGCCAGTGCGCGACCGCCTCCTCGTCCAGCGTGACCAGCGCGGCCACGTACGGGCGGTCGTTGCCGACGACGACGCAGTGGGCCACGAGCGGGTGCGCCCGTACGCGCTCCTCCAGCAGCACCGGCGACAGGCTCTTGCCGCCCGATGTCACCAGGATCTCCTTCTTCCGCCCGGTGATGGACAGATAGCCGTCCTCGTCCAGCCGCCCCAGGTCACCGGTCGCGAACCAGCCCTCCTGCAGCACCGCGCCCGTCGCCCGCGCGTCGCCCAGGTAGCCGGCGAAGACCTGGCCGCCGCGCAGCCAGACCTCGCCGTCGCCGGCGATCCGCACCGTGGTGCCCGGGACGGGCTGCCCGACCGAGCCGAAGCGGGGCCGCTCGGGCGGGTTGGCGGTCGCGGCCCCCGTGGTCTCCGTCAGCCCGTAGCCCTCCAGGACGCTCACGCCCGCGCCCGCGAAGAACAGCCCCAGCCGCCGGTCCATGGCCGAGCCGCCCGACATCGCGTGCCGCACCCGGCCGCCCAGCGCCTCCCGCACCTTGGCGTAGACCAGCCGGTCGAAGACCTGGTGCCGCAGCCGCAGCGCGGGCCCCGGCCCCGCGCCCCTGCCGAACGCCCGCTGCTCCACGGCCTCCGCGTAGCGCACCGCCACGTCCACGGCCCGCTCGAACGGTGCGGCCCGGCCCTCGGCCTCGGCCGTGCGCCGCGCCAGCGCGAAGATCTTCTCCAGGACGTACGGGACCGCGAGGACGAACGTCGGCCGGAAGGCTCTCAGGTCCGGCAGCAGGGCGGCGCTCGTCAGCTGCGGCTGGTGGCCGAGCTTCACCCGCCCGCGCACCGCGGCGACCTGCACCATCCGGCCGAACACGTGGGCCAGCGGCAGGAACAGCAGCGTCGCCGCCTCGTCGCCCGGCCGGGAGCGGAAGACGTGCTCGTAGCGCCTGACGACGTTGTCGGCCTCGGCCATGAAATTGGCGTGGGTGAGCACGCAGCCCTTGGGGCGGCCGGTCGTGCCGGAGGTGTAGACGACGGTGGCCGGCGTCGAGGGGGTGAGGGCCATCCGGTGCCGCTGCACCACGTCGTCGCCGACCCGCGCCCCGGCGGCGGCCAGCTCCTCGACCGCCCCGGCGTCCAGCTGCCACAGCCGCGTCAGCTCCGGCAGCCGGTCGATGACCGAGCCGACCGTCATCGCATGGTCCTCGTGCTCGACCACGCAGGCCGTCACGCCCGCGTCGCGCAGGATCCAGCAGACCTGGTCGGGGGAGGCCGTCGGGTACAGAGGCACGGGCTGCGCGCCGATCGACCACAGCGCGAAGTCGAAGAGCGTCCACTCGTAGCGCGTACGGGACATGACCGCGACCCGGTCCCCGAACCGCACGCCCTCGGCGAGCAGCCCCTTGGCCAGGGCCAGGACCTCGTCCCGGAACGCCGCCGCGGTCACGTCCCGCCAGCCCCCGTCCGGCCCCTTGCGGCCGAACGCCGCCTCCCCGGGCTCCTCGGCGGCGCGGTCGAAGACGGAGTCCGCCAGACCTCCGACGGGCGGCATCGTCACGAGCGGCGGCACGGTGATCTCGCGCAACGGGCAGCTCCTTGTCATGCTCCGCACAGCGCGATGCCCCTACCCGGCGTACGGGGCCCTCAATCACCTTGGGGGAGTGGCGTGTTGGGGGCGGACCGCCCGGAAGGCGGCGCGCCGAAGCCGACGGTACGGAACTCCGGTCGGCGCGCCTCGGGCCGTGCCTTCACCGGGAAAACCGGTGAAGGCACGGCCCCGCTCGCCTTCGGCCGCGCCGCGGTCAGCCGCGCACGTGCAGTCCGAAACCCGTGCGGCCCACGGGCTCCAGCCCCTCCTTCAGGTGCAGCGAGGGGATCTCGTAGTCGCCGAAGTTCTGCCGCCGGAACGCGATCGGCTCGGTCGACTCCAGGGTCAGCAGGCGCTGCTCCCAGGCCTTGGCGACGTCCGGGTAGTTCTCGTCGGTCATCCGGTCGGTGCCGTACAGCACGAACGGCGGCAGCACCTCGATGCCCGGGTAGTAGAGGATGCCGTGGTGGATCGGGAACAGCAGGTCGTCGATGGGGCCGTTGATCCCGCGAGCGGCGTAATGCGACTCCGGGCCGCCGGCGGTCACCGACAGCAGGGCCTTCCTGCCCGCGAGGGTGCCTTCGCCGAAGCGCTCGCCGTACTTGGTGTCACTGTGCTCGCCGACGCCGTACGCGAAGCGGTAGGTGAACACCCGGTCCACCCAGCCTTTGAGGATCGCGGGCATCGAGTACCACCACAGCGGGAACTGGAAGATGATCGTGTCGGCCCACAGCAGCTTTTCCTGCTCGGCGAGGACGTCCGGGGTGAGCGTCCCGGCGTCGAAGGCCCGGCCCGAGTCCAGGGCGACCTTCAGCGGGCTTGAGGCGTCGGGGCCGTAGTCCGCGGCGTCCACGACCGCCTTCCAGTTCATCGCGTACAGATCGCTCACCCGTACTTCGTGCCCGGCGGCCTCCAATGTGGACACCGCGAGGTCCTTCAGCGAGCTGTTGAGCGACTTCGGCTCCGGGTGGGCGTGGACGATCAGCGTCTTCATGGGAACTCCTTCGGATCGGGTGCCTTCGATCCTGGGCGCCGCGGCGCCCGGCGTTCAGGGGCGCCTCTTCCGTCGGACGGGACTTCCTGGTATTGGCAGGGCCACCTTCACGGGCACCGCCGAGGCCATACTGGGAGGCATGGACGATCTTGCGGGCTTCCTGCGGACCCGGCGTTCCCGGGTCGACCCGGCGACCGCCGGCATCCCCACCGACAGCCGCCGCCGGGTGCAGGGCCTGCGCCGCGAAGAGGTCGCGCACCTGTCCGGAGTCAGCGTCGACTACTACGTACGCCTGGAGCAGGGCCGCGCGACCCAGCCCTCCGAGCAGGTCCTCGACGCGCTCGCCCGCGTCCTCGGCCTGGACGAGACCGAACGCGGTCACCTCTGCCGGCTCGCCCGGCAGCGCCGCCGCCGCGCGAAGGCGCCGGGCGGGCGGGTCCGGCCGGAGCTGCTGCGCGTCCTCGACCTGGTCACCGACGCACCCGCGCTGATCATGAACCACCGCCTGGACGTGCTCGCCGGGAACCGCCTCGCCGGGCTCCTCTACGGGCGGCCGGTGCCGGGCCTGCCGGGCCTGAACACCGCCCGGCACATCTTCCTCGAGGAATCCGAGCGCGGCCTTTACGCGGACTGGGAGACATGCACCCTCGACGTGGTCGGGCACCTGCGCCTGGCCGCCGGAAAATACCCCGAGGACCCGCGCCTGGCCTCGCTCATCGGCGAACTGGCGATGGGCAGCGAGCGCTTCCGCCGCCTCTGGGCCCGCGCGGACGTGCGCGCCCGCACACATGGACGCAAGGCCTACCGGCACCCGCTCGTCGGACTGCTGGAACTGCACGGGGAGAACTTCGCACTACCGGACGAATCGAGCATGGAGCTGCTGGTGCTGTCCGCGGCCCCCGGCAGCCCCGCCGCGGACGGGCTGCGCCTGCTCGCGGCCCTGGGCGCGGACGGCGGTGACGCGCGTCCCGCAGTGAACGCTCAGGTCCGCGAATAATCTGCGAATAATCCACGAGTAGTCCCTGGCATACCGATTGATCCGCGTCATACCGATTGCTCCGCGAGTAGCTCGACGACGCCCATGCGCGGTGAACAGTGGCCCGCGGCCGGGGCGGGCCCGGCGGCCTCTTTGAAGCCGGCGACCCCGTAGCCGGACGCGACCCGCGCTACCCCTGCAGCCGGTCGCCCGCCGCGAGGACCGCCCGGGCCAGCGCCTCCGCCGCCCCCCGCGCCGTACTCCCCGGAGGGGCCCCGTGCAGCAGCACCACGTCGACCTCGCCGAGGTCCGGCAGGCCCGGGCCGGGGGCCAGACGGACCAGGCCCGGCGGGATCATGCCCAGGGTGTGGGCCATGACGCCGAGGCCCGCGCGGGCCGCCGCGACCAGGCCGCTCAGGCTGCCGCTCGTGCAGACCACCCGCCAGGACCGGCCGCTGCGCTCCAGCACCTCCAAGGCCCGCGCCCGGGTCACCGCGGGCGGCGGGAAGGCCACCAGGGGGAGCGGCCGGTGCGGGTCCAGGCGGAGCCGTTCGCCGCCGATCCACACCAGCCGGTCCCGCCACACGAGCCGCCCGTGCGGCTCGCCGTCGGGGTGGCGCTTGACGAGGACGAGGTCCAGCCGCCCCGCGGCCAGCCGCTTCTGCAGGGTCTCCGACAGGTCGACGGTCAGCTCCAGGTCGACTTCGGGGTGCTCGCGGCGGAAGCCCTCCAGGACCTCGGGCAGCCGGGTGAGGACGAAGTCCTCCGACGCCCCGAACCGCAGCCGCCCGCGCAGCCGGGTGCCCGCGAACCAGTGGGCGGCCCGCTCGTTGGCCTCCAGGATCGTACGGGCGAAGCCCAGCATGGCCTCGCCGTCCTCGGTCAGCCGCACGCTGTGCGTGTCGCGGACGAACAGCTGCCGGCCGGCCGCGGCCTCCAGCCGGCGGACCTGCTGGCTCACCGTCGACTGCCGGACCCCCAGACGGCCGGCGGCCCGGGTGAAGCTCAGCGTCTGCGCGACGGCCAGGAACGTACGGAGCTGCACGGGATCGAACACGGCACCAGCGTAGGTCGCTCATCGCCGTTCATGATGACAGTCAGAGCGGCAAACGGGGTTCCGCATAGGCGCTCCGCGCACCAGGCTGGGGCCATGCCGTCGCGCTTCCGCTTCCGCCTCCCCGTCGACCCGTACATAGCGGCCCTCCTGGGCACGGTCGCCCTCGCCGCCCTCCTGCCCGCCAGAGGCCAGGCGGCGACCGTCGCCGGTGGCGCCTCCACCGGCGCCGTGGCGCTCCTGTTCTTTCTCTACGGCGCCCGTCTCTCCACTCGCGAGGCCCTGGACGGCCTGCGCCACTGGCGGCTGCACGCCACGGTCCTCGGCTGCACGTTCGTGCTTTTCCCGCTCCTGGGCCTCGCCGCCCGCGGCCTCGTCCCCGTCGTCCTGACGCCGCAGCTGCACTCCGGGCTGCTGTTCCTGTGCCTCGTGCCCTCGACGATCCAGTCCTCGATCGCCTTCACCTCCATGGCGCGCGGCAACGTGGCGGCAGCGGTGTGCGCGGGCTCGTTCTCCAGCATTGTGGGTATCGCGCTCACTCCCCTCCTTGCCGCACTCCTCCTGGGCAACAGCGGCGGGGGCTTCTCGGCCCGCTCCCTGCTGTCGATCGTGCTGCAGCTCCTCGTGCCGTTCCTCGCGGGCCAGTTGCTGCGCCGCCGTGTGGGCGGGTTCCTCACCCGGCACAAGAAGGTCCTCGGTTACGTGGACCGCGGCTCGATCCTCCTGGTCGTCTACTCGGCCTTCAGCGCGGGCATGGTCCGCGGCATCTGGCACGAGGTCACCCCGCTGCGGCTGCTGGCCCTGCTGGGCGTGGAGGCCGTCCTGCTGGGCCTCATGCTGACGGCCACCACGTACGGCTCGCGGTGGCTCGGCTTCGGCCGCGAGGACCGGCTGGCCATCGTCTTCTGCGGCTCGAAGAAGAGCCTGGCGGCCGGCCTGCCCATGGCGGGCGTCCTCTTCGGGGCCCAGGCGAGCCTGGCCGTGCTGCCGCTGATGCTCTTCCACCAGATGCAGCTGATGGTCGGGGCGGTCCTCGCGAAGCGCTACGGGCGCGAGCCGCTGCCGGAGCCGGGGCCCGCCGCGCCGTCGCTCTCCCGGGCGGCCTGAGCGCTGTCGATGTGATTGACGTGGCTGACGTGGTCGGCGTGGCTGACGTGGTCGGCGTGGTCAACGCGGTCCAGGGGCAGCCACAGCAGCAGATCGCGGGACGGGGCCGGCTCCCCGGGCCGCAGCGACAGCCCCGACAGCCCCGGCTGTCCAGACCGCCCCAGCCGCGCCACTTCGCCGTCCGTCAGCGCCCGCCCGTACACCCGTACGTCGTCCAGCTCCCCGGACAGCCACGCCCGGCCGTCCGGGCGCTGCCCCAGGTGCACCCCGAACGTCGAGTTGCGGCTGACCGTCCCCGGCACGCCGGGCACCGACGAAGCGGCCCCGTCCACGGTGAGGACGATCCTCCCGCCGCCGCGCCGCAGTACGACCCGGTGCCACAGCCCGTCGCTGTACGCGGCCGACCGGACGACCGCCGTACGGGCCGGGCCCGCCCCGGCGACCGCCGTCACCTGCCCGGTCACCCGCCCGCCGGGCGCGACCCGCAGCGCCACCTGGGGCGCGCCCCCCATCCCGCCCATCCACAGCAGCGGCTGCTCGGCCCGCACGGCGGCGGACGGCGGCGGGGTTGCCGACGGTGGGACAGCCGGCGACCGGACAGCCGATGACCGGACAGCCGGCGACCAGGCGTCTGAAGGCCGGGCGGACACCGGCCGGGCGGACATCGGCCCGGCGGCCGACGGCCGGGCGGACAGTGATCCGGCGGCCGTTGCCCTGGCGGCCGGCGACCGGAACCACAGCACCGCGGTGAAGTCCCGCGTCCCCAGCGGGAGGGAGGCCCGGTAGGGCAGCCGCACCGCGTCGTCCACCCCGTCGAAGGCGAGGCCCCCGCCGGAGCGGCCCCGGACCGGGCGCGGGCCTCCCAGGACGTACGCGTCCCGCGCGCCCGGCGCCCGGTCCGGCGTCGTGGGGAGCGGCCCGGAGCGCGGGCCCAGCCACTCCTCGGTGAAGCGGGCGAACCGGATCTCGTCCCGCGCGTTGCCCCGGCCCGCCTCGTACAGCAGCCCGGCCGTACCCGTCCCGCCGTCCACCACGGCCATGTCCGAGTAGCCCGCCCAGTCGGCGGTGACGAGCCTGCCCCGCTCCACGCCCTCCCACGTGCGCCCCTCGTCGTAGGAGGAGCGGATCGTCATCGAGCGCCGCCGGTCGGGGTCGGCGGGCGACGCGAACAGCCAGCGCCCGGGGCGCAGCACGGCCACGGACCCCTGCACCATGGGTGTGTAGAGGTCCGGGACGGCCCGGAACGGCCCGGCGAACTCCGTGCCCCCGTCGGGGCTGACGGCGAAGTCGCGGTTGCCGAGCTCTGTGCCGTCCTGCTCGCGCCCGCCCGCGTACACCGTGCCGTCGGCCCGCTCGGCGAGCGTCAGCTCGGACGGCTTCTGCGCGTACGTGCCGTCCGGGGCGGCCGCATGGGTGTCCACCGCCCCGAGCCGCCAGTGCGCGCCCCCGTCGTCGCTGAGGGCGAGCGCCGCGTGGTTGGCGTGGCCCCGGGTGCCGTCGTGGCTCTCGGCGTTGAGGCCGACGACCAGGCGGCCGCGGTGCGGGCCGTGCGCGAGCTGGATGCCGTGGCCGGGCCCCGTGGCGTACCAGGAGTTCCAGCCGGGCGGGCGCAGCTCCCGCGTCAGGTCCTCCGGCTCCGACCAGTGGGCGCCGTCGTCGTCGCTGTGCTGCACGTGGGGCGTGCGGTCGCACGGCACATCGCAGTTGCCCGCGTCCGGGCGGCCCCGGTTGTCCGTGGTGAGGAGCGTGATCCGGCCGCTGCTCCGGTCCACGACGGGCGCGGGGTTGCCGTGGGTGTCGCCGCGCCCCTCGTCGACCACCTCCAGCGGGCTCCAGGTTCGGCCCCCGTCGGCGGAGCGCTTGACGACGACGTCGATGTCGGTGGCGTCGCCGCAGTTGCCCTTCCGGCCCTCGGCGAAGGCGAGGACGGTGCCGCGGACGGTGGTGACCAGGGCGGGGATGCGGAAGCAGGAGTAGGCGTCCCCGTCGGCCGCCTCCGGCCCGGCCTTGAAGAGGACCCGCTCCTCGAACCCGGTGTCGGTGGCCCGGGCCGGGGGCGGTACGAGGAGGGAGCCTGCGAGACCCGCCAACGCGGCTGCGGCGATCGCGATTCTGAGGGGGCTTCGGGGGGCGGCGGGAGCAGTGCGGACGTGCGGCGGCGCCATGAGGCCGAACGTAGGTCTCGTACGACTGTCACACAAGGAAGACTCGGCCGAAGAGCCCATACGAGTTGGAGTGTGGAGTGCGGGAGGGGCTGCACAAAGGGCTCACGCCGGCCGCAGGACGACCTTGCCCAGGTTGACGCGCCCCTCGATGAGCTCGTGCGCCTTCGCGGCGTCCTCCAGCGGCAGTTCGGCGTGGACGCGCGGCCGCAGCCGCCCGGCGGCGAACAGCTCCCACAGCTCCAGCCGCCACTGTTCCATCAGCTCCGGCTGGTGGCGGGCGATCAGTGCCATCTGGAAGCCGATCGCGGACTTCGCGCCGACGAGCAGGTCGTACGCCTCGATCGTCCCGCCGCCCGAGCTGTACGCGACGAGCCGGCCGCCGGGTGCGAGCGCGGCGACGGCGGGGGAGAGGAGCTCGCCGCCGACCGCGTCCAGGACGATGTCGACCTCGCCGCCCCAGCGGGCCGGGTCCGCGGACTCGCGGGCGAGCTCGTCGTAGGTGACGACGTGGTCCGCGCCCAGTTCGCGCAGGAAGCCGGCCTTGGCCTCGGCGGCCGCGGAGCTGACGGCCGCGACGACCCGGCCGCCGCCGAGCTCCTTGGCGAGCTGCACGGCGAGGTGGCCCGCGCCGCTCGCCGCACCCGTCACCAGGACGGACTCTCCGGGGGCCGGGCGGGCCGCCGCGTACGCCCCGCGGGCCACCAGGCCGCAGCGGACCAGGGCGACGGCGTCCGTGGCGGTCGCGCCCTCGGGCACGGGGGAGGCCATCGCGGCCAGCAGGACGGAGTGGTCGGCGTAGCCGTCGCCGAAGCACAGGCCGGTGACGCGGTCGCCGACCGCGAAGCCGGTGACGTCCGGGCTGGTCGCCACGACCTCTCCGGCGACCTCGCCGCCCAGGCCCGCGGGCAGCGGGAGCCCGCCGCCGCGCACCTTCCGCACGACGGGGAGCGTGACGCCGACGGCCTCGGTGCGCACGAGCAGCTCGCCGGGGCCGGGGGCGGGGACGTCGGTCTCCTCCAGGCGCAGGACCTCGGGGCCACCGTTCTCGTAATAGCGGACACGGCGCATGGGGCGCACCTCCAGGGTGTCGTTGGTTGCCCCAACAGTTTTCGTTGGGAGCTCCAACGATAGGCGGATCTTCGTTGGGGTGTCCAACGTTTTTTGTTGGGGATCCCAACGGGTATGTCGGTAGGGTCGCACCATGACCGAGCCCCACGAGCCCGCGCTCGACCGCATCCGCGCCCTCCCCAGCTGGCTCCTCAACCGCGCCGCCGGGCGCGGCCGGCGCCTGCTCGGCGAGGCGTTCGCCCATGAGGGCCTGCGCATGCCGCACCACGCCGTCCTGGCCGCCGTCGCCGACATCGGCCCCGTCGCCCAGGCGGCCCTGGGCCGCGAGACCGGCTTCGACCCCAAGGACATGGTCGGCATCCTCAACGACCTCCAGCGGGCGCGGCTCGTCACCCGCACCCCCGACCCCGACGACCGCCGCAAGAACGTCATCGCCCTCACCGCCGAGGGCCGAAGCTGCCTGGGGAGGCTCGCGCAACTGGGCGACGAGGCCAACCGGGCCCTGCTCGCGGCGCTCACCCCCGCCGAGCGGGAACAGTTCGTCGCGCTGCTCGCCCGCGTGGCGGAGGAACGGGAGGAGGGGCCGGTGGCCTGACGGCGCCGACGGAACGTCAGCCGGACGCCGGACGCGCCTCCTCCAGGACGATCCGCTGCTCGCCCGCGTACACGTTCATCGACGCCCCGCGCAGGAAGCCCACCAGCGTCAGCCCCGTCTCCGCGGCCAGGTCCACCGCCAGCGACGACGGCGCCGACACCGCCGCCAGCACCGGGATCCCGGCCATCACCGCCTTCTGCGCCAGCTCGAACGAGGCCCGCCCGGAGACCAGCAGCACCGACCCCGCCAGCGGCAGCATCCCCTGCTGGAGGGCCCGCCCGACGAGCTTGTCGACCGCGTTGTGCCGCCCCACGTCCTCGCGCACGTCCAGCAGCTCGCCGTCCGCCGTGAACAGCGCGGCCGCGTGCAGCCCGCCCGTGCGGTCGAAGACGCGCTGTGCCTCCCGCAGCCGATCGGGGAGGGAGGCCAGCAGAGCGGGTTCGAGCCGCATCGGGGCCGGCCCGTCGGACAGGGCGTGGCGCGCGGTCGTCCGTACGGCGTCCAGGCTCGCCTTCCCGCACAGCCCGCACGAGGACGTCGTGTAGACGTTGCGCTCCAGCGTGATGTCGGGCACCGGGACGCCGGGCGCGAGCCGCACGTCGACGACGTTGTACGTGTTCCCGCCGTCGTCCGTCGCTCCGGCGCAGTAGACGATGTTGGCGACCTCGTCCGCCGCGCCCAGCACGCCCTCGCTGACGAGGAACCCCGCCGCGAGCGCGAAGTCGTCGCCCGGCGTGCGCATGGTGACGGCGAGCGGCTTGCCGTTCAGCCGGATCTCCATCGGTTCCTCGGTCACCAGCGTGTCCGGACGGGCGCCGACGGCCCCGTCCCGGATGCGGATGACGCGGCGTCGTGCGGTGACCCGTCCCATGAGCTGATACGTCCCGGTGATCGTGGGGTTCCTGGATGCCCCATTGTCCCCGGCGGCTCGGACGCGCCGGCGCCCGCCCGGTCATTCCCCGGCGCCGGTGAAGGACGCGGCCGCGCACGCTTCCCTCCGTCGCGGCGGTGACCGCCCACGACGGTGGAATCCGGCGGTGCTGTACGCACCCGCGCCGTACGCACACCGTGCCGTACGACACCGCGCCGTACGCACCCTGTGCCGGATCCACCGGTCCGAACCGGCTGGGGCTAGCCGATCCCCTGCCGGTCCGGGAGCAGGGCGAATTCCCGGTCCGCCCCGTCCGGCACCGCCCGCGTCACGGCCTGCTCCAGCAGCGCTCGGTGCCGCTCCAGCGGCGGGCGGCGCCCGGCGGGGGCCAGGTGCCACAGGTCGTCCAGGGCCGCCGCCAGCCGCCGGGTCACCTGCGGGCTGCCGGTCGCGCAGCCGCGGATCTCCGCGAACCCCAGGTCGACCAGGTCCGCCCACCCGGGCACGTCCTGCACCAGCCGCACGGCGCCCCGGCGGTCGCAGTGGTGCAGCGCCCCGAGGGGCCGCCGGGCGAGGGCCGCGAGGAACTGGGTGATCCGGTCCAGGCACTGCACGGCCGTCGTCGGATCGTTCACGGCGGGCGACAGGGCCCGCTGGGCGATGTCCGACAGCTGCCGCAGCCCGAAGCCCGGATCCTGGTGGAACGTGCGCTCCACGCCGACGGACACCGTGTACCGCAGCGCCCGCGGCGCCGGCGCGGCCCCGCCGTGCACCGCGAACACCGGCGTCCCCGGCACCACGAAGTCCCCGATCCGCGGGATCAGCCGCAGCACGACCCCGTGCCGCCGCGCCACCCGCACCAGCCGCGCGATGTGCACGTCGCGCAGCACCCCGGCCCGCCCGCTGTGCACGACCTCCGCGCCGGGCCCTGCCAGCGCCGGCCGCTCGTCGTCGGGAACGCCGTACCTGCCCAGCACCCGGAACGACTCCCGCGTGATCCGGTCGATCACATGGCTCACCCGCATCAGCCGCAGCGTGGCGTTCACGTACGCGATGAACAGTCCCAGGCTCACCATCACCAGCAGGACGCACACGATGCTGGAGAACACCGGGACCGTAGTGACCGTGCGCGGATCCTCGTTCCCCTCGTACGACGCCTGCACCAGCAGGGCGAACAGGAACGTAGCCAGGAAGACGGCGAACGTGCACTTGGTGATCCGGCTGCGCACGTACAGCCGCACCACGCGCGGGGAGAACTGCCCGCTGGCCATCTGCAGCGCGACCAGGGAGATCGAGAACACCACGCCGATGAAGGTCAGCATCGCCGAGCCGACGGTCGTGATGATCGTCTTGGTGTCGTCGGCGATCCCGATCAGCGACTCGACCGTCCCGTAGTCCCCGTCCTGCTTCAGGGCCCCGATGACCAACTGGTCCAGCTCCAGCACTCCGGCGGCCAGTCCCGCCGCCCCGAGGAGCCCCACGGTGGGCGCGAACCAGAACGTGTCCCTCAAGTGCTCCCGCAAAGGCGACAGGGGCCGTGGCCGCCGCCGGCCGCTCCCGGCCGCCTCAGCCGTCCAGGTTTGCCCCGTATTGCCCAAACACCTAGTCCGGGTGGCGGAATGGCAGACGCGCTAGCTTGAGGTGCTAGTGCCCTTTATCGGGCGTGGGGGTTCAAGTCCCCCCTCGGACACCAGTAGAAACCCCAGTTGACCTGGGGTTTTTCTGTTTCTCCAGCGGTGGCGTGACCAGACCTCTACCGGGTTCTCGTGGGCGCCCAGATCGTTCGTGATCTTCGATGCCCGCCAGTAGCGTCACGGTCATTGCCAAGGCCCTGGGGATCTCGCGCGCTCTTGTACCGGCACATCGGTGAAAGTGGCGCACAGGGGCGCAGTCATGCGCTCACCTCGGAGTGCACCGGGACGGGCGGGTGCACTCCAGTGAGGGCTTCCGCGCGGGCGACAAGGTGGGGCGCAAGGTCCGGATACCAACCACGGGCTACGGCTTGCAGCATCTCTGCCAATGCGGCGAGTTCGCCGATTCGGCCGGCGGGGGTGCCGAGAACCGCCGCGAACTCCGTTCGAATGCGGTCGGCAACGTCCGGCACGAGCAGGCTATTGGCGTGGAGGAGCCCCGCGTCGTAGCCGAAGGGCACGAGTCCCCACCGCTCCCAGTCCAGCAGGCACAGGGGTGCTTCGGTGAGGTTGCCCCAGTGCAGGTCGCCGTGACCTGTCACCCGCTCCACCGTGGTGGGGGCCGGGACGCCGAGGAACTGGGGGAAGGCCCGTTCGATCCACCCGTCTCGGACGGTCACCTTCACTCCCTCCGCTTCAGCGAGCAGGGCAAGGGCTTGCCGGAGGTCCGCCCACCACTCGTCAGGAAACCCGGGGTCGTGCTCGATGTCGGCCCGGTCCGGGGACACCACGGGTTGCGTGAGGTAGTCGAGGACTTCGACCTCGAAAGCCCACTCGCCGTCAGTCCAGTCGTGCACCCCGTGCAGGCGGGGGCGCGGGACACTTTCAGGTACCAGCTCAGAGGCACCGACGATGCCCTCCCCCCACTTCCTGCCCGCGTTCCTCTTCG
The DNA here is from genome assembly GCF_000719265.1 of Streptomyces roseoverticillatus. Classification (GTDB taxonomy): domain Bacteria; phylum Actinomycetota; class Actinomycetes; order Streptomycetales; family Streptomycetaceae; genus Streptomyces; species Streptomyces roseoverticillatus. The sequence continues at coordinate 131,123 of NZ_JOFL01000016.1, read as the reverse complement.
CCGTCCGGCTCACCCGTAGCCACCGGTCCCCCGCTCGACGCCCGAGGGTCACACCGAGGAAGCCCCATGCCGGCGGCCCCGTGCACGTGAGACCCAGTGCCTTGGCCACCCGGTCGTGGGCAGCCTCCATCAGGGTCTGTACCTCCTTATTCACCGGCGAGTTCATCCGTCACCCTCCTGAGTTCCTGGGCCGTCAGAGGCGCAGCCAGAGCCTTGGCCGCATCGTCCCAGTGCTCGCGGGTGCTCGCGGAAGTCAGGACGACATCGAGGCCAGGACACGAGCCGGCGGCCAGCAGGGCAGCGGCTGCGGCCGACAGGCCGGGGCGGATGAGGTTCACCAATCCGGGTGTCATGGCATCAAGAAGTTCGCCCCCGTGCAGGGGCGCGGAGCCGAACGTGATCAGCCCCGCGTCCTCCGCCTGCACCAGCGGACCGCCGCCGTTCAGGGCTTGCGTGATCGGGGCATCCATGATGAGGCTGACGGGCATCTGCAACCCCGTGAAGTGATGCCCGGAGGAACCCGCCGCCTGCCGGGCGAGCGCGAGCAACTCGAGGATGCTGAACGCTCCGGAGGCCAGGCCCGACCAGGTGGCGACGCCGTAACCGCCGATCCTGCCCGCATGGGCAACCTCCTCCAGCGCCGTGAAGGCTTCCCGCACACGCCCGTGCAGAGCCGCACGGTCGAGGCCGTGCCCGTGGTGCTCAGGGTTGTGCACGAACACCAGGTCCACGCGCCCGAGTGCGGCCAACGAGCGCTCCGTCTGCCAGCGGACGAAGCTCCGTTCAAGGCTGTGCCTACCGGCCGCCTCGCCTTGGCTGAGCACGCCGTCAGCCAGGGCGCTGCGCCCTTGTTCCGCCGTGAAGAACCCTGTCTTCGTGGCTACTCGAACGGTCGGGTACTCCCCGAGAACTGGGCGCAGTTCCTCATGCGCCCGGCCATGGGCATAGTTGGGGGCCGTGTCCACCCAGGGGCTACCGGCAGCCAGGGCGCTGCGTGCCGCCTGACTGACGGCACGCACGCGGTATGTTCCCAGGGAGAGCGCGGCGGTCACAGCGCCGTCCCCACTACTGCGACGGCATGGCCGTCGATGAGGGCGGAGACCAGTTCGGCCACCTCCTCGACCTCCAGCCCGGCGGAGTCGGCCATCTCGCCCAGTGTGGTCGGCTGGTTGGTCAGCAACGTGCCCAGCGCGGGCGCGGCGGACTCGGCGAAGTCCCACGCGGTACCGGCCGCCGAGAAGGTGACCGTGCCCTGTTCGCGGTTCGCCGTCAGGCGACCCCTCGGAGCCGTGAGCTTGACCGTGATCTCCCCCCGTGCGGGGAGCCCGTCCACGTACGGCAGGGACGGGATCGCGTGGCCCAGGTCAGTCGTGTCGATCGACTCCGCCCATCGCTCCACGAGGCGCGGGTCCGCCATCATGTCGGCCACCTCACGGCGCACGGTGTCGATGAAGTCCGACTGTTCCGCCAGCGAGCCGAAGCGCGGAATGTCCCTGCGCAACGCGAGGGACGCCCGGAGCTGATCGACAACCCATAGCATCAGGTCAGCGCCCGTGTGCGGGACCGTGCCGAACGTGAGGTGAAGGGATTCCGTCCCCTGGTCAGCGGTGACCGAGTGCCACCAGCCGCGCGGCAGGTAGAGCACGTCACCCGGGGACAGAACGAGGTCCGCCACCGGGTCGCCCTCCGGCTCCTCCGGCGACTCCACGTCCCGGAAGGCGGGCGCCTCACGGGTCATCCCCCACAGGCGCCACCGCTTCGATCCGTGCAGTTGGACCACCACGAGTCGGGTAGGCCCTCCGCATTGCTGCGGAGGAGCCCCCCTCAGAACCGGACGTGCACCTCTCGGCGCATCCGGCTCAAGCAGGTCCCTAGGACCGCGCATGATTGACCTCCAGGGGTCCGCGCTTCTTGTCTCCGGCGTGATGGCTCCGGTGACAGTCAGCGTGGATGAGCATGAGATTGGACGGCTTGTCGCTGCCGCCGAGTGATCGGTAGACCAGGTGGTGCCTGTTGAGGGTGCGGTGCACGGCCTTGAACCAGTCCGCCCATTCGCGAACGGATTCGGGCTCGTATCCCGCTCCCGCGATCAGGTCCAGCCCGCAGAGCGGGCACAACCCCTTTTGCTTGGCGGCGAGGTTGACGTTGAGCTTTCCGTCAGCCTCCGGATGCCTGCGCTTGCGAGTTCGAGCGGCCCAGTATTCGTCCAGGCTCGGGTCATCCTTGGATGAGGTGCCCTTGACTGGGATGTGCCTTTGAATTCTGGTCCAGGCGAACTTGTGCAGGATTCGCCCGCTGTCGCGGTCTCCGAATACCCAGTGGTCGTTCCGTCCAGGGTGGAGACGTCCGAAGTACCGTTCCTTGACCCAGGTCCGGCGCTTCCTCGGGTGCCTCCGCAGGGCCCACCGCCACGTCCTGTGCCACACGAAGTGGTCCAGGTCCGTGAAGGTCTCCTTGGCTACCGCGCCGCGATAGTAGGTGGCCCAGCCCTTGATCAAGGGGTTGAGTCGCTGGATGAGTGCGTCCTGTGTCGGACTGCTCTCAATCACCAGACGGATCTTTTCCTTGACCTTTTCCACCGCCTTGGCGCTCGGCTTGATGAGCGTCTTCGGGCCGTACTTCCTCACGTTGAAGCCGAGGAAGTCGAAGCCATCCGCCAGTTGGACAATGCGTGTCTTCTCTGGGTGGATGGTCAGCCCGCGAGGCTCAAGCCATTGCGCCAGTTGCTCCCGCGCCCATTCGGCCTCGTTCTTCGACGTGCAGAACACGGCGAAGTCGTCGGCGTACCGGACCAGGAGCGGCACCTTGTCCCTCTGCGATTTCGCGTGAGAGTCAAGGTCACCGATGGCGGCTCCCATGCCGTGCAGCGCAATGTTCAGGAGGAGCGGACTGATGACGCCGCCTTGAGGAGTTCCTTCCTCTGTCGGCGCGAACCGTCCGTTCTCCATCACACCGGCCTTCAACCATCGCCGGATCGCCGCCGCAGCGGGGAATCCGTCAATGGTCTCCATCAGACGGTCGTGGTTGACCCTGTCGAAGGCCGCCGCCAGGTCGGCGTCGAGGACCCACGTGCGGCGAGCTGTGCTGCGCGCTGTGAGCCGGAAAATCTTCTCGATCGCGTCGTGACAGCTGCGGCCGGGGCGAAAGCCGTAGCTCTTCCCCTCGAACCGCGCCTCCCATTCAGGCTCCAGGGCGTTCTTGACCCTGGCCTGTTGCGCCCGGTCCCGAATCGTCGGGATGCCGAGCGGGCGGGTCTTCCCGTCCGCCTTCGGAATGTGCACTCGCCGTACCGGCTTGGCGTCGGCTGCGGGTTCGTCGGCGAGTGTCCTCGCCAACCTCCCCCGGTCCGCCGGCTCCAGCGCCCTGAGCCCGTCCACTCCGGGAGTACGGCACCCTGCGCTCAGCTGGGTCACGCGGCGAACGCTCACAAGGATGTTCGCCCGCGACCTGAGCATGAGCTTCTGGAGATTACGGACCTTCTTGAGGTCCCCATCTTGCGCGGCCTTGAAGATCCGCTGCCTCATCCGCCGTACGTCTCGCTCCGCCTTGCCCCAGTCGATGCTGTGCCAGGCTTCGGCGTCGTCCAGCTCCTCGTTCAGCGCAGGCAGCGCCACGTCGGCTACTGCTTCCATGTCGCCTCCTTCGTTGTCCAACTCGGCTACTGGTTATGGCTTTTGAGACTTCGTGTCCTCAAGGACCCACCAGACCCGCGTGGGCTCCCTTTCGAGCCCGGCCACTTGGACCGGTATCCGCCGGGTTATGCGCAGCGGCTGAGGTGCCGAACTCTGCGTGTTCCCCTGGGCTTTCGCCCCAGCGGCATTCGCTTCTCGGGTCTTCCTGTTCCCGCAGGAGAGTTCTGCTCCGGTTACCCTCGGCTTACCGCAGCGCATCCGCTGCGGACTCCTACGGGGTTTCGCTGTTCCACTCTTTCCAGATGCGACCTGCGAGGACGTCCCCTTTACCCCGGACCCGGTGGTGATCGTGCCGACCGGACGACGACCCGGACGGCCACTTTGGGCTTTGCAACCCGGTGGGCCATTAACCGCCGATTGCTTGCCATGACGCGGTTTGACGATGACGAGGCTTCATCAGGGATTCACTTGTATTCGTCCGTCAGATCTTCTCCCCGCCCTGTGGCTTCACCATGGCTCGGTGCTGCCCTTGAGGCTTTCCGGGAGGCTTCTTCCCCCGCTGTTACCAGCGAAGTTCGCTCCCTGGGAGACCGGCTACGTGATCACTTAGCCGGAGCGACGGGCCACCTCAGCCCGCCGCCACTGGGCAGAGCAGCTTTCAGCTCGCACCATCATGGTCGTCCCAGTGCCGGCCGAAGCCTTCCCTCTCCGTCCACGAGGCGTACACGTTGGCCTGCACGGAAGTCCCGAGGAAGCGCGCCAGCCCCTCGGCAGCCGCCCCCACGGCGGGGTGGATCTTCTCCAGCGCATCGAGGACCAGCGACGCCCCGTCTCTGAGCTGGGCGTGGAAGTCGGACGGTTGGATACGGGACCAGGTGACCGCACGGCGGTTCGTGGTCGGGATCGCGTAGCGGTGCAGCGGGACCATCTCGCCGTCAGCCGACAGGCGCAGCCGGGGCGGCTCCAGTCGCTGGGTGGCGATGATCCGGTTCAGGTCGTCCCAGGAGAACAGGCCCGCCGTGTCGGCAACTCCGGGGAAGTGCGCGTAGGAGCGGTGGTACGTCTGGGCGAGGAACCTGTCCCCGCCCAGACGCCCCGCCCACGTGGCTGCATCAGGCAACGTGGGCGCTCCTGTCAGTCGTTGCCGTCGGAACGGCCACTGCTGACGTCAGACTCCTGCTCGGCGCGGGTGCGTGCGGCCACGATCTTCCGCTTTGCGACGAGCAGGCCACCCCCCTCGGGGGCAACCGAAGTGGTGTTCTCTTCCACCATCGGACCTACCTCTCTCTTCTCGGGAACTCCCGCCGGGAATCCGGCAGGAAGCAAAGGGACAGCGGCGAGCGCGGCGGCAACCGGATCGCAAGGGTTCCGGCGAGAATCAGGACCAGGGCGCCGAGGAGCATGGCCAGGTAGAGCGGCCCGTTGCGTGGGTTCACCTTCACCGTGCGCACCGGACCGTACGTCCGGCCACCGGCGTACGACACCCGCAGAGTCATGCGCCCGGTCATGAGCGCACACCACCATCAGGGCCGAACGTCCGCCGGTAATCCAGCAACCGGCCCCGGCCGCCGCGGACTCTCTTCTCATTTCGCTCGGTCGCCGCCATGGAGGAAATCATTGACCCGGAAAACGGCGGCTGTGTAGTTCTTTCCCGTCATGGACTAAAGATCATGAACGGCAAGCGGCGGACCACTCCGCCAACAAGGCTCGTGCTTCCTTCCCGAACAAGGCATAACCCTCCAGCGTGGAGAACAGCTCCAGATGCATTTCGATGTCTCTTGGATCCCTCAGGATCACAACACCGGTCGTGTTCTCCACAGTGGCCAGCGTGTTGTCATAGATGGTGAAGGTGTCCATCGGAGCCATGGGCTTGTATCCCGTGATAGGGATTACACCGAGCTTCACGTTCGTAAGGTGGGTTAGCGAGGCCAGTCGGTCGATCTGCATCGCCATCGCGGCCGGGGACAGGAGCGGCCACCTCGCAGCCTGCTCAGTCAAGATGAAGGTAAAATGCTTCTTTGTGTCGTAAAGAACTTCCTGCCGCTCCAGCTTCCTCGCGATCGTCTTAGTGACATCGGCCGGTGAATGGGCGAGGCTAGCCCGGATGTACTCAGGGGTGGACAGCAGTCCTGTAATCATCGAGAGCAGGAAGAAGCGGAACTCCGTAGACGAGGATTCAAGGGCCGCAAGTTCAGTCTGCTTCTTCTCCAGGCCCCTACGCCTCAGCGAGCGCAGGTCTTGCCATTCGGTGTTGGCCAGCCTCGCGAGGGCGATGACCTCCTCGATGGCCTCGGGCGGCGCCACGACGGCCCGGAGGATTCTTTCCAGGTCCAGCAGACTCGGCTGAGCTTTCTCATTCTCGATCCGACTGATCTTCGATTGGGACATGTTGCAACGCCGAGCGAGCCGATCCCCAGTGAGGCCGGCTCGCTTGCGTAGTTCTTTCAGCAGGGCAGCAAGTTCCTGTTTCGGCTGCCCGAGCTGTTGAGGATCGAACGTCACTCGCTGCTCACGTACTCCAGGAACGGCACGGATTCGGCAACGGCAATCCGTTTCCATTGCCGGTACGGCTCCGGGTCGCCCTCGTACAGTTCCCGGTTGATCTGCGTCCCGTCTCCCCGGTAGTTCATCAGGACCACTTTGGACTCATCGAACATCCAGAAATCCTGGTCCGGCAGCCCGGGGTTCTCCCGGTCGGTGAGGTCGATAATGCGGATGTCCTCGCCCGCCTTCACGTGGTGCCGGTAGTAGTACTCGAACTCGAACCGAAGGTAGTCGGAGAGCGGGCGGGTCACGACGTGTACCCTGCCGACGCCCTTTCCTTCCGAGGCCCACTGCCGGACCTCATCCATCCAGGCCGACGTGTAATCGTCCGGAGAATTATCCCCGGCGAGGAAGCGCTTCAGCTTCTCCGCTTCCTGGGGCATGGTGTAGACGGGAAGCGTTTCCAGCCGCCACGCCTCACGCTCCATGGAATCGAAGCAGTCATTCCACGCGTCACCATCCAAGTGCACGGATTGCCTCCCTGAGAACCGCCTCCGGGATTTCCACAAGCCCTTCACCCGCGGGCGGGGTGAAGGCGTCGGACACGCCGCCCTGCACCACGAACGATCCGGTCGCCGTGCGATACACGTTCGGGCAGTCCTTCTCTCCGCACTCGCCGTTGCCGTTGCCCGTGAGCCGGGTGAGAGCCGAATGTTCGGACATGTCAAACCCCCTTGCTCAGGCCCCGTTTGGGTCGCCTGCCCAACGACAGTAGAGGGGGTGACGCTACGCGTCTATGCGTGAACGCGACTATGCGTGTCCTTGCATAAACAGGTCCCGACCGCCCCAGCCCACCCCCGGTACGTGGTCACGTACGCCGTGCAGACCGGGCGTAGCCCCGTGGCGACGTCCGGGAAGCCTGACCAGGGACGGAAGTCTCCGAGGAGGGTTGGTCACGTGTCCAACGCATGACCAACAGGGGCCCGAGAGGGCCTGAAGCAGAAGGAAGAACAGGAGAAACGCCCGCCGAAGGAGTCCCGGGCGTCATTCCTCAGCACCCACCCATGCTCCGGCGAGTACGCCTCGGCCCATTGCTGAGCGTGATGCTGTTGGCTGCCGATGCGGGCAGCTCGGCGTCTTCGAGGAAGCGGGGGGTCGGCTCAGCTGTCCCAGCTCTTCCGCGGTTGCGTCGAAGTAGTGCAGCGGTGGGTCGCTTTCCATCCCTGCCATACCCTTACCGGCCAGCTGCGTGACCTTGGTCACGACTGCCTCCGGTCAGGTTGATCGAGATTCGGCCGATGCTTCCAGTCCACTGCCGGTGGTCGTGCCGCGCAACCTCGGCTCTTCGGGGTCGTGAAGGCCGCCGCGATCAAGGTGAACCGCTGCGGCGCCTCGTTCTGGTTCGGGGTCACCGGCACCCGGTGGACGGGCACTTCGAAGGTCCGTTCCGTCCTGCCGTCCCACGGTGCCCGGATCGCCTCCTTCTCTCCTCCGTGAACGCCGGCCTGTCGCGAGTGGTGGCGGGCGAAGAGGGCATGGGGTGGGCCGTAACACCTAGTCCGGGTGGCGGAATGGCAGACGCGCTAGCTTGAGGTGCTAGTGCCCTTTATCGGGCGTGGGGGTTCAAGTCCCCCCTCGGACACCAGTAAGGTCAGACGAAACCCCTGCTCAGCGGGGGTTTTTCTGTTTTCTCGGACTGGCTCAGCGGTGAATGTGACCAGTAGCGTGACCAGTACGTTTTTAAACTTTCCGCGACCGGCGGCGTGACCAACCACGTGACCGGGCCGGACGCGGTTCTTGCTCAGGCTGCCAGCATCGGCAGGCTGCTCGGCCCGTTCGGAGCGCGCCCTGCAAGGCTGATCCGGCGGGAGGCCGGAGCGACTCCGGCAAGGCCGATCCGGCTGGCGCTCACCAGACCCTCAGGGCGCAGAACGGCACCGTTCTTCCGCACGTAGGTGGTGACCGCACCCCGGGACTTGTAGCCCTCCTTGCCCGGGATCACCCACCGGCCATCCAGCGTCACCACGCTGTACCGCTCCGTTGCCGGGCAGTACACGGAGTACGCCACCGCACGGAGCGTCAGGTCCCGCCCCTGGAGATGCGGGTACAGCTCAGCGTCCGAGCCGATGATCAGCGCAGCGTTCGTCAGCCCGTGCCCCTCCATGGCGTTCTGGGCGGGAGTCGTGACCAGGCCGCCCCTCATGATGACGTCCATCGAATGCCCCTTCCCCTTGTCGTCCCTCAACCGGCCTTGCAGTCACTTGGGCTCGAACTCGCCGCACACGTTCCCTGCACCGTCCACGATCCAGCCGCCCCCGTCCGTGCGGTCGTTGCCCGCAGCAGGGCCGCACAGCGCCGTGTCGAACCCCTCGTTGAACGCCGCCACGGACACCCGCTCGACCGCGGCCCGCTTGCCGGACTCACCCGCCTTGAAACCCGCCATGCCACCACCCGCGGCCAGGACCGCAGCGGCCACCACACCGGCCAAGAAACGCTTCAACACAACCCACCCCACAGACCCTCGGGAACGGCCGTCAGACCGCACCACACGCGTTTTCTGAGGCGCTGCCACCCACTTCGTGGGGAGCGCCATGATCCTTAGTTCGTTAGCGGCCCGCCCTATCGGGGCCACCCGATCCGGCCCCGCATCACTCAGTGATCGGCGCCGCAATTCATTTCTACCTCAACAGCAATTCCAGGCAATCCAAATAGAGCGTGATCCGCATCACAAACCATGAATGCAAGCCTGTTCGCGCCCCCATTCCAAAACCCCTAAAAACCAACGTTTCCGCAGGTCAGAGTACATGTGACACCCGGGGGTAATGCCTAGTTAGAAAGAAATAGGACCCACCGGGGGTGCCTCTTTCCGACCGTGTACGGGTATCAAAGTGTCAGGAATTCGCCACCCGCCGGCCTACCGTGGGGGCAATGACAAGGCTCGCGAAAACAAAAATTCCCCGAGGCGCCGGCCTGGGGCCTTCGTGGGTCGTTTTCAGGCCCTGTGAGGCGCCTCGGGGGGCGTGAACGAACTAACCAAGCAGGATTTTCGTGATCCGGGTTACAGTTTTCGGCTGCACCGTTACGGCCGGCGCGTATCACAGGTACATATTTAATGTCGGGGGGTGGTATATACCCCTCCCAGGGCCCCCTCAGGGCCCTGGGGTGATCGCTGTCTCCTCTGATTCCGGAGACTCCGCCTGGAAGTCGATAGCTCTGCCGGCCTCAAGGGGGCCGTCTCTGCGGGTACCGTTCAAGAACGGGAGCTTCACCGATGGGAGTTGAGGCATGCAGTGGGGCGAGTACTCGAACGGTCAACGCATCAAGATCCTGCGCGGTAGGGATGTCACGCAGGCCCAGCTAGCCGAGATGACGGGCCTTTCCGTCGTCACCATCCAGAAGGCGGAGCAGGACAAGGCGCTCAGCCTGAACACGCTCCTGACCATCGCGGACTCGCTTGGAGTCGACACTTCCGTCATCCTTGGGCAGCAGGCTCCCCGGCGAGCCATGGCCCAAGCCGACCGGATCACGCTGCGCACGCTCTCTCAAACCGTGCACGACACGGCCGCGGGGATGCTGCCTGGAGGTGTCGAGGAGGTGGGTGGGGCTGACGATCTGCGGTCGGCTATCAGTGCGTGCTGGGAACGGTATTGGAAGGGCCTCTACGTAGAGGCGGGCGCCCTTGCCGCCCCGCTTCTCCAGCAGGCGGCAATGCATCTTCACGGGCGCCCCACTGGCGAGCAAGGCGAAGCCTGGGGCCTTCTCGCCGACAGCTACCGCATCTCCGCATACGTGGCCAACCTCATGGGTGCACGTGACCTGGCGTACGCGGCGATCGGACATGCCCAGGCCTCGGCCGAGCGCTCGGCAGACGAGTTGCAGCCGGCTGTCGTGGCCTCAGGGCGCTCCTGGATTTACCTGCGGGATGCACGGCTTCAGGATGCGCTGCGGCTGGCCGAGAAGGCTGCCGTAGACGTTGAGCCGCGGTTCTCTACCGCGACTGTTGACCAGCTGACGGTCTACGGCAGTCACATCAACTTCGCTGCGGTGGTCGCGTCGCGCCTGAAGAACAAGGCGCGCGCTGCCGACTACTTGTCGCAGTCCCACGCCGCCGGCGTCCGCATGGGTACGGAGCACCGGGCATATGGGACGCTCTTCGGCCCGCTGACAGCTACCACGCAAGCGGTAGGCATCAACGTAGCCCTTGGCCTGACTGGCAAGGCGCTGACGCTGATTGACGGCATCAAGGACGTCTCGGGACTGACTGAGGCCGCCCAGCATCGCTATGCCATGGATAAGGCGATGACTCTCGCGGACGCTGGCCTCTGGGACAGGTCACTGGACACCTTGGAAGAGACGCTGGTCCAGGCGCCCGAGTGGGCTCGCCATCAGGCGCTGCCAAACGTCATCGTCGAGAAGGTGGGCCGTGCCTCAACCGCGCGGCTACGGCGTGTCAGGGATCTCATTGGCGCCCAGACAGGCATCTCTCACGGTTTCCCCCCGGCGACCGCCAAATCGGCACTTTAAGGACACCTTAGCGGCGGAGTGGTATGAGGCGGACGACTTTGGACCGCATGCAGAGCAACCGTCTTACGTAGCAGACGAGTTGCTTCGGAGTGGCTTTGCCGAGTCGTCCGCCTCGTTTCTGGGCCTGCACTTTCCGTAGGGGCATGGTTACTCACATGCCCCGCACGCAAAGCGATCGGATGCGCAGGGAAGCGCTGGTGGACGCCGCCAGCGGGCGCCTGGGTCGTGTTCGAGTCGCTCTATATGCCTGCATCGATGATGGTCGCGAACCGCTGGAGGTGATGGCAGCTCTACGGCGATGCGCCGAGGCGCGTGACTGGGTAGTCGCCTTGGCGGTGTATGACTCGGTCTCGCTGGCTGTTGCTCGCTCCGACCGCAAGCTGTGGCCGGTGGTCGAGAACATGGTGGTCGCCGGGACGGTCGGCGGGCTGCTGGTCCAGTTCGCCGATGAACTCGCTCCGACCGCAGAGGGCAGGGAGGAGGTTCGCGGATGGTTGGCCCAGCGCCAGGCCTTTCTCCTCTCGACCGAGGCAGCGTGCCCTACTGCCTCCGCAACTCGCGACGGCAGGCGCCCGGAGGCGCTCCCTGCGGCACTCCCGAACTTCAGGTGCACGAGGGGCGGGCTAACGTGAGACAGAGGAGCAGCGCCCGCGAAGTCTTGGCTTTGCTCATGGCTCAGCGTGGCCAGAATGGTGTCCTGCTGGTCCAGGTGGTCAAACCCTCGTCGGCAGTCGCATGCCAGGTCCGTGGCCTGGGCGAGAGTGTCGATGTGCCTGACCTGCCGCCGGGATCCATGGAATACCCCGACTGCGCGTGTCCGCGCCACCGTGCCGGCCAGGGAAGGCCGGACTCGACGGTGCGGCTCACGGCCGGCGGGGGGCGGTAATGGGGATCCGTACCCGCTACGTCTACGCCGAGTGGACCACGATGGCCGACCCGCAGACCTCGGAGGAGTTCTCCGTCGAATGCCGGGAGGCTGGCTGCTCTGGCGAGGTCAGCATCAAGGATGGCCCTGCCGAGGCTGACAGGTGGAAGTACCAGCACACCATCAGCACGGGTCACCGCCGTTTCTGGGAAACCCAGGGCCGCGCCACGCTCGTCGGCCCGCCCCCCGGCGCCATCGTCGCCGGTCAGATCATGGGCCACGAGCGGGCCGCGGATCTCCCGGACCGCAGCCGGCCCCCGCTCGAACCGGTGAGGGGCACTGCGTGGTCCGAGCCGCGATAGCAACCCCGCCATCGGTATTAATCGGTAGTTGCGAGAGGTGCGGTGAAGGCATTCCTTCTCCGCAGCCCGGACAGCGCCTGTGCGACGCCTGCCAGAACTGATCCACCACGAGACTCTTGTCCCTCTCTGACCCCCGTCGGGGAGGAGCAGGAACAGTGCCTGCCCGGTTTCCGTGCGGTTGGATCCGTCGGGCAGGCCGTCAGACTCCCTCAGCTGACGAGGCCGAGGGGAACCGCCCCGGGGATGACGAACCCTCGGGACCGCTCTGGATCACCACCGAAGCCACCAAACGGAGGTTCTGCAAGATGACCACAACGCTCGTACCTTTCGGTGCTCAGGCACCGATGCCGACGTACGTCGTGGAGATTGACCCCTCCACGTTCGAGTACGACCCTGACCGCCAGGTGAACATCATGAGGGATGGATCCCTGTGGGCGAAGACGCCGATGGCTGCGTCGTCTACCGCGACGAACAACGACACCTCCCCGGGTAACCCCCCGGACGAGGAGGCCGACCCGTACGCCTTCCCGGAGATCGAGCCCCAGCGCGCACCTCACGGCCACCGGCTCGTGAAGCCCGCGGCGTAGGTTGCAGATGACGCCCGCGCGGGCACGTGTTGATCGTCGCTGAACAGCTCGACCCGACCGCCGATCTCGTTGTGCAGGCACTCAGCGAAGCTGGAACTCCTGCACTACGTTTCGACCTCGCAGAGTTCCCCCAGGTCATCACGCTCGCCGCTGAACACCAGGCCGACAGGCCTGGTTGGGCCGGTGAACTGGTGACCAGCCGGCGCGCGGCGCGCATTCAGGAAGTCCGGGCCGTCTACTACAGACGGCCCGGACTTCCGGTCGTGTCGCCGAAGGTTGCCCGGGAATACCGAGACTGGGCAGTATCACAGGCACTCGTCGGCATGGTGCAGGTCCTCTCATCCCTCCCGGTGGTATGGATGCACCACCCCGACGTCTACCGAGCCAGCGCCCACAAGCCCGGTCAGCTCGCCGCCGCGACCCAGGCCGGCCTCCGGGTCCCCGCCTCGTTCCTGGGGAACAGCTTGACTCACGCTCGCCGGTGGGCAGCAGGAGTCGGCGGTTCACTGGTCTGCAAACCGATCGCGGCCGCATCGCTGACGCTCCCTGACGCCCCACCCACGATGTTGCCCACCCGGCGCGTAGAGCCAGCCGAACTGGACGAGTCGTTCGAGCTGACCGCCCACTACCTCCAGGAGTGGGTGCCGAAGAGGCACGAGATCCGGCTCACCGTCGTTGGTCAGCACATGTTCCCCGTCGCCATCCACGCGAGCAGTACGAAGGCGAAGGTGGACTGGCGCAGCGACTACGACGCACTGGAGTACGAACCGGTGGCCATTCCCGATGACGTCGCTGCGGGGGTTCGCCACTTCATGGCGGCGTACAAGCTCAACTACGGTGCATTCGACTTCGCAGTACGCCCCGATGGGCAGTGGGTGTTCTTCGAGTGCAACCCGGCCGGACAGTGGCAGTTCATCGCCAAGGCCACCAATCTCCCCATCGCCGAGGCGCATGCCTCCCTACTGCAAGGAGCAGTTTCTTGAGCCATCCGGACACTGACGCGATCCAGGCCCGCCGGGAAGCCCTCGCTCAGCAACTCACCGAAAAGGGTGATCTACGCTCGGCGGAGTGGCGCAGTGCCGTTCTTGATACCCCGAGGCATGTCTTCGTCCCGACCTTCTATCGACAGATCGAGGGGACGTGGCAGCCCGTGACGGCCGGCCACCCCGACTACTTCGATCACGTCTACAGCGACAGGTCGCTGACCACGCAGGTGACCGGGAATTCCGCTACATCGTCATCCAGCCAGCCGAGCTTGATGTTGCAGATGCTGGAGGCCCTGGATGTGCAGGACGGTGACAAGATCGGGGAAGTCGCGACAGGGACCGGTTACAACGGGGCACTCATCTGTCACCGTATCGGGGAGACAAACTTCGTTACGGTAGAGGTCGACAGGAACCTGGCTCGCATCGCGAAGGCCCGACTGCGCGCGGCAGGTTACGCGCCGGCCGTCATGACGGGTGACGCCAGGGCAGGATTCCCCGGTGACGTCACCCTGGACCGGTTGATCGTCACGTGTGGATTCAGCACCTTCCCGTACGTGCTGGCTCGCTCGGTCCGCCCCGGCGGTGTGATCGTCTCCCCGATCGGCTGGGGAAACGCGCGGCTCACCAAGGGCAAGGACGGGACTCTGGAAGGCAAGTTCCTCCCCGGCGGCTCGTGCTTCATGCCGGCTCGCGGAGAGGGTGACACCGGGCACGTTCCCTATCCCGGGGAGCCCGAGCACACCACCGAACGAGCCACGGCAACGAACTTCAGTCTCCTGAAAGACGAAGGACTGTGCTTCCTCTCGTCCCTGGCGCTGCCGGACGTAGGCACTGCCATCGAGATGGACGAGAACGGGACAGTCACCGGCTATCGCCTGTGGAGGCAAGACGGCTCCTGGGCCCGAGTCCACGGCGGACGCGCACAGCAGGGCGGTCCCCGGAGGCTCTGGGACACGATCGAACACGCCATCGCATGGTTCCAAACGCAAGGAAGTCCTGCGCGTGACCGCTTCGGTGCCACGGTCACGCCGGCTGGTCAGCGCTTCTGGCTCGACGAGCCGAAGCAACGAGTACCGCTCGCAGTCTGATGCTGGCGCCCCCGGTCCGTTCTCGGTCCGGGGGCGTTCTGCGTCCTGCTCAGGATTCCGTAGCAGCCTTGCGTGCCTTCACGTATGTTCCGCGCTTCGGAACCGTGTAGACGTACCCCAGTTCCACAAGGTGGCGGATCGTCCGTTGCACAGTCCTCAGGGCAACGCCATACCGGTCGACAAGTGTCGGCTGTGACGGGATGGGGCGATCGACTTCATAGATGCCAGCGTTGATGTCCCGGATGATGTCCGCCGCGATCTGCTGATACGGCGGGATCGGGGACCCGTAATCGATCTTGCTGGCTGCCATGTGCTGAGCGTAGACAATCAGCCCGCACAACGCCTACCTCGCTAAGGGTAGCTAAGAAGCGCTAAGCGTAGACAAGAGTAGTGAAGGAGCGTAGCGTCACGATCACAAAAATGACCCCGACAGCCGCGTAGGACCGGCTATCGGGGTCGCACGCCACCAGCTATTCAGGAGCTGAGACGCATGCAAAACCCTATCGGTCGTGCCCTCCTGTGGGTACTGCGGGTATTACTGCCTGGTCGTGGCCAGCACAGTCGAACCCGCCCCACCATCGCCCCAGTACCGCACCCCCCCGACCCAGCCGCCCTACGTGATCTGCAGCGGGAGCTGGCCGATCCCGCCTCATCACCTCGCCCGGTACGTCATGCCGCCCGACACGCGCCCTCTCGTGCCTCGGTTCCTCGAAGTGCACGAAGAGGAAGTGTGCAGGGAGCGCGAAGAAGAAGAGCGCCGACGCCACCACCGTCGCGAGGCCTTACAGGCGGCCATCGCCGGCTGGGACTACCCGGACGCCCTGTACATCACGCCAGGGACCGGCCTGAGCTCCGTGCAGGTCTGCCGTACCCCCGACGGCATGGCGGTGCTCGCATGATCGCTAAGTGCAAGACCTGTGGGCAGGAGATCGAGCGGTACATGGTGTGCGGGAGCGGCCCCAGCATCCTCGTCCCGATTCCCCATCGCTGCCCCAACCTCCCGGACACGGGCTCCTCTGAGACCTAAGACAAAATGCCGCAGCCCCCTTCGGCCTCACCCGGCCGAAGGGGGCTGCGGCATGTTTGGGACTCCGGCAGATGGAGGGCCGGCAGGTGACTTCCAGTGTCTCCATGTCGGCGAGGTTAGCCCCGCCGTACGTATCGCAAGTTGCTCAGCAGGATCGAAATCTGAGCATGATAGTCGAAATGGCTAACGTGACGGAAAATGCTGTCTTTATGCGAGAAGAGATGTTTTGTCTCTCTCGGTTTTGCGGGCTGCCCGAATTCGGGGGGTGCTCGTCTCAAAGATGGCTTCTCGGTGAGGTCGGCATGTACGCAAGATGCTCCCGTCAACTCAAGTGACAGAGCATGAGGAGACATGTTGTGACCGCTAGCAGACGGAGATTACGTTGAAGAAGCCCGGGAAGTTCGCTCTCGCCACGGTTTCCATTTTTGCTGCCGCTGGAGCACTCGTCACCGCCGGACCGGCCACTGCGGCCGCCCCGGCCGCCCCGCAGTTCCAGGTCATTACAGCGGCCAAGGGGGCGACGCCCCCGGCTGAGCTCATCGGCCCGCACGGTGAGAAGCCCACCGAGTGGGGCATGGCGTCTTTCAATGTGGACGCGTCCCCCAAGTCGGGTGTCGCCCGGATAGCGCCCGCAAGCGTCGGTGGCGGGACCTGGAACTACGGCACCACGGCCGAATGGAACGGCAAGAGGTGCTACTCGAACTACATTCACCCGGACAAGAAGCACTCCGCCAGCGTGGCCTTCGCAGGTGGCACCGACAAGGACGTTCAGGAAGCTGACGTCTGGGCCCAGGCTGGGATCACAGCCGGCGCCGCCTACACCTGCAACGCCTACTGGGGCGTCTACTAAGCTCTAGTGCGCTCGCATTCCCGTTTACCGAAGGTCTGGCTGGCTGCGCGTGCTGCGCGGCATAGTCAGGCCTTCGGGTCTTTTGCTTGCAACCTAGCAGAATGCGTAGAGAGCCGGTAGGCTGCGGGCACCCTACATACCATGCATCGAGGTCCTGCACGTGCGTTCATCATTATCGACTGCCACACTTACTCTCGCAGGCGGCGTGATCGTTGGAATCTCTGGCCCGATCCTGGAATCGGTAAGCGGGCAGGTAAGTCATGCAGCCAGCGTCACCTTGGTCGCAGGATGGATGTATGCCCTGGTGGCCTTTGTGTCCGGGGTTTTGGCTGATTCGAAAAAAAATGCGGCCATAATGGGCTTCACTTCTCTAGTGGTTACTGTGTTCGCCTACTACATAACGAAGGCGGCTCAAGGCGACTTCAGGACGCCTGATTTTAGCCGCCCGAGTTCAGGGGCTTTGACCTTCGCGTGGGGCGACTTCCTCTCGATGCTCGCCCTGTGGTGCGTCTTCGCTCTCCTCTTGGGGCCGATCTGCGCACTCGCAGGGCGGTGTGCACGCACCGGGCCCTACCGTCTTCCTTGTCAGCTTTTGGTCCCTGTGGTGGCGATCGTTGAGACCTCCATGCGACTGTCCGCCGAGGCGGGTACACAAGAGGCGTTGGTCGGTACGACTTGGGGCGTTACCCGTGGCCTGGCCATAGTGGTGATCTTGGTCCTCGTGTGCGTCGCCGCTGCCGGCGCCTGCCGCCGACGATCCGCACGGGCGTCCAGATAATCGGCGAGGCGCAGGCCGGACGCGTGACCAGCGCGTGACCAGTAGCCCCCAGGAGCACCCGGAATCGCCCAGGAAGGGGCATGTACTCTGGGGCGTCAGTCAGCCCCTACGAACTGGTGTTTCTGCAGGTCAGAGGCCTGGTGGGCTGGTGCCCGAGAGGAGAGTTCAAGTCCCCCCTCGGACACCAGCAGGAACCCCAGCTGAGCTGGGGTTTTTCTGTTTTTCCGGACTGGTTCGGGGGCCGGTGTGACCAGTGCGTGACCAGTCCGTGGTCGTGCGGCCGGGGATGTCGAAGCGCGCGCCGGGCTCGACGTGTTGGGCGAGCTGTCGCTGGTGGGCCCGTCGGCCGGTGCCGTCACTTCTGTCGAACTGGTTGCCGGGAAACGGATCCCGCCGGGGCGAAATCTCCTCCTATGGAGTGGAGGACGCACGGACCGGGGTGCACTGCCGCACGCGGCCGGGCTCGACCGCTGCCATTACCGCTTCGCACCCACACGGGAGATGACGTGTCACCCGAGCGCACGAACCGATCATCCGGGCCGTCAGGGCCGCCCCAGGACACGGGACTTCGGGACGGATTCTCGAAGGCCTTCGCCAGACGCCCGTCCGTGCCCCGGCGGGGCCTGCTGCCGGGCAGGAGGGTGTGGACCGCCCTCGCCTCCGCCGCGGCGGTGACGGGGCTCGCCGTGGGCGCCGTTCCGCTGGCGAAGCAGATCCAGTTCACCTCGGACGACACGAAGAAGGTCTCTGCGGCCAAGGATCCGGGGAAGCCCGGTGGCGGCGAGTCCTCGGCGTCCGGCTCGAAGGACACGGGCAAGGGCACCGGGGCGGCACAGCCGACGGGGAGCGGGAGCACCGGGGGCGGTGGCAGTGGTGGTGCCACCGGTGGCAAGGGCGGATCGGGTCAGCCCTCCGGTTCGGGGACGGGATCGGGCTCCGCGTCGGGGTCCGGATCCGGATCCGGGAGTTCCGGGGGTGGCTCGGCGTCCGGCTCCGGCGGTTCCAGCGGTTCCAGCGGGTCCAGCGGGTCCTCCAGCTCCGGTAGTTCTGGTTCTGGTTCCGGTTCTGGGGGGTCCAGCGGTTCCGGCGGTTCCAGCGGCTCCTCCGGCTCCGGGCACGAGGATCCCGGCTCGGCCTTCAGGGACGGCGGGATCAAGCCGCAGCCGCAGGAGCCCCCGAAGAAGGGCGTCGTCCAGCCGCCCAAGCCCGAGATCCCGCGTCCCCCGAAGCTCGACGACGGCAAGATCAAGGGCCCGGTCATGGGCTTCGCCGCGAAACGGTGCGTGGACATCGTCGGCGGCAAGTCGAAGGAGGGCGCGCCGCTGGAGCTCGACGGCTGCAGCGGGGACAGCCGCCAGCGGTTCGAGTTCCGGCCGGACGGCGAGGTCTGGACGCTCTACGACGACCGGCTCTGCCTGGACACGCAGCGCGGTTCGACGGCGAACGGGACCGCCGTCCAGCTCGCCGACTGCAACGGCAAGCCCACCCAGGCCTTTGCGATCCAGCGGGACGGGTCCCTGGTGAACCCCAAGTCCGGCAAGTGCGTCGAAGCCGCGGACAGTGGCTCGAAGGGACTGCGGCTGCAGCTGCAGACCTGCAACGGAGCCAAGAACCAGAAGTGGCAGATCGGCTGAGCCGGTCCCATACGCCCGTACGCCCGTCCGGTGCTACACCGCCCCGGACGGCGCTCCCGCCGGCTCCGGCACGTCCTGGCGGGTGAGGGTGACCAGGTCCGCCTCCGACGGCGCCTCGATCTCGGCGACCCGGTACGCCTGCCGCTCCGTCATGGCCTGGAAGGCCTGGCGGGCGGAGCGGCCGTTGCCGAACCGGTGGTCGCGGGGGACGCCGGAGAAGTGGGCGCCGAGGGCGTCCCGTGCCTCCTCGGTGAGCTCGTACTGGTGGGAGGCGGCGTGCTGTTCCACGATCCGCACCAGCTCCGCGTCGTCGTAGTCCTCGAAGAGCAGGGTGCGGTTGAAGCGGGAGGCGAGGCCGGGGTTGGAGTCGATGAAGTGCTCCATCTCGTCCGGGTAGCCGGCGACGATCACCACGACGGCGTCGCGGTGGTCCTCCATCAGCTTCACGAGCGTGGCGACGGCCTCCTGCGCGAAGTCGTTGCCGCCGCCGGCCGCGGGGGCGAGTGAGTACGCCTCGTCGATGAAGAGCACGCCGCCCATGGCCTCCTGGAAGACCCGCTGGGTCTTCGGCCCGGTGTGGCCTACGTACTCGCCGACCAGGGAGGAGCGGTCGGCCTCGACGAGGTGGCCGCGCTCCAGCAGCCCGACGGCGGCGAGGATGCGGCCGTAGAGGCGGGCGACGGTGGTCTTGCCGGTGCCGGGGTTCCCGGCGAAGACCAGGTGCCGGCTGAGCGGCGGGGCGGCGAGCCCGGCGGCCTCGCGGCGGTGGACCATCCGCATGAGCTTCACGAGGGAGGCGACGTCCTGCTTGACGCGGCGGAGCCCGATCAGCCGGTCGAGCTCGCCGAGGAGGTCGTCGAGGCTCTCCTCCGGCTCCTCCCGGTCACCGTCGGCCCCCGCCGTGGCGGCGGCCCCGTGCTCCGCCCCGGCGGGCAGGGGCGTCTTCCGGCCCGCGGCGCCGGCGAGCTGCGGCCACTGCGCCGACCCGACCCGTACGGAGACGCATTCCTCCACCACCGGCTCGGCGTCCGGCTCGGCGCTCAGGTCCTCGGCGGCGTCCTGCACCCGGACGCGGCGGAGCACCGGGGCCGCGGATCCGGCGAGGTGGACGGCCGGGAAGCCGGGGGCGACGATCTCGCACTCCTCGAAGACGCCGCCGCCTCCCGAGTCGACGATCAGCCCGTTCTTCGCCGGCCGCAGGATGCGCACTCCGCTCAGCCGCGGCTCGGCGCCGCCCGCGACCACCACGCCGGAGCCCGCCGCGTCCCGGATCTCCAGGCCGGTGACCCGGGGCGCGGCACCGGGTTCGACGACGAGGCCCGCGGTGCCCGCCCGCACCAGGCTGCCGCCCGTGACCTCCTGGTCACCGGGGCCGAGGACCGCGGCGGCGCGCTCGCTGTCCGCGATCTCGCAGCCGTGCAGCAGGGTCGGGCCGTGGCCGGCGGCGGTCACGCCGTTGCGCGTGCGGTGCACGGCGACGCCGCGGAGTTCGGCGCGGACGGAGTCGGCGAGGTCCACCCCCGACATGCCGCAGTCGCTGATCCAGGTGCTCTCGATGACGGCCCGCGCGCCGGCGACCAGGTGGGCGCCGTGTTCGGGGGTCCTGGTGATGCGGAGGCCCCGCAGCCGGATCTCGGCGCTGCCGCCCGCGTGGACGGGGCTGTAGGCGCACTCGTCCATGGCGCTGTCGTCGAGGTGCACGACGGCGTCGCCGGTGGCGACGAGTCCGTTGGCCGCCGACGAGCGGATCACGGTTTCGCGGCCGGTGAGCCGGGCGGAGCCGTGGACGACGACGGCCGCGGCGCCGGTGCGCACGATCCGGGTGCCGGTGACCCGGATCCGGACGTCCTCCCCGGCGCTGATGCCGGAGCCGCCGCTGTCGCGCAGCGTGCAGAAGGCCAGCTCCACCTCGCCCCGGCCGTCGGCGCGTACGGAGTCCCCGCCGGCGCCCGAGAGTTCGCAGTCGTGCAGCCGGACGCCGGCGCCCGCCTCCTGCGGGTCCGTCGCCTCCGCCCCGGGCGCGGGGGAACTCCCGAGCACCCGCACGGCGTCCGTGGCGCACGCCCTGATGCGGCAGTCGGTGAGCCGGGCGGAGCCCAGGTCCTCGACGAGCAGCCCGCTCCGGCCGGCACCGTCGATCAGGCACTCCCGCAGGGTGACGGCGGCGTCCTCCCGTACCCGTAGCGCGGACCCGGTGGTGTCCCGGATGTCGGTGCGGAGCAGCTCGACGCGGGTCGACCCGCCCGCGACGATCCCCGTGCCGTCGGTCCCGAGCAGCCGGCAGTCGGTGAGGACGACGGTTCCGCCGGTGCGCAGCAGCATCCCGGCGAGGGCCGCGCCGGCCAGGACCGTTCCGGTCATGGTGAGCGCGGCGTCCCCGTGCACCTCCAGCCGGCCCGTGCCGATCCGGCCGCCGGACCACTCCGTGCGCCCGCCCGCGAGCACGACGGCGGGCCGGTCGGCGGCCTCCCCCTCGACCGCGAGTCCGTCGACCACCACCCGCGCGCCCGCGGCCACTTCGAGGGCGGGCCGCCCGTCGCCGGGAGCGGCCAGGACCACGGCCCCGCCGTGTCCGCCCGCCTCCGCGCCGAGGACGCGCAGGGCCACGCTGCGCTCGACCCGCACCGCCTCACGGTAGACGCCGGGAGCGATGCGTATCTCGTCGCCCTCGGCGGCCGCGGCCAGGGCGGACGCGAGGCCGGGGTGGGCGCTGGGGTCGCCGGTTGCCACCCGGTGGGTGGCGGCCGGCTGGGCGGGGACTGTCACGGGGGCTCCGTCAGAGGTGCAGGTGCAGGTGCGGGACCGGGCGGTGCCGGTGGTGATGACAACTTCTCATTACCCGTCAGCCCCGGGTTGCGGGGGTTGTCCGAGGCGGCCACGCGCCTCGGACTGCAGGTGTTCCGCCCAGCCCACGTTGTGGTACTCGCGCAGGAACACCCGCAGGTTGTCCATGCGCGTGTCGAAGGGCCTGGACGTCTTCCAGAGGGCTCCCAGACCCCCTTGGGACTCCAAGGGCCCCAGAAGCTTGGACCAGGAATCGACGGCGTGCCCGATGTTCTCCTCGGACAGCGTCTGCCGCTCCCTGATGGCGGCGGCCAGGTCGGCGAGTCCGGCGAAGTCCTGCTGGGCCGCCAGTTGCCTGCGGAACTCGTCCATGCGCCGCTTGTACGGGGCGATGAGATCGCTGGTCAGCAGCTTGTACTGCTCCTTGCTCCAGACGGCCTTGTTGTCGATCTTCTCCAATGCGAGGTCGACCCTCCGCCGGTACGTGGTCTCCAGCCCCTCGTAGATTGTCTTCGTGTAGGTCAGCTCACCGCCCGGTTCCAGGCGGAGGTCACGGGTGAGGTCGTTCGTCCTGGAGAGCCCGAGCCATGCGCCCCTGTCGCTGTAGAGCATGTCGCTCTCCTGGCTGATGATCTTCCACTGCCCGCTGCTCCTGTCGTGCCACAGCATGTTGGCGGCCTGGTACTGCCCTCGCTTCACCGGCGTCTCGTACTCCGCGTCGCCGAACCAGTCGACCACCTGCCGGTCCTGATGCAGGCGGAAGCGCATGTCGGCACCCTTGCTGCTGCCGGGGGACTGGAAGTGCCAGGCGGTGAACCCGGTCTCGTCGACGTTCGTGACGGCCAGGGCGCAGCCGTTCATCGTGGGGGTCACCACGAATTCGGACCCGGGGTGTTCGCCGGGCACCCTGGGAACGCGCACCGTCCCGATGTGCGAGACGACGTTCCCGTTCGCGCTCACGTTCGGGAGTCCGCTCATGTATGGGAGGAACACGGGGGACAGGTAGTCGTCGTCCCGCGCCACCGGGGGACGGCGGTCCGCGTACTTGGCCAGCCCGGCGCGGTCCGCGTTCACCTGGATGTACTTCTCGACGGCCGGGGTGAGCATCACGGTGGTGTCCCGGGCCGGCCGGCCCTCGGCCTGGTGGATCACGAACCAGTGGCGGCCCTCCCAGGTGTTCAGTTTGTCCAGGAAGCCTGCGATGTCGCCACTGTTCAGCCAGGGCGACCTCGACGCGATGTTCACGTCGAAGCGCACGGAGACCACGTGCGACGTGAAGAAGGCCTCGGGCTCCGTGACGAAGGCCCGTGTGAGCCGTTCGTCCTGCGGCGCGAGGTTCGTCAGCGGCGCCGGGGCCGGCTCTGCGGCGTGTGCCGGCGGAGCGGGGGCCGGGGCTGTGGTGAGGGTGTCCGGCACGATGCCGTCGGACACGATGCCGTCGGGCACCGGATTTTCCGGTACGGCGCCTTCGGGTCCCGCGTCCGGCAGTCCGGTGCCGGAAGTCCCCTCGCCGGGGTCGGTCCGCCGCATGCCGCCGGGCAGTCCCTTGCTCTCCTTCCCGCTGCGCGTGATGGTCTCCTCGATCTCCGCCCGCACCCCCTGCGGGTCGACGCCGAGAGCTCTCAGTTCCTCCCCGGCCCGGTGCAGCCGGTCCTCGGCGGCCGCGAGCCGGAGCTCGGGCTGCGAGGGGCCCGACGGCAGGGCCGACGGGCCCGCCCCGCCGGCGAACCGCTCGTTCCACTCGTTCAGTTCGAACTGGGCGCGGGCGTGCTCGGCGTACGCCTCCGCGTACGCGTCACGGGCCCGGGTCACCGGCAGGTGGCCTTCGCCGGGGCCGGCCGCGGGCTCGGAGATCCGGAGCGTTCCGGTCCCGGGGGCGGTCTCGGGGGCGGGGGCGTGCCCGGACGCGAGGGCATCGAGCCGGGCCTGGGCCTCGCGCTCCAGCTCGCGGGTCCAGCGCGGGTTCCCGAAGCGCTCGACGATGCCGTTGAGCCGGTCCCTCAGGGGGGCGTCCAGCGTGGTGCCGTCCAGGACCCGGCGGAGGGACTCCGCGGTTCCGAGGCGCAGGTTCCCGAGGTTCTGCGCGGTCTCCACGAGTGCCTTGAAGTCACCGGCCGCCGCGAGCTCGCCCTCTTCGGCCAGCCGGGTTTCGAAGACCCTGTCGAGGATGTTCCTCTGCAGCGAGCCCGCCAGCCCGGGGTCGTTGCGGAGCGTCGCGAGGACGGAGACGAGCTCCCCCTCGATCTCCAGGCCGTGCTCGATCCGCATGCCGTCGTAGATCCGCCGGGTGTACGCGGGCACGTCGCCGCCGGTGAGGTCGAGCGGGAACTCCCTGGTGGTCCGGCGCAGGGCGAAGTCCTCGAGGCCACGCCCGGTGGCGGTCGCCCGGTACTCCTGGCTCAGGACGTGCCAGGTGCCGTCCGACCGGTGCCGGAGGACGTTCGTGGCTCCCTTCCACCGCCGGGAACCGTGCTCCGGCGTCAGGTACATCGCGTCACCGACCCAGTCCCGCACCGAGCGTTCCGGCGCGGGAGGCCCGTTGAAGCCGTCACCACCGCGCCCCGCGCGGAACCTCGTGGCGTAGGCGTTGGGGGCCTCGCCCCCGGGGGACTGGTAGTGCCAGGCCTTGAAGGTGTCCTCGGTGACGTCGGTGACGGCGATCGCGCAGCCGTTCATCTCCGGGGTGAAGACGAACGCAGAACCGTTTCCTCCCTGCGGGGTGCGGGGGATGACGGTGCTTCCGAGGTCGCCGTCCTTCTTGGCGATGCCCGTCTTGTACGGGATGTAGTGCGAGGAGAGGTAGTGGTCGTCGGACAGCGGGCGGAGAAGACCGGGATGCGTGCGGAGACCCTCGAACAGTTCCCTGGTCTCCCGGGGCACGAGGGCGAGATCGGGGAAGAGCTCGCCGCTGTCGAACGCCTGGACGTACCGCTCCACCGCGGGCGTGAGTATCACGGTGCGGTGGCTGAGCGGGAGGCTGTTGTCCCGGTGCAGGACGAACCAGTGCCGGCTCCAGCCGCCCATCCTGTCCACGAAGGCGTTGCTCTGCCCGAGGCTCAGACCCGGCATCCGCTCCCGGATGCCCCGGGCGAGCTCGGTGGACACGGGGTGGGCGTCGAGGAACCGCACGGGGTCGGCCGCGAACGCCTCGGACCGGGCACCTTCCAGCGCGCCGAACGGGTTGTCGACATGCCCCACGGGCGCCACGGGCTGGAGGGCGGGGACGGTCACCGGCCCCGGCGCGTGGTCAGGACCGGGCACGGTCTCGTCGAGCGCGCCGGGCACGGCCTCGTCCGGCACCGGCTCGTCCGGCCCGCCGGCCGGCGCGCCGGAGTCCGTCGCCTCGTCGGTGAGGTGCGCCGGTGCCGTCTGCGGCGGGTCGGTGTGCGGGAGCTCTCCGCGCCGTGAACCGCCGAGCGCGGTCCCGTCCCCGGTCCGGATCCTCGCCACGGCATCGTCGATCCGGTCGCTCGTCGCCCGCGGGTCGATGCCGAGCTCGCGGAGGCAGTCCTCCGCGTGGGCCAGTTCGCCCTCGGCCGCGTCCCGTTGCGACTGCAGGAGCTGCTGACTCCTCGTGGGCCCGGCCGAGGGGCCGGTGTGCAGATCGCGCTCGACGCCCTCCTGCAGCCGGCCCAGATCGGTCCGGGCGAACTCGTACGCGTCCCACGCGGCGAGCCGGACCTCGGCCTCGGGGCCGGTCGTGCCGCCGGTGATGATCTCCTGCCGGACCCGGATCCGCTCCTGCATGACCCGCGCCGCCTCCTGAGCGTCTGGGCGCCCGCCGGACGAGAGGAGGGGCTGGGGCTCCTGGGCGTCGGCTCGCCCCTTGCCCTTGTTGCCGGACGGGGGCGGAACCGGCGCGGGCGCGTCCTCCGCGGGGTGGACGGCCGGAGGGACGGGGCTGGTCTCCGCGGGGCGGACGGCCGGAGGGACGGGACCGGTTCCTCCGGCCTCGGCGACCGTCGCGCCTCCGGTGCTCACCGGCGGCTGAGCCCCGGCGGTGACGTGGTTCCCTGCCCTGATGCGGGCCTCGGCCTCGGTGGCCGCGGTGAGCCACCCGGAGTTCTCGAACTCCCCGACGCTCCATTCGATCTTGCCCTTCAGGGACTCGGGCACGGCGAGGTCGTCGAGGGCCCGCCGGACGCCCTTCGCCGTGGTCTGACGCTGCGCCTTGAGCGTCGTCACCGTCGTGGCGAGCTCCTCGAAGTCCGTGACCTTCGCGAGCGGCGCGTCCTCCCCGAGGATGGTGCGGGTGATCGGTTCGAGGACGACTTCCTGGAGCTCGTTCAGCGTGCGGGGTCCGATGCCCCGCGTCTGCAGGTGTTCCAGCAGTTTCTTCTGGAGCGCGGTGTCGGCCGCCTCGCGCATGCCGTCGTAGATCTTCTTCGTGTAGGCGAGTTCGTTGCCCGGCGTGAGGCGCAGCGGCTGGGCGAAGGGCTCGCGGGGCAGCGTGAAGGCGCCGAGTTCCAGGTTGAGCGGTGCCCGGTACTCGTGGCTCAGGATGTGCCAGGAGCCGTCCTCCCGGCGCCAGAGGATGTTGGTCGCGCCGTTGCGGTACCCGTCGGGCATCGGGCCGAGGTAGCTCGCGTCGCCGAACCAGTCGGTGGGGGACCGCTCCGCCCGGAAGGCGGCGGCGAACTGACGCTGTGACATTCCGTTGGGGGACTGGTAGTGCCAGGCCCGGAAGGTGTCGTCGGTGACGTCGGTCACGGCGAGGGCGCAGCCCGTCATCTCCGGGGTGAACACGAACTCCGCGCCGACGTGGGTGCCGGGGTTCCGGCGGATGACGGCGTTCCCGATCGTGCCGGCACCCTTGGCGACGCCCGGCTGGTACGGGATGTAGCCCGAGGCGAGGTAGTTGTCCGCCGCCATGGGCCGGGGGAGCGCGGGGTGATGAGTGAGTTCCTCGAACAGGTCCATGACCTTTGGGGTCACGTGGGGGGTGTGGAACAACTCGCCGTTGGCGAACGCCTGCGCGTAGCGCTCCACCGCGGGGGTGAGCAGCAGGGTGCCCTCACGGGCGCCGGCGTCGCCCGCCCGTACGAGGACGAACCAGTGTTGCGTGGCCTCGTCCATCGTCTGGAGGAACCGGTTGGCGAGTTCCTGCGTGAGACCGGGCATCCGCTGCGTCATGCCGACTTCGAAGGCTCCGTAGAGGGGCTGCCTGCCCAGGAACGCCAGAGGAGCGCCGGTGAATTCCGCGGTGAGGCGGCCCTCGGCCTGCGCGAACCGGTTCTCGACCTGGCCCACGGTGACCTCGTGGCGGGCCGGCGGCACCGGAGCGATCTCCGGGGCCGCCCCGCCGTGAAGCGGTCCGCCGTCCGGGACGGCGAGGTCGTCCAGCGGCCCTTCCGCCAGGTCGTCGGATCCGTGCACCGCCGGGGACGCCGGGGTGCCGGCCGCCTCGTCGGCGAGCACCCGGGAGAGGTCGGGCCGTTCCGCACCGCCGGGCGTGCCGCCGCGTTCGAGGACCGTGCGGACGTTCAGCGTCCGCACCTCGTTCAGCATCGCATCGGGGTCGACGCCGATCTCCCGCAGGGCTCTGCGCGCGTCCACGACCTCGGTCACGGCGGCGTCCAGCCGGGTCGCCGCTTCGGACCGGACCCGGGTGGGCCCGGTGGAGGGTCCGGCGCCGGGGGTCCGGGGGGCGCCGGCGCCCGCGTCGCGCTGCGCGGTGCGCAGGTTGACGAGGGAGTGCTCGTACGCCACGTAGCGCTGCATGCGCAGCTCGGCCGTCGCCCCGTCCGCGGCACCGCCCGTGATGACGTGCCCGATGGAGAGCCGCAGCTGGTTCCTGACGGTGGCCGCGGCGTGTCCCTCGACGTGCGTCGGCACGGGTGCGGCCGGGCCGAGGGGCGACGCCTGCCCGGGCCGGGACGGCGGACGGAGGTCGCCCGGACCCGTCGGGCCGTCCGGGTGGCCGGCCTTGCCGCCACGGGGCGCCACGCCGTCGCCCGCGGCTGCGGGGTGCGAGGGCCGGGGCGCGGGCGGCTGCGGGGCGGCCTGCGCGAGCCGCGGCTCCCCGGCGGCCTCGGCCGGGCGCCCGGGCCGGGCCACCAGGTCCAGGGCCTGGGTGTCCACGCGGGACGGGGAGACCCCGGCCGCGTCCAGGGCGGAGCGGGAGGAGACGCCGCCCGCGGGCGTGCCGGCCGACGCGCTCAGGCCCGCGCTGCGGGGGCGGGCGTCGTCGCCCTTGAGGAGGGCGAGGGCCTGCTCGCGGCTGTTCGGCGCGGGCACCGGCGTCGGTGCGTCGGCGCCCTTCACCGGGTGCGGGGCCTGCGGCGCCGCGTCCTTGAGGGCGGTGCCGGAGGGGGCGTGGGCGGTGCCGTGGGCCGCGGGGGCCGCCGCGCCGTGCGGCGGGGAGGCGACGTGCGTGGTCACTGGCGGGACGGGCTGCGCGGCCAGTGCGCCCGGCACCCCGCCGTGCGGCGCCGCCGTGTGCGAGGCCGCGTTCGCCACGGCGCCGTCCGGGATCGCGGCCGTGCCGGGGAGGCCGCCGGTGTGCGGCACCGCCGCGTTCGGCGCCGCGTGCGGGACGCCGCCGTGGGAGCCGGTGGCGAGCGACGTCAGGGTCTGGGCGTTGACCGTCACGTCGGTCTCCCGGCCGATGCGGAGGGAGATGCCGTCCGCGGTGATGCCGCGCACCGTGACGTCGCCCTGCTGCAGGGCCACGAGTTCGGGGAGCTTCAGGTCGGAGAAGTCCTCGGCGTGGCCGATGGCGCTCCGCGCCAGGACGTTACCGTCGTCCAGGGCGCCCAGGCTCTGCGCGAGTCCTCCCGGCGCCTCCACGCCGTGCCCCGTCACGGGCACGTCCGTCAGGAGGGAGAGCCCGGAGGGGTGGCGGGCCCCTTGCACGACGCCGAGGGCGGTGTCGGCCGGGAGCAGCAGGTTGCTGTCGAGCCGGACCTGGCCCAGGGAGGCGTCGAGGTGGGTCAGGGAGGTGATCGCGGAGTCGCCCGCGGCCGACGCCGGAACGGCCAGGCCGGCCTTGCCGAGCGTGAAGTTCCCCGGCATGGGCGGGGTGACGAGGCCGGAGACGGCGTGCAGGCCGGGCGTGGCGCCCGTGCCGGCGTGCGTGGCCGCGCCGGGGTGCGACATCAGCACGTCGCCCAGCTTGGCGAAGCCCAGTTGTGTGAAGTCGAGCGCGGGGGTCCGGGTCAGCGAGAGGTGGAACAGGTCGGTGGACACCGACCCGAAGCCGGGGCCGAAGCGGAGGCCGCCGAACGGGCCGGCACCGAGGTGCTCTCCCGCCCGGCCGGCGGACCAGGCGTCCCGTCCCGCCCCGGCCGCCGGGGCGCCGGCCTTCATGAGGTACTCGAGATCGCCCGCCCTCGCCATCATCTGACGGAGCGAGTACTGCGGGATGCCGAGCACCCGGTCGCCGAAGGCCAGGGCCGCCGCGCCCCGGAAACCGAGGACGCCGATCTCGGTGAAGTTGAGGGGCACCAGGGCCGCCACCATGAACCGGCCGAGCCGGCGCAGGGTGACCGCCCCGTAGGCACCGGCCTTGGCCCAGCCGCCGTTCAGGCCCCCGGTGATCTTCACCCAGTCCTCGAGGCCGGCGCGGCCGAGGCCCTTCACACCGTTCCAGAGCATGGGCAGGAAGCCGCGCAGCCCGCCACCGAGCTTGGAGGCGAGGAGGATGGGCGCCACCACCAGGCGGCTCGTACCCGTCATGAGGGCGATGCGCCCCACCTGGTTCATGAAGCCGGTGGCGCCCGCCTTGAGGCCCTTGCCGAGGGCCTTGAGGGTGCCGCCGATGCCCTTGGTGGACGGGAAGAGCATGCCGAGGAAGGCCAGCCCCAGCTGGAGGCCCGTGGCCTTGCCCTGGCTGAAGTCGACGGCGACCTTCACGAACTGAATGGCGTTCATCGCCCAGGCGAGGATGCCGAGGAGGCCGCCGGTGAAGATGGCGAGGACGGAGAAGATGATCGTGAAGATCTCGAAGACCTTCCAGAACGTCTCACAGGCGCTCGTCGGCTGCTGCATCCGCTCGCCCGCCTCGGTCAGCCGGTGACCGAGCTGGGTGACGGCGGCGGCCAGAGTGCCGCGGGCGGCCGAGACGCGCTCGGTGAGCGTCTGCCGCTGGGGGTCGTCCTGAGCCAGCCCCTGGGCGGCGTTCAGGGCCTGGCCGGCCGCCGTCTGGGCGTCGCCGACGGCGGTGGCGTAGGCCCGCAGTGCCGTCTCGGCCATCAGGAACGACTCGCGGACCGATCCGGCGAACTTGTTCAGGTGCTCGTCCACCTTGCCGCGCAGCGCGTCCGCCGTCTTGCCGATGAAGCGCTGCCCCTCGCCGGAGGTCTGCTGCAGGGCGTTCAGGCCGTCGTGGATCGTTCCGGCGGTCTCGGCGAGCCGGTGCATCGCGTCGGCCAGGCGGTTGATGACGGCGGGGTCGCCGGGCGTCGGGTCCCCGCTCAGCCCGACAGCACTCCAGTCACCGGGACGCGTGGCCACCTCGTACTTCCCCCCTGCCGCGCACTGCGCCGCCCTCTTTGGGGCGGCGCATGGTCAACCTGTCCGATGGGATCGGAGCCGCTTCGGTTCACTCTGTGCCGGAAGTCACCAAAGGTACGGAAGTCTTTCCTGTTCCGAGTGAACGGATCGCGCAGGACGGTCATCTGTCGGAGTGACAGGTCCCTGCGAACCCCGAGGAAGCGACCGTGCCCGACATAGCCGTGGACTACGAGCTGCTCTACGACGTGGCGAAGCAGGCCCGCTCGTTGAAGGAGCAGGTCCACGAGGCGCGCACCAACACCCCCGACGCCTCGGTCGAGGACATCGGCTCGGCCGGGGCCAGGACCGCGGTGCGTCAGTACTACGTCCGGTGGACGGGGGCCTTCCGGGACTCCGAGGAGAAGCTGGACAAGCTCGGAGAGCTCTACGACAACGTGGCGAAGGGCTGGTTCGACTGGGACGCCCGGCACGCGAAGGCCGCGAACGAGCAGGGCGCCGCCATCGCCGCGGACCAGTGGAAGGGTCAGAAGGCCGCCTGGGACGCCTGGCAGAAGCTGGTGGCCGAGGGAAAGGCCGACCCGAAGGACCCGGACGCCCCGAAGGACCCGGGAGCGCAGCCGACCTCCTTCACCACCCGGGACCCCAGCGGCAACACCACGACCACCACGTACACGTACGACGGCGACAGGCTGAAGTCGGTCACCACGACCGTCACCAGCAAGAGCGGTCTGAGCAGTACGGAGACGACGACCTACCAGCCCGACGGCACCTACGAGTCGCGGTCCACCGACGGGACCGGCAACGTCACGGTCTCCAACGGCCGCTCCACCACGACGGACACGCCCGACGGCCGCAAGTCCACGACCAACAACTTCACCAGCACCACCACGGACACGGAGGGCAAGAAGACCACCACGAGCGGCGACACCACCTCGGTCTTCAACCCGCAGACGGGGGAGCGGACCTCCCGCACCACGTACACGACGACCGGTCCCGACAAGAACGGCAAGGAACGGACCGTCAAGGGCACCATCGACACGACCGTCGACGGCAAGGGCCACGAGACGACCACGACCGTCGAGGTCAAGAAGGACGGCAGCGGGACGAAGACCGTCGAGACCCCCGACGGCAGCTCGCAGAAGTGGGTCAGCAACAGCGCGGACAAGGACACCGGCTGGCGCCTCGAACCCTGACCCCGGCCGCCCCCGCCGCGGCATCACCTCACCCGGATCACCCGGATCACCCGCAACCCGGGATCACCCGCAAGGAGCCACCATGCCCCAGGGCAACATCAACATCGACTACGTGGAGATCGACAAGGTCTCCAAGACGATGGACGACGCCGTCACGCACATCGTGCCGATGCTGCAGACCACCAAGACCACCGTCGAGGGCCTGCTGGACAACGGCCTGTTCATGCAGCAGAGCAGCCCGGCGATGAAGATGTCGTACGAGAAGCTGACGCAGTCGCTGTCCGAGGCGATGAAGGGCATCACCACCTTCGCCGAGCAGTTCCGCAAGATCAAGACGGCGGTGGCGCAGATGGACGCGGACATCGCCAAGAGCACCAACGGCGGCTGACCGCAGCGGCAGCGCACGACGGGGCGCCCCCGGCCCGCGGGCCGGGGGCGCCCCGTGCGTCGTCACCCCTCCTGCAGCACGGTCTCCGGCACGAGCAGGGACACCAGCGCCCCGGTCACCGGATCCACCGTCAGCCCGCGCCCGGGCACGGGCCGCGAGCGCAGCAGGTCGTACGGCAGCCGCACTCCGAGCATGTCGCCCTCACTCGGGGACTGCGGGGCCAGCAGCAGCCCCTTGCGGACCCTGCGCGCCTGCCCCAGCCAGCCGAACCCGGCGGACGTCAGCGTCTCCGGAGCGCCCGCGGCCGCCAGGCCGAGGCCCCGGTCGCGACCGGTGGCCGCGATCTCGCGCAGCACCTCGTCGGCGGCGGGCATCGAGGACAGCAGGTCCGCGTCGTCGACCAGCACCACGGCCGGGCCGGTGCCCGCGTCGAGCGCGGCCCGCACGTCCTCGCCGGACGGATCGGGCTGCTCCAGCACGGTCGCCAGCGGGTGCCGGGCCAGCCCGCGCAGCGGCGATTCGCGCGGGGTGAGGGCGATCACCCGCGTGCCCCCGGCCAGCAGGGAGACCGCGAGGGACGCCAGCGTCGTGGAACGACCCGTCCCGGGCGGGCCGCTGATCAGGAACGACGGGGCGTCCGCCGCGAAGTCCACGCCCAGCGGGGCCAGGTCGTCGCCGCTGATGCCCAGCAGGCCCCACAGCGGCCGGCGCCGCGCCTCGGGCACCTTGTCGTACGCCTCGGTGAAGGAGATCTTCGCGGGCAGGGTGAGCACCTTGGCGGGTCGCCGCCCGGCCGGGACGTCGCGGTCGCGCCGCTCCGCCCGCGCACCGATCTCCCGCAGCGCCTCCGCCTGGTCGCGGCCGCCGGCCGGCGCGGCGGCGCCCTGCGCGGACCGGCCCAGCAGGGCCACCTGGATCTCGGTGCCGCTGCCGCCGCGCCAGGCGCGGCCCGGCGGCACCAGCTCGGGAACCTGCTTGGCCGGTATGCCCGCGAGCGTGTACTCCGACCGGTCCGTCAGGCGGAGCAGCAGGCGGTCGTCGTTGAGCGCGGCGGCCTTGCCGGTCAGCAGGGCCCGCTCCGAGGTGGCGACGACGTGGATGCCCAGGGGCGCGCCCTCGCGGATGAGGGCGGTGAGCTCCTGGACGGGGCGCCCGCCGTCGAGGTCGCCGAGGAGGGCGACCAGCGAGTCCCAGCCGTCGACGAGGACCACGATGTGCGCCGGGCGGTCCTCCGGCCGCAGCAGCGACCGCAGTTCGGCGAGCCCGCCCGCGCCGTGCGCGGTCAGCAGCTCCTGACGGCGGGCCGTCTCGGCCATGAGCCGGGAGAGCAGCCGCCCGAGGCGCTCCAGGTCGCCGCGCGGCACGACGGCCCCGCAGTGCGGCAGCGGGGTGAGCGCGGCGAGCGAGCCGCCGCCCGCGTCGATGCCGTACAGGTGCACGTCCGCCGTGGAGTGGCGGCGGGCGAGCGCCCCCGCGAGCGTGCGCAGCACCTGGGAGCGGCCCGAGCGCGGGGTCCCGATGACGTAGAGGTGGCCGAAGGCGCTGAGGTCCAGCTCCAGGGCCTCCTGCCGCTGGGCGCCCGGCAGGTCGGCGAGCGCCCAGGGCACCGGGGCGAGGTACCCGTCGGGAAGGCCCGCGGGAACGGGCCGCTCGGGCAGGTCGTCCAGGGTGAGCCGGTGCGGCAGCGGCGGCAGCCACGGGCTGGGCTGCTGCGGGATGCCGAGGGCGCCGGCGGCCTCCTGGACGGCTTCGACGAGCGCGGTGAGGTCGGTCGGGCCCGAGGGGTCCTCCAGGGCGCCGGCGTCGTCCTCCGCGGCGAGGTCCGGCCCCGCCGCCGGTGCCGGACGCCCGAGCTGGGCCCACGTCACGTCCGTCGCCCGGATCCCGGCGGCGGTGACGGTGCGCTCCGGCCGTACCGCGACCGGTCCGGCCTCCGCCGGCCCGTCCTCGCGCGGCGTGCCCGCGTACGCGGTCTGGAACGGCAGGACGGACCGGTGCCCGATCCGGGCCAGCGCCCGGCCGGGCGTGCCGGCGGAGATGCCGACGGCGTCGTTGACCTCCAGGACGTCCTGGCTGTCCATGGCGTCGGTGACGCGCAGGGAGATCCGCAGGTTGGTGTTGGCCCGGATGTCGGCGGTGACCACTCCGGCGGGCCGCTGCGTCGCCAGCACCAGGTGGATGCCGAGGGAGCGGCCCCGCTGGGCGATGGAGACCAGCCCGGGGATGAACTCCGGCACGTCCCGGGCGAGGGTGGCGAACTCGTCGATGACCAGGAGCAGCCGGGGCAGCGGCGCCAGGGCCGGGTTCCGCCGCCGCAGGGCGCGGTACTCGGGGTGGTCCTTGGCGCCCACCCCGGCGAGGACGTGCTCGCGCCGGGTCAGTTCGGCGCCCAGCGAGGTGAGCGCACGCTCGACGAGGTGGCTGTCGAGGTCGGTGACCATGCCGAGGGTGTGCGGCAGGCGCACGCAGTCCTTGAAGGCGCTCCCGCCCTTGTAGTCGACCAGCACGAAGGTCATCTCGTCCGGCCGGTTGACCGCGGCGAGGGTGGCCACCAGCGTCTGGAGCAGCTCGGACTTGCCCGCGCCCGTGGTCCCCGCGATCAGGGCGTGCGGGCCGTCCTTGACGAGGTCGAAGGCGACGGGCCCGGAGTAGCCCGAGCCGAGCAGCATGCCGGTGGCCGCGGGCCGCCGCTCCCACCTGCGTACGAGCTCGTCGCCGCGGGGCGGTTCGAGATCGAGCAGCCGCAGCAGGCCGACCCGGGCGGGCAGACCGTCGGAGCCGTCGGGGGTGACGTCGCGCACGGGCGCCAGGGCGCGGGCGATCCGCTCGCACCACGCGGCGTCCACCAGGTCCGGGCGGGCCGTGGTGACGTCGGTCCGCCCCGTGCGGCGCAGGGTGAGTTCGCGGGCTCCCACGGAGCAGACCGAGACGCACTCCTCCGGGAGCATCCGCTCCTCGCGGTCGACACAGATCAGGAAGACCCGCACGGCGGGCCCCTCCTTCAGGACCTGGATCATGCCGGGGACGTCGCGCAGCAGGCGCGCCCCGTCGAGGACGACGAGCAGGTCGGGCTCGGCCGTCAGCGTTCCGCTCAGGCCGGACTCCCGGGCCCGGCTGCGGGACCGGACGGCCGAGACGAGCTCGGTGACCCGGGCGGCGACGGTCTCGGGGTCGTTGCCGAGGGTCACCGCGGGCCCGCCCGCGGCCGGGGCGGCCACGCCGCCCTGACCGGGCCGGGCGTGCGGCAGCCAGCGCACCCACTCCCAGCCGGCCGCGCCCGCCGCGTCGGTGAGCACGGTGATCCGGACGTCGCGCGGGCTGTGCAGGATCGCCGCCTGGGCGACGGCCCAGCGGGCGAGGGCCGCGGTGGCCTCGCGCTCCCCGGCGATGCCGAGCACCCCGTCGCCCGTCAGGTCCACCCCGACCGGCATGTCGGGGATCTCCCAGTGGACGGAGCGGTGGTTGTCCTCGCGCGCGGCGTCGTCGACGGTGAGCAGGGACGGCTGCCGGACGGTGCCGACGCGCAGGTGGAGGTGGTCGGCGTGGGAGCGCTGGCGCTCCCAGAGCCGGGCGCCGGGGCCCACGGCCCACAGGCCCGCGGTCGCGGGGTCGGGGGCGGCCTCGGTCCGCAGCGCGCGCTCGCGGTCCACCTTGTCCCGCACGTCCTGCTCCAGCGACGCCCGGCGCGTCCGGTGGCCGGCGACGGCGGCCACGTAGTCGCGCCGGCCGTTCCGCTTCCCGCTCCAGTGGTTGGCGAGCGCCAGCACCGGGCTGAAGAGCGCGAACACCAGGTAGTAGTACGACTTGAGGAAGACGACCATGCCGATGCCCATGACCAGGGGCGACAGCATCATCAGCAGCGGGATCGCCCGGTGGGCGGGCGGGGCGGGCGGAGCGGGCAGGACGAAGCGCTCCGGCTGCAGCGGCGGGACGATGCGCGGCGGCCGGTTGAAGTCCAGGTGGGCGCCGTCCGCGGAGACCGCGAGGGCGGCGTCCGCCTCGGTCGGCTCGGCCACCCGCAGCAGGAACTCACCGAGGACGAGCTCACCGCCAAGCGGCCACACGCACCAGCCCGGCGGGAGCGGCTCGGCGGTGTCGGCGTCCGGGTCGGGAAGGTCGCCCGGCGGCGGAGGGGGCAGCGCAGGCGCGTCCGCGCGCGGCCGGTCGGGCGGCGGGACGGGCAGGGAGAGCGCGACGTGCGCGCCCTGCTCCCCGGCGTGGAGCAGGACCGTGCCGTCGGGCCGCACGGTGACCCGCACCCCGGGAGGCGGCACGTCCCGCCCCTCCAGCCGGACGGAACCGCCCGGCTGCGGGCCGATGGTGTGGGTGCCCGGCGCCAGCGGCCAGACGCGGCCGGCTCCCCGCCCGCCGACGAGCTGCAGCTCCACGCCCGCGGCCCGCGGCAGGCGCTCGCCGTCGGGGGTCCGGGACGGGGGCGGGAGTTCACCGCGGGGCGCGCCGTAGGCGGCGGATCCGGGCCCGGCGGGTCCGCCGAGCCCGAGGCGGACGCCGTCGCGGAGCCCGGCGGCGGAGAGCGTGGCGCCGGGCGGGAGCGGGCGGTCGCCGAGGTGGAGGACGGGCGGCTCGGCGCCGTCGTCGCCGGCACCGGCGAGCTGCGCGGCGAGGGCGCCGACGGTGGTGGTGCCGGGGGCGTCCAGGACGAGGTCCCGGTGGAAGCCGGGCTCGGCGTCGGAGCCCGGCGCACCGGGGGAGGTGAGGCTGACGAAGAGTCTCATGGGCGTTCGGGGGTCCGATCCGGGTGCGTGCGGGAGGCGGCGGAGACGCCGGGGGCGGGACGGGAACCGGTCCCGGACCCGGGCTCGGGTTCCGGCTCCAGCCAGGAGCCGGGGGCGGGGGCGGTTCCGGGGACCGCCCCGCCCGGGGCCGGAGCCGCGGGGACGGCGGCACCGCCGGGGGCCGCCGGCCCGGGTGCGGCCGAGGACGGCCGCCCACCGCGGCCGGCCCCGGCTCCGGGCTCGGTTCCGGCTCCGGGCTCGGCGAAGTCACCTTCGCGCGGCCCGGGCACGCCCGGGCCGGTGGGCACCGGGGCCGGGGCCGGGACTGCGGGTGCGAGGGCACTCGCGCCGGTCGTGACGGGGGTGGGCCCGGATGCCGCTGGTGGGACCGTGGAGCCGTCTTCGGGAAGAGGGTTGGGTGCCGGTGGCATGGGGGCGGGGGGTGTCGTGCCGGTTGTTCCGGCGGTGGGCCCGGACGTTGCCGCCGGTGGGACCGTGGAGCCGGTTTCGGGAAGAGGGCTCGGTGCCGGTGCTGGCGGCACGGGGGCCGTCGTGCCGGTCGTGCCGGGGGCGGGCCCGGACGCCGCTCCCGGGACCGGGGAACCAGCCCTGTGAGCCGTGTCCGGGCCGGGCGCGGGCGCTGCGGTGCCGGCCGGTGCGGGCACCTTTCCGGCCTCCGCGCCGTCGCCCGGTGCCGGTGCCGGAAGGGTCGGCGGTACGGGGACAGTCGCGGGTCCGTCGCCGGGCCCGGCCCCTTCCACCGGTTCCACCGGGACGGAGCCGTGCACGACGGGGCCGCCCCCGTCGCCCCCCGGGCCGGTGGGCGGGACCTGTCCGTCGCGGGCCGCCCACCAGCCGGTCCCGCGGCGGCGGAACCTCTTGACGGCGGAACCCACCGCCGTGCTCAGC
Source organism: Streptomyces roseoverticillatus (assembly GCF_000719265.1). GTDB lineage: Bacteria > Actinomycetota > Actinomycetes > Streptomycetales > Streptomycetaceae > Streptomyces > Streptomyces roseoverticillatus. The sequence goes on along the minus strand of NZ_JOFL01000016.1, from coordinate 93,842 downwards.
GCGGCGGCCTCCACGTCGAGGCCGGCGCCCGGCACGAGCAGCCGTCCGCCCGTCTCGGCGTGCAGGCTCCAGCAGTACCCCGGCAGCCGCCCGCCCACCAGGGCACGGACCTGCCCCGAGGCGCACAGCGCGGCCAGCCGCTCCCACTGGGCGGGCGACGGGGTCCAGCACACCAGCACCACGAGCGGGGCGTCGCCGGAATCGACGGAGGCGTCCGGCGCGGCGGCCTCCAGCTCGTCGAGGATCCGGTCGAGCTCCCGGCCGGGGTAGCGGTGGTGCACCCCGCGGGCGACCTGCACCACCGGCCCGTCGGCGAGCAGGTCGAGCTGCGCCGCCAGCGCCTGGAGGACGCTGCGGGCCACCCGCACGTCGCCCTCCAGGCTCACGACGGGCGGCCCGCACATCCAGTCGGCGACGACCGTCGCGCCCGAGAGCCGGTCGGCACCGACCACGAGCGGCAGCGTCCGCCGGGCGGGCGGCGCCTCCGCGCCGGCCCCGACCGCGGCGGCGTCGGCCGACCACGTCCAGCCGCCCGGCTCGTCACCGGCGTCCCGCCAGGGCGTCGTCGCCGCGCGCGGACTGCGCCCGGCCACGACGACCGCGACCCGCCGCCGGTCGGCGCTCACCGCGGCCGCCGGCACGCGGCAGCCCTCTCCGGCCTCCCGCTCCGCGCCGGTCAGCGCGTGGTCGACCAGCGCGGGGGCGGCGGGGTCGGCGAGGAACGACGTCAGCGTGCGGACCCTTCGCCGGTGCAGCCCGCGGGCGCGGAAGGGCGCGGCGAAGGCCCGCCGGGTCATCCGGAGCTCCCAGGCCACCCGGCGGCAGGCCCGCCGGGCACCGCCCTGCCGCGCGACCGCCCGGATCAGCCACCACAGGAGCAGCACCAGGACGGCGGCCATGCCGGTGAGGATGAAGGACGATTTCTGGTCGGGCATCGGCAGGGCGATCGCCCAGGAGCCGCCGCCCGGTCTCCCGGTGGTCACGGGCACCACCGGGAGACCGCGGGAACGGCGGGGGCCGGGGGACGCTGACGGCGAGTCAGAGGCGGCCGGTCGTGGGATCCGGGCGGTTGGGTCGGCACGGGAACCTCGGGAGGGACGGAGCGGACGGAAGGGGTGCCACGGGGTGCTCCGTGGACGCCTGTCGGCCGACCGCACCCGTGGTGAGCAGCGCATTCGTGCCGACATCGAGGTACATGGCAAATGCAGGCGCCAGGTTGTCTGGGATCGCGCCGGGTGGGCGAACGTGGCCGAATCTCACCCCTCGCGCTTCCGGGAAGGCGTACGGGGCACACCCCGGGTGTGCCCCGTGTCACGTCCCCGCCGCCCGCCCGGGATGGCGTGGGCGTATGACGGACCGTGGTCGAACGATCCCGGAAGCGCCCGGAAAATCCCGGGTACCATGAAGGAACACAGACCCCCTTCGACGGGGGTTTTCGCAGGTCAGTGCTCTGTCAGTGATCTGTCGACCCGATGTCCGGACGGAGCGGCCACGCTCCGGCGGCGTTCCCGGGATTCCCCGTCGTCCCGGGGTTTTTCTGTGTGCGCGCAGCGCGTCCGCTGTGTCGCGAGGCTCCACTCACCCCCTGCGTCGAGGCATGAACGTTTCTCTTACCGACCACCGCCCTGCCCGCGTGGGCGTGCTGGTCACCGCACTCCTGACCGCCTGCATCGCCTTCCAGCTCAACGCGAGCATGCTCAGCCCCGCGCTGAAGAGCATCGAGGACAGCCTCGGCGCGAGCTCCGCCGAGATCGGGCTCACGCAGACCGCCTTCTTCACGTCGGCGGCCCTGTTCTCGCTCTTCCTGCCGCGGCTCGGCGACGTCATCGGCCGCCGCAAGGTCCTGGTCGGCATGCTCGTCCTCATGGCCGCCGGCTGTGTGATCGCGGCGCTGGCGACGAGCGTGCCCATGCTGTTCGCCGGGCGGATCGTGCAGGGCTTCTCCGGCCCGGTCGTCCCGCTGTGCCTGATCATGCTGCGCCAGGAGGTGACCGAGCCCAAGCGGTACGGCACCCTGCTCGGCGTGATCACCGCGGTCAACGGCGGCATCGCCGGCGTCGACTCGCTCGCGGGCGGGTTCCTCGCCGACGAGCACGGCTTCCAGTCCGTGTTCTGGGTCATGGCCGTCGTCGCCGTCCTCGCGGCCGCCCTCGCCGCGTTCCTGACCCCCGAGTCCAAGGTCCCCGGCGCGGACCGGATGGACTGGCCCGGCGTCGGCCTCCTCGTGGTGTCCGTGGGTTCGCTGCTCGTCGCCCTCAACGAGGCCGGCAAGCTCGGCGCCGCGAACTGGGGGCTGATCGCCGTCCTGGTCGTCGTCTCCGCCGCCGCGTTCGCGCTGTTCTGGCGGACCGAGGGCCGCAGCTCGCACCCGCTCGTCGCCACGCACCACCTGCGCCGGCGCTCGACCTGGGCCACCCTGCTCACCACCACCCTCACCATGACCGGTGTCTTCGCCGTCATGAACGGCCTGATCCCGGCCTTCGCCCAGGACGCCGACGCGGGCCTCGGCATGGGCGCCGAGGGTTCCGCCTGGTGGACCCTGACCCCGTACGCCCTGGCCGGCCTGGCCATGGGCCCGCTGGCCGGGCGCCTCGCGGCCACCCACGGCTACGGCCGCGTCCTGCGCGTCGGCCTGGTCGGCTCCGCGGCCTCCGTCGTGCTGATGATCCTCACGATCCCCGCCCACTCGAAGGCCCTGCTGCTGGTGGCGTCGCTCCTCGTGGGCATCACCTACGCGGGCGTGGCGAACATCGTCCTCAACGGCCTCGGCATCGTCCTCTCCCCGCGCGAGAACCCGGGCTTCCTCCCCGGCCTCAACGCGGGCGCGTTCAACCTGGGCGCCGGCCTGAGCTTCGCCGTCCTGTACGCGGTGAAGACCGCGGTCCAGCCTGCGGACGATGCGGCGTCCGCCACGGGCTACACCTCCGGCATGATCGCGGGCGTGGTCATCCTGGCCGCCGCCCTGGCGACGTCCTTCCTCATCCCGAAGCCGGCCGAGGCCGAGGCCGCAGCCGCGGATGAGGCCGCGGTCGACGCGACGGGTGCCGAGGCGCCGGTCCGGGCCCGCGGCTGACCGTCGCCCACGGCGCAGGAGAAAAACCCCGGCTCCCGAGCCGGGGTTTTTCGTATTCCGGACGGGCGGTGTCCGGCCGGGATCAGCTGTGTCCGGCACCGCCGGTCCGCCGTTGCGGCTGATCGCCGATGCGGCGGATTTGTGAGGCCGGGCCTCACAACCCACCCCTTCAGCGTCGTACGGCGGGGCCTGTGAGGCCCGGCCTCACAAGCATTGCCCCGGGCCTCACCGCGTCCCGCTCGCCCGTGCCGCCGCCAAGCCCTCGCCGTTCGCGGCCGCCTTCGGCGCCCTCCGGCCGTTCGCCGGTGCCGGGTGCTTCCCCGCGGGCTCCGGTGCCCCGGCGGCCGGCAGCGGATCCGCCGCCGTCTCCTTCTCCTTCGCCGTCTCCTTCCCCGTCTCCTTCGGCGTCTCCTTCGCCGCCTTCGGCTCCGCCGCCTCCTGGATCAGCCGCGACCGCATCGCCAAGTACTTGGCGTTGAGTTCGTCGACCGGGGTGAACTTGCTGACGCCTCCCTCACTGATCTTCGGTTCCTGGCGCTCCATGATGCGGACGTCCTGGACGTCCTGGATCCACTTCTCCATGTACAGGGACATCCAGGGCAGGACGCGGCGCAGCTTCTCCGAGCGGAGCAGCGGTTTGAACGCCGGGTACTCGTACCAGCGCAGGATGTGCTCGGTGTGCCCGTCGTCGATGGGGACCAGCCACGACGTCGCCTCGAACTGCTCGGTCTGCACGTGCACCTGGCAGGGGAACGTGAACGTGATGACGTAGTGCGTGGTGTTCTTCGGGTCGGCCTCGTCCTGGTGGTCGAAGGAGTAGCGGAGCGTCTGCCGCTCGGTGTCCGTCTCCAGGTGGTGGTTGACGATCTTCGTCGCGGAGAGGTAGCGCTCCTTGCCGTCGAGGCCCAGCTTGCGCGGGGTCCCGTAGAGGAACAGGTAGTCGATGTAGTTGAACCAGTGATCACGGTGGACGTACGTGATGTGGTAGAACTCGAGCAGGCTTTCGATGTAGCGGGTGTAGTGGACCGGGCGCGTCCAGTGCAGCGTCGAGTGGACCTTCGGGTTGTCCGCCACTTCCGGAGCCGCCTGGATGTCCGGCAGTCCGGCGCGCTCCTCGCCCCACCACAACCACACCAGGCCGTGGGCTTCTTGCACCGGGTGCACGGGCACCCGGAGCGAGCCGGGTATTCGGGCCTCCGACCCGAGCGAGGGGATGGCCTTGCAGCCGCCGTCGGGCCCGTAGCGGAAGCCGTGGTACGGGCACTCGACCGAGTTGCCCTTCATCCGGCCGTCGGCGAGGTTCGCGCCCTTGTGGGGGCAGCGCGCGCCCTGGCAGACCAGGTTGCCGTCGAGGTCGCGCCACAGGACCAGCTCCTGGCCCATCCGGCGGACGCCCGTGGGCTTGTCGTTGCGCACCTCCTCGGCCGGGAGTATCGGATACCACTGGTTGGGAATCATCTTTCGTTCCTCCTCGGTGGGTTGCGCTGACGGTGGATCAGCCTTCGACTACCTCCACCACCCCCGTGTCCCCGTCGACCATCACCATGTCCCCCGTGCTGATGCGCTGCGTCGCGTACTTGGTGTTCACGACCGACGGCACGTGGAACTCGCGGGAGACGATCGAGCTGTGCGACAGCATCGAGCCGACGTCGGTGACGACGCCGCCGGCGATGGCGAACAGCGGGGTCCACGAGGCGTCGGTGTAGCGCGTCACGAGGATCTCGCCGGCCTCGAACTCGTCGGCCTGCCAGACGAGGTCCTCCACGATGCGGGCGCGGCCGACGACGCGCCCGGGGCTCGCGCCGAGTCCGCTGAGCCGCGCCCCGCCCGGGGCGGGGCGCACCGCCTGGGTGATGTCGTGCTCGCCGATGAAGGTGAGCGGCGGCTCGGGGAGCCGCTTGCGGTACTCGTGCAGGCGCCGTGCCCCGTCGATCCGCTCGCGCGGGAAGGCCGCGGTCTCGTCGGCGTCCCCGGCCAGATAGGCCCGTACGTCCTCGAAGTCCAGGTGGGCCACCTCGTCGGGGGAGTGCAGGACACCCGCCTCCACCAGCCGCCGGCCCACCTCGTACACCACGTTTCGCACCAGCCAGATCGAGGTGATCATCGACATGCGGGTGGTCTCGCGCAGCTCGCTGCACAGCGCGTACAGCGAGATGACCGTCTCGATCACCTTGCGCTGCGGCAGCGAGAGCTTCTTGAGGATCTCGCGCGAGTCGTCGTGGTAGCCGCTGCTGCGCCGCAGGATGTCGTCGGTGGAGAAGCCGTCGGAGGCGTACCGCCGGATCATCTGGAAGATGTACGAGGGGTCGTCGATCCACCGCGGGTGGCTGAGCTCCATCTCCTGGTGGCCGCGGGTGCCGTTGGCGCGCAGGAAGGGCTCCATCCGGCGCTCCCAGAAGGCGGCGCCCTCGTCGTCCGCGCGCAGCGCCGCCGCGACGTTCTCCAGCGGCTCCTCGTTGATGATCTTAAGGACGCGGGGGCGGTCCTTGGCGGCCTGGGCGACGGCCCAGATCTCCTTCGCGGACTCCACGGTCCGCAGGCTCGACATGTCGGTCTTGATGCGGTTCTGCAGGTTCCGGCCCTCCTCGCCGAGCCACAGGCGGCACAGCTCGGTGAGGATCCCGTAGAACCCGAAGGCGTTGATGTAGTACGGCATGTAGCCCACGTGGCTGTCGTGGAAGTAGCCGAGGTTGCGGGTGAGTTCGGCGTGCAGCTCGCGGCGGCTCATGCGCGAGAGGTCCAGCCGCCGGGCGCGGTCGAACTCGTAGAGCCGGGAGGCCACCATCTCCTTGGACCGCGACTTCATCCGCACCGCCTCGGCGGCCGTGCAGCGCAGCCAGTGCGCCGTGGACAGTACGTCCTCGATGCCGCCGGGGAACTTCCCGAACGGGTTCACGTAGTCGGCGAGCGCTCCTCCCTCCCCTCCCTCCCCTCCCTCTACGTATTCGCCGACGAACCGCTTGGTGAAGTGGCGCTGGTCGCGCGTCGGCAGGGCCTGGCCCAGGAGGTGGGCGCTGTAGGAGATGTTGAGGTAGACGTGGCCCTGGTAGTAGCCCATGTGCAGGTCGGCGTCGCCGGTGTCGCGGACGCCGAGGGCGGCGGCGCAGTCCACGTGGACGTGCTTCTGGTAGTAGCGCGCGAAGCTCAGGCCGAGCGGCGTCATCAGCCCGACGAAGATCTCCCCGATGTCCATGCGGGACCACAGGGTGCCGTGCTGGACGGGGTCCGGCTGCTGCACCACGTACGGACTGAGCGTCCCGGCGCGCGCCGCGTCGTCGCCGGGGAGCGGCCGGGTGGTGATGGGGCGGGTCTGGAAGAGGTGGAACACCCCGTCCCGCAGGCCCCATTCGACGTCCTGCTCGCTGCCGTAGTGCTCGCGCACCCGCAGGCCGAGCCCCGCCAGCTCGGCGAGCCGGGCGTGGTCCAGGCAGGGGACGCTGCGGTCGGCGGCGTCGACCTTCGTCATCCCGATCTTCCCGGGTGCCAGCGGCGCCCACTTGGCCACCTTGTAGCGCACGCGCTCCTCGACGACCTCCAGGCTGCGGTCGTCGACGACGAACAGGTCGCTGGAGACCCGCCCGGAGACCAGGCCCTCGCCCAGCCCCCGGCAGGCCTCGACGACCACCCGGTGCGGCCGGGCGCTCACCGGGTCGACGGTGAACAGCACGCCGCTGACGTCGCAGTGCACCATCTCCTGGACGACGACGGCCATGGCCTCGGCCGCGTCGCCGTCGCGGTAGGCGGTGGCCCGCGCGGACCACAGCGACGCCCAGCACTGCCGAACGGCGTCGAGCAGCGCCGCGTCGCCCGCCACGTCCAGGACCGTGTCGTGCTGCCCGGCGAAGGAGCGCGCCGCCGAGTCCTCCTTGAGCGCCGAGGAGCGCACGGCCACCCGCGGCCGCCCGAGCCGCTCGTAGGCCGCGAGGACCTCGTCGGCGAGCGGCGCGGGGATGCGGGTCGCCAGGATCAGCTCGCGGACGTCCCCGCCCTCGGCGCCCTCGATCTTGCCGGCCAGGCCGGTGTCGGCGAGGTAGCGCGCGAAGAGGCCGGTGGTGAGGCAGAAGGCGGGCGGCACCGGCAGCCCCGCCGCGATCATGTCGGCGAGCCGGGCCGCCTTGCCGCCGAGGACGGCCGCGTCGGCGGTCCCGGGGCCGCCGAGGACGACGACGTCGCCGGCCTGCGGCGCGAGGGTCACGGGGTCAGTGGAACGGGTTGCCATGTCGGGCTCTCCTGGGCGCTCGGGCCGTCGCGGGACGTGCGGGGTGCGGTGCGCGGGGCTACTTGCTGGTGGCCGTGAAGGCCCGGAACTGCTCGCCCGGGACGAGCCGGGCCGCCTCCACGCCGGTGAACCCGGCGCGCTCCAGCTGCGCGACGAGCTCCTCCTCGCGGGGCAGCGGGCCGCCGAAGTCGGCGTAGGTGAACCACAAGCTGAGGACGTCCAGGCCGATGTTCCCGCCCTGGCACGAGGTGGTCAGCAGGATCCTGCCGCCCGGCGCCAGCAGCGAACGCGCCTTCGCGAGCGCCGCCACGCGCTCGTCCTCGGCGAAGTAGTAGATGTTGTTGTGCATCGTCACGAGGTCGAACTGCGGCTGCAGGTCGAGGGTGCGCAGGTCGCCCTGCCGGGTTTCGACGCGGTCGGCGAGCCCCCACTCGGCCATGTTCTTGGTCGCCGTCTCCGCGACCTCCTCCTGCATGTCGATCGCGAGGGCCGACAGGCGCGGGTTCAGCTGCGCCGCGTGCCGGACGTGGACGCCGCTGCCGCAGCCGACCTCCAGCAGCCGCACGGCGTTGTCGCGGTCGAGGGTGCGGGCGATGGCGGCCTCGACGAACGGCTCGATCACGCGCGTGGAGCGGGCGATGACGAGCCCGTCCTGGTCGCCCAGCGAGAAGCGTTCGCCGGTCGCCGCCATCCGGGGGCCGCCCAGCAGCACCGGCACGTGGAAGCGCAGCACCTCCTCCAGCGCGGCCGCCAGGGCGTCGTTGCCGGCCCGCGCGAGGGTCCGGGCGGCGATGCTCTTCAGCCGGTAGCAGCCCTCGCGCCGGTCCAGCTCGCCGAGGCGCACGCCCAGCTCCAGCCAGGCCCGCAGCCGCTGCTTGTCCTGCGCGGCACCCAGCTTGCCGGCCAGCGACTCCAGGTCGCAGGGGCGCACGGCGAGCCAGCCGAGGACGCCGGAGCCCGCGGCCGAGGCGAGGAAGGCCGCCCGGTAGACGGGCGTGATGAAGCCCTTCGACACCGCGAGCAGCAGGGGCATCCGCCAGTTGCCGGCGATCCGCACCGCGGACAGGGCGTCGCCGAGGGGCTCCCCGACGCGGTCCCTGACGCTCTTGACCAGGTTCAGTACGTCCATGACGGTTCCTTACGCTCGGATGGGGTGCCCAAGGCCCGGGGGAGCCGGGCGAGCTCGCCGCGCAGCTCCCGCAGCAGCCGCTGCCGCGCGGGGCCTTCGGCGGTGAGGAAGAAGTGGTCGCCCCGCACGTGGTGGTGCAGGAACGAGCTCGTCGTGTACGGGCGCCAGGCCTCCACCTCGGCGGTGTCGGCGACCGGGTCGTCGCTCGCGGAGAACGCCGTCATCGGGCAGTCCAGCGGGCGGCGCGGCCGCCACCGGTAGCCGTTGCAGACCCGCAGGTCGGCGCGGAGGACCGGCAGCCTGCGGTCCAGGTAGGCGCCGTTGAGCAGCACCTGGTCGCCGTCGCCGAGCGCGCCGATGCCGGCGGCGAAGTCGCGCAGCTCCGCGTCCGGCAGCAGGTGCTCGGTGCGGTCCCCGTACAAGTGCGGCGCCCTGCTGCCGGAGACGAACAGGTGGCGCGGCCCGGGCTCGCCGCGGTCCCGCAGCGCGCACCCCACCTCGTAGGCCAGCAGGGCGCCCATGCTGTGCCCGAAGAACGCGTAGTCGCGGGTGAGCCCTTGGCGCACGAGCTCGTCGGCGACGTCGGCGACGAGCGGCTGCGCGCAGGCGTACGGCTCCTCGCGCATCCGCAGGCCGCGGCCGGGCAGTTGTACGGCCGCCACGTCGGCGACTGCGCCGCCGAGGCGCTCGCGCCAGTCGCGGTAGACGGAGGCCGTGCCGCCCGCGTACGGGAAGCAGATCAGCCGGGTCCCGGGCGCGTCGGCCGCGGGCGGCGGCGCGCCGAAGCGCGGGAACCACCGGGCGTCCCGGGACGGGGCGGCGACGAGGGGCTCAGCGGGCGACATGCTTGCGTCCCTCCGGCGAGTCCAGCCAGGCCACGGTGCGGCGCATGCCCTCCTCGAAGCCCACCGGGCTCTTGAAGCCGAACTCCTCCTGCGCGCGGGCGGTGCCGTACGACTGGTCGCGGTCGAAGAGGTGCACGGCGTGGCGGGTGAGGACCGGCCGGGCCTTGATGCCGAAGAGGCCGTAGAGCTTCTCCGAGACCGTCGCGACGGCCGTGGCCACCGGGGTGGGCAGGCTCAGCTTCGGCGGCGGCGCGCCCAGGCCGCGGGCGAGCGCCTCGATGTACTCGCGCCACGTGGTGAGTTCCGGGTCGCGCAGGTTGTACGCGCGCCCCGCCGTGGCGTCCGAGGCGCACGCGTCGATCATGGCGTCGACGGCGTTGCCCACGTACAGCAGGCCGGCCGGGACGCGGCCCTGGCGGATGTAGACCATCTGCTTGCGCAGCAGCAGGTCCGCGATCTCGATGACGAAGTCCTTGCTGCCGGGCCCGTAGACGGACACCGGGCGGACCACTGTCACCGGCATTCCGGTGCGCGCGGAGGCCTCGCGCACGGCCCGCTCGCCGAGCAGTTTGCTGCGGTTGTACGGGAGGCCGGTGTCGCGCGGCTCGGTGCTCTCGTCGCAGGGCCGTACGGGATAGCCGTAGACGTCGGTGGTGCTCACGTGCAGCACGCGCCGCACCGTGCCCGCGAGGGCCGCGGCCTCCACGACGTTGGCCGCGCCGGTGACGTTGATGCGCCGGAAGTCCTCCCAGGCGCCCCAGTCCGCCGACTTCCCGGCGCAGTTGAACACCTGCCGCACGCCGGCCGCGGCCCGCCGCAGGCTGCCGGGGTCGTCCAGGTCGCCGATGACGGTGCCGGCCTCGGAGCCGGCGAACCCCGAGCGGTCGCTGCCCTCGCGGACGAGCACGCGCACCCGGTGCCCGCGCTCGGCGAGGCGGCGGACGAGGTGCCCGCCGATGAATCCACTGGCCCCGGTGACCAGGACGTCCGGCTGCCCGGACGGCTCGCCGGGGGAGGTGGAGGACGGGTCCGTGTGCGGATGCGGGTCCGGTTTCTGCGTCGGCAATGGGATCACACCAGAAGGTCGAGGGAGTTTTCGAGGTCGGTCTCGCCGTGGTCGACGTTGATGAAGAAGCGCAGCCGGCACTTGTCGCGCTCGACCGCCGGATAGCCGATGGGCATGACGTTGACGCCCTGCTCCAGCAGGGAGTTCGACAGCGCCATCGTCTTCTCCCAGTCACCGGTGATGACCGGGATCACCGCGGACGCCCGCGACACTCCGATGTCCAGGCCGCGCTCCCGGGCCCCGGCGCGGAAGAAGTCCGACAGCTCGCGCAGCCGGGCCACGCGCTGCGGCTCCTTGCGCACGACCCGGATCGCCTCCAGGGCCGCCGCCGCGTTCGCGGGCGAGATGCCGGTGCTGAAGATGTGCAGGGGAGCGGTGAAGCGGAGGTACTCGACGATCGGCTCGCGGGCCGCGATGTAGCCGCCGAGGCTGCCGAGCGCCTTGCTGAGGGTGCCCATCCACAGGTCCACGTCGGCCCGGTCGACGGGGAAGTGCTCGCCGATGCCGCGCCCGGTCGCCCCGAGCACGCCCACCGAGTGCGCCTCGTCGATCATCAGCATGGCGCCGTGGCGCTGCTTGACCTCGATGAACCGCGGCAGGTCGGGGATGTCGCCGTCCTGGCTGTACGCGCCCTCGATCACCACCAGCGCCCGCCGGTGCCGGCCGCGCAGCGCGGTGAGGATCCGGTCCAGGGCCTCCCAGTCGTTGTGCGGGAACGGCCGCCGCCGCGCGCCCGACAGGACGCAGCCGCGCACGGTGGAGTCGTGGCTCCACTCGTCGTGGACGATCAGGTCCTCCGGCCCGAAGAGGTGCCCCACGGTGGCCACGTTGGTGGCGTGGCCGCCCGCGAAGACGATCGCCGCCTCCGTGCCGAGGAACGAGGCGATCTCGGCGTCGAGCTCGTGGTGCAGCGGGGTCTCGCCGAACAGCAGCGGGGTCGCCGACGCCGACGTGCCGTACTGGTCGATGGCCTCCTTGGCGGCCTGGCGCACCTGCGGATGGCCCGACAGCGCCAGGTAGTTGAAGGCGGCGAAGTTGACGACCTTGCGGCCGCCGATCGTCGCCTCGGCCGAGTTGAAGCCCTCGTGCGAGCGGCCGTACGGGTTGGAGCCGCCCGACCGGGCCTGCCGCAGCCGCCCCTGGAGCTCGGCGTACTCGGCCCACTCCTCGAACGCGTACTCCTGCTTCACCGCCGGCCGCGCGGGCTGCGGCACCGGGGCCGGAACGGCCGGCGCCGGGGTGGGGGCGGGGGCGGCAGGCGGTACGGATCCGCCGCCGTCGGCCAGCCGGTCCACCAGGTCCCGTACCGTCGGGTCCTCGGGAAGGTCACGGTGCAATTCGTCCATCCGATCGGGGAATTGGGCGGCGATGCTGCGCTGCAGATCGGTCCGCATCAGCGAGTCGAACCCCAGGTCCACGCCGAGCCGGGCGTACGGCGGGATCTGCTCGGCGGGGAAGCCGCAGATCCGCGCGATGTGGCCGAGGACGCTGCCCTCGACGGCCGGGCCGGCCGCCGCGGGGGCGTACGGCTCCTGGGGCGCGGCAGCGGGCGCGGCGGGACCCGTCACGGCGGGGCGCCGCGCACGGCTCGCGGCCGGGGCCGTGAACCAGTACGACTCCCGCTCGAAGACCGCGTGCGGCACCGGGACGTGCCGCGGCGGGTCCCCGCCGTCGAGCGCGCCCCAGTCCACGGCGCCGCCCGCGCAGTGCAGCCGGCCCAGGGACTGCAGGAGCGACTCCCACGCGTCGCCGCCGCGCCGCAGCGACGGCAGCCACAGCGGCACCGGGCCGTCCGCCGCACCGGGCTCGGCCGCCGTCATCGAGCGGCCCAGGTTGAGCAGCGTCGGGTGCGGACCGATCTCCACGAACGCGTCGCAGCCGAGCCGGCGCAGGGTCGCGAACCCGTCGGCGAAGCGCACGGTGCCGAGCAGGTGCGCCCGCCAGTAGTCGCCGTCCGGGCGGCCGGTGAGCTCGCCCGTGGCGTCAGAGACCCAGGGGACGGCGGGCTCCGCGAAGGAGATCCGGCCCGCGGCCTCCCGCAGCGGGTCCGCCGCGCCCGCCATCAGCGGCGAGTGGAAGGCGTGCGAGACGACCAGCGGCCGCACCGTCAGGCCGCGCCCGCGCAGGGCGTCGCCCGCCGCGGCGATCTCCGCGGCCGCGCCCGACAGCGCCAGGTGGTCACCGGTGTTGACCGCCGCGACCGCGACCGAGGCGAACTCCCCGGCCACCTCGCGGACCGTGTCCGGGTCGCCGACGCACGCGATCATCGCGCCCTCGCCCGGCTGCTCGTCCATCAGCCGGCCGCGCTCCGCCGCCAGCACCAGCGCGTCCTCCAGGGACACCGCCCCGGCGACGGCCGCCGCGGCGATCGCGCCGGCGCTGTGCCCCAGCACGGCCGCCGGGCGCACGCCCAGCGACGTCCACACCTCGGCCAGCGCGGCCTCCAGGGCGACCAGCGCCGCCTGGCAGTACCGCGTCCCGCGCAGCAGCCCGGCGCCCTCCTCGTCGAAGAGCAGGCGGGTCAGCGGAACGCCGAGCAGCGGCTGCAGGACGGCGCCGGCCCGGTCGAGCGTGCGCGTGAACGCCTCGTGCGTGCCGTACAACTCCTTGGCCATGCCCGTGTACTGGGTGCCCTGGCCGCCGAAGAGGAACGCCACCTTCGGTTCGGGCCGGCCCAGCACGTGTCCCCGCACGGCCGCCGTCGAGGGCCGGTCGCGGACCAGGTTGTCCAGCGCGGCGTCCAGGTCCGCGGCCGACGCGCCGGTGACGACCGCGCGGTGGGCGAGGTGCGCCCGCCCCGTGTTCGCCGAGTGGCACACCTCCCGCAGATCCGCGTCCGGACGGGCCGCGAGGTGCGTGCGGTACTGGAGGGCCAGCGCGGCCAGGGCGGTGGGCGTGTGCCCCGACAGGCACAGGGCGTGCCGCGGGCGCCGGACCGCGGGTGCGGGGGCGGGCGGCAGGTCCGGCGCGGCCTCCAGGACGACGTGCGCGTTCGCGCCGCCGAACCCGAAGGAGCTCACCCCGGCCCGCGCCGTGTCCCGCACGGGCAGCGGACGGCGCTCCGTGGCCACCTCCAGCCCCGCCCCCTCCCGGTCCAGGCCCCGGTTGGGCGTCGACAAGTGCAGCGACGGCGGCACCTGGCGGTACTTGGCGACCAGCGCCGCCTTGATGAGCCCCGCGATCCCCGCGGCCGCCTCCAGGTGACCGATGTTCGTCTTCACCGAACCCACCAGGCACGGCTCCTCCGCGGCCCGCCCCTGCCCGTACACGCCCGCCAGCGCCTCCCACTCGACCGGGTCGCCCAGCGCCGTGCCCGTGCCGTGCGCCTCCACGTAGCCCACCGCGGGAGCCGTGAGGCCCGACCGCTCCAGGGCCCGCGCCATCACCGCCCGCTGCGCCGAACCCTTCGGCGCCGTCAGACCGTTGCTGCGCCCGCCGTGGCCCACCGCCGAACCGCGGATCACCGCGTGCACGCGGTCGCCGTCGGCCAGCGCCGCCGACAGCGGCTTGAGGTACACCAGGCCCACGCCCTCGCCGCGCACGTAGCCGTCCGCCGCGTCGTCGAACGTCCGGCAGCGCCCGGCCGCGGACAGCATGCCGCCCTGCGTGAACGCCACCGACAGCCCCGGCGTGATCAGGAGGTTCACCCCGCCGGCCAGCGCCGTGCGGCACTCGCCGGCGCGCAGGCTCTGGCAGGCCATGTGCACGGCGGCGAGCGACGACGAGCACGCCGTGTCCACGGCGAGGCTCGGCCCGGCCAGGTCGAAGTGGTACGAGAGCCGGTTCGCCGCCACCGACTGGGCGTTGCCGGTCGCCGAATAGACGTCGACCGCCTCCAGGTGCGGCATCTGCAGCTCGGCGTAGTCGTGGCTGCTGATGCCCACGAAGACGCCGGTCTCGCTGCCCGCCAGGCGCGCGGGGGTGACGTGGGCGTCCTCGAAGGTCTGCCACGCCACCTCCAGCAGCAGCCGCTGCTGCGGGTCCATGCGCTCCGCCTCGCGCGCCGAGATCCCGAAGAACCGGGCGTCGAAGGCGTCGACCCGGTCCAGGAAGCCGCCGTGCCGCGGCGCCTCCACGAGCTCGGGGTCCCAGCGGTCGCGCGGCACCTCGCCGACGGCGTCGCGGCCGTCCAGCAGGAGCCGCCAGTAGCTGTCCACGTCGGGGGCGCCCGGGAAGCGGCAGCCCATGCCGACGATCGCGACGGGCTCACCGGCCGCCTGAGCGGTGGGGGAGGACGCGGGTTGCGGTTGCGCCTCCGCGCCGAGGCGGGCGGCCACCGCGCGGACGGACGGGTGCTCGAAGACCAGGCCCGCGGGCAGCTCTTGGCCCAGCCAGTCGCCGAGTTCAGCGGCGACGGCCACGGCCTGCCGGGAATCGAGCCCGAGGGAGGCGAAGGGCAGGTCCCGGTCGACCGCCGAAGCACGCAGCCCGAGCCGCTCGGCGATCCGGGCCGCCAGCCAGGCTTCGACGGCGGCGGGACCGGGTACGCGGCGGGGCGCGCCGGCGGGTGCACCGGAGAGGGCGCCGTCGTCGGGCGCGTCCGCGAAGGTGCCGTCACCGGCCCGGGCAGCGGTCCCGCTTCCGTGGGCCCCGTCCAGAGCGGTGCCCGCGCGGTGCCGGTCCGTGGCTGTGTTCGCGCCGGCCCCGTCCGCGATTGTGCCCGCGCTGTGCCCGTCCACGGCCGTGCTCCGGCCGTGCCGGCCCGCGGCCATGCTCGTGCCGGCTCCGTCCACGGCCGTGCCCTCGCCGGCCCCGTCCACGGCGGCGCCCCTGCCGTGCCCCTCCGCAGCCTCCTCCGCCTCGTCCCTCTCTGCGGCCCTGCTCTCGCCGGGGCCGCCCTCGTCGGGCAGCAGCTCCACCAGCGTCCCCACCTGCGGCCGCACCAGCAGTTCGCCGACCGGCAGGCGTACGCCGAACTCGCGCTCCAGCGCGCCCACGGCGTCCAGGAGCCCGGCGTAGTCCAGACCGAGTCCGGCGAATCCGCGGCCGGCGACCTCGTCCGCGCCGGTCGCCCCGCGCAGCACGCGCGTGACCGCCTCCGCGGCCTGCTCGCGGCCCGGCCGGGCGCCGGCCGTGGTGGAGAGGCCCGCGTCGTCGCGGACCACGCTCGCCGCCACCACGGACAGCTCCAGGCCCGTCAGAGCCGCCCGGCACGCCTGCCGCTGGATCTTGCCGCTGGTGGTCTTCGGCACCGTCGATCGTTTGAGGAGGACGACGGTGTGCGGCGCGACCTGGTGCTCCTCGGCGATCGCGGTCCGCAGCGCGGCCAGCGCGGCCGCCGGGTCGCCGCTGCCGAACTCGTAGGCCAGTGCGAGCTGTTCGCCCTGCTCCGTGGCGATGCCGAACGCGGCGCCGCTGCCGGGGCGGACGGCGCCGGTCGCCTTCTCCGCGGTGAGTTCGATGTCGTGCGGGTAGTGGTTGCGGCCCTGCACGATGACGACGTCCTTGGTGCGGCCGACCACGTAGAGCTGCCCGTCGCGCAGGAAGCCCAGGTCGCCGGTGCGCAGATACGGGGTGGCGTCCTCGCCGGCGATGCGGGCGCCGAACACCTCGTCGGTGGCTTCGGGACGGCCCCAGTAGCCACCGGCGACGTTCGGCCCCGCCACCCAGATTTCGCCGACACGGCCCTCGTCCGCCCGCCGGCGGCTCTCCGCGTCGACGACGGCGACCTCGACGTCCGGCACGGGGGCGCCGCAGCCGACCACCCGGGTCACCCGCTCCGCGCCGTCCGCGGCGGGCCGCGCCTCGCCGCGGGCGAGGGCCTCGGCGTCGAAGGAGCCGAGGGCGGGCGGCTCGCAGGCGCCGATGCCGGTGACCATCAGGGTGCCCTCGGCCAGGCCGTAGCAGGGCAGCAGGGCCCGCCGGTCGAAGCCGCAGGGGGCGAAGCGGCCGGCGAAGCGCTCCAGCGTTCCGGCCCGTACGGGTTCGGCGCCGTTGAGGGCGAGCCGCCAGTGCCGCAGGTCGAGGGCGTCGCGCTGCTCGTCGGTGATGCGGCGCAGGCACTGCTCGAAGCCGAAGTTGGGCGCGACGCTGGTCGAGGCCCGGGTCCGCGACAGCGTGTCGAGCCACAGCAGCGGCCGCCGGACGAACGTCGCGGGCGCCATCAGGTGGGCGGGGAAGCCGCCGTAGAGCGGGGTGAGGATGCCGCCGATGAGCCCCATGTCGTGGTACGGGGGCAGCCAGGAGACCATCCCGGAGTCCTCGTCGTGCTCCAGGCGCAGGTGGATCGAGCGCAGGTTGCGGACGAGGTTGGTGTGGGTGACCATGACGCCCTTGGGGTCGGCCGTCGACCCCGAGGTGTACTGCAGGAAGGCGAGCGAGCCGCCGTCCGTGCCCGGCTCGTGCCAGGCCTCGGCGTCCGTGGGCCCGAGGTCGGCGGCCGTCAGCCACGTGAGCCCGGCCAGGCCGAGCGCGGAGATCTCCTCCGGCTTGGCGCGGGCCGCGTCGCGGACGTCGGCGGTGGTGTAGGCGTGCGTGGCCCCGGAGTCCCGTGCGATGGCGGCGAGCCGGGGCATGGTCTGGCCGAAGCGCGCGCTGTCCGGCGGGTAGGCGGGCACGGCGACCGCGCCGGCGTACAGGCAGCCGAAGAAGGCCGCGATGTAGTCCAGGCCCGGCGGGTGGAGCAGCAGGACGGGCTTGCCGCTCAGGTTCTCGCGCAGCAGCCGCCCCGCGACGGTGCGGGCGCGCAGGTCCAGTTCCCCGTAGGTCCACGACTCGCTCGCGTCGTCGGCACCGGGGAGAAAGCGGTAGGCGAGCGCGTCCGGCGTGCGGTCCGCGCGGTGTCGGAGCAGCGCGGCCACGGTCTCCGGTTCGCCGCCCGGCCAGGGCTTCCCGATCGGTCCTCGACTCAAGATGGTCTCCGTCATTTGCCGGCAGCGCCTGCGGGCTCTGCGGTGGGCTGTGCCGCCTCGTGGTCAAGGCGCCGGTAGTCGGTCTTGCCGTTGGCGTTGTGCGGGAGCCGGTCCAGGCAGGTCGCCGTGTGCGGCAGCATGTAGCGGGGCAGGAGGCGGGCGCAGTGCTGCTTGAGCCGGACCAGGCCGGGCTTCGCGGCGCCGGGGCGCAGCGTGTAGTAGAGGGCGATACGCCCGGAGGAGCTCTCCTGCGGGTCGGCCTTCACCACGACCGCGGCCTCGGCGACGGCGGGGTGGGTGAGCACCGCGGCCTCGATCTCGCCGAGTTCGACGCGGTAGCCGCTGAGCTTGACCATGCGGTCCTTGCGGCCGCGGTAGACGAGCTGCCCGTCCTCGTAGCTGACGAGGTCGCCGGTGGGGTGGCGGCCCTGGCAGTGGAAGGCGGCGGCGGGCTCGTCGGGGCGCCGCCAGTAGCCGGGGGTCACGCAGTCGCCCTCGACGACGAGTTCGCCGATGGCGCCGGGCACGTGGACGGCCCGGCCGTCCACGACGACGCTCACGCGGGCGCCTGTGATCGGCGCCCCGATGGGCACCGGCGTGTCGCGCAGCAGGTCTTCGGGGCGCACCCGGTGGTAGGTGCAGACGTTGGTCTCGGTCGGCCCGTAGAGGTTGTACAGGGCGGTGCCGGCGGGCAGCCGGTCCGCGAGGGCGCGCAGCTGCGGGACGGGGAAGACCTCGCCGGCGAAGAGGACGTAGCGCAGGCTCCGGGTGACGGCGGGGGTGAGCGCGCCGGATGCGGTGAGGAGGTGCAGCACGGAGGGCACCGAGTACCAGACGGTGACCCCGTGTTCCTGGATGCCCGCGGCCAGTGCGGTGACGTCGCGGGCGGCGGCGTCCGGCACGATCCACACCGCGGCGCCGGCCGACAGGGCGACGAAGAGGTCGAAGGTGCTGAGGTCGAAGTTGAACGACGCGTGGTTGGCGAAGACGTCGCCGGGTCCCACGTCGAGCTCGGTGCGGGCCCAGCCCACGAAGTTGGCCAGGTTCCGGTGGGAGATCCGGACGCCTTTGGGCACGCCGGTCGACCCCGAGGTGTAGAGGATCGCCGCCAGGTCGGAGGGCTGCAGCGCGGGCAGGATCGTCACCCGCCCGGCCCGGACCCGCGCGAAGTCGTCCCAGGAGCGGACGGGTACGCCACGGACGTCACCTTCCGGTGCCTCGCCCGTGGTGACGATCGCCTCCAGGGAGGCGGGCAGCGCACGGCCCGCGAGCCGCTCCAGCCGGTGGCGGTCGGTGAAGAGCACGACCGGCTCGGCGTCCTGGAGGATGGTCTCCACCCGGCCCGCCGGCTGCCCGCCGTCCAGGGGGACGTACGCGCAGCCCGCCTGGACCGCGGCCACGATCGCCTCGGCGTAGCGCGGCTGCTTGTCCGTCCAGATCGCGACCCGGTCGCCGGCCCGGACCCCGAGGTCGAGGAGCCGGCAGGTGAGTGCGTCGACGGCAGCGGTGAACTCGCCGTAGGTGTGGGGGTGTTCGCCGGTGAAGGCGGGCCGTCCGGCCTGCCCGGCGGGGAAGTCCCGCCGCAGCTGGATCACGCCGGCGCCGAGGGCGCCCATGGTGGTGTGCATGGTGTGTGCACTTCCTCGCTCACTCGGATCGCGGCAGGACGCCGGTCTCCGTCGCTGACTCGATGAAGATCCCGGTCGCGAGCTCCAGGTCCTGCGGCGTGTGCTCGCAGGTGACGCTGACCCGCAGGCGGGCGTCGCCGAGCGGTACGCCCGGGTAGACCACGGTCTGGCAGAACAGGCCGCGCGCCCGCACGGCGCGGCCCATCTCCATGGCCTTGCGCTCGTCCCCGATGACGATGGGGAGGATGGCGCTCTCGGTGCGCTCCAGGTCGAAGCCGGCCTTGCGGAGCCCGTCCCGGAGCGTGGTGATGTTGGCCCACAGCCGCCCCAGGCGCCCGGGCTCGGTCTCGATGACGTCGAGCGAGGCGATCAGCCCGGCCGCGACCCCGGCGGGGATGTTGGCGGCGAAGACGTACGAGTTCGAGTAGTACCGCAGGTACTCGACGACCTCCTCCTCGCCGACGACGAAGCCGCCCATGCCGGCGAGGGCCTTGCTCATGGTGCCCAGTTCCAGGTCGACCTCGCCCTTGAGCCCGAAGTGCTCGGCCGTGCCCGAGCCGCGCGCGCCGAGGACGCCGGTCGCGTGCGCGTCGTCGATCAGCACGCGGGCGCCGTACGCCTTGGCCAGCCGCACGATCTCCGGCAGGTCGCAGACGTCGCCGTGCATGCTGAACACGCCGTCGGCGACGATCAGCGTGCCGCCGCCCGTGCCCTGCTCCGCGCCGCGGCGCAGCACCTGCTCCAGGTCCCGCATGTCGTTGTGCCGGTAGATCCGGCGGATGCCGCCCGACAGCCGGCCGCCGTCGACGATGCTCATGTGGTTGAGCTTGTCGACGACGAGCGTGTCGTAGCTCTTGACCAGGCCCGAGATGGCGCCGAGGTTCGCCGCGTAGCCGCCGGGGTAGACGATCGCGGCCGGGCGCCCCTTGAAGGCGGCCAGGCGCCGCTCCAGCTCCTTGTGCAGCATGTTGGTGCCGCCGATGAAGCGGGAGCCGGTGTGCGTGGCGCCGTAGGTGCGGGTCGCGTCGCACACGGCGTCGACGACGCGAGGGTGGTTGGCGAGGCCCAGGTAGTTGTTGGAGGCGAACATGAGGAACTCGCGCTCGCGGCCCTCCAGTTCGTCGTAGATGACGGCCCGGTTCTCGCAGCGGGAGACCAGCGGCATGCCGTACCAGTAGAGCCGCTCCTCCTCGCGCCCGCGCCGGTACGCCCCGAAGCCGCGGGCCTTGGCGAAGAGGTCGGGGTCGCGCTGCTCGGTGAAGTCCTTCATCGAGCGGTCGTCCCAGGCGCCGTCCCCGGCCGCCGCGGGCCGTCCCGCCCGCCCGGCCTCCGGTGCGAGCAGCGCGGCGAGCTCGGCGGCCAGGCCGCGCAGGGTCTTCGCGGTGACGGTGCCCACGACGGTCTCCGGCAGGCCCAGCTCCTGCGCGGCCTCGGCGACCAGCGAGGTGAGGATGACGGAGTCGATGCCGAGCTCGCTCTCGAAGTCGGCGTCGAGGGCGAGCTGGCCGCGCTGGTACTGCGTCTGCCGCACGGCCCCGGCGATCACCGCCTCCAGGACGGCGTCCGCGCCCTCCGGCCCGGCCGGGGCCGCCGGCTGCGCCGTCCCGGAGGGCAGGCCCAGCGCGCCCTCCACGCGGGCGACGAGCTCGCGGATCGTCGTGACGTCGCCGGGCAGCCGCTCCGCGATGCCGAACTCCTCGCCGACCGACACCAGGATCGACTCCAGGATCACCGAGTCGATGCCGAGGTCCCCCTCGAAGTGGCTGTCGGGCAGCAACTGGGCCTCGTCGTAGAGGGTCCGCTCCGCGACGATCCCCACGACCTTCCGGTGGATGCGCACGGTGTCCTGCGGGCCGTCCATGAGGTGGGTCATGCGGAGGCCGTCCCTTCGCCTGTCTGCAGCCGGCCGACCAGGTCCGAGATCGCGTTGACGGAACGGAAGTTCGCCAGGGAGATCTGCCGCAGCGGGATGGTGATCCGGAACTCCTGCTGCAGGTAGTGGACCAGGTCGAAGACGCCCGCCGAGTCGATGATGTTCAGCTCGTCGATGGGGGTGTCCGGCTCCAGCCCGTCGGCGTCGCCGTCCATCCAGACCTCGACGATGTAGTCGGTGATCAGTTTCTGAGGGGTCATCGCTTTCCTTGCCGTCAGTCGCGGTCGAGGGCGGGCCAGGTGAGCACCGTCGCCCCCCAGGTCAGGCCGCCGCCGAAGGCGGTCAGCAGCAGCCGGGCCCCGGGCCGCAGCGTCCCCTCGGCGTGGGCGTGGTCGAGGGCCAGGGGAATGGAGGCCGCGGCCGTGTTGCCGACCTCGGCGATGTTGCCGGCGCAGCGCTCCTGCGGAACGCCCAGCTCATCGGCCAGGCGGGCGGTGATTCTGTGGTTGGCCTGGTGGCTGACGAGGCGGTCGACGTCCGCGACCCGCCACCCGGCGCGGTCGAGGACGGTGCGCGCCGAGGCGCTCATGCGCTGCACGGCGAGCCGGAACACCTGCTTGCCCTGCATCCGGAAGTAGTGGTCCGCCGCGCTCGGCGCGTGCGGGCGCCGCTCGGAGCCGCCGGCCGGCACCGTGATCAGCTCCAGGCCCTCGCCGTCGCTGCCCAGGTCGAACGGGCCGAGCGCGCCGGCCTCGCCCTCCGTGCCGGGCCGCAGGACCAGCGCACCGGCCCCGTCCCCGAAGATCACCGCGGTGGAGCGGTCGGCCGGGTCCAGGATCCGGGAGAACGTCTCCGCGCCGATCACCAGGGCCCCTTCGGAGGCGCCGAGCGCGATCAGCCCCGCCGCGGTCGCGAGGGCGTAGACGAAGCCGGAGCACACCGCGGCGACGTCGTACGCCGCGACGCTGCCGAGGCCCAGCTTGGCCGCCACGGTGGGCGCCGTCGCCGGGCACGGCCGGTCCGGTGTCGTCGTCGCCACGACGAGCGTGTCGACGGGCCGGCCGCCCGCGGACTTCAGCGCCTTCGCGCCGGCCCCTGCCGCCAGGTCGGAGGTGGCCATGGAGTCCGGGGCGAAGTAGCGCTGCCGGATGCCCGTACGGGTCCGGATCCACTCGTCGGAGGTGTCCAGCGCGGCCACCAGCTCCGCGTTGGTCACGGGCACCGGCGGCAGCGCGCTGCCCACGCCGGCCACCACGGCCGCCCGCGTCACCGGGCACCGCCGAGGGGCCGGCACCCGTGCCCGGCACGCCGTGCGTTTCCTGCATTCCCGAAAGGTGTGCGAACCACGAGAGCGCTCCTCCACTGCGGACGGCTCCGGCGTGCCGAGTCTGCTCACCCGGGCTGACCGGACGCTGACGGATGGCTGACCCGCCGCGGGGTCAGGCATCGGTCAGCCCGCCGTCAGCGCGGCCGTCCAGACTGACCGGCACACCGCGCCGGACGGCGTGCACGCACACGAAAGGCGGACGCACCATGAGCCCTGTCTACGACAAGCTGGTGGACCTGCTGGTCGACCGCTTCGCGGTGGACCGCGGCACCATCGGCCCGGACGTGACCTTCGAGGAACTGGAGATGGACTCCCTGTTCCTCGTGGAACTCCTCCTGGTCATCGAGTCCGAGTTCCAGGTGAAGGTCGGCGAGGAGGCCGCCGCGCCGACCGACACCATCGCCACCGTGGTGAAGGTGATCACGGACGAGATCGCGGCCACGGCGCCGTGAGCGCCACGAGCGCCACGAGCGCCGCGGGTGCCACGGGCACCGCGCGGGCCGCGCGCCCCGTGGCCCCCGTCGCCGTCACCGGCCTCGGCCTCGTCACCGCGGCCGGCATCGGCACCGAGGCGACCTGGGACGGGGTGTGCGCGGGCGTCTCCGCGGCCGCCCGCAACCCCGCCCTCGACGGACTCCCGGTCGACATCTCCTGCACCGTCCCCGGCCTGGACCCCGCCCGGCACGTCGGCCGCCGCAGCGTCCTGATGCACGACCGCTTCACCCAGCTCGCGATCGTCGCCGCCCGCGAGGCCGTCGCCGACGCCGGGCTCGACCCGCGGCGGTGGGACGGCGCGCGCGTCGGCGTCGTCGTCGGCTGCGGCCTCGGCGGCGTGAGCACCTGGGAGGAACAGCACCGCCGGATGCTCGAACACGGCCCCGGCAAGGTGTCCGCGCTCCTCGTCCCGATGCTGGTGCCCAACATGGCCGCCGGCAACCTCGCCATCGACCTCGGCGCCACCGGCCCCAACTTCGTCACCGCCACGGCCTGTTCCTCCGGCGCCACGGCCATCGGCACCGCGGCCCAGCTGCTCCGCGAGGACGCCTGCGACATCGTCGTCGCCGGCGGCACGGAAGCCGGCATCAGCCCCCTGATGGTCACCGGCTTCGCCCGGATGGGCGCGCTCTCCCGCAGGCTCGACGAACCCGCCGCCGCCTCCCGGCCCTTCGACGTCGGCCGCGACGGCTTCGTCATCGGCGAGGGCAGCGGCATCCTCGTCCTGGAGCGGGAGGCCGACGCCCGCGCCCGCGGCGCCCGCGTGCGCTCGCTCCTCGCGGGCTACGGGGCCTCCGCCGACGCCCACCACCTCACCGCGCCCGAACCCGAGGGCAGGGCCGTCCTCGCGGCCGTCCGCGCCGCGCTCCGCCAGGCGGACGCGGCGCCCGGCGACATCGGCCACGTCAACGCCCACGGCACCTCGACCCGCCTCAACGACGCCGTCGAGGCCGCGACCCTGCGCCGGGCCCTCGGCGACGGCGCGGCGGTCACGTCGGCCAAGGGCGTCCTCGGGCACACGCTCGGCGCGGCGGGCGCGATCGAGGCCGCGCTGACCGTCCTCGCCGTCGAGCGGTCGCTCGTGCCGCCCACGGCCAACCTCGAACGGCTGGACCCGGATGTCGGGCTCGACGTCGTCGCGGGCGAGCCGCGCAAGGTGTCCTTCGACGCGGCGCTCTCCACTTCGTTCGGATTCGGGGGGCAGAACGCGGCCCTCGTCTTTCGAGCGGCGTAGTCGGTTCCGGTCGCTCCGGATTCCGCCGGACCCTCGCCGCGGTGGCGGCTCGCCGTGGCGGCGGGAGCATTGCTGCTGCCGCAGCGGGCGATTTCCCTCCGCCGCAACGGCGATCGGCCACGACGCGGCGGACCGGCGGTGCCGGACCCGGCCGCAGCCCGGTGAGCACCCACCCCGTGCCGGGGCAGGCCCCGGCCCTTCCCTCTCGTAGAGGAAAAGGTGACGACGCCAATGACACTGACCGTCCCGGAGGACGACCTCCGGGAACTCGAACAGCAGGTCCGTCGCGCGCTCGCCGCAGGCGACCCCCGCGGGCTGACCGTCCTCGGCTACGGCGAGGTCACCCTCGTCCTCGCCCTGGAGACCGGCCGCGGCGCCTTCGCGTGCAAGCGGCTCCCCGTCTTCGACGGCCGCAAGCGCTACGAGGCCTACGGGCACACCCTCGACCAGTACACCGGCCGCCTGTCCGCGGCCGGCGTCCACGTCGCCGAGACGCGCCTGTGGGACACCGCACTGCCCTCCGGGAAGACGGTCGGCTACTGCGTGCAGGAGGCCCTGCCCGGCAAGCGGCTCGTCTCCCGCCTCCTGCACAGCGAGGGCCGGGACTGGGCCGAGGACTTCTTCGCCCGCTTCCTCGACACCGTGCACGGCGCCGTCTCCCCGTCCCTGGGCCTGGACGCCCAGGCCTCCAACTGGATCGACCTCGACGGGGACCTCGTCTACCTCGACGTCACCTCGCCCCTCATGCGCGACGCCCGCGGCCGAGAACTCCTCGACGTCCGGCTGTTCTTCACCTCACTGCCGTGGGTCCTGCGCGACGCCGTCCGCATCGCCATGGCCAAGTCCATCTTCGACAAGTTCTACACACCGCGCGGCGTCGTCCTCGACTTCCTCGGCAACCTCCACAAGGAGAAGCTGGCCGCCCTCGTCCCCGGCTTCCTCGAACAGGCCAACGCCCGCATCACGCCGGCGCTCACCGCCGGGGAGGTCGCCAAGTACTACAAGGGCGACGCCGCGATGTGGGAGCTCATCCAGGGGCTGCGCAAGGCCGACCGGGCCTGGCACCTCAAGGTCCGCCACCGCCCCTACCCCTTCCTGCTGCCGCCCGATGTCGACCGCTGACGCCCTCCTCCCGGCCCCGCCGCGCCCCCGCGCCGGCCGGCTCGCCGGCGAGACGCTGACCCTCGACCCCGCCCGGCCGCTGCACCTCGCGCCGCTGGACGGCCGGCTCACCGCGGCCGTCGTCTCCATCGCCTGGCTGCGCGCGCGGGGCGACGCCGTCCGGGCCGCGCTCGAAGCCCGGCACCTGACCGACGACGAGGCCGAGCACGCCGCGGGCCTGCACCTGCCCAAGCGGCGCTACGAATGGCTCGCCGGCCGCCTCGCCGTCAAGCACGCCGTCCTCGCCCACGGCCGGCGGCAGGGGCGCCGGACCGGCCGCACCCGCGACATCCGCGTGGGCGCCGTCGCGCACGGGCCGCGCGCCGGCCGGCCCGTCGTCAACGCCCCCGTCGACGTGGGCCTCTCGCACTCCGGGGACTTCGCCGTCGCCGTGTGCGGGCCGCGCCCCGTCGGCGTCGACCTGGAGCACGAGCGCCGCATGCCGCCCATGCTCACCGACATGCTGACCGCCGACGACCACCGGGCCGCGGCCCACGCCGACCCCGACCGCCGCCGACTCGCCACCATGCCCCTGCCACTGCGCTGGGCCTGCAAGGAGGCCGTGCTCAAGCACTACGGATTCGGGCTGCGCGTCGACCCCCGCGAGGTCGCCCTGCACACCTGGCGCCACGACCACGCCTTCACGTGGCGGCCCGGCCCCGGACTCCTGCGCCACGCCCCCTCGGCGGGCGACGGCCCGCTGCACGGCTGGGCCCGGCGCATCGACGGATACTTCCTCGCCCTGGTATGGACGTGATGAGCGGACCCATGACACCGACCCCCTCCCGGACCCCCGGACTCGGCGAGTCCTTCCCCGAGGCGCTGCGCCGCGCCACCGGGATCGCCGCCCTCAGCCCCTCCTCGCACAACTGCCAGCCCTGGGCGCTCGCGCGACTGGAGAGCCGGCCGGCGCGCCGCGCCGCCGCCGACCTGCTCGGCTGCCCCGACGACGGCTCCACCGTCTACCTCGCGCTCGCCGCCGACCGCCGGCGCAGCCTCAGGGCCCTGCCCGCCCACACCCTGGAGATGCGGCTGAGCTGCGCCGCGTACTGGCGCATGCTCTGCCGGGCCCTGGCCGCGCAGGGCTGGGCGCTCGTCCGGGAACGGGCCCACGAAGCGGGAGGAGCCGCGGACGCGCGCCTGCCCGGCGGCCCGTGGCCGCGCGACTGGTCACTGCTGTGGACGGCCGCGCTGCGCCGCACCGGAGAGCCGCGCGAGAGCCTGACCGCCCTGGACGCCGCGGCCCGCGCACGGCACACCAACCGTGGTCCGTACGACGACGAGCCGCTCGCCCCGGGTCTGCTCCGCGACCTCGCGCGCCGGGCGCCCGCGGGCGGCCCCGCCATCACCGTCCGCCACCTGACGGAGATTCACGAACGCGGCATATTCGCGGAGTTCCTGGCCCACCACGGGGGAATCGATTTCAGCCACCCGGCCGCCTGGCGGGAAACCCACTCCTACATCCGGTGGAGCCCGGCGGCGGTCCGTGCGCACGGCGACGGCTTCCCCGCGACGCAGCTTTTCGGACCGATGTCGGCCCGGCAGCGGCTCGCCAAGCGGATCGCGCTCGCCCCGCCGGTGATGAAATTCCTGTGCCGGTTCGGTTATGACCGCTCGCTCGCCGGGGGACTGGCCGCCGAGGTCCGGCGCACCCCCGCCGTCGTCCTGATGCACTTCGCCGACGAGTCCCCCGGGATCGCCGACGCCTTCCGGGGCGGCGCGCGCATCGCCGACTACTGGCTGCACGCGGCGTCCGCGGGACTCGCCCTGCACCCGCTGAGCGTCGTCCTGCAGCACGACACCCTGCGCACGGTGCTCCAGGACCAACTGGGCCTTTCCGGCAGGCTCTTCTTCGCGAGCCGCGTGGGCCGGCCCCGTACGGCCTTCCCGCCGGCGCCCCGGAGCCTCGGCGCCGCGGACCACCGCACGGTCTGAACCGGGGACGGGAATGCAGCGGAGCATTCCGGCCAGGCCCGGATCGCGTACGCCGCGGGGTCGGGGATACTGCTCCCTTGCCCTGTCTTTACCGTGACAGATTCCCGCCAAAACCTGGCGGGACGCCCGGCCGTCAGTTGCCGCTGGCGTACAGTCGGGTGAGACGTTCAGGGGGAAGCCGTGGCCACGGAGATGACGTCAATCAGCCATCGCACCGCCGGCGGGGGGACTCGGGGGCTCTTCACCCCCTCTACCCCGTCGGCCACAATAGCGCCTGCTCCCCGAAGCGACTCCGTTAGGAACCGTTCCGTTTACTGGAAGCAGGCTCGATGAGTATGCGCATACTGCTGTGCTGCGACAAGCTCATCCTGGGCGCGGGTATGCAGGCACTGCTGGGCCAGCACGGCCTGGAAGCACATACGAAAACTTCCGTGCGCAGCACGGTGGCTGCCGCCAAGGAGATGACGCCGGACGCCATTGTCGTCGTGGCCCCGGCGCTCAGCATCGACGACACCCACGAACTCGCCGAACTCTCCGGGATGGCCAAGGTCATCCTGCTCGCCCGGCCCGATACGACGCCCAGGGCCTTCGAGGCGCTGCGCATCGGCGTCCGCGCCGTGCTCTCCCTGGAGGACCCGCCGGAGGAGCTCATCCGCATGATCAAGACGGTCATCGAGGTCGACGCCATCGTCGCGCCGCTGACCGCCCGCAAGGCGCTCGATCAGCTCCGCACCGAGCAGCCCCCCGCCCCCGCCCCGCCGCCGGCCGGCGCCCTGACCCCGCGCGAGGCCGAGGTGATGCTGCTGCTCGCGCAGGGCCGGTCCAACGCGGAGATCGCCGAGAAGCTCTCGATCTCCAACACGACGGTCCGCTCCCACGTCCACCACGTCCTGCGCAAGCTCGACGCCGGGACCCGCGCCCGGGCGGTCGCCATCGCCTACGAGACGGGGCTGATCGACGCCATGGAGCGGCAGGTGGAGCGGCAGGTGGAGCGCCGCCCCTGACCCCGCCGGCGCCACCGCACGGAGCCCGTCAGACCACGGCGGCACGGTATCCGGGCTCCACGCGCACCCCGGCGAGTTCGTCCACCACCTCGGCCATTTCCCCGAAATCCGCGACCAGCCGGCCGAAGGCGGCACTCGTGGTGTCCCGCTCGAAATCGGCCCGGCTGCGCACGGTGATGACTTCGAAGAAGTGCACCGGTGCGGACGGGTCACCGGAAACCCGCTGCACGCTGAATGACAGCACGCTCGGGAGTTCCGGACAGCTCGCGTAGTCGGTTTCCCGCACCCATGTTTCGAAACGGCCGGGTGTGACGCCGGGGCGTAGCCGAATTCGGTGCACAATCAGGTCCACGATGCCGGAAGTCCCTTCTGTATTCCGATGCGGTTCACCGTTGCCGGAGCTTTCGGGAGCGCCGGCCGCCCAGGCCCAGTGCGCGGGCGACATTGTTCTTCTGGATCTCGTTGGTGCCGGAGAAGATGCGGGAGGGCAGGGCGTCCCGCAGAAACGTCTCGGCCTCGCCGCCGAGGATCCCGAGCGCGCCGCGCAGCTGCACGGCGTCCAGCCCGAGCCGCACGGCCGCCTCGCTCACCGCGAGCTTCGCCAGCGCGGGCGCGATCTCGTCGTCGCTGCCCGCGTCCAGCCCGCACGCGGCCTTGTAGAGCATCAGCCTGGCCGACTCCAGCTGCACCGTCATGTCGACGATGCGGTGGCTGACGGCCTGGAAGCCGCCGATGGACCGGCCGAACTGCTCGCGCTCCCGGGCGTGTTCCACGGTGGACTCCAGCACGCGCTGCATCGCCCCGAGGTAGGTGGCGAACAGGCACGTGCGCTCCCACTTCATCGACGAGGAGAAGATGCCCGCGCCGGAGCCCTCCTCGCCGAGGACGTCCGCCGCCGGCACCACGCAGTCCGTGAGGTAGACGTCCGCCATCGGCGAGCCCCGCAGGCCCGCCTTGTCGTAGCGCGGCCCCACCGTCAGGCCGGGCGTGTCCGCCGCCAGGACGAAGGTCGTCAGGCCGAAGAAGCCGCCCCCGGGCGACGTCGCCGCCTGCAGGACGAACACGTCGGCCACGGGCGAGTTGGTGGTGAAGCACTTGCTGCCGTTCAGCACGTACGCGTCGCCCTTGCGCTCGGCCCGCGTCCGCAGGTTCAGGGCGTCGGAGCCGGCTTCGGGCTCGGTGATGGCGTGCGCCGCGATCGCCTCGCCCGAGGCGAGGGGCGGCAGCCAGCGCTGCTTCTGCTCCTCGGTGCCGAACTCGGTGACCGGCATGACGGCCGCGAACAGGTGCGCGGCGACGGAGAACGCGAAGCCCTGGTCGGCGCACCCGTAGCCGAGGGCCTCCATCAGCGCCGCGGTCGTGACGGCGTCGAGCCCGCTGCCGCCGTACGCGGCGGGCACGCTCGCGCCCGTGAGCCCCTGCTTGCCCGCGAGCTGCCAGCGGCGCCGGAAGTCCTCCGGGTCGTACGCCGCCGTGCCGTCGCCGAGGTCGCGCCGGGCGAAGCGCACGACCATGTCGCGCATCTCCGCGGTCTCGGTGTCGAAGTCGAAGTTCATCGTGGCCCGTCCAGGTGTTCCTCGATCAGCACGTGATAGTTGATGCCGCCGGTACCGAAGGAGCTGACGCCCGCGCGCCGCGGCCGCCCGGGGGCGGACACCCACGGCCCCGTCCCCGTGGAGACGCGCGCGGGCACGCGGTCCAGGTCCAGCTCCGGGCTGACGGTGGTGAGGCCCGCGTTGGCCGGCAGCACCCCGGTCCGCAGGGCGTGGAGCGCGCGCAGCAGCCCGGCGGCGCCCGCCGCCGCGAAGGTGTGGCCGAAGAACGACTTGGCGGAGCCGATCTCCAGCGGCCGCCGCCGGTGCGGGCTCGCGTACACCCGCGCGACCGCGGCGATCTCGACCCGGTCGCCCACGCGGGTGCCCGTGCCGTGCGCCTCCAGGTAGCCCACGTCGGCCGGCTCGAAGCCCGCCTGCCCGAACGCCTGGCGCATCGCCCGCACCTGGCCGTCCGCGTCGGGGGCGATCAGGGACTTCGCGTCGTTCGACGCGCCGATCCCGCACAGCAGGCCGTGGATCGCGTCCCCGTCGCGCCGGGCGTCCGCGTAGCGCTTGAGCAGGAACAGCGCGCAGCCGTCGCCCGGCGTGAAGCCGTCCGCCGCGGTGTCGAAGGGGGTGATCCGCCCGTGCGAGAGCAGCCCCAGCGCCGAGCACAGCACCATGTCCCGGGCGTTACAGGGCAGTTCGACGCCGCCCGCCAGCGCGTAGTCCACGCTGCCGGAGCGCAGCCGGCCCACCGCCACGTCCAGCGCGGCGAGCGACGACGCGCACGCCGCCTCGATCCCCAGCGGCACGGCGTCCAGGCCGTACTCGCCCGCGATCACGGCCGCGACGCCGCCGGCCAGGCAGCCGTCGAGGTCCTCCGGCGCGCGCGGGGCCGGCCCCGCCGCGTACCGCTCGCGGACCAGGTCGAGCAGGGTCGCCGTCTCGGTCGCGTCCAGCCGGCCGAGCGCGGCGAGCCCGCCCACGGCCGACTCCACCTCGCCCAGGGCCAGCCCCGCGGCCGCGCGCCGCTCCCGGGACAGGCTCAGGTTGGTGCCCGTCGCGACCAGGCCCGGCCCGCGCAGCGCGGGGGCGGCCGGGCCGCGGCGCGCCATGAGCTCGCCGGCCACGGACAGGGCCACGCGCTGCGCGGCGTCCATGGCCGCCCAGCGGCGCGGCGGGATGCGCAGCCCCTCCGGGGGCGCCGCCGGCACCTCCAGGGGCGAGCCCTGGTCGGTGTAGCTGCGCGTGAGGCTCAGCTTGCCCGGCTCGTAGTAGAGCTCGCGGTCGAGGAGGGACTCCGGCAGTGGCCCGATGCGGCTCTCGCTGGTGAGCATGGCGGCCCAGAACGCGTCGGCGTCGGGCGCGTCCCCGAAGCGGCCCCCGTAGCCCACGATGGCGATGGGCTCCGGGGCGACCGAGACACGTGTGGTCCGCGGACGCTCCGCAGCCGCCGCGGCGGTGTCCGGGTCGTGCTCCTCCAGGACGAGGTGGCAGAGCGTGCCGGTCAGCGACGCACCGCTGACCGTGGCCCGGCGCGGCCCGGCGCCCGCCTCCTGGTGCCACTTCCGCGGCTCCGGCAGCGTACGGAACGGAGGGCCGGGCGCGGGCGCGAGCCCGGGCGGCAGGCGCCGGTGGTACAGGGCCAGCGCCGCCTTGGTGACGCTCGCCAGGCCCGCGTTGGCGAAGGTGTGCCCGAGCCGGTCGCGCACGCTGCCCACCACCACGGAGCCGGCACCGGCCCCTGCGTACACCGCCTTCAGCGCGGCGAGTTCGGCGCGCGTCTCGTGCGCCACGCCGTAGCCGCCGCACTCCACGTAGCCGACGGATGCCGGCGCCGCGCCGCACGCGTCCAGCGCGGCGCGGGCCGTCCCGGCGCGCCGCTCCACGGACGTGGAGTAGCGGAACACGCCCGGGCGACCCTCGTGGCGCACCGCACAGCCGCGGACGGTCGCGTAGACGCGGTCCCCGTCGCGGACGGCGGACGACAGCCGCTTGAGCAGCAGCGCGCCCACGCCCTCGCCGAGCGCGAAGCCGCAGCCGTCCGCGGCGAACGGCCGCGTCCGGTCGGCGACGAGGCCCTTCGCCGCGAGCGCCGCCCGCAGGAACGGGCCCTCCTCGCGCTGGCCCGTGACCACCAGAACGGCCTCCGACAGGCCGCCGCGCAGGCTGTCCAGGGCGTGGGCGAGCGCGAGGAACGACGTCGCGTCGGCCGACTCCAGGGCCAGGGTGCGGCCCCGCAGCTTGAAGGCGCTCGCGATCCGGGCCGGGATGGTGCTGGCCATCTCCCCGACCCGGTCGTGCGGCGACGCCCCGAGGCGCCGTACGAGGGCGGTGCGCAGCTCGTCGGCGGCCTGCGCGGCCGTACGGGCCGAGCCGCCGAACTCCGGTGCGGTCAGCGCCCGCTCCAGCTCGCGGGCGTACCGGCTGCCCTCGACGCGCAGGGCGTTGGCGTACTGCCGGTCGAGGCCCGCACAGACCCCGGCCACCACGTCCGTCCGCTCGGCCTGCAGCGTCCGGTCGCCGGCCTTGGCGTCCTCCAGGCACTCCCGGGCCGCCTCCAGCATCAGCAGCTGCATCCGCGTCAGCGCGCCGGCCTGGGCGGGCGGAATGCCGAACTGCGCGACGTCGACCTCGATGTCCGCGAGCGACGGGGCCGCCGCCCCGGGCGGTGGCAGTGGTTCGGTCAGATGCCTCCAATAGGAGTCGGCTCCCTGTACGCCCGGGTAGAGCGCCGCGATGCCGACGATCGCGACGGGTTCGTCATGGTGTGCGCGCGCGGTGCCTGCGGCACCGCGCGCGTCGAACTCGGAGTGCATGTCGGAACGACTCCAGGTGTTCTCGGCCCGCCCGGCAGCGGTGGCCGGGCGAAGGATGTGGTGCGGCCCCGCCGGCCCGCGCCTTCGCGGGTCCCGCCGTTGCGGCGAAAGAACGTGCCCGCCGCAACCGCGGGGACCACAGCGGTCAGGGTCCGGCGGAATCCCCGGGCACCGGAACTCACACGCCCGTGGTGACCCGGCGGACGGGCGCCAGCGCTCCCGGCTGGGCCAGCCCGGGGTCCTGGGCCAGGATCTCGGCGTGCCGGCGCTGCAGCCCGGCACCCGGCTGGATGCCCAGCTGCTCGT
Organism: Streptomyces roseoverticillatus; assembly: GCF_000719265.1. GTDB lineage: Bacteria > Actinomycetota > Actinomycetes > Streptomycetales > Streptomycetaceae > Streptomyces > Streptomyces roseoverticillatus. The sequence goes on along the minus strand of NZ_JOFL01000016.1, from coordinate 61,339 downwards.
CCAGCCGCTTCCGGGTGAGCCGGAAGCGCTCCAGAGCCTCGCTCTGCCGCCCCGACCGGTACAGGGCGAGCATCAGCAGCTCGCAGAACCGCTCGTGCAGCGGGTGCTGCGCGACGAGCTGCTGCAGTTCGGCGATCACCTGGGTGTTGCTGCCGAGCACCAGGCGGGCGCTCACCAGGTCTTCCCACGCGGTCAGCCGGCGCTCCTCGAAGAGGGTCGCGGCGCTCGCGCACCGCAGCCCCTCCCCGGCGTCGAACAGTGCCGGGCCGCGCCACAGCCGCAGACCGGTCTCCAGCAACCTCGCCGCCCGCTCGGGGTCGGTGGTCAGCGCGGCTCCGCCGCGGGAGGCGAGATCGAGAAATCTGTTGGCGTCGACGCATTCCGCCGACACGTCCAGCAGGTAGCCGTTCGGCACGGACCGCAGGACGGTCGTGCGGTGCATCGGAGTGTGTGCCTCGAGTACCTTGCGCACCCTGGTCGCCTGCGCCTGCAGGGCGTTGCGGGGATTGCCGAGGGGCGAACCGCACCACAGCTCGTCGACGAGCTCCGTGTGCGACACCGCCCGCCCCGCCCGGAGGGCGAGGGTCGCGAGCATGGACCGGACCTTGCTGGCCCGAATGTCACTGCTCCTCTCCGCAGCGCTGACGCGCACCGGACCGAGTATTTCAATTTGCACGAAATTCCCCCACACAGCGGTTTCCGCCGGAGATCAGAACAGAAGCCGGTACCGGCTTTTCCCCCTTTCAGCGCCCAATCCTCGCAACGCGGAACAACTGCCGTCATCCATCCCCCGGCCCCTTTCCGCCCTCAACGGATGGCGGAGCCGGGCGCCCGCCCCGTACGTTCATTGAGGAGCGGGCCCGCCCGGCTCAACGCGGCGTCAACGCACGGAGGACGGCGCCGTTGCGCCCCGGTCGGCAGCACGGCGTAGGTGCGGTGTCCGTTTTCTTCAGTCCGGCTTCAGGAAGAGCAGACGCCGTTCCCGAAGGCACCGCCCGGCGCCGAGCCCGGCGTCACCAGGCCCGCCTCGTACGCGGCGATGACCAGCTGCACCCGGTCGCGGGCGCACAGCTTGCCCATGATGCGGCTGACATGGGTCTTGGCGGTCAGGGGACTGAGCCCCAGCACGTCGCCCACCTCGGCGTTGTTCAGGCCCCGGGCCACCAGCGTCAGCACCTGCCGCTCGCGCACCGACAGCACCGCCAGGCCGCCTGTGACGAAGCTCGCCGGGATGTCCGCCCGCGGCGCCCGCAGCACCCGGGCGATCAGCCGCGAGGTCGGGCCGGGCGACAGGAGCGCCTCCCCGGCGGCGATGGTCCTGATCGCCTCCAGGAGCGCCGCCGGCCGGGTGTCCTTCACCAGGAATCCGGAGGCGCCCGCCCGCAGCGCATCGATGACGTACTCGTCGGTGTCGTACGTCGTCAGGACGAGCACTTTCACGCCTGCCATGTCCTCGTCGGCGGCGATGCGCTGGGTCGCCTCGATGCCGTCCAGATCCGGCATCCGGATGTCCATCACCACCAGGTCGGCGCGGGCGCTGCGGGCCAGCTCGACGGCCTGCCGGCCCGTGCCCGCCTCGCCCACGACCTCCATGTCCGGGGCGGTGTCCACCAGCATGGCGAAGGCGGAGCGGACGAGCCGCTGGTCGTCGGCGAGCAGGACCCGGATCGGCTGCTGCGGCGTGCTCATCGGCGGATCCTCCCCCCGGGGGAGCACGGTGCCGCCGGACTCGGTGCTGAGGTCATCGGCCATCCTTCGGGGTGGGACCCGCGCCCCGGGGACGGAGGCGGGTCGTTTCACTGACGGGTGCACGCGCCGGTGCGCGGGGGTTCACGTGAAGACGGCCCCGTCCACGGGGGCGGTCGGCAGGACGGCGGCGACCGCGAACCCGGCGCCGCCCGGCCGCGGGCCGGCCTGCAGCCCGCCGCCGACGCTGCGGGCGCGCTCGCGCATGCCGACGATGCCGTATCCGCCGGTGCCGTTCGGCTCGTTCCCCGGCACGGCGGCCCGCACCGGAGCCTCCGCGCCGCCGTCGTCGAGCACGGTGACCCGCAGGGCGCCGTCGCCCTCTCCGCGCGCCACCGTCACCCAGACGCGGACCGCGGGCCCGCCGTGGCGGACCGCGTTGGTGAGCGCCTCCTGCACGATACGGTACGCGGCGGCCCCGACAGCCGGGGCCAGGACGGCCGTTGCCGCGTCTTCGGCGGCGGTGCCGTTGCGCTCCGTGGCCGCCTCCACCGGTCCCAGGTGCACCTTCAGGCTCACCCGCGCGCCCGCCGCCTCCGCGGCCCGCGCCAGGTCGGGCAGCCCGTCGAGCCCCGGCAGCGGCCCGTACGCCGCTGAATCGTTCCCGCGGAGCACCTCCAGCGTCGCGCGCAGCTCCGCGCGGGCGTCCCGGCACGTGTCGGCGATGCCGTCCAGCGCCTTGGCGAGCGCCGTGCGGTCGAGCCGCTCGGGGTCGGCGACCAGGACGTGGGCCGCGACCGCGGTCTGCACGCCGATCAGGGTGATGCTGTGGGCCAGCAGGTCGTGCAGGTCGCGCGCGATGTGCACGCGCTCCTCCGCGACCCTGCGCGCCGCCTCCCGCTCCCGCGTGCGCTCGGCGCGCTCCGCACGCTCCACGATCGCCCCGACGTAGTTGCGGTGCAGGCGCACCGCCTCCCCGATCAGGACGACGTCGGCGATCCAGCCCGCGCTCACCAGCGTCGGCAGGATCTCGTGGCCCTTGCCCAGGAGCAGCATCACGGCGGTCGCCACGCCGTAGATGCCGCCCAGGGTGAGGAAGCTGCGCCGCGGCGGCCCCACCACGGCGAGCGTGCACAGCGCCACCAGACCCGCGGGCAGCACCGCCGCCCGCGGGTAGCCCAGCAGGTAGAACGGGCCGTTCATGCAGGCCACCGCGAGCACCGTGAGCCACGGCGCCCGGCGCCGCGCGGTCAGCGACAGCGCGGCGCCGGTGAGGAGGGCCCAGCCCGGGAGGTCCAGCGACCGCCGCGAGGTGACGACGAACAGCACGCTCTGCACGGCGAGCACGGTCAGCGCTATGCCGAAGTCCTGCAGCAGGACACTGCGTCGTGCGATCGCGTGCCGCGGCAGCAGCAGTCGCGCGATCATGGGGGCAACGGGGTCCCGGGACGGCATCACGTTTCCATGGAACCCCGGGAGAGCTTCCCGGGCCACCACATCCACCTCTTCAGCAACAGGCTTGCAGAGGTGACCAGATAGGTACGGACCAGGAAGGTGTCCAGCAGCACCCCGACCGCGATGATGAAGCCCATCTCTACCAGCGCCACCAGCGGCAGCGTCGCCAGCACGGCGAACGTGGCCGCCAGCACGATGCCCGCCGAGGTGATGACCCCGCCCGTCGTGCGCAGCGCGGTGAGCGCCGCCTCCTGCGGCCCCGCCCCCTTCAGCCGCTCCTCGCGCGCCCGGTGCATCAGGAAGATGCCGTAGTCGACGCCGAGCGCGATGAGGAAGACGAACGTCAGCAGCGGCAGACTCGGATCGAGCCCCTTGTAGCCGAGCGCCGGGCCGAACACCAGCCCGCTGAGCCCCATCGCCGCGCCCCACGAGGCGATCACGGCGAGCACGAGCACCGCCGCCGCCACCAGGCTGCGCAGCAGGGCGATCAGCACGATCATCACCGCGACCAGCACCAGCGGGATCACCTTGCGCCGGTCGTCGGCGTTCGTGGTGTCGAGGTCCATCTGCTGGGCCGTCGGACCGCCGGCGATCGCCTGCGCGCCCTTGATGCCGTGCACCGCGTCCCGCAGCGCGCCGATGGTCTTCTTCTCGCCGGCCGACTCGGGCTTCGCCACGGAGAACACCTGCAGTTCGGTGCGCTCCTCGCCGCTGCGGCCCGGCTGCACCGTGGCCACGCCCTTGGTGGCCTTGACGGCCTTCTCCACCTCGCCGGCCTGCGCGGTGCGCGTGACCACCGTGATCGGCAGGCTGCTGGCGTCGGGGAACGCGGTCGCGACCGTGCGCATCGCGGTGACCGAGTCGGGCTTCTTGAGGAACGCGTCCTCCTGCTTCAGCGTGCCCGGCAGCTTCACCGCGCCGACCGACAGGGCGACGAGCGCCGCGACGCCGCACAGCAGCACCAGGCCCGGGCGGCGGGACGCGGAGTTGCCCATCGCCGCGAACAGCGAACGCCGGTGCACGGCCTCGGTCCCGTACACCGGGACGATCGGCCAGAACACGCGGCGGCCCAGCAGGACCAGCACCGCCGGCAGCAGCGTCATCATGGCCGTCAGCGCGCAGAAGACGCCCACCGCGCCCACCGGGCCGAGGCCGCTGCTGCTGTTGAGGTCCGCCGCCATCAGGCACATCAGGCCCGCAATGACCGTGCCGGACGAGGCGAGGACGGCCGGGCCGCAGCCGCGGATCGCGGACCTCATCGCGTCGTAGGGCTGCTCGATGTGGCGCAGTTCCTCGCGGTAGCGGGCCACCAGCAGCAGGGCGTAGTCGGTGCCCGCGCCGAAGATGAGCACCGTCATCACGGACGTGCTCATCGTCGTCACCGTCAGGTCGAACGCCTTGATCAGCCCGTAGACGCCGGCCATCGCGGCCGAGGCGGCCACACCGACCACCGCCAGGGGCACCAGCCACAGGAACGGGCTGCGGTAGATGAGGATCAGCAGGACCGCCACGACGCCCGCGGTGCCCAGCAGCAGCACGCCGTCGATGGACTGGAAGACCTCGTTCTGATCGGACATCAGGGCGACCTGCCCGCCGAGCTCGGCCTTCAGGCCCCCGGGCTTGTCCTCCTTGACGATGTCCCGGATGCCGTCGACCGCCTTGCCCTGCGCGGAGGCGTCCGCCAGGCCGCTCACCGACAGCGCGGTCATCGACGTGGCGCCGTCCTTGGAGACGACGGTGGGCGGCTTGTCGCCGCCGCGCAGTTCGTAGCGCCCCGCGATCTTCTTCAGGTGCTCCTGCGCCGCCTTGGTGTCCGCGGGCCGCAGCCCGCCGTCGCGGTGGTACACCAGCAGCGCGTCGGAGGTGTTGCCGCCCGGCAGCTTCTGCAGCAGGTGCTCGACCCGGGTGGACTCGGCGCTGGCCGGCAGGTAGTCCACGGGACGGTCCCGCGCGGCGCCGCCGAGCTTTCCGGCGAAGGGAGCGGTGACCGCCAGGATCACGATCCACAGGGCGATCACCGCCCAGGGGAGGGCGCGCCGCCTTGCCTTTCCTTCGCCGGCCGGTCGCGACCGGCCCTCCTTCGCTTGCGTGTCCGCCGCCGGGGCCATGTGCTCGCCGCCTCCTCGAAGCCGGAGTTCGCTGACCCTTCCAGGGTTCCGGCGCGAAGCGCCCGGTGCGTCGGCCCGCAGACCGAAGCGGAAGCTAATCCGCCGGGTGCAACGGGGTGGTTGTTACTCCCGCGGGAGTAACCGCCGGCGGACGCCGGGGCCGGCTGCTTGCCCGTACGTCTCAGGTACCCCGTACTCCGCTGGTAGGAGACGCAGGTCCGTCCCCCGGGACGACGACGGATCCGGCGCGGCGAGGCATCGTGGAGGGCATGAGTGCGCTCCTGCTGCCGGTCCTGCTCTGCCTGGTGTCGGCAGTGGCCTACGCGGGTGCGGCCATCGTGCAGGAGCGGGTCGCCGCCACGACGGCCGACGGGCCCGGGGCCCGCGGCCCGCTGCGGCGGCCCGGCTGGTGGGGCGCGGTCGCCCTGACCGGGCTCGGCGCGGGGCTGCACGTCGTGGCGCTCGCCTACGGGCCGCTGAGCCTCGTCCAGCCCCTCGGCGCGCTCACGATCGTCTTCGCGCTGCCCATGGCGGCGGTGTTCGCCCGCAGACCCGTCGGCCCGGCCGGCTGGCGCGGCGCCCTCCTCGCGACCGGCGGCCTCGCCGGGCTCCTGACCCTCACCGGGCCGCCGCGCACCGAAACCCTCGACGCCGCGCAGCGGCCCCTCCTCGCGGCCGCGGTGCTGACCGGGGCCGCGGTCCTGGCGCTCGGCGCGCGGCGGGCGCGGCGGGCCGTCGTACGGGGGGTGGCGCTGGCCGCGGCCGCCGGCGCCGCGTTCGGCATGGGCTCCGTCTTCACCAAGGCCGCCGCCGAGGACTGGACCTCGCACGAGACGGGCTCCCTGGTCCCCACGCTCCTCGCCACCGCCGTCCTCGCCTCGGCGGGCATGCTCCTGTCCCAGGCGTCCTACCGCGGCGCGGGCCTGGCCGCGCCGCTCGCCACGGTGACGATCGTGAACCCCGTGGTTGCCGCGGCCGTCGGGACGGCAGTGCTCGGCGAAACCTTTCGCTACGGGGCGGTGGGCGGCGTCCTCGCCACGCTGGCCGGCGCGTTCGCCACGGCGGGCGTGGTGACCCTGAGCCGTCTCCCCCCGGACCGGGAAGCCACGATCACGGTGCGGGCCCGCCCCACGGTGCCGCGGGCCCGCCACTGCGTGACGCACGCGGGCAGTGCGGGGCACGTACGGGCGCCGGGCGGTTCGGCACCGCCGGGATGCGCCGCGGTGGCTGATCGCCGTCGCGGCGGGTGATTCCTCCCGGCGACGCGTGCCGGGCCGCGGGCCCGAACGCCGGGCTCTCGATACGTCTTCGCGGCGCTCCGGCTGTCTCTTCCGCCGCGACGGTGATCAGTTGGTATGGCGCATTTCGGCGGTGCCGTAGGGGCTGTCTGCGGGGGCTTGCCGGTCGGGCGCCGCCGGGCCGCGTGGCGGTGGTTGATCGCCGCCGCGGCGGAAGAAGGGTTACGGTCCGGGAAGTTCCTTCCGCCGCAACGGCGATCAGTTCGTACGGCGCAGTCCGGCGGTGCCGGGGCCGGCCGTCGTTCGTACGTGTCCAGCGCACGCACACGCACACGCCCCCTCCGCGAGGAGGTATGGCCACTCCGGCCGAACCACGACACGATGGGCCCCTCGCCCGGCCGACCCCCACCGGAGGTGCCCCGTGGAGTTCGACGTCGTCGTGGAGATCCCGCAAGGCAGCCGCAACAAATACGAGATGGACCACGACCGCGGCCGCATCCGGCTGGACCGGCTGCTGTTCACCTCGACCCGCTACCCCGCCGACTACGGCTACATCGAGCGGACCCTCGGCGCGGACGGAGAGCCCCTCGACGCCCTCGTGCTCGCCGGCGAGCCCACGTTCCCGGGCGTCGTCATCCGCTGCCGGGCCGTCGGGATGTTCCGGATGCGCGACGAGCAGGGCGAGGACGACAAGGTGCTGTGCGTGCCCGCGGGCGACCCCCGCCACGAGCACGTCCGGGACCTGCGGCACCTTCCACAGTTCGACCGGCTGGAGATCCAGCACTTCTTCGAGGTGTACAAGGAGCTCGAACCCGGCAAGTCCGTGGGCGACGGCGCCCGCTGGGCCGACCGCGCCGCCGCGGAGGCGGAGATCGCCGCCTCGTACGAGCGGGCATCCGCGGCCCGGAGACAGCCGGACGCATAGAAGAATGCGGTAGAAGAAGGGGCATGCGCCGTATCGTCCCTCCCCTCGCGGCCGTCGCCGCCGCCTACGCCGTGCTGCAACTGTGCTACGCCGTCGCGCACATGGACCTCGGCTGGGACGAGAGCGTCTACCTCTCCCAGGTCGACCCGCGCAGCCCCGCGGCGTACTTCAGCGCCCCGCGCTCGCGCGGCATCAGCTTCCTCGCGGCACCGGTCGTGGCACTCACCCCGTCCACGACGGCCCTGCGCGTGACACTGGCGCTGCTGTCGTCGGCGGCCCTGTACGGGGCGTTCGCGGTCTGGCGGCCCCTGCTCGGCAGGGGGCGTACGGCGCTCGCGGCGGCCCTCTTCGCCGGGCTGTGGATCACGGTCCTCAGCGGGCCCGAGGTGATGCCGAACCTCTGGATCGCCCTCGCCGCGGTCGCCGCGACCGGCTTCTTCGTCCAGGCCCGCAACAGCGCTGACGGCCGTACCCTCGCGGGCCTCGCCGCCGCCCTCGCCGCTGCCGCCCTCCTCCGTGCCCCGGACGCCGTCTGGCTCGCCCTGCCGCTGCTCGCGACCTGCGCGACCGTACGCGCCTGGCGCCGCCCCCGCGTCGTCGCGGCGGTCCTCGGCGGGCTCGTGGCGGGCGGCGCGCAGTGGACCGTGGAGGCGTACGTCCGCTTCGGCGGCATCGCGCGGCGGCTCGCGGACTCCAGCGACACCGAGGGCGGCATGGGCGCGCACCTGGGCGCGGGCCTGACCGCCGCCCGCCGCAGCCTCAACGGCCCCCAGCTCTGCCGCCCTTGCCGCATCGCGAACCCGTCCCTCACGCACTCGCTGTGGTGGCTGCTGCTCCCCGTCCTGGTGGCGGCGGCCTGCACCCTGGCCCTGCGGAGGGACACGCGGGCCGCGAGCGACAGCCGGGCCGGGAGCGACACCCGGGCCGCCGTCCTGCTCCCCGCCGCCTGCGCGCTCTCCCTCGCCGCCCCGTACCTGCTCCTGCTCGACTACTCCGCGCCCCGCTTCCTGCTCCCCGCCTACGCCCTGCTGGCCCTGCCCGTGGCGGACCTCGCAGCCCGCGCGCCGGCCGCCTTCCGCGCCGGGCCGCGGCGGTGGGCGGTGGCCGCGGTGCTGTGCGCGGTCCTCGCCGCCCACCTCTCGGTGCAGCTGAAGGAGCTGCGCGTCAACACCGCCGACGCCCGGGACACCGCCGTCCGCTACCGGCGCGCGGCCGAGGGCCTGCGGCGCCTCGGCCTGTCCGCCCCGTGCACGGTCACGGGCCCCCGGGCGCAGCCCGTCGCCTACGCGGCGGGCTGCGCCTCCGCCCAGACCATGGGCAACAACCGCTCGACGACGGACGCCGCCCTGGCCCGTACCGCGCGCCGCATGCCCATGGCCGTCCTCTACGACCCGGCCGACGCCTACCTCCCGCCGTACGCCCGCACCTGGCGCGCCCACGAGCTCCCCGGGACCGACTGGACCGCGTACGTGCCCTGACGTCCACGCGGCTACGTCACCTGACGCCCCTCCGCCGGCGTCAGGCGTCCCGCAGCAGCGCCGCCAGGTCGCCCTCCACGTCCAGGTGCCCGCCCTCGCTGCCGGCGGGCACCAGCGCGTAGGAGCGCGCGAGGAAGCGCCGCAGTTCGGACGTGTCGATCTGCACCATGGCCACGCCCTCGACGGCGTGGAACTCCAGCACCGTGCGGTCCGGCCCGCACGGCCACACGTGGACGTCGCCGCCCCCGGTCGGCGCGATCAGGCCGCAGGCGAGCGTCTCGCGGGCGAAGACCCATTCCACGTCGGCCCCGTCGAGGGAGGCCGCGGCGGGGAAGCCGATGTGCACGGCGAAGGGATCGGAGGGTTCGTAGCGCAGCTGCGCGGGGACGGCGCGGTCCTGTGGGGCCGACGCAATGAGCCGTGCCTGGACAGCCTGGTCGATGACAGTGGACAACGCGTGCTCCCTCGCGATCGCTGTGACGTGGTGCGGTTCCGTGCGGTGACGTGCGGTTCCTTGCGGTGGTGCGGGGCCTTGCGGTGGTGGTGCGGCGGTGGTTCTCCTGCCGGCCGGCCCCGGAAGGGGCCGCCCACCGGAGAGACGCCGTCAGGAGAGACGGCGGTTCGATCGCTGCAGTGCACATGATTCGAGCGTGAGCTGCGTCACTCTCCTTGGAATGGAAAAGACAACTGCCGTATCAGCCGTCAAATCCCTGCTCGTTGGGCGCTCTGCTCACCGTTGCACCGGCAGCACCGCCAGTACTTCCCAGCCACCGCCCGGGACGGGCCCCGCCGTCAGGGACCCGCCGATCGCGTCCGCCCGCTCCGTCAGCCCGACCAGACCCAGCCCGCCGGTGTCCTCCGGCGAGCACTGCGCCGGCTGCCCCGCGGCCCCGTCGTCGCGCACCGAGACGAACAGGCTCCGTTCCGCCTCGCGCAGCGTCACGCGTACGGCCGACGCCTCAGCGCTGTGCTTGGCCACGTTGGCCAGCCCCTCGGCGACGATCCGGTGCACGGAGGCGGCCAGCTCCGGGGGCAGCCCGGCGCCGAAGCCGGGATCGACGTGCAGGTCGACCCGTACGGGCCCCCGCCCCGTACGGCGGAAGTCGTCTACCAGCTCGCGCACCCCGTCCAGACCGGGCAGGGGCGCGCGGTGGGGCGCGTCCTGGTGCAGGACGCGCAGCAGCCGCCGGGCCGAGGTCAGGGCCTCGTCGCCGGCCGCCTGGATGTCCCGCAGGGAGGCGGCCACGCGCTCGTCCTCGGCGACGGTGCCGGTGGCCTTGGCCAGCAGGGTCATCGCGGCGACGTGGTGGGCGACGAAGTCCTGCAGCTCGCCGGCGAGCTCCAGGCGCTCCGCGTCGCGCGCGGCGGCCACGGCCCGGGCGCGCTCGGCGTCACGGTAGCGCAGGCACAGGCCGGCCGAGGTCACCCCGGCGACGACGAGGGCGTAGACGACGACGGCCGTGCCCGGCACCTCCATGTCGCGCACCGGGGCCACCAGGACCCCGGCGGCCAGGGCGACGCCCGCCGGCACGGCGGCCCGCACCGGCGCCCGCCACGCCACCAGGGCGAGCAGGACGAGCAGGGCGGCGCTCTCCGTCAGCCCCCAGACGGGCAGGTGCAGGCCGGCCGCCATCAGGTACCCGGTCGCCGTCCAGGACACGCCCACGGCCGCCGCGGCCCGCAGGGCGAGCGGCGCCCACGGCAGCACGCACATGACGACCAGCAGCCCGGCGGCCCACACCACGAGGTGGGCGTGGTGGGCAGCGGTCTGCCCCGGGTAGACCGCCCCCCGGGACAGCACCCGGCCCTCCAGCAGCCACAGCCCGCACAGCCCGGCCAGCAGCCAGCCCCGGCGGCGACGCCGGCTCGGGGGTGCGCTTCGGGCGGGGGCGAACGGCATGGGCGTCGGCGTCGTCGGCGTCATGCGCTTCACGCTAGGCGCGGGCGGGGGAGCGGCGGATCGCCCGTCCAGCCATTCCGGCCCCGGCCGAAAGGATGACTGCAATTCCCGGGGGCAACCCCCGGACCCCCGGCCGGGGCGGCCTTCGGCCGGTGGCGTCGCCGCATCGGCGGGCGGATGCGCCCGCCTCGATGGCCCGCGGCCCACAGAATGCCTCTGCCGCCACGGCGCGCAACCACGAAGGCGCTGACCGGCGGTGCCGGATTTCGCCGCAGCCGGTGAACCCCCGCCGAGGGCTTCGCGTCTGCGGCGGCGGCGCAAACCGGTGCGTGGGGGCCGAGCTTCCCCGCCTGGAGCCGGTAGAAATCTCCCGCCGCAACGGCGCGTAACCACGACGGTGTCGCCCGACAGTGCCGGAGTCGCAGCTGAGAGCCTCCCGGCGGCAGCCGGCAGGAATCCTCCGCCGCAACAACGCGCAACCACGACGGTGTCGTCCGGCAGTGCCGGACTTCGCCGCAGCTGAGAGCCTCCCGGCGGCGGGCGGCAGGAATCCCCGCGTAACCCCGGCGGAGCCGACCCGGTGCCGGACTCCGCCGCAACCGGTGAACCCCCGCCCCGCAGGTGCTACCTTGCGCCGCCATGAGACGGACTCTGACGACGTTACGCACCATCGCCGCCGCCCTGTGCGGCACCGCACTCGCGCTCGCGGGCACCGCGGCAGCCCCTGCGCAAGCCGCCGGCAAGGCCCCCGTGGCAACCCCCGCCCAAGCCGCCGGCAAGGCCCCCGCGTGGGAGAGCCTGGACAGCGGCAGCGACGCCCGCTTCAGGGGCCTCGCGGCTGTCAGCCGGACCACCGCCTGGGCCGCGGGCACGAAGGGCACGGTCCTGCTCACCCGCGACGCCGGCCGCAGCTGGCGAAACGTCTCGCCGCCCGGCGCCGGCGCCCTCGAGTTCCGCGACGTGGAGGCGTTCGACGCGCGGCGCGCCGTCGTTCTGGCCATCGGTGAGGGCGAGGCCTCCCGGGTCTTCCGCACCGACGACGGCGGCACCACCTGGACGGAGACCTTCCGTAACGCCGACCCGAAGGCGTTCTACGACTGCCTGGCCTTCTTCGACGCGCGCCACGGCATCGCGCTCGGCGACCCCGTGGACGGCAGGTTCCGCGTCCTCGCGACCGGCGACGGCGGCCGTAGCTGGCGCCTCCTGCCCGCCGCGGGCATGCCGGCGGCGCTCCCCGGCGAGGCGGCGTTCGCGGCGAGCGGCCAGTGCGTGGTGACCGCCCGCGGCCGGACCGGCGGCCGCGACGCCTGGATCGCCACCGGCGGCGCCGCGTCCTCCCGCGTCCTGCACTCCGCCGACCGCGGCCGCACCTGGACCGTCACCGGCACGCCCGTACCGGCCGGCGACCCCGCACGCGGCGTCTTCGGCCTGGCCTTCCGCGACCGGGCGCACGGGCTGGCCGTCGGCGGCGACTACCGCACCGGGCAGCCGTCCGGGCGGGCCGCGGCCGTCAGCGGCGACGGCGGCGCGACCTGGGCCGCGGCCGCCCGGCCGCCGGGCGCCTACCGCTCCGGCGTCGCCTGGCTGCCCCGCAGCCGCACCACGGCGCTCGCCGTCGGGCCCACGGGCAGCGACGTCACCACGGACGGCGGCCGCACCTGGCGCGGCTTCGGCACCGGCTCGTACGACACCGTGGACTGCGCGCCGGACGGAGGCTGCTGGGCCGCGGGGGAGAAGGGCAGGCTGGCCCGGCTCACCGCACGGTCAGGAAAGTGACCGCGGTCAGGACGGCAGTTCCTGCCGGTAGGCCTCCAGGGCGGGGGCCGTCTTCGTCGGGATGAACTCGGTGATCGTGTACTCGCACACCCCCGCCACGGTGAACGGGTCGCTCTTCGTGATCTCCTCGATCTTCTTCCGGTCGTCCCCGAGGGCGAGGATGACGCCCCCGTCGCGCGGCACCTTGCGCCCGGAGGCGATGAAGACCCCGGACGCGTAGTGCGCGTCCAGCCAGGCGACGTGCTCGGGGAGGGCGGCGTCGATGCGCTCGATCGGCGCGATGTAGGTCAGCTCCAGTACGAACATGATCGCCAGCCTACGGGCCGGGTACGGTGGCCGCACAATGAGCGCAGCAGAACAGACAGAACCCGTCGGCGTACCCCCCGGCTGGCCCACGACCGAGGCGGAAGCGGCCGCCCTCCAGGACGAGTTGCGCGGCCGCGTCGTCCTCGGCGAGCCCGGGCCGCCGCCCGGCGAGCCCCTCGTGGCCGTCGGCGTCGACGTCGCCTACGACGACGAGCGGGACGTCGTCGTGGCCGCCGCCGTCGCCCTGGACACGGCCACCCTGCAGGTCGTGGAGGAGGCGACCGCGGTCGGCCGGGTCGCCTTCCCGTACGTCCCCGGGCTGCTCGCCTTCCGCGAGATCCCCACCGTGCTCGCCGCCCTGGACCGCCTCCGCGTCACCCCCGGCCTGGTCGTCTGCGACGGCTACGGGCTCGCCCACCCCCGCCGCTTCGGCCTCGCCAGCCACCTCGGCGTCGTCACGGGCCTGCCCACGATCGGCGTCGCCAAGAACCCCTTCACCTTCCGCCACGACGCCCCCGGGCCCCACCGGGGCGACACCTCGCCCCTCCTCGACGGCGACGAGGAAGTGGGCCGCGCCCTGCGCACCCGGCCCGGCGTCAAACCGGTCTTCGTCTCGGTCGGCCACCGCACGAGCCTCGACAACGCCACTGCCCACACCCTCGCCCTGGCGCCCGCCTACCGCCTCCCGGAGACGACGCGGGCCGCGGACGCCCTGTGCCGCCGCGCGCTGAAGGGGCTGGTGGCGGGCTGAAGGAGCGGGCGCGCGCCCCGCCCTGACGGCGGAGCGGCCCCACGGCGGGGCACCGCGCCGACATACTGGGCTCGCCCCTTCCGAAGGCTCGGCGCACCGCATCGCGCCGGAAAGGCGGTCGCCATGGGCCTGCCCGTTCCCCTGTCGGGTGTCGTCCCGCCGCTCTGCACGCCCCTGACCCCGTCGGGCGAGGTCGACACCCGCTCGCTGGGGTCCCTCGTGGAGCACGTGCTCGCGGCCGGCGCGCACGGCGTGTTCGTTCTCGGGTCCAGCGGGGAGACCGCTTGCCTGAGCGACGCCCAGCGGCGCACCGCGCTGCGGGCCGCCGTCGACGCGGTCGCCGGCCGGGTGCCCGTCCTCGCCGGGGTCATCGACATGACCACCGCCCGCGTCCTGGACCACGCGCGCGCGGCCGCCGCGCTGGGCGCGGACGCGCTCGTGGCCACCGCGCCCTTCTACGTGACCACCCACCCGGTGGAGGTCCGCGACCACTTCCGCCGCATCCGTGAGGGTGGCGGACTACCGCTCCTCGCGTACGACATCCCGCAGTGCGTCCACACCAAGCTGGACGCCGCGACCGTCCTCGCCCTGGCCGAGGACGGGACCGCCGCCGGGCTCAAGGACAGCAGCGGCGACCTCGGCGCGCTGCGCCGGCTCCTCGTCGGGCTGCGCCGCCGCGGCCTGGACGGCGCCTTCGCCGTCCTGACCGGGTCCGAACTGGCGGTCGACGCGGCGTTGCTGGCGGGTGCTCACGGCGTCGTTCCCGGACTGGGCAACGTGGATCCGGCCGGCTACGTACGGCTGTACGAGCACGCCCGGGCCGGCCGCTGGGCCGAGGCGGCCGCCGAACAGGACCGGCTCGCGGCCCTGTTCGCGCTGGCCGAGTCGGGCGGCCACGGCGACATGGGCCCGACCGCGTCCGCCCTGGGCGGCTTCAAGGCCGCCCTGCACCTGCTCGGCGTCATCGACTGCCCGGCGACGGCCGTGCCGCAGCGCCCCTTGCCCGGCACAGCCGTGGACGCCGTGCGGCACCACCTGGCGGAGGCCGGGCTGCTGTGATCCCGTCCGTGTGATCCCGGGCGATGTCAGACCCGCGGGCTAGCGTGTACGGGCAACGAGGCAACACAGCAACAACGAGGCAACACAGCAACGCGGCGCACGCGCACATTTCCGGAGGCACCCATGGCCCTGTCCGTCCCCCTCAAGGCCCGCGCGAAGGTCAGGGAATTCGCGCTCTCACTGCCCGGCGCCGTCGAGGAGTTCCCCTGGGAGGAGAGCGCCGTCGTCAAGGTCAACAAGAAGATCTTCGTCTTCCTCGGTGCCGAGGGGAACAGCGAGTCACCGGGCATCTCGGTCAAGCTCAAGGACGAGGAGGTGCACGGCCACGCCCTGGCCGTCCCCGGTGCGACGCCCACGGCGTACGGCCTCGGCAGACACGGCTGGGTCTCGGTCCCGCTCACCGGGGAGAGCGCCCCGGCGGACATGCTGTGCGACTGGGTGGAGGAGAGCTACCGGACCATCGCCCCGAAGCGGCTCGTCGCGGAGCTCGACGCCCGTTGAGGCGAGGTCTTGTGAAAACTGGAACCTGTTCTTAACATCGCGAGTGTTACAGCAGTTGTGTCACAGACGTGGTGCCGCAGGGGCGGTGCCACGAGGGTCATGTCACAGGGTCGTGTCACCGACGCACAGGGGGTCCGGATGACCGGGACGGCCGGCGGTCCGCTGCAGGGCGTGCGCGTGGTCGAACTCGCAGGCATCGGGCCGGGCCCGTTCGCCGCCATGCTGCTGGCCGACCTCGGGGCGGACGTCGTCCGCGTGGACCGGCCCGGCGGCCCGGGCCTGCACATCGCCCCCTCCCGCGACGTCACCAACCGCAACAAGCGCTCGGTGACGGCCGACCTCAAGACCGAGGACGGCCGGCGCGCGGTCCTCGGCCTCGCCGCCCGCGCCGACGTGCTGATCGAGGGCTACCGCCCCGGCGTCGCCGAGCGGCTCGGCGTCGGCCCCGACGCGTGCCTCGCCCGCAACCCCCGCCTCGTGTACGGGCGGATGACCGGCTGGGGTCAGCACGGCCCCCTCGCCGACACCGCCGGCCACGACATCGCGTACATCGCCGTCACCGGCGCCCTCGGCCTGTCCGGCCCGGCCGACGGCCCGCCCGCCTTCCCCGCCAACCTCCTCGGCGACTTCGGCGGCGGTGCCCTCTACCTCGTCGTCGGCGTCCTCGCCGCCCTCCACCACGCCCGCGCCGGCGGCGCCGGGCAGGTCGTCGACGCCGCCATCGTCGACGGCACCGCGCACCTGACCGCGCTCCTCCACGGCATGCTGGCGGCCGGCGCCTGGCAGGACCGGCGCGAGGCCAACTTCTTCGACGGCGGTTCCCCCTTCTACGGCACGTACGAGACGGCCGACGGCGGCCACATGGCGGTCGGCGCGCTGGAACAGCGGTTCTACGTGCAGTTCATGGAGCTCCTCGGCCTGCCGGAGACGGCCCCCGCCCGCGAGGACCCCGCCCGCTGGGGCGAGCTGCGCGCCGCCATCGCCGCCCGCTTCCGGGAGCGCACCCGCGCCGAGTGGACGGCCGTCTTCGACGGCTCGGACGCCTGCGTCGCCCCCGTGCTGTCGCTGCGCGAGGCACCCGCCCACCCCCACCTCGCCGCCCGCGGCACCTTCGTCGAGCACGAGGGCCTCACCCAGCCCGCCCCCGCCCCGCGCTTCTCCGAAACCCCAGGCTCCGTACGACGCCCGCCCGCCCGGCCCGGCGCGGACACCGCCGAAGTGGCGCGGGACTGGGACGTCCCCGGCCTCGACTCCCTCCGGAAGGGCCCGCACAGATGAAGCGCCAGATCTTCACCGCCGACCACGAAGCCTTCCGCGGGACGGTCCGCACCTTCCTCACCAAGGAGGTCGCCCCGCACTACGCGCAGTGGGAGCGCGACGGCATCGTCTCGCGCGAGGCGTGGCGGGCGGCGGGCCGTCAGGGCCTGCTCGGGCTCGCCGTGCCCGAGGAGTACGGCGGCGGGGGCACCGCCGACTTCCGCTACAGCGCGGTGCTCACCGAGGAGTTCACCCGCGCCGGCGCCGCCGGACTCGCCGTCGGGCTGCACAACGACATCGTCGGGCCCTATCTGACGGCCCTCGCCACCGAGGAGCAGAAGCGCCGCTGGCTGCCCGGCTTCTGCACGGGCGAGATCATCACCGCCGTAGCGATGACGGAGCCCGGCGCCGGCTCCGACCTGCAGGGCATCCGCACCTCCGCCGAGGACCGCGGCGACCACTGGCTCCTCAACGGCTCCAAGACCTTCATCTCCAACGGCATCCTCGCCGACCTCGTGGTCGTCGTGGCGCGCACGACGCCCGAGGGCGGGGCCAAGGGCCTGAGCCTGCTCGTCGTCGAGCGCGGCATGGCGGGCTTCGAGCGCGGCCGCAACCTCGACAAGATCGGGCAGAAGGCGCAGGACACCGCCGAGCTGTTCTTCCACGACGTCCGCGTGCCCAAGGAGAACCTCCTCGGCGAGCTCCACGGCGGCTTCGTCCACCTGATGACCAACCTCGCCCAGGAGCGGATGAACATCGCCGTGGCCGGGATCGCCGCCGCCGAGCACCTCCTGGAGATCACCACCGCCTACGTCAAGGAGCGCGAGGCGTTCGGCCGCCCGCTCGCCAGGCTGCAGCACGTCCGCTTCGAGATCGCCGAGATGGCCACCGAGTGCGCCGTGACCCGCGCGTTCCTGGACCGCTGCATCACCGACCACGCGGCCGGCACGCTCGACGCCGTGCACGCCTCCATGGCCAAGTGGTGGGCGACGGAGCTGCAGAAGCGCGTCGCCGACCGCTGCCTGCAACTCCACGGCGGGTACGGGTACATGAGCGAGTACCCGGTCGCGAAGGCGTTCACCGACGGCCGGATCCAGACGATCTACGGCGGCACCACCGAGATCATGAAGGAGATCATCGGCCGTTCCCTGCTCTCCTGATCCGCCCCCGGGCGGCCCCACCGGCCGCTCCCGCCACCGCCCCGCCCCGAAAGGCCCACGACCTTGAGCACCGAAGCGTACGTATACGACGCGATCCGCACCCCGCGCGGCCGCGGCAAGGCCAACGGCGCCCTGCACGGCACCAAGCCCGTCGACCTCGTCGTCGGCCTCATCCACGAGCTCCGGCGCCGCCTCCCCGGCCTGGACCCGGCCGCGATCGACGACATCGTGCTCGGCGTCGTGAGCCCCCTGGGCGACCAGGGCTCCGACATCGCCCGGATCTCGGCCATCGCCGCCGGGCTGCCCGACACCGTCGCCGGCGTCCAGGAGAACCGCTTCTGTGCCTCCGGCCTGGAGGCCGTCAACCTGGCCGCCGCCAAGGTCCGCTCCGGCTGGGAGGACCTCGTCCTCGCCGGCGGCGTGGAGTCGATGTCCCGGGTGCCGATGGGCTCCGACGGCGGCGCCTGGTTCAACGACCCCATGACCAACCTCGACGTCAACTTCGTGCCCCAGGGCATCGGCGCCGACCTCATCGCGACCCTCGGCGGCTTCACCCGCGCCGACGTGGACGCCTTCGCCGCCCGCTCGCAGGAGAACGCGGCCGCCGCCTGGAAGGACGGCCGCTTCGACCGCTCCGTGGTCCCCGTGCGCGACCGCAGCGGCCTCGTCGTCCTCGACCGGGACGAGCACCCCCGCCCCGGCACCACCGTCGAGACCCTGGCCGGGCTCAAGCCCTCCTTCGCTGCGATCGGCGAGGCGGGCGGCTTCGACGCCGTGGCCCTGCAGCAGTACCACTGGGTCGAGAAGATCGACCACGTGCACCACGCCGGCAACTCCTCCGGCATCGTCGACGGCGCCTCCCTCGTCGCCATCGGCAACCGCCAGACCGGCGAGCGCTACGGCCTGACCCCGCGCGCCCGCATCGTCTCCGCGGCCGTCTCCGGCTCCGACCCCACCATCATGCTCACCGGCCCGGCCCCCGCCTCCCGCAAGGCGCTCGCCAAGGCGGGCCTGACCATCGACGACATCGACCTCATCGAGGTCAACGAGGCCTTCTCGGCCGTCGTGCTGCACTTCGCCCGCGAGATGGGCACCGGCCTCGACAAGATCAACGTCAACGGCGGCGCCATCGCCCTCGGCCACCCGCTCGGGGCCACCGGCGCCATGCTGCTGGGCACCGTCATCGACGAACTCGAACGCCGGGACGGGCGGTACGGCCTGGTCACCCTCTGCGTGGGCGGCGGCATGGGGGTCGCGACGGTGGTGGAACGGGTGTAGGCGCGACCGGCCGGCATTCCCCGGTCCCGCCCCTTCCCGTCACGCCACACATCACGGAGCCCCGGACATGACCGCATCCACCATCCGCTACGACCGCGACGCGGACGGCATCGTCACCCTCACCCTCGACGACCCCACCCAGTCCGCCAACACCATGAACCAGGCCTTCAAGGCTTCCCTCACCGCGGTCGCGGACCGCCTGGAGGCCGAGAAGGACACGGTCCGCGGTGTCGTCTTCACCTCCGCGAAGAAGTCCTTCTTCGCCGGCGGCGACCTGCGCGAGCTGATCGCCGCGACCCCCGCCGACGCGCAGCGCGTCTTCGAGGCGGGCATGACCATGAAGCGCGACCTGCGCCGCATCGAGACCCTCGGCGTGCCCGTCGTCGCCGCCGTCAATGGCGCGGCTCTCGGCGGCGGCTACGAGATCGCCCTCGCCTGCCACCACCGCATCGCGCTCGACGCCCCCGGCACGAAGATCGGCCTTCCCGAGGTCACCCTCGGCCTGCTGCCCGGAGGCGGCGGCGTCACCCGTACGGTACGGCTCCTCGGCATCACCGACGCGCTGCTGAAGGTGCTGCTCCAGGGCACGCAGTACGACGCACGGCGCGCCCTGGAGGCCGGGCTCGTCCACGAGGTGGCCGCCGACCGCGATGAACTCCTGGCCAAGGCCCGGGCCTTCATCGACGCGCACCCCGCGTCGCAGCAGCCCTGGGACGTCAAGGGCTACAAGATCCCCGGCGGCACGCCGGCCAGCCCCCGCTTCGCCGCCAACCTGCCGGCCTTCCCCGCCAACCTGCGCAAGCAGCTCGGCGGCGCGCCCTACCCGGCCCCGCGCAACATCCTGGCCGCCGCGGTCGAGGGCTCCCAGGTCGACTTCGAGACCGCGCAGGTCATCGAGGCCCGCTACTTCACGGAGCTGGTCGTCGGGCAGACCTCGAAGAACATGATCCAGGCGTTCTTCTTCGACCTCCAGGCCGTCAACTCCGGTGCCAGCCGCCCGCAGGGCGTGGCCCCCCGCCAAGTACGGAAGGTCGCCGTCCTCGGCGCCGGCATGATGGGCGCGGGCATCGCCTACGCCTGCGCCAGGGCCGGCATCGACGTCGTCCTCAAGGACGTGTCGGAAGAGGCCGCGCGCAAGGGCAAGGCCTACTCCGAGGGCCTGCTGGCCAAGGCGCTCGCCAAGGGCCGCACCACGGAGGAGAAGCGGGACGCCCTGCTCGCCCGCATCACCCCCACCGCGGACGTCGCCGCCCTCGCCGGGTGCGACGCCGTCATCGAGGCGGTCTTCGAGGACCCCGCGCTCAAGCAGAAGGTCTTCCAGGAGATCCAGCAGGTCGTCGCGCCCGACGCGCTGCTGTGCTCCAACACCTCCACGCTGCCGATCACCCTTCTCGCCGAGGGTGTCGAGCGGCCCACGGACTTCGTCGGCCTGCACTTCTTCTCGCCCGTCGACAAGATGCCGCTCGTCGAGATCATCAAGGGGGAGCGCACCGGCGACGAGGCGCTCGCCCGCGCGTTCGACCTCGTCCGGCAGATCCGCAAGACACCCATCGTCGTCAACGACTCGCGCGGCTTCTTCACCTCGCGCGTCATCGGCCGGTTCATCAACGAGGGCGTGGCCATGATCGGCGAGGGCGCCGACCCCGCCTCCGTCGAACAGGCCGCCGCGCAGGCCGGCTACCCGGCGAAGGTGCTCTCCCTCATGGACGAGCTGACCCTCACCCTGCCCCGGAAGATCCGCGAGGAGACCCGGCGCGCGGTGGAGGCGGACGGCGGGACGTGGACGCCGCACCCCGCGGACGCGGTCATCGACCGCATGGTCGAGGAGTTCGGCCGCACGGGCCGCAGCGGGGGCGCCGGCTTCTACGACTACGCGGACGGCAAGCGGGCCGGGCTGTGGCCGGGGCTGCGCGAGCACTTCACGCGGACGGACGCGGCCGTCCCCTTCGAGGACATGAAGGAGCGGATGCTGTTCTCCGAGGCGCTGGACACGGTCCGCTGCCTGGAGGAAGGCGTCCTGACGTCCGTCGCCGACGCCAACATCGGCTCCATCCTCGGCATCGGCTTCCCCGGCTGGACGGGCGGCGCCCTGCAGTACATCAACGGCTACGAGGGCGGCCTGCGGGGCTTCGTGACGCGGGCGCGGGAGCTGGCGGCGACGTACGGCGAACGGTTCGAGCCGTCGGCTCTGCTGCTGGACAAGGCGGAGCGGGGGGAGCGGTTCTGACCCTGCCGGCCGGTCCGGCACCGCCGGTCGCCGCCGCGGGGGTCGATCGCCGCGGCGGCGGCAGTTCCTTGCCGGCAACGAACAGTTGCCGGCAACAGGAATTTTCCGCCGCAATGACGAGCAGCCACCACGGACATGTCCGGCGGTGCCGAACCGGCCGCGGGCCACGGCAGCCCGCACCGCCGGCCACCGCGGCTGTCAGCCCGCCGCCGAGGCGTCCCCGTACGCCGCCCGCAGCTCCTCGTTCAGGGAACGCTGGAACGCCGTGACCAGTGCCTGGATGACGAGCGGTTGCATGTGGGCCGACAGGGACTTCATCGCCGCGACGTCCGGGGTCCGCGTCTCGACCTCGTCGCGGAAGAGCCGCGACAGTTCCCGTGCGGCGGCACGGGCGTGTTCCAGGAGCACCGTCCGGGCGGCGAGGATCGCTTCCGGTGCGATCGGCACGTCCAGCAGCCGGACGCCGAGGTGGAGGAGGCCGGGGTCGACCCGGAAGCCGTCGCCGGAGCCGTCCCGTTCCAGGATGTTCATCGCGGCGAGCCGGTCGACGTCCTCCTCGGTCAGGGCGCGGCCCGCCCGCCGCTCCAGCTCCTCCCGGCTGGTGTCCTCGGCCTCGTCGGGCATCCAGGAGGCCACGAGGGCGCGATGGATGGCAAGGTCGTGGGCGCTGAGGCCTTCGGGGAGCCGGTTGAGGTAGCGCTCGATGGCGGCGAGGGTGAGGCCCTGGTGCTGGAGTTCCTCGATGAGGGCGAGCCGGGAGAGGTGGCCGGGCCCGTAGCGCCCGACCCGGCGGGGGCCGAGCTCGGGCGGCGGCAGCAGCCCGCGGCTGCTGTAGAAGCGCACGGTCCGCACGGTCACCCCGGCCCGGGCGGCCAGTTCGTCCACCGTCAGGGCCGGTTCGCCGGTCCCCGTCTCCGCCTCCGTGGCCATGGGCGGCACCTCGCTCTCTGTTCCGCACCCGTCGGTGTCGAACAGTATTGCTGTGCCACCGGTGCCGTGAAACCGGCAGCGGCCCCGCCCCGCGCGATGCGCACGGGGCGGGGCCGCGAGCGCGGTCAGTGCCGGTGGGCGCGCTCCGCCTCCTGGATCTGCTTCCAGGACTTGGGCGGAATGAGTCCGGACGTCACGGACTTCCTGGCCTTGGCGGCCCCGCCGTCCGCGGCGGGAGCCGGCAGCGTGGCCGGCTTCGACGGCTGGAACAGCCACGTGTCGAAGAGCGGTGCGAGCTGCTTGCCGGAGGCCTTCTCGGCGAACTTCACGAAGTCCTGCACGGAGGCGTTGCCGTAACGGTTCTCCGTAGGCCACTGCTTGAGGATCGAGAAGAACGTCTTGTCCCCGACGGTGTTGCGCAGCGCCTGCAGGGCGACGGCCCCGCGGTTGTAGACGGCGCGGTCGAACTGCCGGTCCGCGCCCGGGTCGCCCGGCTTGACCTTCCAGAAGGCGTTGTCGGCGGGGAGGCTGTTGTAGACGTACTCGGCGAGCTCCTGGGCGGTGCCCTCGCCCTCCTTCTCCGACCACAGCCACTGGGCGTACGTGGCGAAGCCCTCGTTCACCCAGATGTCGCGCCAGTCCTTGACGGAGACGCTGTCACCGAACCACTGGTGGGCGAGCTCGTGCACGACGATCGACTGGTTGGCGCCGCTCGCGAACGACGAGGGGCTGTAGAAGGGCCTGGTCTGGGTCTCCAGGGCGTAGGAGGACGTCACGTTCGGCACGTACCCGCCGACGGCGGTGAAGGGGTACGGGCCGAAGACCGTGCTCTCCCAGTCGGTGATCTCGGCGGTGCGCTCGATGCTGGCCTTGGCCGAGGAGAGGTTGTCGCCGAGGTCCTTGCTGTAGGCGTTGACGACGGGCAGGCCGCTCGCCGTCGTGTCCGTGGTGATGTCGAACTTGCCGACGGCGAGGGTCGTCAGATAGCTGGCCTGGGGCTTGGTGGAGCGCCAGTTGTAGCGCGTCCAGCCGAGCTTGGAGGACTGGGAGGCGAGGACGCCGTTGCTGATGGCCTGGACGTCGTCCGGCACGGACACGGAGATGTCGTACGTGGCCTTGTCGGTGGGGTGGTCATTGCTCGGGAACCACCAGGCCGCCGACTCCGGCTCCTGGGCGACGACCCCGCCGTCGGGGGTGCGCTTCCACGCCGAATAGCCGTTGATCTTCACGGCGGAGGGGACGCCGCTGTAGCGGACCACGACGCTGACGGGCTTGCCCTTCTCCAGCGGCCCGGCGGGCGTGATCTCCAGCTCGTGGGCGCCGGTCAGCTTGTGCGCCGCCTTCTTGCCGCCCACCAGGACCTCGCTCACGTCGAGCGTGAAGTCGAGGTTGAAGCGGGACAGTGCCTGGGTGGGGGTGGCGAGCAGGGTCGCCGTGCCCTCCAGCCGGTCCGTCTTCGGCTGGTACTTCAGCCGCAGGTCGTAGTGGGAGACGTCGTAGCCGCCGTTGCCGGCGTCCGGGTAGTACGAGTCCCCGGCACCGGGGGCGCCGGGCGTGGCGTCCGCCGCCGAGGCCGGGACCGCGAGCAGCAGGAAGGCGGCAGCGGCCGTGCTCGGAACGATGAGTCTCTGACGCACGAAACACTCCAACTCGTAGAGGAGAACGATCACTCGAAGCCTATGTACTCACCAACCACGCGGGTATGTCCATGGCGCCTTCCGACATGTGATCGACATGTGCGCGTCATGAGGCGGGACGGCCGTCAACTCCTGAAGCCGCCTTCACCCCTTCTGTTTCCGGCCCCGGCGGCGTTACGGTCCGGCCGTGATCAGACACCGGCGGGTTTCCCGCATACCCTGGGCTTCACTCGTACTGGCGGCCGTGGCCGCCCTGTTGACGGTTCTCGTGTCGCCGCCGGGCGGCGCGCAGGCCGCCCCGGCACGCCGCGGAGAGAGCGCACCGGTCTATTCGTACGACCGCGCCGTCCGCGAATCCGTCTGGGTCGACACCCGGGTCGACGCCGACGGCGACGGCCGGAACGACCGGGTCGCCGTGGACATCATCCGGCCGCGGGAGGCGGCGGAGCAGGGCAGGCGCGTCCCCGTCATCATGGACGCCAGCCCGTACTACTCGTGCTGCGGCCGCGGCAACGAGAGCCAGAAGAAGACGTACGACGCACAGGGCCGGCCGGTCCAGTTCCCGCTCTACTACGACAACTACTTCGTACCGCGCGGCTACGCCGTCGTCCTGGTCGACCTCGCGGGGACCAACCGCTCCGACGGATGCGTCGACATCGGCGGCCGGTCCGACATCCAGTCCGCCAAGGCCGTCGTCGACTGGCTGAACGGCCGGGCGCGCGGCTACACCACGCGCGGCGGGACCGGCGCGGCAACGGCCGGCTGGACCACCGGGGCCGTCGGGATGATCGGCAAGAGCTACGACGGCACGATCGCCAACGGCGTCGCCGCGACGGGCGTCGAAGGCCTGAAGACCATCGTCCCCATCGGCGCCATCAGCTCCTGGTACGACTACTACTTCGCCCAGGGCGCGGCCCTCTACGACGGCGGGCCTGACGGTCTCTCCAACGGCATCGAGAGCCCGGAGGCCCGCGGCCGCTGCCAGGCCGTACAGCGCGCGCTCGTGGAGGGCGCCCCGCGCAACGGCGATCAGACCCCCCTGTGGGAGGACCGCGACTACGTCAAGGACGCCGGGAACGTGCGCGCCAGCGTCTTCGCCGTCCACGGCATGCAGGACCTCAATGTACGAACCAAGCACTTCGGCCAGTGGTGGGACGCCCTCGCGGAGAACGGCGTCGAGCGCAAGGTCTGGCTCTCCCAGACCGGCCACGTCGACCCGTTCGACTTCCGCCGCGAGGCCTGGGTGACCACCCTCCACCGCTGGTTCGACCACTACCTCCTCGGCTACGACAACGGCATCGAGCGCGAGCCCGTGGCCGACGTCGAGCGCGCCCCCGACCAGTGGTCCACCGACCGCGCCTGGCCGCCGGCCGGCACCCGTACGACCACGCTGCGCCCGGCCGCCGGACCCGTCGCGGGCGTCGGCACGCTCGGTCTGAAGCCCGCGCCGCAGGGCGCCACCGCCGCGTTCACCGACGACCCGAAGCTGAACGAGAGCAACTGGGCCACGGACATCGACAAGCCCACGCCCGGCAAGGCCGGTTTCGTCACCCCGCCGCTCACCCGAGAGCTGCGGCTCTCCGGCTCGTCGACGGTGAGCCTGACCGTCACCCCGTCCACCTCCTCCGCCCACCTGTCCGCCGTCCTCGTGGACCTCGGGCCCGCCACCATCCGCGACTACGCGGCCTCCGGCGAGGGCATCCGCACGCTGGCCGACCGCACCTGCTGGGGCAGCGGCACCACCGGTGACAGCGCCTGCTACAAGCGCACCGAGGCGTCGAAGGCCCAGGTCGGCCACACCGTCTTCAGCCGCGGCTGGGCCGACCTCGGCCACTGGGACGGCTCGGGCAAGGGCGGCCCCCTGACCCCCGGCGAGCCCTACGCCATGACGCTCGACCTCGCCGCCACCGATCACGTCGTCCCGGCGGGCCACCGCCTGGCCCTGATCGTCGCCGGCACCGACGCGGGCCTCATCGAACCCGCCTCCACCACCCCGCACGTCACGGTGGACCTCCACGACACCTCGGCGAGCCTGCCGCTCGTCGGCGGCTACGGGGCCTTCGCCCGCGCCACATCGGGCGGCGGGCACACCAAGCCCACGGCACCACGCGGGCTGGGCGTGCCGTCGCTGGTGCACGTGCCGTAGGCACTGCCGGAACCCCGCCCGGGCCGGGCCCGGCACCGGACCCGCCCGGTGTCAGGCCCGGCACCGGACCCGCCCGGTGTCAGGCCCGGCACCGGACACCGCCCGGTGTCAGGCCCGGCTCCGCGCCAGGAACAGGCTGCTCGTCACCCTCACCCCGGGACTTCCGCCGTCCTCCTCCACGACCCGGGCCGCGTCCCGCAGGAGCCGTTCGCGCACCGCCGCCGGGAGCGCCCGGTAGCCGGAGAAGGAGGCGAGCAGCTCGATCAGCCCGGACGGGGAGCGTTCGTGCGCCGATTCGTACAGCCGGTGCTCCATGCCGGCGAAGCCGCCGTCCGCCTCCATCTCGCGCCACTGCCGCGCCTGCGGGCCGAGCCGGGCCGGGCGGGGGCGCGGGTCGAGGATGGTGTAGGGCGGTACGTCCAGCCCGTGCCGGGCGTGGAGGGCCGTCAACCGCCCGGCCAGGCGGCGGTCCTCCAGGTGCCAGTGGTTCCAGAAGAGGGCCACCGCCCCGCCCGGCCGCAGGGCCGTCCTCGCCCGTGCCCACCGCACCGCCGGGTCCACCCAGTGCCAGGCCTGGGCGCAGTACAGCAGCCCGTAGGGCCGGTCCGGGCGCCAGGTCTCGAAGTCGGCGACCTCGACGGCGACGTGCGGCATCCCCGTGCAGCGGCGCCGCAGCACCCGCGCCATCCGCGCGTCCGGCTCGACGCAGGTCACCGGGGTGCCGCGCGCGGCGAAGGCGAGCGTCGCCTTGCCGGTCCCGGCGCCGACCTCGACGGCGGGCGCGCCCGCGGGAAGGGCGGCGAAGCCCAGGACGTCCTCGACCAGCCGGCCCGGATAGCCCGGCCGCGCCGAGTCGTACTGCTCGGCGTCGTCACCGAACACATGCCGCCGTGCCCGGTCGTCCCCTTCGGTCGCCATGCGGTCACTGTAGGACCGGGCGACAGGGCTCCGCAGTCGGTCGCCGGCTTCCTATTTGCGGTGGCAGACGAACGTCCGGGTTCCGTCGTCGCCGGTCTGGATCACGGCGCTCGCACATCCCTCCGGGCACCGCGGCGGAGCGGCGTGGGCGCTGCGCTGCCGGTCCGACGGGAAACCGCACACGGAGCAGTACCACGTCGGCTTGTACGGGTACGTCACGTCCCACCACATCGCGTTGCGGCAGTGCGGGCACCTGACCAGAGGAGGACCGTTCCGACCTGCGTTCATAGCCGGCATGCTGCCCCAGCGGACGCGGGCACGCGGCCGGTCCCGCGAATTGTTCGCTCGTTCGGGCAGCGCCCCCGCCGCCTCCCCGGCGCCCTCCCCGAAAACCGGTACGGAAGCACCCGCATCGCCGGTTAGAGTCGACGGGATATGAGTGCCACCCTCGTCGCCAAGAACCTGGCCGCCGGACACGGCGACCGCACCCTCTTCTCCGGGCTCGACCTCGTCGTCGCGCCCGGTGACGTCATCGGCCTCGTCGGGGCCAACGGCGCGGGGAAATCGACCCTCCTGCGGCTGCTCGCGGGGCTGGGCCGGGCCGAGGAGGGCGGGATCTCCCTCAGCCCGCCCACGGCCACCGTCGGGCACCTGCCGCAGGAGCCGGACCGGCGGCCCGGGGAGAGCGTGCGGGCCTTCCTGGCCCGCCGGACCGGCGTCGCGCAGGCCCAGGCCGACCTCGACGCGGCCACCCAGGCGCTCGTGGAGGGCGCCCCCGGCGCCGACGACGCGTACGCCGCGAGCCTGGACCGCTGGCTCGGACTGGGCGGGGCCGACCTGGACGAGCGCGCCGAGGAGGTCGCCGCCACCCTCGGCCTCGCCGTGGGCCTCGACCGGCCCATGACCAGCCTCTCCGGAGGGCAGGCCGCCCGCGCCGGGCTCGCCTCCCTGCTGCTGAGCCGCTACGACGTCTTCCTCCTGGACGAGCCCACCAACGACCTCGACCTCGACGGGCTGGCCCGCCTGGAGTCCTTCGTCACCGGGCTCCGCGCCGGCACCGTCGTCGTCAGCCACGACCGCGAGTTCCTCACCCGCACCGTGACGAAGGTCCTGGAGCTCGACCTCGCCCAGCAGGAGATCCGCCTCTACGGCGGCGGCTACGCCGCCTATCTGGAGGAGCGCGAGACCGTCCGCCGGCACGCCCGCGAGGCCTACGAGGGCTACGCCGACACCCGGGCCGGGCTGGAGGCCCGCGCCAGGACCCAGCGCAACTGGATGGAGAAGGGCGTCAAGAACGCCCGCCGCAAGGCCACCGACAACGACAAGATCGGCCGCAAGTTCCGCAGCGAGGCCACCGAGAAGCAGGCCGCCAAGGCCCGGCAGACCGAGCGGCTCATCGAGCGGCTGGATGTCGTCGAGGAGCCCCGCAAGGAGTGGGAGCTGCGCATGGAGATCGCCGCGGCCCCGCGCTCCGGCGCTGTCGTGGCCACCCTGCGCGGCGCCGAGGTGCGCCGCGGCTCCTTCGCCTTCGGCCCCGCCGACCTCCAGGTCGACTGGGCCGACCGCATCGCCGTCACCGGCGCCAACGGCTCCGGCAAGTCCACGCTCCTCGCCGCGCTCCTCGGCCGGCTGCCGCTCGACGCCGGGCACGCCGCGCTCGGCCCGGGCGTCGTCGTCGGCGAGGTCGACCAGGCGCGCGCCCTCTTCTTCGGCACGGAGGCGCTCCTGGAGGCCTTCGGCGCGGCCGTCCCCGAGCTCGCCCCCGCCGACGTGCGCACGCTGCTGGCGAAATTCGGCCTGAAGGCCGACCACGTGCTGCGCCCGGCCGCCACCCTCTCGCCGGGGGAGCGGACGCGCTCGGCACTGGCCCTGCTCCAGGCCCGCGGCGTGAACCTCCTGGTCCTGGACGAGCCCACGAACCACCTGGACCTGCCGGCCATCGAGCAGCTGGAGTCGGCGCTCGCCTCGTACAACGGCACGCTGCTCCTGGTCACGCACGACCGCCGGATGCTGGACGCGGTCCACACGACCCGCCGCATCGAGGTCTCCGAGGGGCACCTCACGGAGCTCTGACGCCCCGTTGCCCCGCAGGAGTGTCCGAAAACAACCCCAGGCCCAGGCCAAACCTTTCCCAAGAGCACGGCCGTCCAGGCTGACCTGCCGGCCGTAAAAGCCGTGCGGCGGCCGGGACGTCACGGTTTCCCGGGCCGTACGGACTCTGTTCGATTTACGGAATGTTACTCAGGGATACGAACCGGCCCCGCGCGAGCCGCCGTCTGTGGGTGCGGACGTCCACAGGACGCCCGCACCCACCACCGCACCACGGCATCAAGTGAGGCCGCCCCGATGTCCCACCCCACCGTCTCCGTACCCGGCACCCCGCACAGAACCCGGGCGCTCTACGGAGGCACCCCGCCGGCCCCGCCGCGCACCCTGCTCGACATCCTCGACGCCACCGCGGCGCGTCACCCCGGCGCCCCCGCCCTCGACGCCGCCGGGGAGGTCCTCAGCTACCGGGCCCTGTGCGACGAGGTCGCCCGCCGCGCCGCGTTCCTGCACCGCGCCGGCATCGGCCCCGGCGACCGCGTGGGCGTCCGCGTCCCCTCCGGCACCGCCGAGCTCTACCTTTCGATCCTCGCGGTCCTGCGCTGCGGGGCCGCCTACGTGCCCGTCGACGCCGACGACCCCGACGAGCGCGCCGCCACCGTCTTCGGCGAGGCCGGCGTCGCCGCCGTCCTCGGCCCCGGCGGCCGCCTCTCGCCCACGGGCACCCGGCCCCAGCTGCCGCCGGCGGCAGGACCCCGTCCCGTCCGCCCCGGCGACGACGCCTGGATCATCTTCACCTCCGGCTCCACCGGCGCCCCCAAGGGCGTCGCCGTCACCCACCGCAGCGCCGCCGCCTTCGTGGACGCCGAGGCCGGGCTGTTCCTCCAGGACGCGCCCCTCGGCCCCGGCGACCGGGTGCTGGCCGGCCTGTCCGTGGCCTTCGACGCCTCCTGCGAGGAGATGTGGCTGGCCTGGCGGCACGGCGCCTGCCTCGTCCCCGCCCCCCGTTCCCTCGTCCGCGCCGGCCACGAACTCGGGCCCTGGCTCGCCGAGCGCGGCATCACCGTCGTCTCCACCGTGCCCACCCTGGCCGCGCTCTGGCCCCCGGAGACCCTCGACCAGGTGCGCCTGCTGATCGTCGGCGGCGAGGCGTGCCCCGCGGCGCTCGTCTCCCGCTTCGCCGCGCCCGGCCGCGAGATGTGGAACACCTACGGCCCCACCGAGACCACCGTCGTCGCCTGCGCCGCGCGCCTGCTGCCCGGCGAACCCGTACGCATCGGACTGCCCCTGGCCGGCTGGCGGCTGGCCGTCGTCGACGAGGCCGGGGAAGCGGTGCCGTACGGCGCCGAGGGCGAACTCGTCGTCGCCGGCGCGGGGAACGCCCGCTACCTCGACCCCGTCAAGGACGCCGACCGCTTCCGCCCCTCGCCCGCCCTCGGCGACCCGCGCTCCTACCGCACCGGCGACCTCGTCCGGGCCGACCCCGAGGGCCTGGTCTTCGCGGGCCGCGCCGACGACCAGATCAAGCTCGGCGGGCGGCGCGTCGAACTCGGCGAGATCGACGCCGCGCTCGGCGCCCTGCCGGGCGTGCGCGGAGCGGCCGCGGCCGTACGGAGCACGCCCGCAGGCGGGCACATCCTCGTCGGCTACGTCGTGCCGGACGCCTCCTACCGGCGCGAGGAGGCCAGAGCGCTGCTGGCCGAGCGGCTGCCCGCCGCACTCGTGCCCGTCCTCACCGAGCTCGGCGACCTGCCCACCCGCACCTCCGGCAAGGTCGACCGCGACGCCCTGCCCTGGCCGCCGCCCGAACCGGGCGGGACCGGCGGCGAACCGGACGGCGGCGAACTCCACGGCACGGCCGCCCGCCTCGCCGACCTGTGGGAGCTCCACCTCGGCACCCGGCCCGCCGCCGGCTCCGACTTCACCGCCCTCGGCGGCACCAGCCTCACCGCCGCCCGCATGGCCTCCGCCCTGCGCGAGCACCACCCCGGCGTCTCCGTGGCCGGCCTCTACCGCCACCCCGTCCTGCGCGACATGGCCGCGCACCTCGACTCCCTCGCCACCCCCGCCCCGCCGGAGGGCGCGGCCGAACGCACCGTCCGCCCCGTGCGCAGACGCGCCGGCGCGGCCCAGATCCTCGTGCAGACCGCCCTGTTCGGCATAGCCGGGCTGCGCGGGCTCGTCGCCCTCGCCGCCGCCGACGACGTCCTCGGCCTGCTGGCACCCCGGCAGTGGGCCCCGCACACCTCCTGGTGGCTGGTCCTGGCCGGCTGGCTCGTCCTGCTCAGCGCCCCCGCCCGGCTCGCCGTCGGCGCCACGGCCGCACGCCTGCTGACCCGCGGCATCGAGCCCGGCACGTACCGCCGCGGCGGCCGCGTCCACCTCCGGCTCTGGACCGCCGAACGCACCGTCGCCTCCTTCGGGGTCCCGGCGCTCCTGGGCACCCCGTGGGCCGCCCGGTACGCACGGGCCCTCGGCTGCACGACCGGCCGCGGCGTCGCCCTGCACACCATGCCGCCCGTCACCGGCCTCGCCACGCTCGCCGAAGGCTGCTCCGTGGAGCCCGAGGCCGACATCTCCGGCTGGTGGCTCGACGGCGACGACCTGCACATCGGCCGCGTCACCCTCGGCGCCGGAGCCCGCGCGGGCCACCGCAGCACGATGATGCCCGGAGCGGTCCTCCACCCCGGCGCCGAACTCGCGCCCGGAGCCTGCCTGGACGGCCACGCCGCGGCGGGGGAGCGGTGGGAGGGCTCGCCGGCCCGCAGCGCCGGCCGCGCCGAACCCGTACCGGCCGGGGGCCCCGCGCTCCCGTCCCTCCGGGCGAAGGCCGCCTACGCCCTCACGCTGGCCGCCCTGCCCGTCCTGCCCTTCCTCGCCGCCCTGCCCGCGCTCGTCGGCACCTACTACCTCGTCAAGGACTGCACCACCCTGCTGTCCGTGTCGCTCACCCTGCTCGCCGCCGTCCCGGTGCTCACCGTCGCCGGCAGCCTGTCCTGGGCCCTTCTCCTCGCCGGCGCCGTCCGGCTGCTCGGCCGCGGCATCCGGCCCGGCGACCACCCCGCGTGGGGCGCCGTCGCCTGGCGGGCCTGGCTCGTCACCCGGCTCCTGGACGGCGCCCGGGCCGGCCTCTTCCCGCTCTACGCGAGCCTCGCCACGCCCGTGTGGCTGCGCCTGCTGGGAGCCCGCGTCGGCCGGCGCGCCGAAATCTCGACCGTCCTTCCCCTGCCCTCCCTCCTCACCGTCGACGACGGGGCCTTCCTCGCCGACGACACGCTCGTCGCCCCGTACGAACTGCGCGGCGGCCGGCTCCGCCTGGGCACCGCGCACATCGGCCGGCGCGCCTTCGTCGGCAACTCCGGCATCGTCGGCCCCGGCCGCAGCGTGCCCGACCACGCCCTGATCGGCGTCCTCTCCGACGCGCCCGAGCACAGCGAACCCGGCAGCTCCTGGCTCGGCCGCCCCGCGATGCCCCTGCCGCGCAAGGCGGCCGCCGCCGACGCGCACCGCACCTTCGAGCCGCCGCGCCGCCTCGTGGCCGCCCGCGCCGCCGTCGAACTGTGCCGCGTGCTCCCGCTGATGGCCGGATTCGCCCTCGCGGAACTCGTCTTCCTCGCCGAGCAGGACGCCCTCGACACCGGCGGCCTGCTCTTCGCCGCCGCGGTGGGCGCCCCGCTGCTGCTGGCCGCCGGCCTCGCCGCCGGCCTGACCACCACCGCCGCCAAATGGCTCCTCGTGGGCCGCTTCACCGCCGGCGAGCAACCCCTGTGGTCCTCGTTCGTCTGGCGCAACGAGCTCTACGACACCTTCGTCGAGACCCTCGCCGTGCCCTGGCTGGCCGGCCCGTTCACCGGCACGCCCGTTCTCAACTGGTGGCTGCGCAGCCTCGGGGCCCGCATAGGCCGCGGCGTCTGGTGCGACACGCACTGGCTGCCCGAGACCGACCTCGTCTCCCTCGGCGACGGCGTCACCGTGGGCCGCGGCTGCGTCCTGCAGACCCACCTCTTCCACGACCGGATCATGCGCATGGACGCCGTGCGCCTCGACGCCGGCGCGTCCCTCGGCCCGCACGGCATCGTCCTGCCCGGCAGCACCGTCGGCGCGGGCGTCTCCCTCGCCCCGGCCTCCCTGGTCATGCGCGGCGAGACCGTCCCGGCCGGCACCCGCTGGGCCGGCAACCCGATCGCGGGCGCGGATCCCCTCCCGGGGGGCGGGGACGGCGCCGGACGGCACCGGGGGAGCACCGCGCGTTCCGCCGCGGCCGCCCTGTGCACCGCCGGAGCCGTCACGGGTTCCGCCGGGGGCGCCGTTGTTCCGCCCGGGAGCGTCGCATGACCCTGTGGGAGCGTCTCCGCTGCAGCCGCCGCGCCCTGTTCGGGGCCGCGGCGGGCCTCCCGCTGACCGCGACCGCCGCCGACACCGCCGCCCGGCAGGGCGGCGGCCCGCGCTACTTCCCCCGCAACGGCTCCGACGGCCACCGCACCCTCGCCTACGACCTGACGCTCGGCTACGACCCCGGCCGGGCCCGGCTCAACGGCCACGCCCGCATCCGGGCCGTAGCCAACGAGCGCACCGGCCGCATCACCCTCGACCTCGCCCGGCTGAAGGTGCGCGCCGCGTACCTGGACGGGCAGCCCGTCACCGTGCACCAGCACGGCGGCAAGGCGGTGCTCGCCGCCCCGCGGCCCCTCGCCGCCGGAGAGACGTTCGTCGCCGACGTCCACTACGGCGGCAGGCCCGGGCCCGTCCGCACGCCGTTCGGGCCCATCGGCTGGGACCGCACGGGGGACGACCACGGCGGCACCCTCGTCGCCTCCCAGCCGGTCGGCGCCCCGTCCTGGTTCCCCTGCAACGACCGCCCCGACGACAAGGCCGCCTACACCTTCACCGTCACCGTGCCTCGCGGCCACGACGTCCTGGCCAACGGCACCCTCCAGGAACGCCGGGAGACCCGGGACTCCACCTCCTGGACCTACCACCACCCCGGGCCCATGGCCTCCTACCTCGCGGCCGTCTGCACCGGCCGCTTCACCCACGACACCCGCGGCACCTTCCGCAACGCCTACCCCGCCCACCTCGCCGAACAGGCCCGCCACGACCTGGCCCGGCAGCCGTGCATGCTCCGCGCCTTCAGCGGCTGGTTCGGCCCCTACCCGTTCGAGACCTACGGCGCCGTCGTCGTCGACGCGGAGCTCGCCGCGCCCGTCGAGAACCAGACCCTGTCCGTCTTCGGCCGCAACCACGTCGACGGCCGGCGCGGCTCCGAGACCCTCGTCGCCCACGAACTCGCCCACCAGTGGTTCGGCAACAGCGCCGGCGTCGCCGACTGGCGGCACATCTGGCTCAACGAGGGCTTCGCCACCTACGCGGAGTGGCTGTGGTCCGAACACCTCGGCGAGGACGACGCGGACACGCTCGCCCGGGCGGCCCGCCACGACCTCGCCTGCCGCGGGCAGGACCTGTGCATCGCCGACCCCGGCCCGCGGCAGCTCTTCGACGACCGGATCTACGTACGCGGCGCGTGCACCCTCCACGCCCTGCGGCTCGCCGTCGGCGACGACTGCTTCTTCCGCACCCTGCGGACGTGGCACGCGGCGCACCGGGGCGGGACGGGGGACACGGAACGCTTCGTGTCCCACGCGGAGGGAATGACGGACCGTCCGCTGCGTCCCCTGCTGAACGCGTGGCTGTACGGGGCGCCGGTCCCGCGCTTCTCCTCCGGAGAGGGAGCGGACTGACGGCCCTGCAGCTCGGCTGGGCACCGCCGGCCAACCACGTCGGGGTTGCGCGCCGCTGCGGCGGAAAGAGCCTGCCCGCCGACCCGGCCTGGCACCGCCGGTTCGCCACATGGTGGCTTATCGCCGTTGCGGCGGAAGAAGGGGGCCTGCCACGACCGGCGGGCGGAGCCTCACCGTGCCGTGCTTTGGTGAAAAATGCCCGCCGCAGCGCTGAGGTGCCACGACGGCGAGGGTCCGGCGGAATGTACGGCCGGGGGTGCCGATGGCCCGGTCGGCGTCGGGCCGTGGCCCGGCTTGGCACCGCCGGGTCTGCCACGTGGTGGCTCCTCGCCGGTGCGGCGGAAGAGGGTGGCGCCGCACCGGCGCCTTACAGCGGGGCGAGCACGCGAGAAGAATGCCCGCCGCAACGCCGAGTCACCACGACGGTGAGGGTCCGGCGGAATGGGCAAGCCACCGGACCCCGTACGTAAGCGGCTACCGCAAGCCGGCGCGGCGCAAGGCCTCCGCCATCGCGTCGTTCACCGGCGGAGCCGCCTCGCGGGGGCCGCCGCGTCGCTGCTGGGGCGTGCCCGCTCCCCGGCGGCCGGAGCCGCGCTCGGAACCCCGTTCCTGGCGCGGACGCTCGCCGCGCTCGGATCCGCGCTCGGAACCCCGCTCGGGGCGCTGGCGCCCCTCGCCCCCGCCGGACGGCGACGCCGCGTCGTCGTCAAGCCGCAGCGTCAGCGAGATCCGCTTGCGCGGGATGTCGACGTCCATGACCTTGACCCGCACGATGTCACCCGGCTTGACGACGTCCCGCGGGTCCTTCACGAACGTCCGGGACATGGCCGACACGTGCACCAGCCCGTCCTGGTGGACACCGACGTCCACGAACGCCCCGAACGCGGCCACGTTGGTGACGACGCCTTCCAGGATCATCCCCGGCTGCAGGTCGCCGATCTTCTCGACGCCTTCCTTGAAGCTCGCCGTCTTGAACGCGGGCCGCGGGTCGCGGCCGGGCTTCTCCAGCTCGCGCAGGATGTCGGTGACCGTCGGCAGACCGAACGTCGCGTCGACGAAGTCGCCGGGCCGCAGGGAGCGCAGCACGGAGGTGTTGCCGATGAGGGAGGCGACCTCGCCGCCGGTGCCCTTCACCATCTTCCGCACCACGGGGTAGGCCTCCGGGTGGACGCTGGAGGCGTCCAGCGGGTCGTCCCCGCCGCGGATGCGCAGGAAGCCCGCGCACTGCTCGTACGCCTTGGGGCCCAGCCGGGCCACGTCCTTCAGCGCCCGGCGGGACCGGAACGGACCGTTCGCGTCGCGGTGGGAGACGATGTTCTCGGCGAGGCCGGAGCTGATGCCGGAGACGCGTGCGAGCAGCGGCGCGGACGCGGTGTTGACGTCGACGCCGACGCCGTTGACGCAGTCCTCGACGACCGCGTCCAGCGAGCGCGACAGCTTCACCTCGGACAGGTCGTGCTGGTACTGGCCGACGCCGATCGACTTGGGGTCGATCTTGACGAGCTCGGCGAGCGGGTCCTGCAGACGCCGGGCGATGGAGACCGCGCCGCGCAGCGAGACGTCCAGCCCGGGCAGCTCCTGGGAGGCGAAGGCGGAGGCGGAGTAGACCGAGGCGCCGGCCTCGGAGACCATCACCTTGGTGAGCTTCAGCTCCGGGTGACGGGAGATCAGGTCGGCCGCCAGCCGGTCCGTCTCGCGGGAGGCCGTGCCGTTGCCGATGGCGACGAGCTCGACGCCGTGCTCCCGGGCGAGCCGGGCCAGCGCGGCGAGCGAGGCGTCCCACTTGTTCTGCGGGACGTGCGGGTAGATCGTCTCGGTGGCGGCGACCTTGCCCGTGGCGTCCACGACCGCGACCTTCACACCCGTGCGGAAACCGGGGTCGAGACCCATCGTGGCGCGGGTGCCGGCCGGCGCGGCGAGCAGCAGGTCGCGCAGGTTCGCCGCGAAGACGCGGACGGCCTCGTCCTCGGCGGCCTGGCGCAGCCGCAGCCGCAGGTCGATGCCGAGGTGGACGAGGACGCGCGTGCGCCAGGCCCAGCGCACGGTGTCGCCCAGCCACTTGTCCGCCGGCCGGCCCCGGTCCGCGATGCCGAAGCGCTGGGCAATCATCTGCTCGTACGAGCTGGGGCCCGCGGGCGCCTCGTCCGCCGGCTCCGGATCCAGGGTGAGGTCGAGGATCTCTTCCTTCTCGCCGCGCAGCATGGCGAGCACCCGGTGCGAGGGCAGCTCGGTGAAGGGCTCGGCGAAGTCGAAGTAGTCGGCGAACTTCGCGCCCTCCTCCTCCTTGCCCTCGCGGACCTTCGCGGCGACGCGCCCGCGCGTCCACATGCGCTCGCGCAGCTCGCCGGTCAGGTCGGCGTCCTCGCCGAAGCGCTCGGTGAGGATGGCCCGGGCACCTTCCAGCGCGGCGGCGGCGTCCGCGACGCCCTTGTCCGCACCGGCGAAGGCGGCGGCCGCGGCGAGCGGATCGGTGCCGGGGTCGGCGAGCAGGCCGTCCGCCAGCGGCTCCAGGCCGGCCTCCCGCGCGATCTGCGCCTTCGTGCGCCGCTTGGGCTTGAAGGGCAGGTAGATGTCCTCCAGCCGGGCCTTGGAGTCGGCGGCGCGGATGCGCGCCTCCAGCGCCTCGTCCAGCTTGCCCTGGGAGCGCACGGACTCCAGGACCGCCGTGCGGCGCTCCTCCAGCTCGCGCAGGTACCTCAGCCGCTCCTCGACGGTGCGCAGCTGCGCGTCGTCGAGCATCTCGGTGGCTTCCTTGCGGTAGCGGGCGATGAACGGCACGGTCGAACCGCCGTCGAGCAAGTCGACCGCGGCCTTCACCTGCCGCTCCCGCACGCCGAGCTCCTCGGCGATCCTGCCTTCGATCGACGCCCCGGGCGACGCACCAATTGCCGTCACGATCACGCTCCGCTTTCTCTTCGGGCTGCGGACTGCATTGTGGCAGGTGCCGCCGACAGCGCCGCGCCCGAGCCGCGCGGCGCCCTGCGTTTCGGCGCCGGTTCCGGCTCAGCCGTTGCCGAGGAGGTCGGCCGGGAACGCGCCCGCCGCCACCGCGGCCGCGGCGAAGGCCTTGCCCAGCTCGGTGAGGCGCTCCACGCCCGCCGCGCCCAGGTGCTCGTACGGCGCGGCGTCGAGGCGGTCCGTCTCCGCCTCCAGCTCGTCGCGCAGCGCGTTGCCCGCCCCCGTCAGTTCGCCGGCCCCGTTCAGCAGCCCGCGCGCCCGCAGCCGTTCCCGGCCGGCGTTCAGCTCTTCCACGGACCAGCCGCGCGTCCGGACGAGCCACTTGTCGCTCATGCCGCCGCCGGTGGCGCTGTGGCTGAGGAGCGCCTCGACCGGGTCGAGGCCCGCCCTTACGAGCGCCATGACGTGACCGTCGCCGCGGTGCTCGCGCAGCAGCGTGGAGGCGTGCCAGAGCGCGAGGTGGGGGGTCTCGGGCACGGGCAGGTCGGCGTGGGCGGAGTACAGGGGCCGGCCGCCGCGGCAGCAGCCCTCGGTGGCGCGCACGGCGAGCTCCGCGGCCTCGGCCATCTCCGGGGAGGCGACCGCGTCCTCGCCGAGCAGGCGGCGCAGCGTGCCGTCGGCCGCGCGCAGCCGCGCGGCGAGGACGTCCTGCGGGGCGGCGATGTCCCAGACGCCCGGGAGGTGCTGGGCGACCCGCTCGTGCTTGTAGTTGTAGAACGCGGCCGTGACAGGGCCCGCGCCGACGCGCCCGAACGCGGCCGTCCGCCCGGCGATGTTGACCGCGGGGAAGTCCTCGATCCCCAGGGCGCCCATCTCCCGCACGATCTCGGGCGAGAAGTACACGGTGGCGTGCAGGGTGTTGAGGGGCTGCTGACAGCGGCGGGCGGCACGCTCCGGCAGGGACCCGTTGAGAGAAGTCATATGCCGCACGCTACCGACTGGTCGGTACGGCGGGAAGGGCGGTGCCCCGCACCCTGCGGCGATGGCAGGAAAGGTGGGGTCTTCGTCATTGCGGACACATGACCGGGCGATCAGCATGGTGAGCATGACGCACCGCCGCACCCAGCGCCGCACCGTGCTGATCGTCCTGTTTGACGAGGTCCAGAGCCTCGACTTCACGGGCCCCGCCGAAGTGTTCGCCGGAGCGCGGCAGTGGACCGGCGACCCCGGCACGTACCGCGTGCACACCGCCACCCTCGACGGCGGTCCCGTGCGCACCAGCAGCGGCCTGCGCGTCACGCCCGACTCCGCGCTGCACGACGCCCCCGCCGCACACACCCTGCTCGTGCCGGGCGGCGAGGGCACGCGCACCCCCGACCCCCGCCTCGTCGCCTGGCTGCGCGAGCACGCGCCGCGCGCGGAGCGCGTGGTGTCGGTGTGCACGGGGTCCTTCCTGCTCGCCGCCGCCGGCCTGCTGGAGGGCCGCCGCGCGACGACCCACTGGGCGTTCTGCGCCGCCCTCGCCGCGCGCTTCCCCTCCGTGCGCGTGGAGCCCGATCCCATCTACGTGCGCGACGGGAAGGTCGTCACCTCGGCCGGCGTCACCGCCGGCATCGACCTCGCGCTCGCCCTCGTCGAGGACGACCTGGGCCGCGAACCGGCGCTCGCCGTCGCCCGCAACCTCGTCGTCTTCCTGCGTCGCCCCGGCAACCAGACCCAGTTCAGCGCCCCGCTCGCGGCCCAGACCGCGAGCCGCCCGCGGCTGCGCGACGTCCAGCACTGGATCGTCGAGAACCCCGCGGCCGACCTGTCCGTCGAAGCGCTCGCCGCCCGCGCGGACCTCTCCCCGCGGCACTTCGCCCGCGCCTTCCACAGTGAGACCGGCATGACGCCGGGCCGCTACGTGGACCGGGTCCGCCTGGAGGCCGCGCGCCGGCAGCTGGAGGACACCGGCGACGGCGTCGAGGAGGTCTCGCGCGCCTGCGGTTACGGCACGCCCGAGGCCATGCGCCGCGCCTTCGTCCGCGCCCTGGGCACCTCACCCGCCGAGTACCGCCGCCGCTTCCGTCCGCTGACCGCGGCCTGACCGGCCGCGGCCGCCACCGAACGAAACGAGGACCACCGTGCAGATCGCCGTCCTGCTCTACCCCGGCTTCACCGCCCTCGACGCCGTCGGCCCGTTCGACACCCTGGGTGCCCTCCCCGGCGCCGAGACCGTGCTCGTCGCCGAGCGCCCGGGGCCCGTCCCCAACGAGAGGGGCAGCCTCTCCCTGGTCGCCGAGGCATCCCTCGCCGAGGTCACGAGCCCGGACATCGTCGTCGTGCCCGGCGGGGCCGACCCGAGCGGCCAACTGGGCCCGGGGCCCGTCGCCGAGTGGCTGCGGCACGTCGACCGCACCACCACCTGGACGACGTCGGTGTGCACCGGTTCCCTGCTCCTGGCCGCAGCCGGGCTTCTGACGGGCCGTCGCGCCACGTCGCACTGGCTGATGCTGGAACAGCTCGCCGCGTACGGCGTCGAGGCCACGGGGGAGCGCGTCGTCTTCGACGGCAAGTACGTCACCGCTGCCGGCGTCTCCTCCGGCATCGACATGGCCCTCGCGCTCGCGGGCCGGGTCGCGGGCGACCGTGCCGCCCAGTCCGTCCAACTGCTCATCGAGTACGACCCGCAGCCGCCCTACGACGCGGGCTCCCCGGACAAGGCCCCGGCCGACCTCGTAGCCGAGTGGCGGAACACGGACCTCTCGCAGCTGGTGAAGCCCCAGGGCAGCTGAGCGGGCTCGCGGGAGCCTGCAGGGAACCGCGCCCCACAAGGGGCGCGGGGCGGTGTTGATCTGCGGCTCCGCCGCGCGGGCGCGACCGGCCACGGACGGCCCGCAGCCGACTGACCACCGCCCGTCCGGTGCCGCGATCAGCGGCCGGCGACGGGAAGGCCGGTACGGGGGTCCGGCCGCCCGTCCGTGGTGGGCTCGCCCACCGTCCACGCGAACCGCGGCTGCCGCCGCTCCAGAAACGCGGCGACGCCCTCCGCCGTGTCGCCGCCCGCACGCTCCTGCTCCGCCCAGTGCGCGACCCGGCCCGGACCGGCGGGCCCCGCGGCGAACTCCTTCGCCGAGGCCTGCGTCAGCTGCGACCGCGAGGCCAGCACCCGGGCGAACTCCGCGACCCGCCGGTCCAGCGCCTCCTGCGGCCAGACCTCGTCCACGAGGCCCGTCCGCAGGGCCCGCGCGGCGTCGATCAGTTCGCCCGAGAAGAGCAGGTACTTGGCCGTGGCCGGGCCGGTCAGCTCCACCAGCCGGCGGGTGGAGGAGGCCCCGTAGACGATCCCGAGCTTCGCCGGGGTCACCCCGAAGGACGCGTCGTCGGACGCGAACCGCAGGTCGCACGCGGCGGCGAGCTGGCAGCCGCCGCCCACGCAGAAGCCGCGCACGGCGGCGAGCGTGGGCTTGGGGAAGGCGGCGAGGGCCTCCTCGGCCGCGATCGCGAGGTCCCGCGAGCGGTCGGCGCCCTCGGTCAGCGAGGAGATGTCGGCGCCCGCGCAGAACGTGCCGCCCTCGCCGGTGAGCACCAGCACCCGGACGGCCGGGTCGGCGGCGCACCGCTCCAGCAGCCCGGGGAGGGACCGCCACATGTCCGTGGTCATGGCGTTGCGCTTGGCGGGGTTGGCGATGCGGACCGTGGCGGTGCCACCGGCGACGTCCAGGTGAAGTGCGGGCTCCATGCGCCGGATGCTATCCGGGCCCTCCCTCGGAATACCTAACTCCGGGTTGCTCAGGGAACGCGGAACAGGGTGGCCAGGATCAGTCGCGTGAGTGACCCTGGCATACGCACCCGGTCAAACTCCGTCGATAGACGGTGATTTGCGGTCAGCTCGCCGGTAGGACCCTCATCTTCCCAACACTCATGGGTGCGGTCGACCATGGTGAGGGGTTGGTATCGGACATGGAAATCCTCGGGAGCGTCCCGCCCGACCGCGGGCACGCCCCACCCCGGAGCCCGGTCGAGTTCGACGGCGCCTGGCGCTTCACCGCTCCCGCGCTGCACTCCTCCGTACCGCGGGCGAGGCACGCCGTCCGCGACCTCCTCCGCCACCAGCGCGTGCCGCTCTGCGACGACCTGCTGCAGGGGCTCCTGCTGATCGTCTCGGAGCTGGTCACCAACGCCGTGCAGCACGCGGCCCTGCTCTCGCCCGAGGTCGCCGTGGAGGTCTCCATCGGCCGCCACTGGGTACGGGTGGCCGTCGAGGACGACCACCCGTACCGGCCCAAGCCACTGGAGGCGGACGACGAGCGCATCGGCGGCCGCGGGCTGCTGCTCGTCCAGGCCATCTCCGCGGAGGCCGGAGGCATGTGCGACGTCGAGCACACCGCGAGCGGAGGCAAGGTGGTCTGGGCCGCCCTGCCGCTCCCCGCGCCCGCCGGCGGGCCTACCAGCCCGCCGCGTCCCCGGTGACCTCGCGCACCGCGGGCCGCGCCGCGTCCAGCACGGTCATGAACCACGCCGAGAACGGGTAGCGCGCCCGCAGCTCCTCCAGCTCGGCCGGGGTCACGAACGCGGTCTCCGCGATCTCCTGCGGGGCCGGGCGCGGCTCGGCCCGCACGATTCCCACGAAGAGGTGGTTGTACTCCTGCTCCACCAGGCCCGAGTCCGGGTCGGGGTGGTTGTAGCGCACGGTGCCGGCCTCGCGCATCAGCGCGGGTGCGAGCCCCAGCTCCTCGCCCGTGCGGCGCGCCGCCGCCACGAACGGGGGCTCGCCCGGATACGGGTGACCGCAGCACGTGTTCGACCACACGCCGGGGGAGTGGTACTTCTCCAGCGCCCGCCGCTGCAGCAGCAGCCGGCCCGCGTCGTCGAAGAGGAAGACCGAGAACGCCCGGTGCAGCTTGCCGGGAGCGA
The DNA here is from genome assembly GCF_000719265.1 of Streptomyces roseoverticillatus. Lineage (GTDB taxonomy): Bacteria > Actinomycetota > Actinomycetes > Streptomycetales > Streptomycetaceae > Streptomyces > Streptomyces roseoverticillatus. The sequence goes on along the minus strand of NZ_JOFL01000016.1, from coordinate 19,025 downwards.
TGTGGGCGGAGAGCTTCTCCGCCGTGCCGATGGTTCTGCCGTCCTCGTCGACCAGCTCCAGCATGATCGGTTCGGCTGAGCCCTCCGGAGCGGGAACCGCTGCGGTGTCGGCGGAGAGGCCATTGGCTGGTGTGATCGGCATTGACCATCCTCGTTGTCGGTCTTCGGCCCTCAAGTCTGCCGTACCGGGCCGGGGCGTCAATGACAGAGCTTCGCCTCGTGCTCCGCATGGCCGCCGGGCTCCAGCTGGAAGGTGCAGTGCTCCACGTCGAAGTGCTCGCCGAGGCAGCCCTGCAGGTCGTGGAGGATTTTTTCGTGCCCGACGGAATCCAGCGCCAGGTGGTCGACCACCACATGGGCGGAGAGCACCGGCATTCCGGATGTGATGGTCCACACATGGAGGTCGTGCAGGTCCTGCACGCCCGGCAGCGCCATGATGTGCGCCCGGATCGCGTCCATGTCGACGTCCTTCGGCGCGGCCTCCAGCAGGACGTCCAGCGCCTCCCGCAGCAGCTTCAGCGTGCGCGGCACGATCATCAGGCCGATCAGGAGCGAGGCGACCGGGTCGGCCTGCGTCCACCCCGTCAGCATGATCACCACTGCGGAGACCACCACCGCGAACGAGCCCAGCGCGTCCGAGAGGACCTCCAGGAACGCCCCGCGCACGTTGAGGCTCTCCTTCTGGCCGCGCATCAGCAGCGCCAGGGAGATCAGGTTGGCGACGACGCCCACCAGACCGAAGACCACCGTCATGCCGCCCGGCACCTCGGTCGGGTTCATCAGGCGCCCCACCGCCTCGTAGAGGATGAACCCGCCCACGCCGAGCAGCAGCAGGCAGTTCAGCAGCGCCGCCAGGATCTCCGCCCGGGCGTACCCGTAGGTGCGCCGGCCGCTCGACGGGCGGTTCGCGAAGTGGATGGCGACCAGCGCCATGCCCACCCCGACGGCGTCCGTCGCCATGTGCCCGGCGTCCGCGAGCAGCGCCAGCGAACCGGTCAGCGCGCTGCCCACGACCTCCGCCACGAGCACCGTGAGCGTGATGCCCAGTGCGATCCGCAGCCGGCCCTTGTAGGCCGCCGCGGCCGTGCCGCTCGTGCCCGGCGGGGGTCCCCCGTGAGAGTGACCGTGATCGTGCCCTGCGCCCATGAGATGCCGCCCTCGGAAAACGGGTGCCCGTCCGGCCGGCGGCTGCCGGCCGGGACCCAGTGAACTACGGGTGGGGGGTATCGGGCAACGCGGCACTGAACACCGTTGTCATGTGCTCTGACCTGCGAAGATGTGCATCTCGCCGACCTGCGGCGATCACCCTGCGTGCGGGGACGTCAGCCCCGCGGAACGCCCTCCCGGGCCTCCGGGTGGTGCAGGCACCAGCCTTCCCACGCGGACGCGACCATGCTGCGCACGTCGTGCGCCGGGCTCCAGCCGAGCTCCTTCGCGATCAGCTCGTTCGAGGCCACGACACGCGCCGGATCACCCGGACGGCGCGGCTCGACGAGCGGCGCGGGCTCGGTGCGGCCGGTCACCGAGGCGATCAGGTCGGCCATCTCCCGCACCGAGACGCCCCGCCCCGTGCCCACGTTCAGCGTGAGGTCGCCCGGCTCCGTGCGCTCGGCCAGCCGGCGGGCCGCCGCGAGGTGCGCGGTCGCCAGGTCCTCGATGTGGATGTAGTCACGGATGCAGGTGCCGTCCGGGGTGGCGTAGTCGTCGCCGAAGATCCGCGGCGCCTCGCCCCGGGTGAGCCGGTCGAACATCATCGGGATGATGTTGAAGATCCCGGTGTCCGCGAGCTCCGGCACCGCCGCGCCCGCCACGTTGAAGTAGCGCAGGCAGGCCGTCGACAGGCCGTGCGCCTTCCCGGTGGCCCGCACCAGCCACTCGCCGGCCAGCTTCGTCTCGCCGTACGGGTTCATCGGCGCGCACGGCGTGTCCTCCGTGACGAGGTCCACATCCGGCATCCCGTAGACGGCGGCGGAGGAGGAGTACACGAAGCTGCGGACGCCCGCGGCGACGGCCGCCTCCAGCAGCACGGTCAGCCCGTGCAGGTTCTCCCGGTAGTAGAGGAGCGGCTTCTCCACCGACTCCCCGACCTGCTTCTTCGCCGCCAGGTGCACGATGCCCGTCACGCCCAGCTCCGCGAAAGTGCGGTCCAGCAGCTCGCGGTCCAGCACCGAGCCCCGCACCAGCACGCAGCCCGCGGGCAGCCGCGCGGCCACGCCCGCGGACAGGTCGTCCAGCACGGCGACCCGCTCGCCGGCCTGTGTCATCGCCCGGGCGACGTGTGCTCCGATGTACCCGGCACCGCCTGTGATCAGCCATGTCATGACCGGCACCCTAGCGCCTGGACGGCGGGTCACGATGTGGGTTCGATTCCGGTGACCGGGCACTCCGCCGGACTCTCGCAACGGCGGGACACCACGACGGCGCGGTCCGGCGGTACCGGACCGCCCCGGCCCGGAACCGGACGCCCCGCCCGGGCGTCCTTTCCATGGCGGACCTGCCGGAGGCGTACCGGCGGTGAACGGCGTCTTCCGGTGATCCGATAGCCTCTGCCGACGTGCCGGCCCCCGCCGGGGGCTTCCGGTACGAACGCCGCCCGCCGCGTCCCGCGGCCCCGGAGCGGCCATGCCCGCCGCAAGGAGTGAGTTCGTCTGTCGACCGCCATCCTCACCGGTCCGCCGCCCGCCGGCTCCTCCCTGGAGGAGGACCTGCGGTCCCTCGGCTTCGACGTCCGCGTGGCGGCGGACGTCGCCGGGGCGCTGGCCGCCGTCCCGGCCACGGAGCGGGTCGCTGTGGTGGACCACCGCTTCGTGGGCCATGTGCACGCCCTGCGCCTCGCCCTGACCGACCCCCGCTTCCCGGCCGGCGCCACCGAGGGCGCGCTCACCGTCCAGCCGGACGCGCGCGCGTCCCTGACGCGCGCGCTGAGCGCGGTGACGGCCGGCCGCCCGGCGGCCGGGGAACCTGCGTCTCCCGCGCGAGCGGGAGAGCCCACGGACTCCGAAGAGCCCGAGCGTCCGTCCGGCCAGGACGGGCCGGACTCCGCGCGATCGGGAGCCGCCGGGGCCGCGCCGGGCGAGGGCGCCGGACCGGCGCTCCGCGAGACCGGCCCGGCCCCGGCTGCCGGCAGCCTGCCCGGCGCCCTCGCCGCCCGGCTGGAAGCCGACGGCGTGCCCGTGCACCGGCCCGACCTCGGCATCCTCGTCGCAGCCGTGCCGGACGGCGGCGAGCTCCGCGCCAAGGCGCTCGCCGAGACCGAGGCCGTCGACGACGAAGCCGTACGGCTGCGCAGCGCCGTGAAGTCCCGCGACGGGTTCTTCACCACCTTCTTCATCAGCCCGTACTCGCGCTACCTCGCCCGCTGGTGCGCCCACCGCGGCCTCACCCCCAACCAGGTCACCACCGCGTCCCTGCTGACCGCGCTGATCGCGGCCGGCTGCGCGGCGACCGGCACCCGGGGCGGCTTCGTCGCCGCCGGCGCGCTGCTGCTGTTCTCCTTCGTCCTGGACTGCACCGACGGCCAGCTCGCCCGCTACTCGCTGCAGTACTCCACGCTCGGCGCCTGGCTCGACGCGACCTTCGACCGCGCCAAGGAGTACGCCTTCTACGCGGGCCTGGCCCTCGGAGCGTCCCGCGGCGGCGGCCACGACGACGTATGGGCGCTCGCGCTCGGCGCGATGGTCCTCATGACCTGCCGGCACGTCGTCGACTTCTCCTTCAACGAGGCGAACCACGACGCTACGGCCAACACGAGCCCGACAGCCGCGCTCTCCGGCCGCCTCGACAGCGTCGGCTGGACGGTCTGGGTCCGCCGCATGATCGTGCTGCCCATCGGCGAGCGCTGGGCGCTGATCGCGGTCCTCACCGCGCTCACCACGCCGCGCACCGTCTTCTACGTGCTGCTGATCGGCTGCGCCTTCGCCGCCTGCTACACCACCGCGGGCCGCGTCCTGCGCTCCCTGACCCGTAAGGCCAAGCGCACGGACCGCGCCGCGCAGGCGCTGGCCGACCTGGCCGACTCCGGCCCGGTCGCCGAGATCGCCGCGGGCAGCCTGGGCCGCACGGTGCCCGGCCGGGCCTACAGCGCCCCCTTCTGGGCCGTCCTCGCCGCCGCCAGCCTGCTCCTCGGCCCGCTGGTCACCGGCAGCGGCGGCACCTGGCGGGCCGTCCTGCAGGCCGCGGTCTACGCGATCCTCGCCGGCGTCGCCGTCGCCCAGCCCCTCAAGGGCCCCCTCGACTGGCTGGTGCCGCCGGTCTTCCGGGGCGCGGAGTACGGCATCATCCTGGGCCTGGCCGCCCAGTCCGGCGCCCCGGGGGCCCTCCCGGCGGCTTTCGGCCTGGTGGCCGCGGTCGCCTACCATCACTACGACACGGTGTACCGCATCCGCGGTGGCACCGGCGCGCCCCCGCACCGGCTGGTGCGGGCGATCGGCGGACACGAGGGTCGCGTCCTGGCGGTCACCACCGCGGCCGCCCTGTGGCACGGCCGAGGTTTCACCATCGCGCTGACGGTCCTCGCGGCCGCCATCGCCCTCGTGGTGCTCAGCGAGAGCATCCGCTTCTGGGTGTCCTCCGGGGCACCCGCAGTACACGACGAAACAGGAGAACCCGCATGATCGGCCTCGTGCTGGCCGCCGGCGCCGGACGGCGTCTGCGTCCCTACACCGACACTCTGCCCAAGGCCCTGGTGCCGGTGGATGGTGACACCACCATCCTCGACCTCACCCTGGCCAACTTCGCCGAGATCGGTCTGACCGAGGTCGCGATCATCGTGGGCTACCGCAAGGAGGCCGTGTACGTCCGCAAGGAGGCCCTCGAGGCCAAGTACGGCCTGAGCCTCACCCTGATCGACAACGACAAGGCCGAGGAGTGGAACAACGCCTACTCCCTGTGGTGCGGCCGTGACGCCCTCAAGGACGGCGTGATCCTCGCCAACGGCGACACCGTGCACCCGGTCTCCGTCGAGAAGACCCTGCTCGCCGCCCGCGGCAACGGCCAGAAGATCATCCTCGCCCTCGACACGGTGAAGCAGCTCGCCGACGAGGAGATGAAGGTCATCGTGGACCCCGACAAGGGCGTCCAGCGCATCACCAAGCTCATGGACCCGGCCGAGGCCACCGGTGAGTACATCGGCGTCACCCTGATCGAGGGCGAGGCCGCCGCCGACCTGGCGGACGCTCTGAAGGTCACCTTCGAGCGCGACCCCGACCTCTACTACGAGGACGGCTACCAGGAGCTCGTCAACCGCGGCTTCAAGATCGACGTGGCCCCCATCGGCGATGTCCAGTGGGTCGAGATCGACAACCACGACGACCTCGCCAAGGGCCGGGGGATCGCGTGCCAGTACTGACGAGGCTCATCCCCTCGCCGGTCGTCGTCGACATCCGGGCCGGAGCCCTCAACGATCTGGCGAGCGTCCTCGCCGATCAGCGGATCTCCAGCTCCGGCAAGCTGGCCGTCGCCATCAGCGGCGGCTCCGGGGCGGTGCTGCGCGAGCGGCTCGCCCCGGCGCTGCCCGGCGCCTCGTGGTACGAGGTGGGCGGCGGCACGCTGGACGACGCCATCCAGCTGGCCGACGCGATGAAGTCCGGCCACTACGACGCCGTGGTGGGCCTCGGCGGCGGCAAGATCATCGACTGTGCGAAGTACGCCGCCGCGCGCATCGGCCTGCCGCTCGTCGCCGTGGCCACGAACCTCTCGCACGACGGGCTCTGCTCGCCGGTCGCGACCCTCGACAACGACGCGGGCCGCGGCTCCTACGGCGTGCCCAACCCCATCGCCGTCGTGATCGACCTCGACGTCATCCGTGAGGCCCCGGTCCGCTTCGTGCGCTCCGGCATCGGCGACGCGATCTCCAACATCTCCGCCGTGGCGGACTGGGAGCTCTCCGCCCGCGAGCGCGGTGAGGACATCGACGGCCTGGCCGCCGCCATGGCCCGGCAGGCCGGCGAGGCCGTGCTGCGCCACCCCGGCGGCGTCGGCGACGACAGCTTCCTGCAGGTGCTGGCCGAGGGCCTGGTCCTCACCGGCATCGCCATGTCGGTGGCCGGCGACAGCCGCCCCGCCTCCGGCGCCTGCCACGAGATCAACCACGCCTTCGACCTGCTCTACCCCAAGCGGGCGGCCAGCCACGGCGAGCAGTGCGGCCTCGGCGCGGCTTTCGCGATGTACCTGCGCGGTGCCCGCGAGGAGTCCGCGCTGATGGTCGAGGTGCTGCGCCGGCACGGCCTGCCCGTGCTGCCGCAGGAGATCGGGTTCAGCGCCGAGGAGTTCGTCGCGGCCGTGGAGTACGCGCCGCAGACCCGCCCCGGCCGCTACACGATCCTGGAGCACCTCGCGCTCTCCACCGACCAGATCAGGGACGCTTACGCCGACTATGCCAAAACCGTCACTAGCTGAACTCCGCCCGGTCGTCCACCCCGGCGGGCTCAAGGACCGGCGCAGCGGCGAGCACTGGGCCGGACGCCTGTACATGCGCGAGATCTCCCTGCGCTGCACGCGGGTCCTGCTGAACACCCGGCTCACGCCCAACCAGTACACGGGCCTGATGATCCTGGCCGGCATCGCCGCGGGCGCCGCCCTGGTGATCCCGGGCCTGGCCGGGGCGATCCTCGGTGCGCTGCTCATCCAGCTGTACCTGCTGCTGGACTGCGTGGACGGCGAGCTCGCGCGCTGGCGCAAGGTCACCTCCACGACCGGCGTCTACCTCGACCGGGTGGGGCACTACCTCTCCGAGGCCGCCCTGCTCGTCGGCTTCGGCATCCGGGCGGCGGACGTCCTGCACCGGGACGGCGCGGCCACGCAGTGGCAGTGGGCCTTCCTGGGCACGCTGGCGGCGCTCGGCGCGATCCTGATCAAGGCGGAGACGGACCTGGTCGACGTGGCCCGCGCCCGCAGCGGCATGGCGGCCGCCGAGGACGCGGCGGCCACGCCCCGCTCCTCGGGCATGGCCCTGGCCCGTAAGGCCGCGGCCGCGCTGAAGTTCCACCGGCTGGTCGGCGGCGTCGAGGCGTCGCTGCTGATGCTGGTGGCCGGCATCGCGGACTTCGTCCACGGCGACCTGCTGTTCACGCGTGTCGCGGTGGTCCTGCTCGCCGCCGTCGCGGTGCTGCAGACTGTGCTGCACCTGGTGTCCATCCTCGCGTCGAGCAGGCTCCGATGAACGCTCCCTCCGCTCCTGCAGTCAAGGTCGGCGCGGTTGTCCTCACCATGGGCAACCGCCCCGCGGAGCTGCGCGCCCTGCTGGAGTCCGTCGCCAAGCAGGACGGCGACCCGATCGAGGTCGTCGTCGTCGGCAACGGCTCCCCGCTGCCGCCGATCGCCGTCCCCGGCCTGACCGTGCGCACCGTCGAGCTGTCGGAGAACGTCGGCATCCCGGCCGGGCGCAACGTGGGCATCGAGGCGTTCGGGCCCGCCGGGCGCGAGGCCGACATCCTGCTGTTCCTGGACGACGACGGCCTGCTGCCCGGCCAGGACACCGCCGAGCTGTGCCGGCAGGCGTTCGCCGCCGACCCGAAGCTCGGCATCATCAGCTTCCGGATCGCCGACCCCGACACGGGCGTCACCCAGCGCCGCCACGTGCCGCGGCTGCGCGCCTCGGACCCGATGCGCTCCTCGCGGGTGACCACCTTCCTGGGCGGCGCCAACGCGGTCCGCACCCGGGTCTTCGCCGAGGCCGGCCTGCTGCCGGACGAGTTCTTCTACGCGCACGAGGAGACCGACCTCGCCTGGCGGGCCCTCGACGCCGGCTGGATGATCGACTACCGCGCGGACATGGTGCTGCACCACCCGACGACGGCCCCGAGCCGGCACGCGGTCTACCACCGGATGGTCGCCCGCAACCGGGTCTGGCTCGCCCGGCGCAACCTGCCGGCCCCCCTGGTCCCGGTCTACCTCGGGGTCTGGCTGCTGCTGACCCTGGCCCGGCGGCCCTCGCTGCCCGCGCTGCGGGCGTGGTTCGGGGGCTTCCGGGAGGGCTGGACGACGCCCTGTGGTCCACGGCGCCCCATGAAGTGGCGTACCGTGTGGCGCCTGACCCGGCTGGGTCGGCCTCCCGTGATCTGACAAGCTCTTGTCTATGAGCACCGGGCGCGGGCCGGGGCGAGCCCCCGGCAGCGCACCTTGAGGACGAAAGTGTCAACTGTGAGCGAGACAACGCACGGCAGTGCGGTCGCCATGAGTGCCCCGCCGTCACCCGACGACGGCCTGCCCGCCGCCGAGCTGGCCAGGAAGTACGGCCTCGCGGTGAGCGGGGCCCGCCCGAGCCTGCCGGACTACGCCCGGCAGCTGTGGGCGCGGCGGCATTTCATCGTCGCGTTCTCCCGGGCCAAGATGACGGCCCAGTACAGCCAGGCCAAGCTGGGCCAGGTCTGGCAGGTGGCGACGCCGCTGCTGAACGCCGGCGTGTACCTGCTGATCTTCGGCGTGCTGATGCAGCAGTCGAAGGGCATGGGGATCGCCACGTACATCCCCTTCCTGGTGACCGGCGTCTTCGTCTTCACCTTCACCCAGAGCTCGGCGATGGCCGGCGTGCGCTCCATCGCGGGCAACCTGGGCCTGGTGCGCGCCCTGCACTTCCCGCGGGCGGCCCTGCCGATCTCCTTCGCGATGCAGCAGCTCCAGCAGCTGCTGCTGTCGATGTGCGTGCTGTTCGTCTTCCTGATCGGCTTCGGCCACATGCCGGGCCCGTCCTGGGCGCTGATCGTCCCGATCCTGGCGCTGCAGTTCCTCTTCAACACCGGCCTGGCGATGATCCTGGCCCGGGCGGGCAGCAAGACCCCCGACCTGGCGCAGCTCCTGCCGTTCATCACGCGCACGTGGATGTACGCGTCCGGCGTGATGTACAACATGGTCGAGGCGCTGGAGAAGACGCACGCCCCGAAGTGGGTCATCGACGTCGTCGGGGCCAACCCGGCCGCCGTCTACATCGACCTGATGCGCTGGTCCCTGATCGAGGACCACAGCCGGATCCACCTGCCGCCGCACGTGTGGCTGCTGGCGGTGGGCTGGGCGGTCCTGGTCGGCGCCGGTGGTTTCGTGTACTTCTGGAAGGCTGAGGAGCAGTACGGCCGTGGCTGAACAGAACCCGACCCCCGCGGCGGACGCCGCCCGCGTGCCCACCGTCATCGCGGACGACGTGCACATCGTCTACCGCGTCTACGGCGGCAACACCGGCCGCGGCAGCGCGACCGCCGCGCTCAACCGGCTCGTGCGGCGCCAGCCGAGCGCGGGCGTCCGCGAGGTGCACGCCGTCAAGGGCGTGAGCTTCACCGCCTACCGCGGCGAGGCGATCGGCCTGATCGGCTCGAACGGCTCCGGCAAGTCCACCCTGCTGAAGGCGATCGCCGGACTGCTGCCCACCGAGCGCGGCAAGGTCTACACCGACGGCCAGCCCTCGCTGCTGGGCGTGAACGCGGCCATGATGAACGACCTCACGGGCGAGAAGAACGTGATGCTCGGCGGTCTGGCCATGGGGATGTCGCGCGAGCAGATCCGCGAGCGCTACCAGGACATCGTCGACTTCTCCGGGATCAACGAGAAGGGCGACTTCATCACGCTGCCCATGCGGACTTATTCGTCCGGCATGGCGGCCCGGCTGCGGTTCTCCATCGCCGCGGCCAAGGACCACGACGTGCTGATGATCGACGAGGCGCTGGCCACCGGTGACCGCTCGTTCCAGAAGCGCTCCGAGGCCCGCATCCGCGAGCTGCGCAAGCAGGCGGGCACGGTCTTCCTGGTCAGCCACAACAACAGGTCGATCCGGGACACCTGCGACCGCGTGCTGTGGCTGGAGCACGGCCAGCTGCTCATGGACGGCCCGACCGAGGAAGTGGTCCGGGCGTACGAGAAGGAGACGGCCCGCTAGCGCCGCGCGGGCCGGTGCGGACCGGTCGAGCGCGAGCCCCTGCCGGTGCGCTCCGGCGGGGGCCTTGACCGTTCCGTAACGATCAACTGGCTTATTGGCAGGGTTGATTCGCTGCCCGCGTGGCATTGTATGGATCAAGCACCTACCCGGTCGCGCATCGGACAGGTGTGCGGCGTACGCTGTACCGTGCCGAATCGCGGCGAAGCGTGCGATACCGGCTTATCCGCGACTCCGGAGACGGGGTCGGATGCGGGTGGGGCGGCAGGTGCCGATGGGGGAGCAGGGGGCGCCGAAGGGGGTGTCAACCCCTGCGGCGTGTCCGAAATAGGATGTTCTGGGTCGGCAGTGTAGAACGGGAGATGTGACGGCAATGGCTGTATTGGCTGCGGGGCCTCTCCGGATCCGAGGCGTGCACGCCGTCCCCGGTCCGGGCAGCCCGCTGTGACGGCGGGGACGGACGCGCACGAGCGCGCCGTGCTCGACAAGGCCGCGCACGAGAACTTCCCCGTGGCACCCTTCTTCGTGCCGCGCGCCTGGCGGGACGACCTCATGGCCGTCTACGGATACGCCCGCCTCGTCGACGACATCGGCGACGGCGACCTGGCCCCCGGCGGGCGGGACGCCGAGCTGCTTGGGCTCGACCCGGCGCAGAGTGACGACCGTCTCACGATGCTCGACGCCTTCGAGGCCGACCTGCACCGCGTCTTCAGCAGCTCGGGCACCGGCCCCCGCCACCCGCTGCTGCGCCGCCTGCGGCCCACCGTCCGCCGCTGCGGGCTGACCCCGGAGCCCTTCCTGGGGCTCATCGAGGCCAACCGCCAGGACCAGCGGGTCCGCCGCTACGGTACGTACGACGATCTGCTCGCCTACTGCGAGCTGTCCGCGAACCCCGTCGGCCGCCTCGTCCTCGGCATCACCGGCACCGCCAGCCCCGAGCGGATCCGCCGCTCGGACGCGGTCTGCACCGGGCTGCAGATCGTGGAACACCTGCAGGACGTCGCCGAGGACCTCGGCCGCGACCGCGTCTACCTCCCGGCCGAGGACATGGAGCGCTTCCGCGTCACCGAGGCCGACCTCGCGCGCCCGACCAGCGGCGCGTCGTTGCGCGCCCTGGTCGCGTACGAAGGGGAACGCGCCGGAGAACTGCTGAATGAAGGCACCCCCCTGGTGGGTAGCGTCCACGGCAGGTTGAAGCTGTTGCTCGCGGGGTTCGTGGGCGGGGGGAGGGCCGCGCTCCGCGCGGTCGCCGCCGCAGGACACGACGTACTGCCCGGACCGCCCAAGCCCACCAAGCTCAGCCTGCTGCGCGAGGTGGGAGCGACACTGCGAAGAGAGGGGTGAGCAGGACCGTGAACGGATCCCCGGACGCGTCCGCACCGGTGCTCGCCGCGTACAGCTACTGCGAGGCGGTCACCGGCCAGCAGGCCGGCAACTTCAGCTACGGCATCAGGCTCCTGCCGACCGCCAAGCGGCGCGCCATGTCGGCGCTCTACGCCTTCTCGCGCCGCGTCGACGACATCGGCGACGGCCCGCTGGACGCCGGCGCCAAGCACCGGCGCCTGGAGGAGACGCGCGAGCTGCTCTCCCGCATCCGAGAGGGCCGCATCGCCGAGGACGACACCGACCCGGTGGCCGTCGCGCTCAGCCATGCCGCGCGCCGCTTCCCCATCCCGCTCGGCGGGCTGGACGAACTCATCGACGGCGTTCAGATGGACGTGCGCGGCCAGTCGTACGAGACCTGGGACGACCTCGCGGTGTACTGCCGCTGCGTCGCGGGCGCCATCGGCCGCCTCTCCCTCGGCGTGTTCGGCACCGTGCCCGGCGCGCGGGACGCCGCGCGCGCCGCGGAGTACGCCGATACCCTCGGCCTGGCGCTGCAGCTCACCAACATCCTGCGCGACGTCCGCGAGGACGCCGCCAACGGCCGCACCTACCTGCCCTCCGACGACCTCGCGAAGTTCGGCTGCGCCGAGGGCTTCCACTCCGCCCGGCCCCCGGCCGGCGCCGACTTCACCGGCCTCGTCCACTTCGAGGTCCGGCGCGCCCGCGCCCTGTTCGCCGAGGGCACCCGGCTGCTGCCCATGCTCGACCGCCGCAGCGGCGCCTGCGTCGCCGCCATGGCCGGCATCTACCGCAGGCTGCTCGACCGGATCGCCGAGGACCCCGAGGCGGTCCTGCGCGGCCGCGTCTCGCTGCCCGGCCGGGAGAAGGTCTACGTCGCCGTGCGCGGCCTGTCCGGCCTCGACGCCCGCAGCGTCCACCGGCGGACCGCCGGGGGGCGCGCTTGATCTCCCTGGTCCGGGCCGCCGGCCGGCGCGCAACCCTCCGCCCTGCGGACACGTCCCTGACAGCAGCCGAAGGGGTGGGCACATGACAGCCACGACAACCGGGCCCGGCCACGGCCCCGCGGACGGGGACGGCACCGCGCCCGCCCGCGCGGTGGTCGTCGGCGGCGGCCTCGCGGGCATCACGGCCGCGCTGGAGCTCGCCGACGCCGGCGTGCGCGTCACCCTCCTGGAGGGCCGGCCCCGGCTCGGCGGCCTCGCCTTCTCCTTCCGCCGCGGCGACCTCACCATCGACAACGGCCAGCACGTCTACCTGCGCTGCTGCACCGCCTACAGCTCCTTCCTCGACCGGATCGACGCCCTGCACCTCGCCCCCCTGCAGGACCGCCTCGACGTGCCCGTCCTCGACGTCGGCCACCCCTCCGGCAAGCCCCGCCTGGGCCGGCTGCGCCGCACCGCCCTCCCCGTCCCGCTGCACCTGGCCAAAAGCCTCGCCACGTACCCGCACCTCTCGCTCGCCGAGCGCGCCGCGGTGGGCCGGGCCGCACTGGCCCTGCGCGGCCTCGACCCGCAGGACCCCGCGCTCGACGGCACGGACTTCGGCGGCTGGCTGCGCCGCAAGGGCCAGTCCGCCCGCACGGTCGAGGCCCTGTGGGACCTGATCGGCGTGGCCACCCTCAACGCCACCGCCGCAGAGTCCTCGCTCGGCCTCGCCGCCATGGTCTTCAAGACCGCGCTGCTCACCGAGCCCGGCGCCGCCGACATCGGCTGGGCCCACGTCCCCCTCGGCGAGCTGCACGACACGCGCGCCCGCGCCGCCCTCGAGGCGGCCGGCGTCCGCACCCGCTTGCGCACCCGCGCCACCGGCATCGCCCGCGCCGCCGACGGCACCTGGCAGGTCGGCGCCGAGACCGGCCCCGGCACCGCCGAGCAGCTCACGGCCGACACTGTCGTGCTCGCCGTGCCGCAGCGCGAGACCCACGCCCTGCTGCCCGACGGCGCCCTCGACGAGCCGGGCCGGCTGCTGGAGATCGGCACCGCCCCGATCCTCAACCTGCACGTCGTCTACGACCGCCAGGTCCTGCGGCAGCCGTTCTTCGCCGCGCTGGGCTCGCCCGTGCAGTGGGTCTTCGACCGCACCGAGTCGTCGGGGCTCGCAGCGAAGGGGGGACACTGGGAAGGCTGCCAGTACCTCGCCGTCTCCCAGTCGGCCGCGCAGGACGACATCGAGCGGCCCGTCGCCGAGCTGCGCTCCCGCTATCTTCCCGAGCTGGAACGGCTGTTGCCCGCCGCACGCGGCGCCGGCGTACGGGACTTCTTCGTGACCCGGGAGCGGACAGCGACGTTCGCCCCCACCCCGGGCGTCGGCAGGCGTAGGCCGACCGCCCGCACGAACACGCCCGGCCTGTACCTGGCCGGCGCGTGGACCGCCACCGGCTGGCCCGCGACCATGGAGGGCGCGGTGCGCAGCGGTGTCCACGCCGCCGGCGCGGCACTCTCCGAGCTCGGCCGACCGCACGTGAGCCCCCTGCGGGAGGCGGTATGACCGAGGCGAGCCATGAAGCGTCGCGTGCCCGGACCGGGCCGCGCACGAGCACGACCACCAGAGGAGAGACCGTGACTTCGGCGATCCCAGCTGTCGACACCGCGGGCGTCAACGCCATGCTGGAGCGGGGACGGACGCTTGCCACGCCGGTGCTGCGTGCTGCCGTGGATCGGCTCGCGCCGCCCATGGACACCGTCGCCGCCTACCACTTCGGCTGGATCGACGCCGAGGGCCGGCCGGCGCACGGCGACAGCGGCAAGGCCGTCCGGCCCGCGCTCGCCCTGCTCTCGGCCGAGGCCGCCGGCCGCGCCCCCGAGGTGGGCATCCCCGGCGCCGTGGCCGTCGAGCTCGTGCACAACTTCTCGCTCCTGCACGACGACCTGATGGACGGCGACGAGCAGCGCCGCCACCGCGACACCGTGTGGAAGGTGTACGGGCCCGAGCAGGCCATCCTCGTCGGCGACGCCCTCTTCGCGCTCGCCAACGAGATCCTGCTGGAGCTCGGCACCGTCGAGGCCGGCCGCGCCACCCGGCGGCTGACCACGGCCACCCGCAAGCTGATCGACGGCCAGGCCCAGGACATCTCCTACGAGCACCGCGAGCGGGTCACCGTCGAGGAGTGCCTGGAGATGGAGGGCAACAAGACCGGTGCCCTGCTCGCCTGCGCCGTCTCCATCGGCGCGGTCCTCGGCGGCGCCGACGACCGCACGGCCGACATCCTGGAGGCCTACGGCTACCACCTCGGCCTCGCCTTCCAGGCGGTGGACGACCTGCTCGGCATCTGGGGCGACCCGGAGGCCACCGGAAAGCAGACCTGGAGCGACCTGCGCCAGCGCAAGAAGTCGCTGCCCGTGGTCGCGGCCCTCGCCGCCGGCGGGGAGGCCTCCGAGCGGCTCGCGGGGATCCTCGCGGCCGACGCGAAGCTCAGCGACGCCCAGCTCGCCGACTTCGACGAGGAAGAATTCGCCAGCCGCGCGGCGTTGATCGAAGAGGCGGGCGGCCGGGAGTGGACCTCCCAGGAGGCCCGCCGCCAGCACGCGACCGCGATCGAAGCCCTCGACCGAGTTGACATGCCCGCAGAAGTCCGAGCCCAACTTGTGGCGCTCGCCGACTTCGTCGTCGTACGAAAGAGATGATGGCCATTCACCCGATCTAACGGATCGCGGTCGCCGGCCGGCGCCAGTGCTAACGGCGCCGGCCGACGGAGCCCCCAGGAAGGCAGAGAAGGAAGCTCACTGCAAAAAAGGGGAAACCATGACAGCGACGACCGACGGAAGCACCGGGGCCCTGCCGCCCCGCGCTGCCGCGGCCACCGACAGCACCACAGCACAGAGCACCACAGCACAGAGCACCACGGCACAGCCCCCGCTCCCGGAGGGCGAGGCGCCCGGCGCCCTCGCCGCCGCCGAGCGGGCCACGGCCCTCGCGGCCGAACACCTTCTCTCCCGCCAGGACGAGCAGGGCTGGTGGAAGGGCGACCTGGAGACCAACGTCACCATGGACGCCGAAGACCTGCTGCTCCGTCAGTTCCTGGGCGTGCAGGACGAGGAGACCACCCGCGCCGCCGCCCTGTACATCCGCTCCGAGCAGCGCCCGGACGGCACCTGGGCCACCTTCCTGGGCGGGCCCGGCGAGCTCTCCACGACCATCGAGGCCTACGTCGCCCTGCGGCTCGCCGGTGACGCCCCTGGCGCCCCGCACATGGCCGCCGCCTCGGCGTGGATCCGCGAGCAGGGCGGCATCGCCGCCTCCCGGGTCTTCACCCGCATCTGGCTCGCCCTCTTCGGCTGGTGGAAGTGGGAGGACCTCCCCGAGCTGCCCCCCGAGATCATGTTCCTGCCGAAGTGGTTCCCCTTGAACCTCTACGACTTCGGCCAGTGGGCCCGGCAGACCATCGTGCCGCTCACCGTGGTCTCCGCGAAGCGCCCCGTGCGCCCCGCGCCGTTCCCGCTCGACGAGCTGCACACGGACCCGGCCCGGCCGAACCCGCCGCGCCCGCTCGCCCCCGCCGTCAGCTGGGACGGCGCCTTCCAGCGCCTCGACAAGGCCCTGCACCACTACCGCCGGTTCCCGCTCCGCCGCCTGCGCCGCCTCGCGCTGAACCAGGCCGCCCGCTGGATCGTGGAGCGCCAGGAGAACGACGGCTGCTGGGGCGGCATCCAGCCGCCCGCCGTCTACTCGATCATCGCTCTCCACCTCCTCGGCTACGACCTGGACCACCCCGTGCTGCGCGAGGGCCTGAAGTCGCTGGACCGTTTCGCCGTCCGGCGCGAGGACGGCAGCCGCATGATCGAGGCGTGCCAGTCCCCGGTGTGGGACACCTGCCTGGCGACCATCGCCCTCGCGGACGCCGGCGTGGCGCCCGACCACCCGGCGCTCGTCAAGGCCGCCGACTGGATGCTGGACGAGCAGATCGACCGCACCGGCGACTGGGCGGTGCGCCGCCCCGGGCTGACCCCGGGCGGCTGGGCCTTCGAGTTCCACAACGACACCTACCCCGACATCGACGACACGGCCGAGGTCGTGCTGGCCCTCAAGCGGGTCCGCCACCCCGACCCGGCGCGCGTCGAGACGGCCGTGCGGCGGGCCGCCCGCTGGAACCTGGGCATGCAGTCGAAGAACGGCGCCTGGGGCGCCTTCGACGCCGACAACACCAGCACGCTGCCCAACCGGCTGCCGTTCTGCGACTTCGGCGAAGTCGTCGACCCGCCGTCCGCCGACGTCACCGCGCACGTCGTGGAGATGCTCGCCTTCCTCGGCGAGCGGCACGACCCGCGCACCCGGCGCGGCGTCGATTGGCTGCTGGGGGAGCAGGAGGAGAGCGGCGCCTGGTTCGGCCGCTGGGGCGTCAACTACGTCTACGGCACGGGCTCGGTGGTCCCCGCCCTCGTCGCGGCCGGCATCCCCGCCTCGCACCCGGCGGTCCGCCGGGCCGTGCGCTGGCTGGAGGGCGTGCAGAACGACGACGGCGGCTGGGGCGAGGACCTGCGCTCGTACCGCGACTCCGAGTGGATCGGACGCGGCACCTCCACCGCCTCCCAGACGGCGTGGGCGCTGATGGCCCTGCTCGCCGCCGACGAGCGGGAGGGCAAGGCCGTGGAGCGTGGCGTGGCCTGGCTGGTGGACACCCAGCGCGCGGACGGCTCCTGGGACGAACCGCACTTCACCGGTACGGGTTTCCCCTGGGACTTCTCCATCAACTACCACCTCTACCGCCAGGTCTTCCCCCTCACGGCCCTGGGCCGCTACGTGCACGGGGAGCTGTTCACCCCCGACCGCCTGGAGGCGTGATGACATACGGCACGGGCTCCGGCCCCGCACCGCTGCTGGTCGCCTGCGCGCTCGGCATCGAGCGCCTCGCGCTGCGCGGGGGCGGCCCCGGCGAGGCGGCCGGGCCCGTGACCGTCCTGCGCACCGGCATGGGGCCGCTGGCCGCGGACCATGCCATCACCCGCGCCCTGCGCGATCCGGCCATGCGCGAGGCGGCGGTCGTCGCCACGGGCTTCTGCGCCGGCCTGGCCCCGGGGATGCACCCCGGGGACCTGGTCGTCGCCGACGAGACCCGGGACGGCGCGGGCCGCACCGAGTGCTCGGGCGTCGAGCTGCTCGCCAAGGAGCTCGCCCGCGCCGTGCCCCGGCGCGTCATCCACACCGGACCGCTCGTCGGCTCCGACCACGTCGTGCGCGGCGCGGAGCGGGCGGCCCTGCACGCCGCGGGGGCGCTCGCGGTGGACATGGAGTCCGCGGCCACACTCCGGAGCGCCGTCCGCGCGGGCCCGCGCCCGGTTGCGGCCGTCCGGGTGGTCGTGGACGCTCCAGAACATGAACTCGTCCGAATCGGGACGTTGCGCGGTGGAATATCGGCTTTCCGGGTTCTGCGCACCGTCCTCCCGGCTTTTATCGAATGGCACCGTTCTTTACTGCTCCCCAGGAGGTGAGCCAGATGGCCATGCCACTCCGCCAGTCCATCCGGGTAGGAACGTATCTCTTTGAACAGAAGCTCAGGAAGCGCGAGAAGTTCCCGCTGATCGTCGAGTTGGAACCGCTTTTCGCCTGCAATCTCAAGTGCGAGGGCTGCGGGAAGATCCAGCATCCGGCCGGAGTGCTCAAGCAGCGCATGCCGGTGGCCCAGGCCGTCGGCGCCGTGCTGGAGTCCGGGGCGCCGATGGTCTCCATCGCGGGCGGCGAGCCCTTGATGCACCCGCAGATCGACGAGATCGTGCGGCAGCTGGTGGCCAAGCGGAAGTATGTCTTCCTCTGCACCAACGCGATGCTCCTGCGCAAGAAGATGGACAAGTTCACACCGTCCCCCTATTTCGCGTTCGCGGTGCACATCGACGGGCTGCGCGAGCGGCACGACGAGTCCGTTGCGAAGGAGGGCGTCTTCGACGAGGCGGTGGCGGCGATCAAGGAGGCCAAGCGGCGCGGCTTCCGGGTCACCACCAACTCCACCTTCTTCAACACCGACACCCCGCAGACCATCATCGAGGTGCTCAACTTCCTCAATGACGACCTGCAGGTCGACGAGATGATGATCTCGCCCGCCTATGCCTACGAGAAGGCCCCCGACCAGGACCACTTCCTGGGCGTCGAGCAGACCCGGGAGTTGTTCAAGAAAGCATTCTCCGGGGGGAACCGGGCCCGCTGGCGGCTCAACCACAGCCCGCTCTTCCTGGACTTCCTCGAAGGCAAGGTCGACTTCCCCTGCACCGCCTGGGCGATCCCCAACTACTCCCTCTTCGGGTGGCAGCGCCCCTGCTATCTGATGAGTGACGGCTACGTCCCCACGTACCGGCAGCTGATCGAGGAGACCGACTGGGACAAGTACGGGCGCGGCAAGGACCCGCGCTGCGACAACTGCATGGCCCACTGCGGATACGAGCCGACGGCGGTCCTCGCCACCATGGGGTCGCTGAAGGAGTCGATCCGCGCGGCCCGCGAGAGCGTCGCCGGGAACCGGAGCTGACGGCCGTGGCCACCTCCGCGGGACCGGTGTCCCTCGGGCTCCCCGGCGTGGGTGGCGTGTCCTACGCAGGATGATGCGGATGCGTTGCCGGTGATCGCGAAGAAGTCGCAGATCCCGGTGATCGCGGACATTCACTTCCAGCCGAAGTATGTCTTCGCTGCCATCGATGCGGGTTGTGCGGCGGTGCGGGTGAACCCGGGCAACATCAAGCAGTTCGACGACAAGGTGAAGGAGATCGCGAAGGCGGCCTCGGATGCGGGCACTCCGATCCGGATCGGGGTGAACGCGGGTTCGCTGGACCGGCGGCTGCTGCAGAAGTACGGGAAGGCGACGCCTGAGGCGCTGGTGGAGTCGGCGTTGTGGGAG
>NZ_JOFL01000015.1 GCF_000719265.1 Streptomyces roseoverticillatus | reverse complement strand
CGTCGGGGCGGGTGGCGAGGGGGGCGGGCTGCGGGGGCGTGCCGGTGCGGCCGTCGGCGAAGCCGGTGACGGCGTAGACGACGGCGGGGGCGTCGGTGAGGACGCTGACGGCCCAGCTGGCGCGCTGGGCGTCGCCGAAGTGCTCGGCGACGGTGCCGCGCGGCGCGTACGGGCGGGGCATCAGATCGGCGCGCTCGTCGAGCCGTTCGTCGGCGAACCGCCGGCGCAGGTCGCGCATGCCCTGGCTGCCGGTGGCGGTGACGAGCAGTCCGACGGTGGTGACGGCGGTGGACGTGGCGTCGGTGTAGGTGGCACGGAGCAGCCGCGTGCAGCCGGCGGGGGCGAGGGCCTTCTCCAGGAGCGGGTCGAAGGCTTCGTCGCAGCCGCTGTCGGGGGCGACGCCGATCCGGGTCCAGACGCGCTCGGCACCGCCGGGCCCGGCCGCGTCGGCGCGCAGGACGGGCGGGAAGAGGTCGTCGACGGGGACGGTGCGCCAGAGCGTGCCGCCGCGGGCGAAGTCGCGTTCGGCGGCGGTGCCGCCGTCGGCGCGGTCGGCGAGCCAACTTCCGGCGAGGGCGCCGCCGATGAGCCCGAGGCCGAGGACGAGGCAGACGGCGGCGGACAGCGTGCGGGCCCCGGAGCTGCGGCCGGCGCCCGGGGGCGGCATCGGCGGGAGGGGTGGCGGCGGGGGCGGGAAGCAGGCGGCGGCCGGGAGGGGACGGACGGGCAGTGCGGGAGCGCGGTCCGCCTCGGTGCTCACCCTGCGCTCCCCCTCGTGAGCCGGCTTCCCGTATCCGCGCCCGGTCCCCGTTCGGGACAGGCCGGTTCGTATCCGGACATCACGCCGCTCCGGACATCACGCCGCAGGGCGTGCGGCCCGCGGTGTGGGCGCCACTCTACGGGGCGGGCGGCGGGCACTGCCATCTCGCCCGTGCCGGGCCCCTGTCCACCGCCGGGCGGCTCTGGCAGGCTGCGCCCCATGCGTCTTCCCGCCGCACGTCCTGCCGCACGGTCCGTCGCACATCCCGCCGTGCACGCGAGCGCGGAGCGGGCCCGTCTGGACCGGGCGACCGCCTCCTGCGAAGCGCCGCTGGCCGTGGTCGACCTGCAGGCCTTCGACGCCAACGCCGCCGACCTGGTGCGCCGGGCGCAGGGCAAGCCGGTGCGGGTGGCGAGCAAGTCCGTGCGCTGCCGGGCGCTGTTGGAGCGGGTGCTCGCGCGGGACGGGTTCACGGGTGTGATGAGCTTCTCGCTGGCCGAGTCCCTGTGGCTGGCGCGTTCGGGCGTCGAGGACGTACTGCTGGCGTATCCGACGGCCGACCGGGCGGGCCTGGCGGAGCTGACGGCGGATCCGAAGCTGGCCCGGACGGTGACGGTGACCGTGGACGACCCGGCCCAGCTGGCGCTGATCGACGCGGCCCGGACGGGGCGTGAGGAAGTGCGGGTGTGCCTGGAGTTGGACACCTCGCTGCGGCTGCTGGGCGGCCGGCTGCGGCTCGGGGCGCTGCGCTCGCCGCTGCGCGACCCGGAGCGGCTGGCGGACCTGGCGCGGTCGATCGCGCGCAGGCCGGGATTCCGGCTGGTGGGCCTGCTGGCCTACGAGGCGCATGTGGCGGGTGTGGGTGATGCGGTGGAGGGCCGGCCGCTGTACTCGCGTTCGGTGCGGCTGATGCAGGCCGCGGCGCGCCGGGAGCTCGCGGTGCGCCGGGCGGAGGCCGTACGTGCCGTGCGGGAGGTGTCAGAGCTCGCCTTTGTCAACGGCGGCGGCACGGGGAGCGTTCAGCACACGGCCGCGGAGGACGCGGTGACCGAGGTCGCGGCCGGGTCGGGGCTGTTCGTGCCGCGGCTGTTCGACCACTACCGGTCGTTCCGCGGCCGTCCGGCGGCCCTGTTCGCGCTGCCGGTGGTGCGGCGGCCGGGGGTGGGCGTGGTGACCGTCCTGGGCGGCGGGTACCCCGCGTCGGGGGCGGCCGGATCCGACCGGCTTCCGCAGCCGTACCTTCCGGCGGGCCTGCGGCTGGACGCGCGGGAGGGGGCCGGCGAGGTGCAGACGCCGCTGCTCGGCGGGCCCGCGGACGACCTGCTGATCGGGGACAAGGTGTGGTTCCGGCACGCGAAGGCGGGGGAGCTGTGCGAGCGGTTCTCCGCGCTGCGGCTGATCGATGGCGACCGCATCGTGGATACGGTCGCCACCTATCGGGGCGAGGGGCAAACGTTTCTGTGACGGTGTGTCGTCAGACCCTCGTCAGAACGCCTTGTCCACCTGGTCCGGGATGACCGAGCCGTCCGCGCGGCGGACCGGCGTCTTCGAGCCGTCCTCCGCGGTCGCGCCCGTCGTCGCGCAGGGGTACGTACCGGACTTGCGCGGCATCGGGTCGATGAACATCGGGTTGGCCACCCAGCGGCCGTCCGCGTCGTCGTAGGCGCGGCACATCAGCTCGGACTTGTTGCGGTTGATGGCGACGTGCGCACCGGTGGCGTCGTTCACGAACGTCACGTCGGTGTCGGCGTCGCCCGCGCCGAGGGCGATGCGGTGGCTCCAGTCCTGCTGCTGCCAGGCCTTCGCGCCCTTGATCTTGAAGATCTCCTGGTTGATCATGCAGCGCTTGCCGTCCATGTACGGCAGGGCGTCACCGCGGCCGGTCTCGACGCCGCCGCAGCCCTTGATGGCCGTGGTGAGACGGCCGTGCTTGGTGATGTTGCGGATGCCGATGGTGTGCTTGGCGTCGAGGCCCACGCCGCTCGACCATGCCTCGGCGATCGGCTCGGAGGAGGCGGAGACGATGTAGACGTCGAAGCCGGCAGCCTTGAGCGTGCGGATGAGGTCCTTCTGCTGGTCGTAGTAGCGGACGTAGCCGGCGAGCGTGTGCGTGCCGACTGTCTGCTCGGCGCCCACGGGCGCCGCGAGCTGCTCGGCGCGCGCCTGCTTGGCGAAGGAGGTCAGGGCGGCGGGCGTGTGACCGGCGAACAGCTGGGGAATCCAGGCGTAGGCGGGCACGGTGCGGCGGTGGTTCCAGTCGCCCGCGAAGGCGTCCTCGCCGGCCATGGTCTTCGACTTCTCGCGGATCTCGAAGATCTCGTCGGCGCAGGCGGTGTTCTTCGAGGTGGGCAGCGGGCGGCCGGGGCGCACGGCGGTGCCGCAGGCCTTGGCGAGGGCCTTGTCGGCGGCCGGGGTGAGCCAGGCGCTGGTGTCCTTCCAGCTCTTCGGCTGCAGGATCTTGTCGTGCTTGAGGGCCCAGGCGAGCGTGGCGTCGGTGATGTCGTTCTTGACGACGGTGTTGTCCCAGTCGAAGGCGGCGACGGGGCGGGGGCCGCCCTTGCCGGAGCAGGTGCCGCGCTCGTCGATCATCTTCTGGAGCCGGGCGCGGTTGTCGCCGGCCCACGGGAGCTTCTTGTCGAGCTGGGGGCAGTTGCGGCGGGGCGCGTCGTGCGCGGGGGCCGCGGTGGCGGTGGCCGCTGTAGTGAGGGTTACAGCGGTGAGGGCCGCGGCGGCAGCGAGGCCGGCGACGGTGGCGGACTTGGTGCGCATGTGCTCTCTTTGCGGTGGTGCGTGCGGTGACAGGGAGAACCCCCCGGTGCCTTGCCGACACCGGGGGATCCACGGCGGGAACGGCCGCGGGGTCTGCACCCGCGAACCGTTCCCGCCGTTGATCATGGACCCTACAGCGGGGTCACGTACGCGCCCGCGATGCCACCGTCGACGAGGAACTCGGCGGCGTTGACGAAGGACGAGTCGTCGCTGGCGAGGAAGGCGACCGCGGCGGCGATCTCCTCGGGCTCGGCGAACCGGCCGACGGGCACGTGCACCAGGCGGCGCGCGGCCCGCTCGGGGTCCTTGGCGAACAGCTCCTTGAGCAGGGGCGTGTTGACCGGTCCCGGGCACAGGGCGTTGACGCGGATGCCCTCGCGGGCGAACTGCACGCCGAGCTCGCGGGACATCGCCAGCACGCCGCCCTTGGAGGCGGTGTAGCTGATCTGCGAGGTCGCGGCGCCCATGACGGCGACGAAGGAGGCGGTGTTGATGATGGAGCCCTTGCCCTGGCGCTGCATGTAGGGGAGGGCGGCCTTGCAGCAGAGGTAGACGGAGGTGAGGTTGACCTCCTGGACGCGCTTCCAGGCGTCGAGCCCGGTGGTGAGGATCGAGTCGTCGTCGGGCGGGGAGATGCCGGCGTTGTTGAAGGCGACGTCGACGGAGCCGTAGGTGTCGTAGGCGGTCTTGAAGAGCGCCTCGACCTCCTCGGGGCTGGTGACGTCGACCTTGACGAAGAGCCCGCCGGTCTCGGCGGCCGCGGCCTTGCCGGCGGTCTCGTCGATGTCGGCGCAGACGACGCGGGCGCCCTCGGAGGCGAGGCGGCGCGCGGTGGCCAGGCCGATGCCGCTGCCGGCTCCGGTCACGACGGCGGTGCGGTCCGCCAGCCGGCGGCAGACGAAGGTGTGGTCGCTCAACGCAATGGCCTTTCTGTGGCTACGGGTGAGGCTTGCGGCCGTGGGGACACGAACCGGTCGGACAGGCGGGGGCAGGCCGGCGGCGCGGCCGCTCGTCCCGCGTCCCCCGGCACGTCACGGACTCTCGGCCGGGGAATCGACGGCGATGAAGACGTTCTTGGTCTCGGTGAAGGCGGCCAGCGCGCCCGGGCCCAGTTCGCGGCCGAGGCCGGACTGCCCGAAGCCGCCGAACGGCGTCCAGTAGCGGACGCTGCTGTGGGAGTTGACGGAGAGGTTCCCGGCGGTGACGGCCCGGGAGACGCGTACGGCGCGGGAGACGTCGCGGGTCCAGACCGAGCCGGAGAGGCCGTAGTCGGTGGCGTTGGCGATCCGCACCGCCTCCGCCTCGTCCTCGAAGGGGATGACGACGGCGACCGGGCCGAAGATCTCCTCGACGGCGGTGCGGTCCTCCGGCCGGCCTTCCAGGACGGTCGCCGGGTACCAGAAGCCCTTGCCCGCGGGCGCCTCGCCGCGGATGGCGGCGGGGGCGGTCTCGGGGACGTAGGACCGTACGCGCTCGCGGTGCGCGGCCGAGATCAGCGGGCCCATCTGCGTGGCGGGATCCGCCGGGTCACCGACGGTGAAGGAGGTCACGGCCGGCTCCAGCAACTCCATGAAGCGGTCGTACACGGAGCGCTGGACGAGGATGCGGCTGCGGGCGCAGCAGTCCTGGCCGGTGTTGTCGAGGAAGGAGCCGGGGGCGGCCGCGGCGGCCCGCTCGACGTCGGCGTCGGCGAAGACGATGTTGGGGCTCTTGCCGCCGAGTTCGAGGGTCACGCGCTTCACGCCCGCCGCGCACTTGGCCATGATCTGCTTGCCGACGGCGGTGGAGCCGGTGAAGACGACCTTGGCGACGCCGGGGTGTTCGACGAGGGCGTCTCCGGCGACGGGCCCGGCCCCGGGCAGGACCTGGAAGAGGCCCTCGGGCAGCCCCGCCTCCAGTGCCAGCTCCGCCAGGCGCAGGGCGGTCAGCGGGGTGGTCTCGGCCGGCTTGAGGAGGACAGCGTTGCCCGCGGCCAGGGCCGGGGCGAGGCCCCACGCGGCGATGGGCATCGGGAAGTTCCACGGGGCGATGACGGCGACGACGCCGAGCGGCTCGTGGAAGGTGACGTTCAGGCCACCCGCGACGGGGATCTGCGCGCCGGTGAGCCGCTCCGCTCCCCCGGCCGCGTACTCCAGCAGGTCGCGGGCGTTGCCGGCCTCCCAGCGGGCGTTGCCGACGGGGTGGCCGGCCTCGCGGACCTCCAGCTGGGCGAGCTCCTCCAGGTGCGTGTCGACCGCGTCGGCGAAGCGGCGCAGGTGGCGGGCGCGGTCGCCGGGGGCGAGGGCGGCCCAGCCGCGCTGGGCTCCGGCGGCGCGGCGGACTGCCGCGTCGACGTCTTGCGGCGTCGCCGCGGGGACGGTGGCGACGAGTTCCTCGGTCGCCGGGTTGATCACGTGGTGCTCGTGCAAGTCGTCTCCCTGCTCGTTCGTTCCGCCGCCCCGGCGGCCGGGTTACCGATTCGTACGCGGCTGAACGCCGGTGGTCGCGTTGTGCCCACCCTCCCCCAGCTACCGCTGGGCGGTGCCCCCAGCCCTGCGGAACGCCTGCCCACAACGTGGCGGGGTCACATCCGCTCGAAGGAGCGGAACCGCTCCCAGTCCGTGACGGCCGTGTCGTAGGCCTCCTGCTCGACGCGCGCCATGTGCAGGTAGTGCTCGACGACTTCGTCGCCGAAGGCCTCCCGCGCTATCGGGCTGGCCTCCCAGAGGGCGGCGGCCTCGCGCAGGGTGGCGGGGACGTGCTGCGCGTCGCCCGCGTAGGCGTTGCCGGTACAGACCTCGGGCAGCTCCAGTTCGTGCTCGACGCCGTAGAGGCCGGCGGCCACCATGCCCGCGACGGCGAGGTAGGGGTTGACGTCCCCGCCCGGCAGGCGGTTCTCGAAGCGGTGGGAGTGGCCGTGGCCGATGACGCGCAGGGCGCAGGTGCGGTTGTCGGGGCCCCAGGCGACGGCGGTGGGGGCGAAGGAGCCGGGCCGGAACCGCTTGTACGAGTTGATGTTGGGGGCGTAGAGGAGGGTGAAGTCGCGCAGCGCGGCGAGCTGTCCGGCGAGGAAGTGCCGCATCGTCTTCGACATGCCGTACGGGCCCTCGTCGTCGGCGAGGACGGGCCGCCCGGCCTCGTCGCGCAGCGAGAGGTGGATGTGGCAGGAGTTGCCCTCGCGCTCGTCGTACTTGGCCATGAAGGTGAGCGCCATGCCCTCCTGGGAGGCGATCTCCTTCGCGCCGGTCTTGTAGACGGCGTGCTGGTCGCAGGTGGTGAGGGCCTCGTCGTAGCGGAAGGCGATCTCGTGCTGGCCGAGGTTGCACTCGCCCTTGGCGGACTCCACGGTCATCCCGGCGGCGCCCATCTCGTTGCGGATGCGCCGCAGGAGGGGCTCGACGCGGCCGGTGCCGAGGACGGAGTAGTCGCAGTTGTACTGGTTGGCCGGGGTCATGCCGCGGTAGCCGCGGTTCCAGGCCTCCTCGTACGTGTCCTTGAAGACGATGAACTCCAGCTCGGTGCCCGCGTAGGCGCTCCAGCCGCGCTCGGCCAGCCGGTCGAGCTGGCGGCGCAGGATCTGCCGGGGCGAGGCGAGGACGGGCGAGCCGTCGTGCCAGGCGAGGTCGGCGGTGAGGAGCGCCGTGCCGGGGTTCCAGGGGGTGCGGCGCAGGGTGGAGAGGTCGCCGCGCATGGCGAAGTCGCCGTAGCCGCGCTCCCAGGACGACATGGCGTAGCCGCCGACGGTGTTGAGGTCGACGTCCACGGCGAGGAGGTAGTTGCAGCCCTCGGTGCCGTGGTCGAGGACGTCGTCGAGGAAGAACCGCGCGGCGAACCGCTTCCCCTGGAGTCGTCCCTGCATGTCGGTGAAGGCGAGGACGACGGTGTCGATCTCCCCGGTGTCGACCAGCCTGCGCAGCTCCTCGACGGCGAGCGGGGGCGTGGGGTCTGCCACGGTGATGCCTCCTGTCGGTGCGACCGGAGGTCTTAAGGTAGGGCTGTAGACCATTAAAGGGAAGAGGTCAGATGAACGATCATGCGGCGGACCGGACGGACCGGCTGGCGCCGGTGCTGCGGCCGGTCCGCGCGGGCAACGGCTTCGAGGAAGCGCTGGAGCAGATACTGCAGATCATGCGACTGGGCCTGGTGGCCGAGGGGGAACGGCTGCCCGCCGAGCGGGAGTTGGCCGACCGGCTGCACGTGAGCCGGGTGACGCTGCGCGAGGTGCTGAAGGTCCTGCAGGACCAGGGGCTGGTCGAGAGCCGGCGCGGCCGCTACGGCGGCACGTTCGTGCTGGCGCGGCCCGCCACCGCGGGCGAGGACGAACTGCGGCGCCGGGTCGCCTCCGTCGACGTCGAGGACACGCTGCGCTTCCGCGAGGTGCTGGAGGTGGGCGCGGCCGGGCTGTGCGCCGCGCACGGGCTGCCCGAGGGCGGTGCCGGGCGGCTGCGGGCCGCGCTGGCCGCCACGCACGACGCGCCGCTGGCCGGATATCGCCGCGCGGACACGCTGTTCCACCTGACGCTCGCCGAGCTGTCGGGATCCCCGTCGCTGGCCGAGCGGTACGCCGCGGTCCGCGCGACGGTCAACGACCTGCTGGACTGCATTCCGCTGCTGGTCCGGAACCTGGAGCACTCGCAGCAGCAGCACACCGCGCTCGTGGAGGCGGTCCTCGACGGCGACGCGGAAGGGGCGCGCGAGGTGATGCGCGAGCACTGCTGCGGGACGGCGGCGCTGCTGCGGGGCTTCCTGGCGTAACCCGCGAGGACCCCTCTCGTAACCAGTCTTTTACGCAAGAGGGTTGCCGGATCAGCCACGCCGGGGCAAAGGTATGCCGCAATACCTTTACCTCCCCGAGGCAGGAGCGGCAGCATGCCCGAACGCACGGAGACACCCACGGCACCACCACGCGCCTCGGACCGGCCGGCGGACTACCTGGAGAAGCGCACGCTGCGCCGCGGCAGCGCCGGCCCCCTGCTCCTCACCGGCCTCGGCGTCGCCTACGTCGTCTCCGGCGACTTCTCCGGCTGGAACTTCGGCCTCGCGCACGGCGGCTTCGGCGGCCTCGCCGTCGCCGCCGCCCTCATGGGGCTGATGTACACCTGCATGGTCTTCGCCCTCGCCGAGCTCGCCGCCATCCTGCCGACGGCGGGCGGGGGTTACGGCTTCGCGCGGCGCGCGCTCGGCCCGTGGGGCGGCTTCCTCACCGGCACCGCCATCCTCATCGAGTACGTCCTCGCACCCGCGGCGATCTCCCTCTTCATCGGCGACTACGTCGAGTCGCTCGGCCTGTTCGGGCTCACCTCCTCCTGGCCCGTGTACCTCGCCTGCTTCGTCCTCTTCATCGGCATCCACCTGTGGGGCGTGGGCGAGGCGCTGCGGTTCAGCTTCGTCGTCACCGGCGTCGCCGTCGCCGCGCTGCTGATCTTCGCGGCGGGCGCGCTGACCGACTTCGACGCGGCCCGCCTGCACGACATCCCCGCCGACACGAGCGCCCTCGGCTCGTCCTCCTGGCTGCCGTTCGGACTGCTCGGCATCTGGGCGTCCTTCCCCTTCGGGATGTGGTTCTTCCTCGGCGTCGAGGGCGTGCCGCTCGCCGCCGAGGAGACCAAAGACCCCGTGCGGTCGCTGCCCCGGGCCATGGCCGCCGCGATGGGCATCCTGCTGGTGCTCGCCCTCCTTACCTTCCTCGCCTCGACCGGCGCGGGCGGCGCGGACGCCCTGAAGGACGCCGGGAACCCGCTCGTGGCCGCCGTGCAGCCCGACGGGCACCCCACCGTGCTCGGCCGGATCGTCAACTACGCCGGGCTCGCGGGCCTGGTGGCCTCCTTCTTCTCCCTCATCTACGCCGGATCGCGGCAGCTCTTCGCCCTCTCCCGGGCCGGCTACCTCCCCCGCTCCCTCTCCCTCACCAGCCGCCGCAAGGCCCCCTGGCTCGGCCTGGTCGTGCCCGGCGCGATCGGCTTCACGCTGGCGGCGGCCAGCGGCGACGGCGCGCGGATGCTGAACGTGGCCGTGTTCGGCGCCACCATCTCGTACGCGCTGATGTCGCTCTCCCACATCGTGCTGCGCCGCCGCGAGCCGGGGCTGGCGCGGCCCTACCGCACGCCCGGCGGCGTCGTGACGTCGGCGCTGGCCCTCCTGCTGGCCTGCGCGGCGCTCGTGGCGACCTTCCTCGTCGACGTCACCGCCGCGCTCGTCGCCCTCGGCGTCTACGCCGTCGCCGCCGTGTACTTCGCCTGCTGGAGCCGGCACCGGCTCGTCGCCGGGGCGCCCGAGGAGGAGTTCGCGGCGCTCGCCGCGGCCGAGGCGGAACTGAACCGCGACTCCCGCTCGTGATCCACGTCGTAGCGTACGGAGCGTACGGAACGACGTACGTACGGAAAGGACCCGCTCCATGCCCCGCCAGCCACTGATCGGTGTCACCACCTACCTCACCCGGGCCCGCTGGGGCGCCGCGTGGGACCTGCCGGCCGCGCTCCTGCCCGCCTCCTACGCGCAGCACGTGCAGCGGGCCGGCGGCCTGGCCGTACAACTCCCGCCGGACGACCCGGCCGCCGCCGGCGACATAGTGCGGCGGCTGGACGGCCTGGTCCTCGCCGGCGGTGAGGACCTCGACCCCGGCCTCTACGGCGAACGCCCCCACCCGCGCGCGGGCGCGCCGGTGCCCGAACGCGACGCCTGGGAACTGGCGCTGCTGGACGCGGCGCTGGAGCGGGGGGTTCCGGTGCTCGGGATCTGCCGGGGGATGCAGCTGATGAACGTGCACGCGGGCGGGGCGCTGTGCCAGCACCTGCCGGACGAGGTGGGGCACGAGGACCACAACCCGGTCGTCGGCGCCTTCACCGACCACCTGGTCAAGCCGGTCCCGGACACCCGGCTGGGCCGCCTCCTGCCCGAACCGTGCGACGTCGCCACCCACCACCACCAATCCGTCTCCCGCCTGGGCGACGGCCTCGTCGCGACGGCGTACGCGGAGGACGGCACGATCGAGGCCCTGGAGCGGCCGGGTGACGGCGTGTTCGCGGTGGGCATCCAGTGGCACCCGGAGGCGCGGGACGATCTGCGTCTGACGCGAGCCCTGGTGGAAGCGGCCACCGGCGACTGACCTTCGGGGCCCCAGACCCCGAGCCCCTTCCGCCGCAGCGGCGATCAGCCCCCCCTGCAACCTGACCGGCGGTGCCGAGCCCGCCCGGCCGTCGCCGGCTCGGCACCGCCGGACACGTCATACGTGGTGACTCGCCGCTGCGGCGGAGGGAGGTTGCCCGGGCACGGAACCAGT
Organism: Streptomyces roseoverticillatus; assembly: GCF_000719265.1. Lineage (GTDB taxonomy): Bacteria > Actinomycetota > Actinomycetes > Streptomycetales > Streptomycetaceae > Streptomyces > Streptomyces roseoverticillatus. The sequence continues at coordinate 120,985 of NZ_JOFL01000015.1, read as the reverse complement.
GGGCGATGCCCTGCAGCCACAGGAGCTCGCCCGGCCCTCCCGCCGCGCGGTGGGTGTCAGGGCCCGTCAGGGGCCCTGGGTCAGGGCCAGGAGATCCCTCGCCGGGCCCGTGGGGCGGTGGCCCGTGGGCCAGACCGCCCGGAGTGCCCGGTGCAAGTCGAGATCCCCGACGGGGATCTCGACCAGGCGCCCGGACGCCAGCTCCTCCCCGATCGCCAGCTCGCTGAGCACGGACGGCCCCGCGCCGCCCACCACCGCCGCCTTCACCGCCGTCGTGGAGGCGAGTTCGAGGAGGGGCTCGGAGAGCCCCCCGTGCGCGGCGAGGGCCGCGTCCAGGACCTGCCGGGTGCCCGAGCCGCGCTCGCGGAGGATGAGCGGGGCCGCGGCGAGCTCCTCCGCGCCGAGGGGCGCCCGGCGCCGGGCCCAGGGGTGGGCCGGGGCCGTGACGACCACCAGCCGGTCGCTCCCGACGACCGCGCCGGCCAGCCCGGCCGGCACCGCGAGCCCCTCCACGAACCCCAGGTCGGCCTCGCCGGCCCGCAGCCGCTCCGCGACGGCGGCCGAGTTCCCGGCGATCAGCGAGACCGCGGTCCCCGGCCGCCGGGCGCGCAGGGCGACCAGCCACCCGGGCAGCAGGTACTCGGCGATGGTCATGCTCGCCGCCACCCGCAGCCGCGAGTCCCGCCGCCCGCGCAGCGCCTCCGCGCCGGCGTCGAAGGCTTCGGCGGCCTCCACGATCCGCCGGGCCCAGTCGGTGACGAGGACGCCCGCGTCGGTGAGCGTCGAGCCGCGGGGGGAGCGCTCGACCAGGCTGACGCCGAGCATGCGCTCCATGCTGCGGATCCGCCCGCTCGCCGCGGGCTGGGTGATGCCCGTCTCCCGCGCGGCCCGCCCGAGGCTGCCCAGCCGGGCCACGGCCAGCAGCAGCTCCAGCGCGGCGAGGTCGGGTACGCGGTCCGCCAGCCGCCGATCAGTCATAACCCCAGCTTATGTCCTCATAGAAACAAGGTCTCTGGTGGCGGGCCGGTCCCCGGCCGATCCTGGAGCCATGAGCACCCCCCGCACCACGTCCCCCATCCGCCACCTCGGCCCCAACTGGTACGCCGCCGTCATGGGCACCGCCATCGTCGCGAGCGCCGGCCGGGCGCTGCCCGTGCGGCCGCCGGGCCTGGCCGGGGCGTGCGAGGCGGTGTGGGCGCTGTCGGCGGCGGCGCTGGCCGTCCTGCTCGTGGCGCGGGCCGTGCACTGGTCCCGCCACACCGACCAGGCGCGGCGGCACCTCGGCGACCCGGCGGTCGCACCGTTCTACGGCTGTGCCGCGATGGCGCTGCTGGCGGTCGGCGGGGCCACTCTCTCCGTGGGCTCCGGGCTGATCGGCACGGGCGCCGCCGTGGCCGCCGACGCCGTCCTGTGGACGGCCGGCACCGTGACCGGCCTGGTCGCCGCGGCCGGCATCCCGTACCTGATGGTGACCCGGCACCGGATAGAGCCCGGCCAGGCCTCTCCGGTCTGGCTGCTGCCCGTCGTGGCGCCCATGGTCTCGGCGGCGCTGGGCCCGGCCCTCGTGCCGCACCTCCCCTCCGGGCAGTGGCAGGCGGCCATGGTGCTGGCCTGCTACGCGCTCTTCGGGATGAGCCTGCTGGCGACCCTGCTGATCCTGCCCGTGGTCTTCGCACGGCTGATCCACCACGGCCCGCTGCCGCTCGCGCTGACCCCGGCCCTCTTCCTCGTGCTGGGCCCCCTGGGCCAGTCGACCACCGCGGTCGGCAACCTCGCCGACGCCGCGCAGGGCGCGCTGCCCACCCCGTACGCGCACGCCGCGGCGCCGTTCGCCGTGCTGTACGGCACCCCGGTGATGGGCTTCGCGCTGCTGTGGCTGGCGCTGGCCGCGGCCATGGTGGTGCGGGCGTTCCGGCAGGGCATGGGCTTCGCGATGACCTGGTGGGCGTTCACCTTCCCCATCGGCACCTGCGTCACCGGTGCCGCGGGCCTCGCCCGCCACACCGGCCTGCACGCCCTGACCTGGCTGGCCGTGGGCCTGTACGCACTGCTGGTGGCGGCCTGGGCGGTCGCGGCCGCCCGCACCGCGCACGGCCTGGTCAGCGGCCGGCTGCTCGCAGCGCCGCGCCCAGCACCTCAGCAGCTTCCGTCAGTGAGGGTCCGTACCACGTGAGGTGACGCCCGCTGACGAGCGCGCACGGCAGCCCGGGGAAGGACTCCGGGCCGTCGTCGTGCGTGAAGCGGTAGGGCTCGTCGGGCAGGACGGCCAGTTCGGCGCCGCACGCGTTGAGCTCGTCGAGGGGGATGCGCGGATAGCGCTCGGGGTGGCCGGCGTGGACGTTGGCGACGCCGAGCCGGGCGAGGAGGTCGCCGGCAAAGGTGTCCCGGCCGAGGACCATCCAGGGCCGCCGCCACACCGGGACCACGGCGGGCACGGCCGGCCCGGCGGCCCGTACGTCCCGCCAGGCGTCCTCCGCGTCGGCCAGCCAGGCGGGCCGGGCCAGCCCGCAGCCGCGCACCAGGACCCGTTCCAGCTCCGTGAACGCCTGGGGCAGCGTGCGGACTTCGGTGACCAGCACGTCCAGCCCGGCGGCGCGCAGCGCGCCGAGGTCGGGGGCGCGGTTCTCCTCCTCGTTGGCGAGGACGAGGTCGGGCGCGAGGGCGGCGATCCGCGCCGTGTCGGGGTTCTTCGTCCCGCCGATCCGTACGACGCCGAGGTCCGCGGGGTGGTCGCACCAGTCGGTGGCACCGGCGAGCAGCCCGGGCTCGGTCGCGGCGACGGCCTCGGTCAGGGAGGGGACGAGGGAGACGACGCGGCGTACGGCGGGGCGGCTGCTCCTGTGCGGGACCACCGCCCCACCGTACGCTCGTTCGTCAGCCGCGAACAGGCGCGAGCTTGTCCGCGAGGCCCGGGTGGGCGTCCAGCCAGCGGCGGGCGGACTCCTTCTCCTTGCCCTTGCCGCCGTCCTGGATCTCGACCTCCAGGGAGGCGAGGTCCTTCTCGGAGAGCTTGAAGTCCTTCAGCCAGGCGGTGACCTCGGGGAAGTCCTTGCCGAACTCCTTCTTGCCGACGGCGTGGATCTCCTCGCCCTTGCCCCAGGCGCCCTTGGGGTCCTTGAGCTTCTTCAGCTGGTGCTTGCCGTAGGCCCAGTGGGGCGACCACAGGGTGGTGACGATGGGCTCCTTCTTCTTGATGGCCCGGTCGAGGTCGGCGAGCATCGAGGAGGTGGACGAGGAGACGACCTTGTACTCGCCGTCCAGTCCGTACTCCTTGAGGACCTTGTCGTTCAGCGTGCCCATCATGCCCGCGCTGGACTCGATGCCGACGATCTTCCCGCCGAACTGGGCGCTCTTGCCCTTGAGGTCCTCCAGCGAGTCCACACCCTTGACGTAGTCGGGCACGGACAGCTCCAGCGACGTGGGCCCGTACCAGGCGCCCAGGTCGGTGAGCTGGTCGCGGTAGCGGTCCATGTACTGCTTGTGGGTCGTGGGCAGCCAGGAGTCGAACTGGACGTCCATCTGCCCCTGGGCCAGCGCCGTGTAGAGCGGCCCGGGGTCGAGCTGCTTGACGTCCGGCTTGTAGCCGCGGTCCTCCAGGATGTTCTGCCACAGGTACGTGGTGGCGACGGCCTCGTCCCACGGGAAGTAGCCGAGCTTGATGCCACGACCGTGGCCCACGTTCGCGCCGGCGGCCACGTTCTGCCCGTCGTCGCCGCTGCGGGCGAGGTTCATGCCGCCCGCGACCAGCGCGAGGACGACGACGCCGACGGCGGCGACGGCCGTGCCGGGCCGGTAGCGCAGGACGGCGAGCCCGCGGGCGGCGGCCGCGGCCTTGGCGGCGGCGCGCCGGCCGAGCGGGGAGACCCGCTGGTTGAGGGCGCCGGTCATGCGGTCCAGGTAGATGGCGAGGACGACGACGGCCAGGCCGCTCTCGACGCCGCCGCCGATGTCGACCTTGGTGACGGCCGCGTACACGGCCTCGCCGAGGCCGCCCGCACCCGCCATGCCGGCGATGACGACCATGGACAGGGCCAGCATGATCACCTGGTTGACGCCCGCCATGATCGTGGGCAGGGCGAGCGGCAGCTGCACCCGGGTGAGGGTGTCGCGCGGCGTGGTGCCGAAGGCCGTCGCGGCCTCGACGAGCTCGCCGTCGACCTGCCGGATGCCCAGCTCGGTCATGCGCACGCCGGGCGGCATCGAGAACACGACGGTCGCGATCAGGCCGGGGATCGGCCCGATCGAGAAGAACATGACGCCGGGGATGAGGTAGACGAACGCCGGCATCGTCTGCATGACGTCCAGCGCGGGGCGCAGCGCCCCGCTGACCTTGCTGCTGCGCGCCGCCCAGATGCCGAGCGGCACGGCGACGAGCAGGGTGATCAGGCTCGCGACGAGGACGAGCGAGAGGGTCGCCATCGCGGCTTCCCACAGGCCGAAGGAGTCGACCAGGGCGAAGCCGGCGAAGGTGAGCACGGCGGGCAGGAGGCCGCGCAGCCACCAGGCGACGACGGCCAGGATGCCGGCCATGAGGAGCGGCTCCGGGCCGCCGAGGACGGCGTTCACGCCGTCGTACATGCCGGTCAGGACAGTGTTGACGGCATCGAAGAGCCAGCTCAGGTGGGTCTGCAGCCAGCTGACGGCGCTCTCCGCCCAGCTTCCGAGGTGGATCCTAGGCACGGGCGCTCACCTCCGCCTCGTCGGCGCGGGCAGGCGTGGCGGCCTCCGCGGGCTCGCCGGCCTCCGCGGTCTTCCCCGCCTCCGGGGACTTCCCGGTCTCCGCGGTCTCCGGGGCCCGCGGGGCGGGCACCACCTCCGGCTCCTCGCCGAGCGCGGCGAGCAGCAGGTCACGCGTCACGACGCCGGCCGGCTCGCCCTGCTCGTCGGTGACGGTGACGGGGTCCGTGCTGCGGGCGAGCGGGGCGAACAGCTCGGCGACGGGCGTCCCGGCGGGGACGGTGACGGCGCCGTCCGGGGCCACGGCCCCGGTGTTCATGATCGAGCCGGCGGTCAGCACCCGGCTGCGGTCGACGTCCTGGATGAACGAGGCCACGTAGTCGTTGGCCGGGCGCACGAGGATGTCCTCCGCGGTGCCGTTCTGCACGATCCGGCCGTCGCGCATGACGGCGATCCGGTCGCCGAGGCGCATGGCCTCGTTGAGGTCGTGGGTGATGAAGACGATGGTCTTCTTCAGCCGCGTCTGCAGGTCCAGGAGCTGGTCCTGCATGTCGCGGCGGATCAGCGGGTCGAGGGCGCTGAAGGACTCGTCCATCAGCAGCAGGTCCGCGTCGGTGGCCAGCGCGCGGGCCAGGCCGACGCGCTGCTGCATGCCGCCCGAGAGCTGGTCGGGCCAGGAGGTCTCCCAGCCCTTGAGGCCCGCGAGCTCCAGCGCCTCGGCGGCGCGCTCCTGGCGCTCCGCGCGCGGCACGCCCTGGACCTCCAGGCCGTAGGCCGCGTTCTCCAGCACGCTGCGGTGCGGGAACAGCGCGAAGTGCTGGAAGACCATGCTGATCTTCCGGGAGCGCACCGCGCGCAGGTCGCGCGGGGCCAGCGCGGTCAGGTCCTGGCCGTCGAAGAGGACGCGTCCGGCGGTCGGCTCCAGCAGGCCGTTGAGCATGCGCAGGAGGGTGGACTTGCCGGATCCGGACAGACCCATCACCACGAAGATCTGGCCGGCCTCGACCTCGAACGAGGCGTCGATGACGGCTGCGGTGGTGCCGTCGGCGCGCAGCTCGTCGCGGTCGGTGCCGCTTTCGAGCCGTTGGACGGCGGCTTCGGGTCGTCTGCCGAACACCTTGTACAGATGCTCGGCCTGGAGCCTGGACACATACACCTCTCGGGTCGAACTCACGACGGCCCTGCCTCCCCCGGGTGGCAGGGCCGTGGAGCGGTGCGGCATCGGTCCGCGCGCCCGCTTCCAGGCACACGTGCCGAGGACCGGGTCCGCTCCGGTGCCGCGCCTGCCCCCGATCAATCAGGGCAAACGGAACAGTGACCCGGTTCACATCGGCGGGGTGGGGCTGCCGGGGCCGTGTCAGTGGTCTGCGGCATGATCGGAGCGTGACGCGACGCCTGATGCTCCTCGACACCGCTTCCCTGTACTTCCGCGCCTATTTCGGCGTGCCGGACTCCGTCCGCGCCCCCGACGGCACCCCGGTGAATGCCGTGCGCGGCCTGCTCGACTTCATCGCCCGCCTCGTCCAGGACCACCACCCGGACGAGCTGGTGGCCTGCATGGACTTCGACTGGCGGCCGCACTGGAGGGTCGAGCTCATCCCCTCGTACAAGGCCCACCGGGTCGCCGAGGAGACGGCGGCCGGCCCGGACGAGGAGGAGGTGCCGGACACCCTCTCCCCGCAGGTCCCGGTCATCGAGGCGGTGCTCGACGCGATCGGCATCGCCCGGGTGGGCGCCGTGGGCTACGAGGCCGACGACGTGATCGGCACGCTCGCGGGCCGCGCCGCGGGCCCGGTCGACATCGTCACGGGCGACCGCGATCTGTACCAGCTGGTGGACGACCGGCGCGGGGTGCGCGTGCTCTATCCGGTCAAGGGCGTCGGCACGCTGCAGCCGGTCGACGAGTCCCTGCTGCGCGAGAAGTACGGGGTGGACGGCTCCGGCTACGCGGACCTGGCGTTGCTGCGCGGCGACCCCAGCGACGGCCTGCCGGGCGTGCCGGGCGTCGGCGAGAAGACGGCCGCGAAGCTGCTGGCCTCCTTCGGCGACCTGGCGGGGATCCTGGCAGCCGTGGACGACCCGGCGGCGAAGCTGACCCCGGCGCAGCGCAAGCGCCTGGCCGAGGCCAAGCCGTATCTGGCGGTGGCGCCGAAGGTCGTACGGGTCGCGTCCGACGTCCCGCTGGCGCCGTTCGACGCAGCGCTGCCGGCCGAGCCGCGGGACCCGGAGGTGCTGGAGGCACTGGCGGAGCGGTGGGGGCTGGGCGGGTCGCTGCAGCGGCTGCTGGGCGTCCTCGGCGCGTGAGTCGCTGGGCCGGGTCCGCCTAACTTTGTTAAGTTAGGCGGACCTAACTTTTCAGGATCAGGGGATCAGGGGAGACAGCCATGGCAGACCGTCCCGTCCGGAAGCAGCCCAAGCTCAACCGCGCGCACGTGCTCCGCACCGAGCGGCTGACGCCGCACATGGTGCGCGTGATCCTCGGCGGCGAGGGGCTCGCGGACTTCGGCGCCGGTGAGCACACCGACCACTACGTGAAGATCGTCTTCCCCGTGCCCGGCGTCGCCTACCCCGAGTCGTTCGACATGGAGGTCATCCGCCGCGAGCTGCCCCACGAGCACTGGCCGAAGACCCGCACGTACACGGTGCGCTCCTTCGACCGCGAGGCGCGCGAGCTCGCCATCGACTTCGTCGTCCACGGCGACGAGGGCCTGGCCGGCCCGTGGGCGGCCTCCGTGGAGCCCGGCGCCGAGGTGCTCTTCCGCGGCCCCGGCGGCGCCTACTCCCCCGACCCGGCCGCCGGCTGGCACCTGCTGGCGGGCGACGAGAGCGCGCTGCCGGCGATCGCCGCGTCCCTGGAGCGGATCCCCGCGGGCGCGCGCGTCCACGCCTTCGTCGAGGTCGCGGGCCCGGAGGAGGAGCAGAAGCTGGAGCTGGCCGAGGGCGTCGAGGTCACGTGGCTGCACCGCGGCGGTGCGCCCGTCGGCGAGGCGCTGGTCGCGGCCGTCCGCGGGCTCGACTTCCCCGCCGGCGACGTCCAGGCCTTCGTGCACGGCGAAGCGGGCTTCGTGAAGGAGCTGCGCCGCTACCTGCGCGTCGAGCGCGAGGTGCCGCGCGAGCGCCTGTCCGTGTCGGGCTACTGGCGCCGGGGCCACGACGAGGACGGCTGGCAGGCGTCCAAGCGCGACTGGAACCAGCAGGTCGAGGTGGAGCAGGAGGGCGCGGCGGCGGCGTAACCGCGACGCGGCGTGCGGGTCCGGCACCGCCGGACCCGCAGCCATGGGCTGATCACCGCTGCGGCGGAGGGATCTTCCCCTGACCCGCCCCTTCCCGAAACCCCTGCGGGGGGCTGGGGGGCTTGCCCCCAGGAAACGGGAAGGGGCGGGTCAGGGGAAATCCCCCCGCCGCGACGGCGCCCGGCCCCCACCGGAGGTGACCGGCGGTGCCGAAGCGGCCTCAGCCCACCGACGAGTAAGCCACAACTCCCCGCAACAGCCCATCGACCGCGCGGCGCGCGTTCCGCGCGACCGCGCTGCCCTCCTGCGGCGCCGCCGCCGCGATCTGGCCGAGCACGTCGATCAGCTGCTTGCACCACCGGACGAAGTCGCCCGCCGGCATCTCGACCTCCCGCAGCACCTCGTCCAGGCTGTGCCCGGACGCCCAGCGGTACGCGGCCCAGGCGAAGCCCAGGTCCGGCTCGCGCTGGCCGACGCCCTCCGCCTGGTTGATCTTGTGCTGTTCCTCCAGGGCATCCAGCCGGCCCCAGATGCGGACCATCTCGCCGAGGGCCTCCTTGGCGGGGCCCGCGGGCAGCTTCGGCGGCGCCGCGTCGTCGGCCGTACGGGCCTCGAAGACCAGCGCGGAGGCGCACGCCGCCAGCTCGGCCGGCTTCAGGCCCTCCCACACGCCGTCGCGCAGGCACTCCGAGGCCAGCAGGTCGAGCTCGCCGTAGAGCCGGGCGAGCCGCTTGCCGTGCTCGGTGACCTCGCTGCCGTGCAGGTAGTCCAGGTCGGTCAGGAGCGCGCAGATCCGGTCGAAGGTGCGGGCGATGGTGTTCGTCCGCCCCTCGATGCGCCGCTCCAGCTGGCGGGTGTCCCGCTGCAGCCGGTGGTAGCGCTCGGCCCAGCGGGCGTGGTCCTCGCGCTCGTCGCAGCCGTGGCAGGGGTGCGCGCGGATGGCCGCGCGCAGCCGGGCGATCTCGGTGTCGTCCGTGGCGGCGGAGCGGGACTTGCGGTGCCGGTCGGGCACGATGTGCCCGGCCTTGGTGCGCAGCGCGGAGGCGAGGTCGCGGCGCGACTGCGGGGAGCGCGGGTTGAAGGACTTGGGGATCCGCATCCGATCCAGGGGCTCCACCGGCACCGGGAAGTCGATCGGGGCGAGCCGCTTGACCTGCCGTTCCGCGGTGAGCACCAGGGGGCGCGGCCCGTCGTAGGGGTCGAAGCCGCGGTGCCGGTCCGCACGGGCGGGCGGCACGCCGGGGTCGAGCACGAGGGCCAGGCCCGCGTACTTCCCGGTCGGGACGTGGATGACGTCACCGGGCTTGAGCCGCTCCAGGGCCGTGGCCGCCGCGGCGCGCCGCTGCACCGCGCCCTGCTTGGCCAGCTCGTTCTCGCGGTCCTTCAGCTCGCGGCGGAGCCGGGCGTACTCGTCGAAGTCGCCGAGGTGGCAGGTGATGGCCTCGCGGTAGCCCGCCAGGCCCTCCTCGTTCTTCTGCACCTGCCGGGAGATGCCGACGACCGACTTGTCGGCCTGGAACTGGGCGAACGACGTCTCCAGCAGCTCGCGGGAGCGGTGCCGCCCGAACTGCGAGACGAGGTTGACCGCCATGTTGTACGAGGGCTTGAAGCTGGAGCGCAGCGGATAGGTGCGGGTGCCGGCGAGGCCGGCGAGCGCGGCCGGGTCCATGGCGCGCTGCCACAGCACGACGGCGTGCCCCTCGACGTCGATGCCGCGTCGTCCGGCCCGGCCCGTGAGCTGGGTGTACTCGCCGGGCGTGATGTCGGCGTGGGTCTCGCCGTTCCACTTGACGAGCTTCTCCAGCACCACCGTGCGAGCCGGCATGTTGATGCCGAGGGCGAGCGTCTCGGTCGCGAAGACGGCCTTGACCAGGCCCTTGACGAAGAGCTCCTCGACGACCTCCTTGAAGGTCGGCAGCATGCCGGCGTGGTGGGCGGCGATGCCGCGCTCCAGGCCCTCCAGCCACTCGAAGTAGCCGAGGACGTGCAGGTCCTCGTCGGGGATGGAGGCGCAGCGCTCCTCGACGACCTCCCGCACCCTGGCGCGGGCCGCGTCGTCGTTGAGCCGCAGGCCGGCGTAGAGGCACTGCTGGACGGCGGCCTCGCAGCCGGCGCGGCTGAAGATGAAGGTGATGGCGGGCAGCAGGCCCTCGGCGTCGAGGCGCTCGATGACCTCGGGGCGGCCGGGCGTCCAGATCCGGCTGCGCTGACGGCGCTCGCGCTCGCGGTCGGCCTCGCGCACCATCTTGCCGCGGCGCCGCTCCCGCGGGTTGTACGTGCGGCTGTTCTCCATGCGGGCCATGCGCAGGAGGTCGGGGTTGACCTCGCGGCGCGCGGCGCCGCGGCCGCCGTGGTCGGTCTCCTCCTCGAAGAGGTCGTAGATCCGCCGGCCGGCCAGCACGTGCTGCCAGAGCGGGACGGGGCGCTCCTCGGAGACGATCACCTCGGTGTCGCCGCGGACTGTGTCCAGCCAGTCGCCGAACTCCTCGGCGTTGGAGACGGTGGCCGAGAGGGAGACGAGGGTCACCGAATCCGGGAGGTGGATGATGACCTCCTCCCAGACGGCGCCGCGGAAGCGGTCGGAGAGGTAGTGCACCTCGTCCATGACCACGTAGCCCAGGCCGATCAGCGCCTGGGAGCCCGCGTAGAGCATGTTGCGCAGGACCTCGGTGGTCATCACGAGCACCGGGGCGTCGGCGTTGACGCTGTTGTCGCCGGTCAGCAGGCCGACCTTGGCGGCGCCGTAGCGCCGGACGAGATCGCTGTACTTCTGGTTCGACAGGGCCTTGATGGGTGTCGTGTAGAAGCACTTGCGGCCCTGGGTGAGAGCCAGGTGGACGGCGAACTCGCCCACGATGGTCTTGCCCGAGCCGGTCGGCGCGGCGACCAGCACGCCCTTCCCGGCCTCCAGGGCCTTGCATGCCTCTATCTGGAACGGGTCCAGCTCGAAGTCGTACATCTCGCGGAACGGTGCGAGCGCGGTGGCCTGCTCGGCGGCGCGGACCCGCGAAAGGGCGTAGCGCTCAGCAGGGGACATGTCGTCGGTCATCTTGTGTACGAGCCTACCGGTGACCTCTGACAGTCACCTGATCTTTATTGGAGCTGCTCCTTAGTCCGGCATGGGACTCCCTTTATGCAGCTCCGGGCGGTTGTTATGCGGCTCCGGCCGGCTGTGCGGCGCCGAGCAGCCGCACGGCCCCCGGTACGGTCTCGGCGGTCAGCGGGAGCGGGCCGAGCGGCTCGCCGTCCGCGTAGGCGGTGATCCCCGGGGCGCTCAGCGCGATCTTCGCGACGCGGTGCACCGTGACGGCGGGGTGGCCGAGGTGGGTGCCGCGGTAGACCTTCGGGAAGACCTTCAGGAGGGTCGCGCGGCTGCAGGGGCCGACGACGGTGACGTCGAAAAGCCCGTCGTCCGTGCGGGCCTCCGCGCAGATCCGCATGCCTCCGCCGTACGAGGAGCTGTTGCCGACGGCGACGAGGGTGGCCTCGGTCTCCAGCTCAGGGCCGTCGTCCAGCCGGATCCGGTACGGGATGGGGCGCAGCGCGGCGAGCTCGGCCAGGAGGGCCATGTCGTAGCGCAGCCGGCCGGTGGGAAAGCGCAGCCGGTTGCCGCGGTCGTTGACGCGCGAGTCGAAGCCGGAGGCGAGGACGGTCGCGAAGTACGTCCCGTCGGCCAGGCCGAGGTCCACCGGCCGGCCGCCGTCGCCCTTGAGGGAGGCGGCGATGAGCCGGCCGGCCGCGACGGGGTCCCGGACGGGCAGCCCGGCGGCGCGGGCGAAGTCGTTGCCGGTGCCGACGGCGACGACGCCGAGCGGGACGGGGGTGCCGGCGACGGCCTGGAGGGCGAGCGAGGTCATGCCGTCCCCGCCGACGGCTATCAGGGCACCGGTGCCGCCCGCCACGGCCTCCCGGGCCCGGCGCAGGGCGTCGGCGGCGTCCGCACCGAGGACGGTGCGGACGGAGAACCCGGCGGCGCGCAGCGCCCGGGCGGCGGGCTGGGCGGCGCCCGCCCCGCGCCCGCGGCCCGCCGCCGGGTTGACGAAGAGCGTGATGTCGCTGGTCACCCGGCGGAACCCATCGGATCAGGTCACGTCGTCGTAGCCGTTGCGGGCGGCGTGCTGACGGCCGTCCTCGGACCGGTCGTGCAGGGCCGGCATCGGCTCGGAGTCGCCGAGGGACTGCGGGGTCAGATCCAGCGGTGCGGCCTCGTCGTCCGACAGCATCCGGTCGGGGTTGCGCCGCGCCCGGCGCTTGTCGTTGAGCATCGAGAACCCGACCGCACCGAAGTACAGGATGATGATCGGGACGGCCAGGATGCACATGCCGAACGGGTCGGTGCTGGGCGTGGCGACGGCACCGAAGACGAAGGTGCCCATGACGACGCCGCGCCACCACTTGACCATGGTCTTTCCGGTGACCATGCCGGCGATGTTCATCATCACCAGGAGCAGGGGCAGCTCGAAGGCGAGGCCGAAGACGAGGATCATCCGGACGGTGAAGTCGAGGATGTCGTCGAGGTTGAGGGTGTTGGCCGCGGACTCGGGCGTGATCTGCAGCAGGACACGCATACTCATCGGCATGATCGAGTAGGCCAGCCAGGCGCCCGCGACGAAGAGCGGGGCCGCCGTCGCCACGAAGGCGACCGTGTACTTCTTCTCGTTCTTGTGCAGGCCGGGGGCGAGGAACGCCCACAGCTGGTAGAGCCAGATCGGCGCGGAGACCGTCACGCCCGCCAGGAGGCAGATCTTGACGATCGTGGTGAACGGCGACGACAGGCTGTTGAACACCACGACCGCGCAGTTGCCGCCGTGGCTCTGGGCGAGATCGCGCCCCGCGCACTTGGGAACGGGGCTCGAGAGGAAGTCCGTGAGCTGCTTCTGGTAGAAGGCCGCGACGATCGCGACCACGACGATCGCGAGGACCGCCTTGGCCAGCCGGTTGCGCAGCTCACGGAGGTGCTCCGCGAGCGGCATCCGCCCCTCGGGGTCCTTCTCCTTCTTGCGGGCAGACTTGGGCAACCCACGTCCCTATCTCGTGCGGCAGACGGACGCCGCGGGGGCGGCCGCCTCGATCGTCCCTGGAAAAGCTGGAAAACCTGGAGGAGCAGCGCTCAGTCCTGGAGGAGCAGCGCTCAGTGCTGCGTCGTGCGGTCGCTCGGCTCGGTGACCGGCCGGGCGCCGGCGACGTCGCCGGGAGCCGCCTTGATCGTACGCGGGGCCTGGTCGGCGGGCGGGTCGGCCGGGGCGGAGGCGTTGTCCTGGCCCTCCGACTTCATGGCCTTGGCCTCGCTCTTGAGGATGCGGGCGGACTTGCCGAGGGAACGCGCCATGTCCGGGAGCTTCTTCGCACCGAACAGCAGGACGATGACGACGAGAATGAGGATGATCTCGGGGGCGCCGAGCCTACCGAACATTTGCGTTTACCTTCTCACCGAGGCGGCATGGGGTGGGTACTGCCCGACTGATCGGACATTTGTCCATCAGACGTACGGCAGCGATCGTAACGCGCAGGGGTGAACGCCGGGCAATCCCCGTGCGTACTCCCGGAAGCGGCCCCCCGCCTCGTCGCCGGGGCCACCGAAACAGCGTACCGCCCGGTCAGCGGCCCCAGCAGAGAGCGGGAGCGACGTTGTCAGAACCGCTCATTCCTGGCGCAAAGTCTGCACCGCCTGCGCGCTCGCGGCGGCGAGCGGCGCCGCGGCGCGCTCCAGGTCCTCCGCGGCCCGGCTGATCCGCACCGAGCTCTCGGAGACCTGGCGGGCCAGCCGCCGCACCTCGGCCAGCACCCGGGCGGCCAGCACCCCGAGGACGGCGATGCCCAGGAAGGCGAGGGCGACGGCGAGCATGGGCCAGAACATGGAGCGAACCTATCGGGACGTCGGGGTGACTCAAAACATCGGAATGACTCAAAACGGCCGTTTGTCCGAGCGGCGCGCTCAGACCGTCGAGTGCAGCCGCAGCGTCCGCACCCCGCCGCCGGTCAGCAGCTCCACGATCCGCTCCCCCGCCGGCTTGCGGACCGCGGTACCGCAGTCCGGACACGTGAAGGAGTAGAAGGTGGTGCGCCGGCTGCCGCCGATCGCCAGCCGCAGCGCGCTCGCCGCCAGCTCGAAGCTGCCGCGGCAGTCCGGGCAGGCCGCCTTGAACATCGCGGCGCCCGGCACCCCGTCCATCGCGTCCACCCTCACTCCCCGTACGCCGCAAGGGCCTCGCGGGCCGCGTCCCGGGCGCTGTCCGCCAGCGCGGCGGGCGAGACGATCCGGCCGTCGCCGCCGAGGCGCAGGGCGAGCCGGCGCAGCGAGGCCGGGTCCGGGGTGCGCAGCGTGATCCGCAGGCCCCCGTCCGGCAGCTCCTCGGCGCTGTCGTGGGGGTAGTACTCGGCGACCCAGCGGCCGCCGGGGCCGACCTCGATCACGACCTCGGGGTCCTCGGCGGCCGGCTGCACCAGCCCCTCGGAGAGGTCCCGCAGCTCGACCGGCGGCGGGTCGGACGGCTCGTCCAGCAGCCTGATTTCGGCCACCCGGTCCAGCCGGAAGGTGCGGCGGGCCTCCGACAGGCGGCACCACGCCTCCATGTACGTGTGGCCGACGACGAACAGCCGGACCGGGTCGACCTCGCGCTCGGTGAGCTCGTCGCGCGCGGGCGAGTAGTACGTGATCCACACGCGGCGGCGCTCGGCGATCGCCCGGTCGACGTCCGCGAAGACGCCGCCCTCGGACTCGAAGGTCACCGACAGCCGGGAGCTGGCCCCGGCGGCCTCGCCCGCGGCGGCCTCGATCTTCGCCGTGGCCCGCACCAGCGCCTGCCGGCCGCTCTCGCGCAGGCCCGGCAGCGTGGCCACGGCGCGCGCGGCCACCAGCAGGGCCGTGGCCTCGTCGGCGGCGAGCCGCAGCGGCTCACCGGTGCTGCTGCCCGAGGCGTCCGGGTTGTGCCACCAGATGCGGTCGCCGTCGGTGTCGATGTCGAGCAGGTCACCGCCGCGGAAGCTGGTGCCGCACATGGGCAGCACGTCGAGGTCGCCGATGAGCTCGTCCTCGGTGATCCCGAAGGCCCGTGCCACGTCCGTGACCCGGGCGCCGGGGCGCTCCCGCAGATAGGTGACCAGCGACAGCATGCGCCGCGTCTGGTCAATGGCGTTTCCGGCCATCAGAAGTCGGTCCGTTCCTCTCAGCCCTCGCCGGACCCTTAAGGCCCGTCGTCCGCCTGTCCCCGTATCAGCCTGTCTCAGCCCTTGGCCACGGCACGCAGCCGGTCCAGGACCGCCTCCCGCAGCTCGGCCGGCTCCAGCACGACCACGTCCGGGCCGAACTCCACCAGCCACGCGTCCAGCCCGTGCCCGTAGGGGATCTCCAGCTCGTCCCAGCCGTCGCCCAGCTCGCGCGTGCTCGTGGCCCGGGCCCGCAGCGGATAGCCGTGGTCCGCCCGCACCTTGATCCGGGCCGTGCCCGTCGCCGTCTCGCCCGCCCACCGCTCGACGGTCTCGCGGACCGTCACGTGGTCGGGCACCGGCGCCGTGAAGGGGATGCCTCGCGAACGGACCTTGCCGGTGATCCGGGAGAGCCGGAAGACCCGCTCCGCCTTGCGGTCGCGGTCCCAGCCCGCCAGGTACCAGTGGCCGCGCCAGCACTCCAGCGTCCACGGCTCGACGTGCCGCTGCTCGGGGCGGGCCGAGTTCGCCTTGCGGTAGTCGAAGACCACCGGGCGCCGGTCGCGCGCGGCGAGCATCAGCGGCTCGAAGGCCGCCTCGTGCACCGGGATCCGCGTCTCCAGCGCGCTGTGGCTGCCGTAGACCTCTTCCGCCAGCGGCATCCCGGCGGCCCGCAGCTTCTGCAGCGCCCCGCTGGCCGCGGCGGCCAGCCGGGCCTGCTGCCAGACGCTGGCCGCCAGGCCCAGGGCGGCGGCCTCCTCGACGTCCAGCGTGATGGGGGGCAGGCGGTTGCTGTCGCGGCGGGCCAGGTAGCCGGTCTCGCCGTCGACGCTCTCCACCGTCTCGATGATCAGGCCGAGCTCGCGCAGATCGTCCTTGTCGCGCTCGAACATGCGGTTGAAGGCGTCATCACTGCCCGTGGCGTTGTCCGCGGCGCCGGACTCGGCGCCCGAGGCCGTGCCGTGCCCCGGCCCGAAGGCCTCGAGGTAGGCCTCGATGGACCCGCGAAGCTCCCGCTTGCTCAGCGGGCGGCGGGTCCCCAGCAGGCACAGCGCCAGGTTCATCAGCCGCTCGGCCTTGGCAATCGCCATCGACGCCCTCTCTACTTGTGCTCTCAACCGCTGACCGTACCGCTCCGGTCTTCCTGCGCAAAAGCCGAGGGTCCATGCCCCTGAAGGAGCATGGACCCTCGGCCCGTCGGCAGACGGCGTCAGACCGCGATCAGGTCGCAGACGAAGATCAGCGACTCGCCCGGGGCGATGCGGCCGCCGCCGGCGCCACGCTCGCCGTAAGCCATGTGCGGCGGGATGACCAGCTTGCGGCGGCCACCGACCTTCATGCCCTGGATGCCCTTGTCCCAGCCCTCGATGACCTGGCCGGCGCCCAGCTTGAACTCCAGCGGGTTGCCACGGTTCCAGCTCGCGTCGAACTCCTCACCGGTGGAGAAGGCCACGCCCACGTAGTGGACCTTGACGAAGTCGCCGGCCTTGGCCTCCGCGCCGTCGCCCTCCCAGACCTCGGTGATCTCCAGGTCAGTGGGCGCCGGGCCCTCGGGGAAATCAATCTCGGGCTTGTCGATGCTCACGAAAGTGCTCCTACGAACGAATCTTGTAGACAACCGTGCAAGTCTGTCAGATACCGGTCGAAGATCAGACCTTGCCCACGATGTCCACGACGAATACCAGGGTGTTCTTGTCCAGGCCGCTGCCGGCCTGGCCCTCGTAGCCCAGCTTCGGCGGGATCACGAGCTCGACGCGGTCGCCGACGTGCTTGCCGACCAGGCCCTTGTCCCAGCCCTGGACGACCGAGCCGGTGCCGATCTGGAAGCTCGTCGCCCCCGAGTGGTCCCAGGAGGAGTCGAACTTCTTGCCGTCCTCCCACTTCACGCCGGTGTACTGGGCGATCAGCCCCTCGCCGGCCTTGATCTCCGGGCCCGAGCCCTTGATCAGCACCTGCTCCTTGAGGTCCGACGGCGCCTTGGCGTCCTTGGGAATGGTGATCTCCGCAGCCTTCTGCGGGACCACCTTCACCTCGGGCATGCCCTCGTCCGGCTTCGCCTGGTCGCCCTTGACCTCGCTCTTCGGGTCGACCTTCTGGCCGCCGACCACGTCCACGACCCAGACCAGGCCGTCCTCCGGGGCCAGGCCGAGCTGCGGGTTGACCTGCTCGCCGATGGTCTCCTTCACCGTGCCCACGACCTCGACCCGGCTGCCGGCCCGCTGGCCGATCACGGCGTCCGCCACCTTCGCGGGCACCTGCTGCCCCGGCTGGCCCGCCGCGAAGACGTCCTGGCGGCGCACGTCCTTGTTGCCCGGGATCTGCCCCTGGCTCGACCACGAACCGCCCAGCGGCTTGTCGTCCTTCATGCTCTGCACGGCGAAGTCGAGGCGCACGAACGTGCCCTTCTCGACCTTGTCGCCCTTGCCCTCGGAGAGCGTCTTGACGGTGAGCTCGTCGCCCGCCTTCGACCCCTTCTCCACGGAGATCTCGGGCTTCTGGCCGAAGTCGCCCTTCACCGAGACGTTCGCCTCGGACGTGCCCTTGTCGTCACCACCGCACGCGGCGGCGGAGAACAGCAGGGCAGGCACGGCCAGCGCCGCGGCCAGGCGACGCGTGTTCTTCGTGAGGTTCATCAGTCCAACTCGGGCTAGGGGGGTGACTGAGCAAGTGCCCGCCACTCTACGGGCTCAACCTGTGCGATCAACCCCGCCCGACACGGGGGTGCACCGGGCCCGAACCGCCCGGTGCACCCCGTCGCCCGCGCCGCCGGCTCACATCCCGGCGATCAGCTTCTCCACCCGGTCGTCCACCGACCGGAAGGGGTCCTTGCACAGCACCGTCCGCTGCGCCTGGTCATTGAGCTTCAGGTGCACCCAGTCGACCGTGAAGTCGCGCCGCTGCTCCTGCGCACGGCGGATGAAGTCGCCCCGGAGCCGGGCCCGGGTCGTCTGCGGCGGCACCGACTTGCCCTCGAAGATCTTGAGGTCGTTGCACACCCGGGCCGCCTGACCGCGCTTCTCCAGCAGGTAGTACAGCCCGCGGCGGCGGTGGATGTCGTGGTACGCGAGGTCTATCTGCGCCACCCTCGGGTGCGACATCGTGATGTTGTTCTTCGCGCGGTAGCGCTCGATGAGCTGGTACTTCATCACCCAGTCGATCTCCGTGGAGATGCGGTCCAGGTCCTCGTCCCGGACGGCCTCCAGGGTGCGGCCCCACAGCTCCAGGACCCGCTCCACCGTGCCCGTGCGGATGCCGCGGCGCTCGCAGAAGTCCACGGCCTTCTCGTAGTACTCCTGCTGGACCTCCAGGGCCGAGGCCTCGCGCCCGCTCGCGAGCCGGACCTTCCGCCGGCCCGTGATGTCGTGGCTGACCTCGCGGATGGCCCGGATCGGATTCTCCAGCGTCAGGTCGCGCATGACCGTGCCCGCCTCGATCATGCGCAGCACCAGGTCGGTCGCACCGACCTTCAGCAGCATCGTCGTCTCGGACATGTTGGAGTCCCCGACGATGACGTGCAGCCGGCGATAGCGCTCGGCGTCGGCGTGCGGCTCGTCCCGCGTGTTGATGATCGGGCGGGAGCGGGTGGTCGCCGAGCTGACGCCCTCCCAGATGTGCTCCGCGCGCTGGCTGACGCAGTAGACCGCGCCCCGCGGCGTCTGCAGGACCTTCCCGGCCCCGCACAGCAGCTGCCGCGTCACCAGGAACGGGATGAGAATGTCCGCGAGACGCGAGAACTCCCCGTGCCGCGCGACGAGATAGTTCTCGTGGCAGCCGTAGGAGTTCCCGGCGGAGTCGGTGTTGTTCTTGAAGAGGTAGACGTCGCCCGCGATGCCCTCCTCGTGCAGGCGCCGTTCGGCATCGACCAGCAGGCCCTCGAGAATGCGCTCGCCCGCCTTGTCGTGGGTGACCAGCTCGATCACGCTGTCGCACTCCGGCGTTGCGTATTCCGGGTGCGAGCCCACATCCAGGTAGAGACGCGCTCCGTTGCGCAGGAAGACATTGCTGCTGCGGCCCCAGGAAACGACACGGCGGAAGAGGTAGCGCGCCACTTCGTCAGGCGACAGCCGGCGCTGTCCCCTGAAGGTGCACGTGACGCCGTACTCGTTCTCCAGCCCGAAAATGCGGCGGTCCATGCCTGAACATTACGCCTGATGCCCTGCGCTGAAACCGGGTTCGACCGCACCGTTCCGATCATTTTCCGACCGCGCCACGACGGGCCCGTCCTCCGACCGCGCCACGATGGGCGAGGGACCCGCGGGAGCCTGCAGCGCACGCCGCGCCAGCAGCATGACGAGCAGGGCGGCCACGCCGCAGCCCACGGCGACCGCGAAGCCGGCGCGGAGGCTGACGCCCTGGAGCGCGGGACCGGCGAAGGCCGTGCCGATGGCCGCGCCCACGCCGAAGGACGTCACCAGCCACGAGAACGCCTCGGTGACGGTGCCGCGCAGCGCGTGCCGGTCCACGACCACGAAGGCGCAGGCCAGACAGGGGGCCAGGAAGACGCCGGCGACACCGGCGAAGACCGTCATCAGGACCGGGCCCGGGACCAGCAGCAGCGGCAGGTAGCACACCGCGAGGCCGGTCACGAGCAGCCGCAGCCGCTGCTCCGGGGTGCCGGGCCACTGGCGGTGGCCGTAGACGGTGCCGCCGATGAAGGCGCCGACGCCGACCGCGGAGAGCAGGTAGCCGGCCACGTTGCCGTCGTGGTGGGCCTCGCCGTAGGCCACCGAGGAGACCGCGATCGAGCCGAGCGCGGATCCGATGAAGAAGAACGTCCCGAGCAGCACGAGCAGCCCGCGCGAGCGCAGGGCGCCCAGCCAGTGCGCCTCACGGGGCGCGGAGCGCCACTCGCGGGAGGGCGGCGAGGTGACGACGGCGAGCGCGCCGAGGGCACCCAGGGCGTTGATCACGAACAGCGAGCCGGCCGGGGACCACAGGGAGACGAGCCCGGTGATGATCAGCGGGCCGACGACGTACATCACTTCCTGGGCGATGGCGTCGAGGGAGTACGCGGCGTGGATGCGCTCCTCGCTCTTGAGGACCGAGGGCCACAGGGCCCGCAGCCCGCCCTCCAGCGGCGGCGTGAAGAATCCGGCCACCACCATGGCCGCGTAAGCTAGGGCGACGGGCTCCAGACCGACGGCGGCGAAGACCGTCATGCCGAGCGCGGCCAGCAGGGCCGACGGCAGCATGACGCGCGGCTGGCCGTAGAGGTCGACGGCCCGGCCCAGCAGCGGCTGGCCCACCGCGTTCGCCACGCCGTAGACGGCGGAGAGCGCCGAGGCGAGCGCGAGGCTGCCCCCCTCGGCACGGACGAAGAGGACGATCGCGAGCGCGGCCGTGGCATTCGGCAGACGGCCGACCAGCGTGCCTGTGAGCAGGCGCGCGGCATGCCGCGTTCGGAGCATCTCGCCGTAGCCGGCCGCCATCGGTGACTTCCTCTCTTCCCCGAGCCTCGGGTTTTACGTATAACTAGAAGCGTCATACGTATCATGGCCGCAGCCCGCGGGTCCAACGCCGCAGGCTGCGGCAGTCAGGGGAGGCACCGACAGTGACCAGCGGCGAAGACAACCCGCAACGCCGCGACGAGCGGTGGCCCACGGCCCGCGGCCCCCGCGCCGGGGCCCGCGCCACCAGCCGCGACGTCGCCCGCGCCGCCGGCGTCTCCCAGGCCACGGTCTCCCTCGTCATGGGCGAGAAGTGGCGCGGCCGCGTCTCCGAGCGCACCGCCGAGGCCGTCCGCTCCGCCGCCCGCAGCCTGGGCTACCGCCCCAACCTCGCCGCCCGCGACCTCCGCCTCGGCCGCACCCGTACGGTCCTGCTGGTCGTCCCCGCGCTCACCAACGAGTTCTTCGCCCGGGTGCACACCGGAGTCGTCCGCGTCGCCCAGGAGCACGGCCTCGGCGTCGTCCTCTACCTCTCCCCCGGGGGCACCGGCCCGGCCCGCGGCCCCTTCGCCTCCGCCAGCGCCACCCTCGACGGCGTCCTCGCCTCCTCGATGGCCGCCGAGGCCCTCGGCGCCATCCGGGGCGGCGGCCTCCCGCTCGTCATGCTCGACAGCGACCCCGGCCACGAGGGGGCCTCCGCCACCGTCAACCCCGACATCGCCGACGGCATGCGCCAGGTCGCCGGGCACCTGCTGGGCCTCGGCCACCGGCGCTTCCTGCACCTCGCCTCGGACATCGACACCTGGACCTTCCGGGTCCGCGCCCACGCCCTCGCCGACGCCCTGCGCGGCACGGCCGGCGTCACGGTGCGCACGGAGCGGGCGCCCCTCACCGTCGCCGACGGGCTGCGCGCCACCGAGAAGGCCCTCGCCGAGCCCGGCCACCGCCCGACCGCGATCATCTGCGACGACGACGTCCTCGCCGCGGGCGCGTGCAAGGCCGCCCGCCGGCTGGGCCTGCACGTGCCCGCCGACCTCTCCGTCACCGGCTTCACCGACCTGGCCCTCGCCACGGCCGTCGAGCCCGAGCTCACCACCGTCCAGCTGCCGGCCGAGGCGGTCGGCGAGGCCGGGATGCGCGCCCTCGTGGCCGTCCTCGACGGCCGGGCCCCGGCCCCCGAGGCCCTCCCGGTCCGCCTGGTCACCCGCGGCACCACGGCACACGCCCGCACCTAGCGGCGCCGCCGGAGCGAGAACACCGGAGCGGAAAACGCCGTGCGCCCCGGCGGGAGAACCCGGCGGGGCACACGGCGCACATGCGAAATCAGCAGGAGTCAGCTCTCGTCGGAGGCCTCTCCGCCCTCTTCCGGAGCCGTCTCCGGCTCCGTGCCCGGCTCGGCGCCGGCAGCGGGCGTGCCCTCCTCCAGCAACCGCGACAGCTGACGGCCCAGCAGCCGCTTGAACTTTCGCTGCTGCGGCCGCGTGCGGTCCAGAACCGCGACCTCCAGCTGCTCCGCGGTCAGCGTCCGCTCACCGCCGTTGTTGTCCCGGGTGAGGGACTCCACGGCGAGCTTCAGCGCCTCGGAGAGCGTCATACCGTCGCGGTGCCGCTGATCGAGGTAATTGCTGATCTGATCGGCATTGCCACCGATGGCGACCGAACCGTGCTCGTCCACGATCGAGCCGTCATGCGGCAGCCGGTAAATCTGGTCGTCCTCGGGGCCCGCACCGACCTCGGCGACGATCAGCTCGACCTCGTAGGGCTTCTCGGCCGCGCTGGAGAAGATCCCGCCCAGCGTCTGGGCGTAGACATTGGCCAGGCCACGGGCCGTGACATCGTCCCGGTCGTAGGTGTAGCCACGGAGATCGGCATAGCGCACGCCGCCGATCCGCAGGTTTTCGAATTCGTTGTACTTACCGACCGCGGCGAACGCGATCCGGTCATAGATTTCGCTGACCTTGTGCAAGGCCCGGGACGGGTTCTCGGCAACGAAGACAACGCCATCGGTGTACTGGAGCACCACGACGCTGCGGCCGCGCGCGATGCCCTTGCGGGCGTACTCGGCACGGTCGGCCATGGCCTGCTGAGGTGATACGTAGAACGGCGTCGACACCGGTTATCCGTCCCTTTCTGTCATTGACGAGTTCACAACCGTGTCCCTCAGAGGAGGGCGGCCCGCGGGCCGTCCGGCTCTTCCAGCCGCCGGTCGTGGACGGCCCGGACGATCTCGGAGCACTGTGCCTCGGTGAGCTTCCGGAACCCCTCGTCGGTGATGACGGTGACGATCGGATAGATGCGCCGTGCAAGATCCGGTCCGCCGGTCGCGGAGTCGTCGTCGGCGGCGTCGTAGAGCGCCTGGACGACGAGCGTGAGGGCCTGGCCCTCCGTCAGGTCCTCCCGGAAGAGCTTTTTCAGCGCCCCCCGGGCGAAGACCGAGCCCGAGCCGGTGGCGGCGAAGCCGTGCTCCTCCGAGCGCCCGCCGGTCACGTCGTAGGAGAAGATCCGGCCCTTCTGGCGGTCCACGTCCCAGCCGGCGAACAGCGGCACCACGGCCAGGCCCTGCATGGCCATGCCGAGGTTGCCGCGGATCATCGTCGACAGCCGGTTCGCCTTGCCCTCCAGCGAGAGCTGGACCCCCTCGACCTTCTCGAAGTGCTCCAGCTCCAGCTGGAAGAGCTTGACCATCTCCACGGCCAGCCCGGCCGTGCCGGCGATGCCCACCGCCGAATACTCGTCGGCGGGGAAGACCTTCTCGATGTCGCGCTGGGCGATGACGTTGCCCATCGTCGCCCGGCGGTCACCGGCCAGCACCACACCGCCGGGGAACGAGGCCGCGACGATGGTCGTCCCATGGGGAATCTCGATCGCGCCCTGCACCGGGGGCAGCGCCCGGTTGCCCGGGAGCAGCTGCGGCGAGTGCGCCGAGAGGAAGTCCATGAACGACGAGGAGCCGGGGGTCAGGAAGGCAGCCGGCAGACGCCCGGTGCTACGAGTGTTGGCTTCCACACGTTTCCTTCCAGGTATGCAGCGGCCCGCCCCATGACGTCCGCTCGATCCTTAGAACCGCCCCAGGGCCGCGTCGGAGCTGGGGCACAGTACGCCAGGGACCTTACCGGTCCCATGATCGTGATCCGCAGGCGGCGGCAGGGGCCTACTGGCCGCCCTTCTGGACGAAGGAGCGCACGAAGTCCTCGGCGTTCTCCTCGAGCACATCATCGATTTCGTCCAGCACGGAGTCGACGTCGTCCGACAGCTTCTCCTGCCGCTCCTTGAGGTCCTCCGAGACCTGCGCGTCCTGCGCCTGTTCCTCGACGTCCTCGGTGGATCGCGTGGCCTTCTGCTGACCGCCGCCGGTGTCCTTGGTCGCCATATCCCTCACCCCGCTCGGTTCGACGTACTGGATCGGACGTGCACAGTCGTACTCAGCCGTTCCCGGCCCTGCATGATCAGACCCTATAACCCGGGTCCGACATCGGCCCTGCACTTGCTACAACGTCCCGGAACCACCGTGATGATTCCCTGAACGCCCTCCTCTCAGACCTGCTCAGCCCCCGGAGAGGACCCGGACCAGCTCTTCCGCGGTGCGGCAGCGGTCCAGGAGCTCCTTGACGTGGTTGCGCGTGCCGCGCAGTGGCTCCAGGGTGGGCACCCGTTGCAGGGAGTCACGGCCCGGGAGGTCGAAGATCACCGAGTCCCAGGAGGCCGCGGCCACGTCGTCCGCGTACTGCTCCAGGCAGCGGCCGCGGAAGTAGGCCCGGGTGTCCTCGGGCGGGACCGTACGGGCGCGCTCCACCTCGGTCTCGTCCAGCAGCCGCTTCATCCTGCCGCGGGCCGCGAGACGGTTGTACAGCCCCTTCTCGGGCCGCACGTCCGCGTACTGCAGGTCCACCAGGTGCAGCCGGGCCGCGTCCCAGCCCAGGCCGTCGCGGCGGCGGTAGCCCTCCAGGAGCTCCCGCTTGGCCACCCAGTCCAGCTCGCCGGCCAGGCTCATCGGATCGTGCTCCAGCCGGTTCAGCACGTCCTCCCAGCGGCCGAGGACGTCCTTGGTCTGCTCGTCGGCGTCGGCCCCGAAGCGGTTCTCGACGTACTTGCGGGCCAGCTCGCAGTACTCCATCTGGAGCTGTACGGCGGTGAGCGTGCGGCCGCTGCGGAGCGTGATCAGCCGTTGCAGGGTGGGGTCGTGGCTGACCTGGTGGAGCGTGCGGACGGGCTGGTCGACGGCCAGGTCGGAGACGATGAAGCCGTCCTCGATCATGGACAGGACCAGCGCGGTGGTGCCCAGCTTGAGGTAGGTGGAGATCTCCGAGAGGTTGGCGTCGCCGATGATCACGTGGAGCCGGCGGTACTTCTCGGCGTCGGCGTGCGGCTCGTCGCGGGTGTTGATGATCGGCCGCTTGAGGGTGGTCTCCAGGCCCACCTCGACCTCGAAGTAGTCCGCGCGCTGGCTGAGCTGGAAGCCGTGCTCGTGGCCGTCCTGGCCGATGCCGACGCGGCCGGCGCCGGTGACGACCTGGCGGGAGACGAAGAAGGGCGTCAGGTGGCGCACGATGTCCGAGAAGGGGGTCTCCCGCTTCATCAGGTAGTTCTCGTGGGTGCCGTAGGACGCGCCCTTGTTGTCGGTGTTGTTCTTGTAGAGGTGGATCGGCTGGGCTCCGGGCAGCTGGGCGGCACGCTCGGCGGCCTCGGCCATGATCCGCTCCCCGGCCTTGTCCCACAGGACGGCGTCGCGGGGGTTGGTGATCTCCGGGGAGCTGTACTCGGGGTGGGCGTGGTCGACGTAGAGTCGCGCGCCGTTGGTCAGGATGACGTTGGCGAGGCCGATGTCCTCGTCGGTGAGCTGGCTGGAGTCCGCGGCTTCGCGGGCGAGGTCGAAGCCCCGGGCGTCCCGCAGCGGGTTCTCCTCCTCGAAGTCCCAGCGGGCGCGTCGCGCCCGGTGCATCGCCGCGGCGTAGGCGTTGACGATCTGGGACGAGGTGAGCATGGCATTGGCGTTCGGGTGACCGGGGACGGAGATCCCGTACTCCGTCTCGATGCCCATTACTCGCCGTACGGTCATGCGGCCCTCCTTGCCCGGCGGCGCCCCCTGGTGGGGTCGGCGCTCAAGTACCGCTGCGCATCCGGTCCGTGTCCGGCCCTCGGTCCCCCGGCGCGCGCTGCGGCGGTATCGAAGAGCCTAGAACGGCTTTGCGGCGGTGGGGAGATCATTACAGTCATTGCTCCGGTTCGTGGCGTACCCGGGCCATGGGCGCTCCCCGTGGCGCGATCCTGGCGGGAATCCTGCGGAAAACCCAGAGACCTGCGGCAAACCCGGAGAACGCGCACACCCCGGGAAAAACGCGTCCGGCCGCGGTTGTCCCGGGGTGTGCCCCCGCCAGGGCGGGGGCGGGACATCCGCAGCCGGACGGCGGTCCTACAGGTACTGGCCGGTATTCGCCACCGTGTCGATGGAGCGGCCGGTGTCGGCGCCCTGCTTTCCGGTGACCAGGGTGCGGATGAAGACGATCCGCTCGCCCTTCTTGCCGGAGATCCGGGCCCAGTCGTCCGGGTTGGTGGTGTTGGGCAGGTCCTCGTTCTCCTTGAACTCGTCGACGCAGGCGGCGAGCAGGTGGGAGACGCGCAGACCCTTCTGGTTGTGGTCGAGGAAGGCCTTGATCGCCATCTTCTTCGCCCGGTCCACAATGTTCTGGATCATGGCGCCGGAGTTGAAGTCCTTGAAATAGAGGACTTCCTTGTCGCCATTGGCGTAGGTGACCTCGAGGAAGCGGTTTTCCTCGGATTCCGCGTACATCTGCTCGACGACCGACTGGATCATGCCGGCCACGGCGGCCTTGGCGTCCCCGCCGTGCTCGGTGAGGTCGTCCGCGTGGATGGGCAGGGTCTGGGTGAGGTACTTCGAGAAGATGTCCTTGGCGGCCTCGGCGTCCGGGCGCTCGATCTTGATCTTCACGTCGAGGCGGCCGGGGCGCAGGATGGCCGGGTCGATCATGTCCTCCCGGTTGGAGGCGCCGATCACGATCACGTTCTCCAGGCCCTCGACGCCGTCGATCTCGGAGAGGAGCTGGGGGACGATGGTGTTCTCGACGTCCGAGCTGACTCCGGAGCCGCGGGTGCGGAAGAGGGAGTCCATCTCGTCGAAGAAGACGATGACCGGGGTGCCCTCGCTGGCCTTCTCCCTGGCGCGCTGGAAGATCAGCCGGATGTGCCGCTCGGTCTCCCCGACGTACTTGTTGAGGAGCTCGGGGCCCTTGATGTTGAGGAAGAAGCTCTTCCCCGCGGGCTTGCCGGTGACCTCGGCGACCTTCTTGGCAAGGGAGTTGGCGACGGCCTTGGCGATGAGCGTCTTGCCGCAGCCGGGCGGGCCGTACAGCAGCACGCCCTTGGGCGGCCGCAGTTCGTGCTCCTTGAAGAGGTCGGGGTAGAGGTAGGGGAGCTCGACCGCATCGCGGATCAGCTCGATCTGGTTCCCCAGACCGCCGATCTTGGTGTAGTCGATGTCCGGGACCTCTTCGAGGACGAGCTCCTCGACCTCGCTCTTCGGGATGATCTCGTAGACGTAGCCGGAACGGGGCTCCAGGAGCAGGGCGTCGCCGGGGCGGATGGTGGTGTCCAGCAGCGGCTCGGCGAGCCTCACCACCCGCTCCTCGTCGGTGTGCCCGATGACCAGGGCGCGCTCGCCGTCCTCGAGGATCTCCTTGAGGGTGACGATGTCCCCGGCCCGCTCGAACTCCATGGCCTCGACCACGTTGAGCGCTTCGTTGAGCATGACCTCCTGGCCGCGCCGGAGGTCCTCCACCTCGACGCTGGGGCTGACGTTCACCCGGAGCTTGCGGCCCCCGGTGAAGATGTCGGCCGTGCCGTCGTCGTTGGCTTTGAGGAAGACCCCGAAGCCGGCCGGTGGCTGTGCGAGCCGGTCGACCTCCTCCTTGAGGGCGACGATCTGGTCGCGTGCCTCGCGGAGGGTGTTGGCGAGCCGCTCGTTCTGAGCGGACACGCCGGCCAGGTTGGTCTGGAGCTCGACGATCCGCTCTTCGAGAATCCTCGTGTGACGCGGAGAGTCGGCGAGCTTGCGTCGCAGGACGGCGATCTCCTGCTCGTAATAGGCAACCTGGCTCGCGAGGTCGTCGGACGCTCGTCCCGGCCGGATGCCGCGGTTCATGTCGTCGTCGTGGGCTGCCACGGTCCTCACCTCCTCCAAGGGGAGCTGGACGCTTCCTGACCCTACCTGGGCCGGTGCAGGTTGAAACCCCTAGATCACAAACCCGGTCGGAGTGTGTCCGATCTTCACCCTTGCGCACGTCCCCACAGCAGGGGAATACCCACCCATCAACATCGGAAAGCGGGCGGTTGTATCGTCGAGTCGGTCAACACCCGTCAGGGCTGGCTCCAATTGATTCACAGACGTAGCGAACGGCAGGGCGAGATGACCGTGCAGAACGACGACCGCGCAGACACGGCCGGGGCTCCGGTGGGCCGGGATGCTACGGACGAGGCTCTGGAGGTCTGGATCGACCAGGACCTGTGCACAGGGGACGGGATCTGCGCCCAGTATGCGCCCGAGGTCTTCGAGCTGGACATCGACGGCCTGGCCTACGTGAAGAGCGCCGACGACGAGCTGCTGCAGGAGCCGGGCGCGACGACTCCGGTGCCGCTGACCCTGCTCACCGACGTCCGGGACTCCGCGAAGGAGTGCCCGGGCGACTGCATTCATGTGCGCCGCATCTCGGACAGGGTGGAGATCTACGGCCCCGACGCCGAGTGACGGATCACACACTCCCCGCGACCGGGCGCGGCCGGAGGACGAACTTCCCGTTCTTCCAGTGCCATTCGACGGTCCGCTGCATGTCCGGGCAGCAACGCGGCACGCTCGGGGCGGAGTAGCCGAGCAGAGTGGCCGAAACGGTGCCCTCGGTGACGGTGAGACCGGTGACGGTCATCTTCTCCTTGGGGTCCACGAGCGTGGCGAGCACGCGCGGCGGCTCGCCGTACGTGCGGGGCTCGGCGAGGAGGTAGACGCCGCTGGGCGGGGTGCCGCCGCCGGCGCGGCAGCGCACGACGGCCACGGTCTCCAGCCTGCCGTCGTGGTCGAGGTCCGAGGTGACCTGCTGGACGACGTCGGGTCCGCCGCCGGGGCCGCACTGCAGCGGATAGCGGGCGGCGAGCGCGTCGGGGGCCCGCGTGGCCGCGGCGGGGGCGACGGCCCGGGCCGGGGCCGGGTCCTCGCGGGGGCCGGTGACGCAGGCCGCGGCGATCACGGCGGCCAGGGCCACGGCGGTGACCAGCCAGTGCACGGGCCCGGGGCGGGTGTGCGGGAGGGGCTCGGCGGGCTCGGGGTCGGGATGAGCACGGTCTGGACGAAGACTGCCGGCCGGTGGCTGCACGCGCGCTGACTCCTGTGGCGGTGACTGCGGGGGATGCGGAGGGACGCTGAATTGATCAGCATCGTGCCACATCACCGCGTACCGGTGAACAGCGGGCACGCCGGTGGAGGGCCGCCGGAATGTGCGGGCCGGGGCGCGGGCGCGAGCCGGGCGGGTGAGCCTAACGAAGAGGCGCCGCCCCCGAGTTCCCCGCGGTGCGGGGGACTCGGGGGCGGCGCCGTGCGTGCCGGGCACGCGGCGTTCGGGGTCAGCCCTTGTTGGGGCCTTCGTAGTCCTCGCCGTAGGCGCCCTTGGCGGGGCGGCGGCGGCGCATGGGCGGCTCGACGCCGTCCGCGAGGCGGCGGGCGGTGACCAGGAAGCCGGTGTGGCCGATCATGCGGTGGTCCGGCCGGACGGCCAGGCCCTCGACGTGCCAGTTGCGGATCATCGACTCCCACGGCTGCGGCTCGGCGAAGCAGCCGATCTCGCGGATGGACTCGACGGTCCGGGCGAGCTGGGTGGTCGTCGCCACGTAGCAGCAGAGGATGCCGCCGGGGACGAGCGCCTTGGAGACGGCCTCCAGGCACTCCCAGGGGGCGAGCATGTCGAGGATGACGCGGTCGACGTCCGTGTCGGACAGGTTGTCCTGGAGGTCGCCGACGGTCAGCTGCCAGGCGGGGTGCGGGCCGCCGAAGTAGCGCTCGACGTTCCCCTGGGCGATCTCGGCGAAGTCCGCGCGGCGCTCGTAGGAGTGCAGCATGCCCTGGTCACCGATGGCGCGCAGCAGGAAGGCGCTGAGCGAGCCGGAGCCCACCCCGGCCTCGACGACGCGCGCGCCGGCGAAGATGTCGGCGAAGGCCAGGATCTGCCCCGCGTCCTTGGGGTAGACCACGGCGGCGCCGCGGGGCATGGACAGGACGTAGTCGGGGAGCAGGGGGCGCAGCGCGAGGTAGGCGACGTTTCCCGTGGTACGGACAACACTGCCTTCGGGGGCACCGATCAGCTCGTCGTGGGGGAAGGCACCCTTGTGGGTGTGGAACTGCTTCCCGGCTTCGAGCGTGAAGGTGTAGTGGCGTCCCTTGGGGTCGGTGAGCTGGACCTGGTCCCCGACCTGGAAGGGCCCGCGACGGCGGGCGGCACCGGTCGGTTCGGACATGTGACCAGCGTACCGGGTGCCCTGCGGGCCGCCGACCACCTGTGGGGCGGGTCCCCGCGGGCTTCCCGGCCGCGGTCCCGCCGCTGCTCCGTTTCCGAAGCGGCTTCGCCCGTCGGACCCCCGGACCGCGCTGCGCGCGGGGGCCTCACGCCGGGCGGGCCGGATACGCTCCGCTACGGCGCCGGCCGGGCCATCGCCGCGACGAAGGCGCGCTCTACGTCCGCCGCGGACAGCACGCCGTAGACCTCCCCGCCTTCCTCGGTCACGAGGTATTCCGTCGCGGGTGTGGCCCGCAGCACGTCCAGGAGCTCTTCTCCGGCGAGGTCGGCGGGGACGCGCATGCCGTCCCGGAGGTCCTGGGCGAGGGCGCTGACGGCGACCCAGGGGCGGCGGTGCTCGGGGACGCCGACGATGGCGGCCTCGCGGACGAGGGCGGTGGGGCTGCCCTGGCCGTCGACGACGACGAGGGCGCGGGCGCCGGCCTCCCCGGCGCGGCGCAGGGCCTCGGAGAGGGGGGTGGCGGCGGGGACGGGGACGGCGCGGCGGGTGAGGGCGCGGGCCGAGAGGGCGGGGAGGCGCTCGCGCAGGCGGGCCATGCGGAGGCTGTTGCCGGCGCCGGTCCAGATGATGGCGGCCAGGATCGCCGCGAGGAGGGCGTCGGTGAGGGAGTCGAGGCCGCCGAGGTTCGCCCCGGACTCGCCGAGGCCGCCGCCGGCGCGGGTGAGCAGGGGCAGGCCGACGAGGACGGCGACGGCGAGGGCGCGGCCGATCCAGGCGGCGGCGACGGTGCCGGTCATGGGGTTGCCGCTGAGCTTCCAGACGACGGCGCGGAGCATGCGGCCGCCGTCCAGCGGGAGGCCGGGGAGCAGGTTGAAGGCGGCAACGAGCAGGTTGGAGACCATCAGGCCGGCGAGCAGGACGCCGGGGACGGTGCCGGGCTCGACGGCGAGCACGCCGAGGTAGAAGACGCCGGCGAGGACGAGGGAGAGCAGGGGGCCGACGAAGGCGAGGACGAACTCGCGGCCGGGGGTCTCGGTCTCCTTCTCGATCTCGGAGACGCCGCCGAAGAACTGGAGCTGGATGCGGCGCACGGGGAGCTTGAAGCGGAGCGCGGCAACGGTGTGGGCGAGCTCGTGGACGAGGACCGAGGCGTAGAAGGCGACGGCGAAGAAGAGGGAGACGAGGTAGCGGGCGCGGCCGAGCTCGGGGAGCACGCGGTCGAGCTGGCCGCCGAAGACCCAGGTGATGAGGGCGGCGACGAGGAACCAGCTGGGGGCCACGTAGACCGGTACGCCGAAGGGGCGGCCCATGAGGATGCCGCCGCCGCTCTCGCGGGGGCGTTCCGGCGTGCGCTTCCCGGGCTCGTGGTCACCGGCGCCCCCGCCGCCGGACCTGCTCTGCCCGCTGTTCTCCACGGTGTCCCCTCGTCGGATGCGGCCCTCGCAGGTGACCGGTGCTGCTCCGATCATGCAGTGCGAAGGGGTCTGTGGTCGATGGTATGACGCCGGCTGTCGGTGGCGGGCCTTAGGGTTTTCTGTCATGGGTATGGACAGTGGGGCCCCTGCCGGGCAGGACGGGGCGGTCGTGGGGCGCGGGCCTGCGGAGACGGGTACGGGGCCGGGGCGGCCGAAGGCGCTCTCGCCGTCGCGGGCGGGCGATTTCATGCAGTGCCCGCTGTTGTACCGGTTCCGGGTGATCGACCGGCTGCCGGAGAAGCCGAGCGCGGCGGCCACCCGCGGCACGGTGGTGCACGCGGTGCTGGAGCGGCTCTTCGACGCTCCCGCGGCGGAGCGGACGACGGAGCGGGCCCGGGGGCTGGTGCCCGGCGAGTGGGAGCGGCTGCTGGCCTCCCGCCCGGAGCTGGCCGAGTTGTTCCACGACGGGGACGGCGCGCACGACCCGGCGCTGCTGGCGAAGTGGCTGGGCGAGGCGGAGCGGCTGGTCGAGCGCTGGTTCACGCTGGAGGACCCGACGCGGCTGGAGCCCGCGGAGCGCGAGCTGTACGTGGAGACGGCGCTGGAGTCGGGCCCGCTGCTGCGCGGTTTCATCGACCGGGTGGACGTGGCGCCGACGGGCGACGTGCGCATCGTGGACTACAAGACGGGCAAGGCGCCGGCCCCGCGGTTCCGCTCCGAGGCGCTGTTCCAGATGACGTTCTACGCGTTGGTGCTGTGGAAGCTGAAGGGCCGGGTGCCGCGCCGGCTCCAGCTGGTCTACCTGGGCAGCGGGGACGTACTGACGTACGACCCGGTGGAGGCCGAGCTGCTGGCGGTCGAGCGCAAGCTGCGGGCGCTGTGGGACGCGATCGTGCTGGCCACGGAGACCGGCGAGTGGCGGCCGCGGCCGACGAAGCTGTGCGGCTGGTGCGACCACCAGGCGGTGTGCCCGGAGTTCGGCGGCACTCCCCCGCCGTACCCGCTGCCGGTCGTGGCGCAGCGCGACGGCCGGGTGGCCCCGCAGGAGAGCGCGCAGGGCAGAATGGGCACGGTCTAACGAAGGAGTTCCTGTGGCGATCCGCGTCCTACTGGTCGACGACCAGCCGCTGCTGCGCACCGGCTTCCGGATGATTCTCGAAGCGGAACAGGACCTCGCGGTGGTGGGCGAGGCGGGGGACGGCCTGCAGGCGCTGGATCAGGTGCGGGCCCTGCAGCCGGATGTGGTCCTGATGGACATCCGGATGCCCCGGATGGACGGCGTCGAGGCGACGCGCCAGATCACCGGTCCGGACCGGAACGGCCCGGCGAAGGTGCTGGTGCTGACCACCTTCGATCTCGACGAGTACGTGGTGGAGGCGCTGCGCGCGGGTGCGAGCGGCTTCCTGCTGAAGGACGCGCCGGCCAATGAGCTGGTGCAGGCGATCCGGGTGGTGGCGGGCGGCGAGGCGATGCTCGCGCCGAGCATCACGCGCCGGCTGCTGGACAAGTACGCGGGCCATCTTCCGTCGGGCGAGGAGCCGCTGCCGGACACGCTGCACACGCTGACGGACCGCGAGGTCGAGGTGCTGAAGCTGGTGGCGCGCGGCCTGTCGAACGCGGAGATCGCGGCGGATCTGTTCGTCAGCGAGACCACGGTGAAGACGCACGTGGGGCACGTCCTGACGAAGCTCGGGCTGCGGGACCGCGTGCAGGCGGCGGTCTACGCGTACGAGAGCGGGCTGGTGCGGCCGGGCGCGCAGTAGCCGCCCCGGCCCCTGAAAGCACGGTGCCCTCCCCCGGATGTCCCGGGGGAGGGCACTTTCGCGTGGGGGCCGGTCAGCCCTTCGAGGCCTTGCCGATCTCCCAGAATCGGAAGACGGTCGAGGCGTCGAGGGTCCACTGGAGACCGGAGATGCGCTCGCCGGCCACGGCGTACTGCTTGCCCTGCCAGAGCGGGAGGAGCGGCACGTCCTGGGCGACGGTGTTCTGCACCTTGGCGAAGTCGCCGACGGTGGAGGGCCGGCTGCCGTTGGCGGCGGTGGCCAGGATGCGGCTGGTGATCTCCTTGGAATCGTAGTTGTTGGAGACCACGTTGTCCTCGCCGAAGAAGGGCGCCGTGAAGTTGTCCGGGTCCGGGTAGTCGGGGACCCAGCCCTTCACGTAGACGCCGTACTTGCCGGCGGCGATGCCCTGCTCGTACTCCTCCAGCGGGACGGACTTCACGTCCGCCTCGAAGAGGCCGCTCTTGTTGAGCTGCTTGGCGATCTCCTGGAACTCCGGGACGGTGCCGGGGCCGTAGCGGACCGGGGTGGCCCACAGGGTGAGCTTGACCTTGTCCTTGATGCCGGCGGAGCTCAGGGCGGCGGCGGCCTTGTCCTGCTGCGGCCGGTCGCCGTAGGCGTCGTAGAACGAGGTCTTGTGACCGGTGATGCCGCTGGGGACGATCGAGTACAGCGGCTCGGCGGTGCGCTTGTAGACGTCGCGGACGAGGGCGCTGCGGTCGATCAGGTAGGCGATGGCCTTGCGGACGCCGGTCTTGCCGACGACCGGGTCCTTGGTGTTGAACACCAGGTGCTGGACCTCGGCGCTGGTGCCCTCGACGACCTTGAGGTTGTGCTTGCCGGCCGCGGCGTCGAGGTCGGCGATGTCCTTCATGGCGAGACCACGGTAGGCGAGGTCGATGTCGCCCTTCTGGACGGCGTCCTTCAGCGCGGCCTGCTCGCCGTGGAAGAGCTTCATCGTCACGCCGCGGTTCTGGACGACCGCACTGCCCTTGTAGTCCTTGTTGACCGAGAACTTGGCCTGCTTCTCGTCGTACGAGTCCAGCTTGTAGACACCGGAGCCGACAGCCTTGCCGTCCGTGCGGAGCTTGTCCGCGGGGTACTCCTGGTGGTCCACGATCGAGCCGGCGCCCGAGGCGATCTTCTGCGGGAAGGTGGCGTCGGAGCGCTTGAGCTCGAAGACGACGTTCAGCTTGTCCGGCGTCCTGATGTTCTTGATCGAGGACAGCAGGGCCGAGGCGGGACCCTTCTTGTCATTGATCTTCAGGGTGCGGTTGAAGGAGTAGGCGACGTCCTCGGAGGTGAGGTCGTGGCCGTTGCTGAACTTGAGCCCCTCCTTGAGGGTGCACTGGTAGACGGTGCTGCTCTCGTCCTTGAAGCTGCACTTGTCGGCGGCGTCGGGCTGGGGGATGGTGCTCCCCTTGGGGAAGCTCATCAGCGACTGGAAGATGTTGTTGAACACAATCCAGGAGCCCGGGTCGTAACCGGATGCCGGGTCGGTGGACACGACCTCGTCGGACATCCCCATGACCACCGACTCACCGGTGCCGCCGGCATTGCCGTCTTCCGAACCGCACCCGGTGAGCAGGGCGGCGGCGAGCCCCGCACCGAGCGGGGCGGCAAGCCACTGGTCACGTTTCCTCACGTGCACGTTCCTCACAGTTTCCTTGTTCGTCTCTGAACAAATCGTGAACAGGTCGTCGGCAGAACCGGTCTGACGGCTGGGTGCCTCACACGCCGCGGGCGAGTTCCCACGGCTGCATCTCGGAGGCGGAGTTGAGCGCCCACTCGGCACCGGTGATGTTCTCCCGGGCCGCCACGTACTGCTTGCCCTGCCACAGCGGCAGCACCGGCACCTCCTCGGCGACGATGTCCTGAGCCTGCTGGAAGTACTTGGCCGCCGACTCGCGCTGCGCGGCCTCGCGGGAGTCCGGGATCAGCTCGTTGCTGATCTTGTTGTTCCGGTACGGCGAGCGGAGGAAGTTGTCCTTGCCGATGAACGGGGCGACGAAGTTGTCGGCGTCCGGGAAGTCGGGGAACCAGCCCATGCCGTAGACGGCGTACTTGCCGGCGGCGGCCTCGGGACGGAACTCGGACCACTCCTTGCCCTGGAGCTTGACGCTGAACAGACCGCTGTCGTTCAGCTGCTTCTGCAGGGTCTTGAAGGACTTCTCGGTGGCCTCACCGTAGTGGTCGGTGGTGTAGGTGAGGGTGAGCGGCACGGGGGTGCTGACGTTGCCGGAGCGCAGGATGCCGCGGGCCTTCTCCGCGCTGGGGTCGCCGTACTTGTTGGAGAACGAGTTCTGGTGACCGGTGATGCCCATGGGCACGAGAGAGTACAGCGGGTCGTTGGTGCGGTCGTAGGAGTCGCGGGCCAGCGCCGCGCGGTCGACGACCTGGGCCATGGCCTGGCGGACGGCCTTGTTCTTCACCGTCGGGTCGTCGGTGTTGAAGGCGAGGTAGCTGATCTCCTGGCCGGGGGCCTCGAGCAGCTTGACGTCCTTGCTCGCGTCCCCGCGCAGGCGGCTGACCTGGTCCGGGGACAGGGTGCGGTTCATGATGTCGATGTCGCCCGACTTGAGGGCCTTCTCCATCGACCGGGAGTCGTCGTAGAAGCGCATCTCGACCTTGTCGTTCTGCGGCTGGACGGCGCCCTGGTAGTCCTTGTTGCGGTTGAGCACGGCCTTGACGACGCGGCCGTCCTTCTCCTCGGTCTGCAGCGTGTACGGGCCGGAGCCGACGACCTTGAAGCCGTTGTCGAGCTTGTTCTTGTCGTAGGACTCGGCGTCGACGATGGCGGCGGCCGGGGTGGCGATCTTCTGCGGGAAGGTCGCGTCGGGCGTCTTCAGCTGGAAGACGACCTCCAGCTCGCCCGGCGTCTCCACCCGGTCGATGTTGCTGAGCAGCGAGACCGGGCCGTTCTCGAAGTTGATGGCGCGGGCGCGGTCGATGGAGAACTTGACGTCCTCGGCCGTGAGCGCGTGCCCGTTGGAGAACTTCAGGCCGCTGCGCAGGGTGCAGCGGAACTGCTCGTTCTTGCGGTCGCCCCAGGAGCACTTGGACGCGGCGTCGGGGACCGGGGTGGTGCCGGAGCGGGGCAGCCGCAGCAGGGTCTGGAAAGTGCTGTGGAGAACGTTCCAGACGCCGATGTCGTACGCGGCGGCCGGGTCGAACGGCGCGGGGGCGTCCGTGGTCTCCTCGAACCGGTCGGTGGTGCCGACGACGATGGCGCCGCCGCCCTTGCCGGCTCCGTCGCTCCCGCCGCAGGCGACGAGCACGGGGGCCAGCAGGGCTGCCACGGTCGGCAGCACCAACGTCTTGCGGTTCATTGTGTGGGGTTCTCCCTGTGATGCGTTCGGTTCCCGGGACCCTACCGAGGACTGGTGGGCGGGCCCACGGGCAAGCCGTGAAGTTCTCGCGAAAAGATTAGTGCCGGGGGCCGGTGCCACCGGAACACGGAGAAGTTGACGCGATATCACGCGGCGATAACAGCGGCGGGTTTCACCGATATCCGGATGCCGGAACGATTCACGCACTCGATCACCAATCGGGACACAAGGGTGCGCTTCAACCTCCGGGAAGACACCACCGGGTGATCGTTTCCGTACACACCGCCGTCGCATGCGGTGACGAAGGTCACTCGGGCGACTTTCCCGCGGCTGCGGGAATTAAGTCACCGCATTCGTCACGGAAAACACTCGTTCCGGCGCCCAGAGTTCCTTGAACTTTCTGCGTGGCACGCTCAGTGCACGGGCCGGTGCATTCCCGTGATCAGACCGCGGAGAAACCCGAGATCCACTTCCTCGAGAGAGCCGACGACGGTCCGCCCGGAGGCGGGCGGGATGGGCGCCACGGACGGCACCGCCACCACCCGGCAGCCGGCCGCCTCCGCGGCCGTCACCCCGGTCAGGGTGTCCTCCACGACCGCGCACCGCCCGGGCTCGGCCCCGAGCCGGGCGGCCGCCAGCAGATACGGGTCGGGGTACGGCTTGGTGCGCTCGGTCTCGTCGCCCGCGACGGTCAGCGCGAAGTTCTCCGGGCCCAGGGTGAGCAGCACGCGGTCGATGATCTCCCGGTGCGAGGCCGAGACCAGGGCGGCGGGGATCTTGTGGGCGGCGAGCTCGGCGAGCAGCCGCCGGGCGCCCGGCATCAGCGGCACCCCGCGCCCGATCATCTCGGAGAAGCGCGCGTTGAGCAGGACGGTGAGCTCCGTCAGGGCGATCTTCGCGCCCGTGGCCTGGATGAGGAAGGAGGCGCTGCGCGCCATCGGGCCGCCGACGACGACCTCGCGGTACTCCTCCAGCAGCTGGTGGCCCAGCTCGGCGAAGACGGCGACCTCCACCTCCCACCAGAAGCCCTCCGTGTCGACGAGGGTGCCGTCCATGTCGAGCAGGACCGCCTGCAGGGCGGATCCCGCGGCCGCACGGGGCGGGGCAACGGGGATGCTGCTGGTCATCCGGGGCACACCTCCTGAGGGGACGAGAAGGCCGGCTCGCGCGGCCCACGGCGGGGCTGTGCGAACCGGCCTTCACCGGACCGACAAGTGTACGGCGGACGGTTGCGGACGTCTCTTCAATATCGGAGGTTCGTCACATCGGGGGCCCCTCGGACCCCCCGCCACGGCGGCCCCGGGCCCCGGGCCGCGGCCCGGGCGCCTCAGGTCACCGCCTCAGCCGCCTGAGCCGCCTCAGGCCTCGTCCTCGGGGCTCTCGGTCTCCTCCTCGGGCACCGTCCCCTCGTCCTTCGGCGACCGCTGCGGGCGCGTGCGCCCGCTGGTGGTGTCGCGCAGGTACGAGCCGTCGCCGGACTGCGGGTCGCGGCGGCGCAGATAGCGCTCGAACTCGCGTGCGATGGCCTCTCCGGAGGCCTCCGGCAGGTCGGCCGTGTCGCGCGCCTCCTCCAGGGACTGCACGTACTCGGCGACCTCGCTGTCCTCGGCCGCCAGCTGGTCGACGCCCAGCTGCCAGGCCCGCGCGTCCTCCGGCAGCTCGCCGAGCGGGATGCGCAGGTCGATCAGGTCCTCCAGGCGGTTCAGGAGCGCCAGGGTGGCCTTCGGGTTCGGCGGCTGCGAGACGTAGTGCGGGACGGCCGCCCACAGGCTCACCGCCGGGACTCCGGCGTGGGTGCAGGCCTCCTGGAGGATGCCGACGATCCCGGTCGGGCCCTCGTAGCGGGACTCCTCCAGGTCCATGGTCCGCGCGAGGTCGGGGTCGGAGGTGACGCCGCTGACCGGCACGGGCCGCGTGTGCGGGGTGTCCCCGAGCAGCGAGCCCAGGACGACCACCAGCTCCACGCCGAGCTCGTGGGCGAAGCCCAGGATCTCGTTGCAGAACGAGCGCCAGCGCATGCTGGGCTCGATGCCGCGCACCAGCACGAGGTCGCGCGGTGCCCCCTTGCCGTCGCCGCCGGTGCGCACGACGGACAGCCTGGTCGTCGGCCACGTGACCTTGCGGACCCCGCCGTCGAGCCAGACCGTGGGGCGGTTGACCTGGAAGTCGTAGTAGTCCTCGGCGTCGAGCGCGCCGAACACCTCGCCCTTCCACTCCCGCTCCAGGTGCGCGACCGCGCTGGAAGCAGCGTCCCCCGCGTCGTTCCAGCCCTCGAAGGCACAGATCATGACCGGGTCGATCAGCTCGGGTACCCCCTCAAGCTCGATCACCCAGCGCCTCCTTCCGACCGGGCCCCCGCACGGTGGCTCCGGTTGCTGTTCCTTGCGGATTCTTCTGCTGCTCTGTTGTGCGACCCCAAGACTACGACCTCCCCGCGGCCCGGTCGCAGCCCCTGTACGGGCTCTTCCTCAGCCCCTTGCGCCCCAACCGTTCCGATAGGCGCGCCAGTCGTCCTCGGTGGCGGCGAAGTCCACGTAGAGCGCCAGTCCGAAGTGCGTGCGGCCGTGGTCCTCGCGGGACAGGCCGAGCCGCGCTCCGCGGACGGCCGCCGCGGCCGTCTCGGCGTGACCGTGGTGGCCGAGATCGTCCGTGTGGTAGAAGGGCAGGCCCATCAGCAGGTCGGTGCCGGCGGGCGTGACCTGCAGGGCGAGCTCCGTCTGCCGGGCGACGTAGCCGCCGTAGAGGCTCTCGACGGGCAGGGCCGTGTCGTACGACATGACCGCGATCTGGTCGGTGCGGCGCGCGACCTGGGCGAAGT
Organism: Streptomyces roseoverticillatus; assembly: GCF_000719265.1. Classification (GTDB taxonomy): domain Bacteria; phylum Actinomycetota; class Actinomycetes; order Streptomycetales; family Streptomycetaceae; genus Streptomyces; species Streptomyces roseoverticillatus. The sequence continues at coordinate 81,686 of NZ_JOFL01000015.1, read as the reverse complement.
AGCGCTGCGTCCACCACTTGGGGCTGCCGGCCAGGCGGGCGGCGGCGTGCATCGCGGGCACCGGGTCGATCTGCTGGGCGGCGACCGACAGCACTCCCCCGGCGCCCCGCACCGCCGGGTGCAGGGCGCCCAGCAGGGCGAGGAAGCCGCGGTCGCCGGTGCGGACGGGTTCGACGTCGAGGTGGACGCCCTCGAAGCCGGCCCGCATCACCTGCCGCGCGCTCTCGACGACGGCGGCGCGGGCCCGCGGGTCGTCCAGGCGCAGGCCGCCCGAGCCCTCGCCGGGGCGCACCAGCTTGTCGCCCAGCCAGGCCTGGATGCGGACGCCGGGCAGTTCGCGGTGCAGGACGCCGATCATCCGGCGGGCGTCCGGGTAGGCGGTGGCGGGCAGGGTGCCGTCGTGCTCCAGCGGGCCCGCGTGGATGTACAGGTCGCGCATGCCGGTGCCGGCGAGGTTGCGTTTGAGCGCGGCGATGTCCGCGGGCCCGCGCCGTCCGTCGAGCCACGCGTGGCCGAGCCATACGGCGTCGCGGCCGCGGGTGACGGCGTCGGCGGCGGGCGTTCCGGCGTACGAGGCTCGCAGCACGCTGCCCGCCGCGACGACGGGTGCCAGCACGACCAGGACGAGGGCCAGTACGACCCGTATCGCCGTCTTCCTGCGCGGGCGCCATGCGCGCAGTCTGGCCGCCAGGGCCCGGCCGGCCTGCTTCTTCATCTCGTCCCCCTCGTTTTCTCTTAGGGACGACAAAAAGAGCAGGTCAGTTGCCCTGTGGCGAAAAGGGGACGCCCCGGGGGCGGGACACGCAGGGTGTCCCGCCCCCGGGGCCGCGGCAGGTACCGGCGGATCAGCCCTGGTCGGCCAGCATGTCCTTGACCCGGGCACGGACGTTTTCGTCGTCCAGGCCGCGGATGGTCAGGGTCGTGCGGCGGCGCAGGACGTCGTCGACGGTCTCGGCCCACTCGTGGTCGCGGGCGTAGACGACCTGGGCCCAGATCTCCGGGCCGTCGGGGTGGATGCGCTCGCCGAGCTCGGGGTTCTCGTTGACCAGGCGCGCGATGTCGAAGGACAGCGAGCCGTAGTGCGAGGCGAGGTGGCGGGCGGTCAGCGGGTCCATGCGGGTGCCGGGCTCGCGGTCGACGAGCAGGCGGTGGGCGACCGCGTTGGGGTTGGCGACGCCGGGCAGCGGGGTGCGGCGGACGAGGCTGGAGATGGGCTCCATGTCCTCGGTCAGCGGGCTGCCGGGCACCTGGGCGAGCTTCTTCATGACCGTGCGGCCGATGTGGCGGTAGGTCGTCCACTTGCCGCCGGCGACGGAGAGCATGCCGCCCTTGCCCTCGGAGACGACCGTCTCGCGCTTGGCCTGGGAGACGTCGCCCGGACCGCCGGGCAGCACGCGCAGGCCGGCGAAGGCGTACGTCATGAGGTCGCGGTCGAGGTCCGCGTCCTGGATGGAGAACGCCGCCTCGTCGAGGATCTGCTGGATGTCCGCCTCGGTGGCGCGCACGTCCGCCGGGTCGCCCTCGTACTGGGTGTCCGTGGTGCCCAGCAGCAGCTGGTCCTCCCACGGCAGGGCGAAGGTGATGCGGTACTTGTCGATCGGGGTGGCCATGGCGGCCTTCCACGGCGACTTGCGCTTCATCACGATGTGCGCGCCCTTGGAGAGGCGGATCGACGGCGCGGCGCCCTTGTCTTCCAGCTTGCGCAGGTGGTCCACCCACGGGCCGGTGGCGTTGAGGACGACGCGCGCGTCGATGCCGAACTCGGTGCCGTCCAGGCGGTCCTTGAGCTCGGCGCCGGTGACCTTGCCGTGCGTGAAGCGCAGGCCGGTCACCTCGGCGTGGTTGAGCACCACGGCACCGGACTCGACCGCCGCACGGACCGTCATGACGGCCACGCGGGAGTCGTTCATCTGGTGGTCGTAGTAGACCGCGACGGCCTTCAGGTTGTCCGTGCGCAGACCGGGGTTGTCGGCCTTGGCCTTCGCCGGGGAGATCACCTTGCCCACGCCGTCGCCGAAGGCGGACAGCGCCGAGTAGGCGAAGACACCGGCGCCGAGCTTGGCCGCGCCGACCGGGCCGCCCTTGTACACGGGCAGGTAGAAGGTGAGCGGGTTGACCAGGTGCGGGGCCACGTCCTTGGCCAGCACCCGCCGCTCGTGGTGGTTCTCCGCGACCAGCTTGACCGCGCCGGTCTGCAGGTAGCGCAGACCGCCGTGGACCAGCTTGGAGGAGGCGGAGGAGGTGGCGCCGGCGAAGTCGCCGGCGTCCACCATCGCGACCCGCAGGCCGGACTGCGCGGCGTGCCAGGCCACCGAGGTGCCCAGGATGCCGCCACCGATCACCAGGAGGTCGTACGTCGCCTTGGACAGCCGTTCCCGGGTCTCGGCGCGGCCCGGGTTGGCGCCGGCAGCCGGGTGCGTTCCCAGGGTCGGAACGCTCTGCGGGGTTGTCATGATTACTCCTCGTCCTCGATCCAGCCCATGGTCCGCTCGACGGCCTTGAGCCAGCTCTTGTACTCGCGGTCACGCGTGTCCGCGTCCATGCGGGGGGTCCACTCGGCGGCCCGGCGCCAGTTGGCGCGCAGCGCGTCGGTGTCCGGCCAGAAGCCGACGGCCAGGCCGGCGGCGTAGGCAGCGCCGAGGCAGGTCGTCTCGGCGACCATCGGGCGCACGACGGGTGCGTCCAGGAAGTCCGAGAGGGTCTGCATCAGCAAGTTGTTGGAGGTCATGCCGCCGTCGACCTTGAGTGCGGTCAGCTCGACGCCGGAGTCCTTGGTCATGGCGTCGGTGATCTCGCGGGTCTGCCAGGCGGTGGCCTCAAGCACGGCGCGGGCGATGTGCGCCTTGGTGACGTAGCGGGTCAGGCCCGCGATCACGCCGCGCGCGTCGGAGCGCCAGTAGGGGGCGAACAGGCCGGAGAAGGCCGGCACGAAGTAGGCGCCGCCGTTGTCCTCGACGGAGCTGGCGAGCGTCTCGATCTCGGCGGCGCTCTTGATCAGGCCCATCTGGTCGCGCATCCACTGCACGAGGGAGCCGGTGACGGCGATGGAGCCCTCGAGGGCGTAGACGGGCTTCTGGTCGCCGATGCGGTAGCCGACGGTGGTCAGCAGGCCGTTGTAGGAGTTGACGGGCTCGTCGCCGGTGTTCATCAGCATGAACGTGCCGGTGCCGTAGGTCGACTTGGCCTCGCCCTCGGAGAAGCAGGTCTGGCCGAAGAGGGCCGCCTGCTGGTCGCCGAGCGCGGAGGCGACGGGCACGCCGGCGAGGGCGCCGCCCTTGGCGGTGCCGTAGACCTCGGCGGAGGAGCGGATCTCCGGCAGCACGGCGGCCGGGATCTCCATCGACTCCAGGATGCGCTCGTCCCAGTCGAGGCTGCGGAGGTTCATCAGCATCGTGCGGGAGGCGTTGGTGACGTCGGTCACGTGGACGCCGCCCTCGGCACCGCCGGTGAGGTTCCAGATGACCCAGGAGTCCATGGTGCCGAAGAGGATGTCGCCGGCCTCGGCGCGCTCGCGCAGGCCCTCGACGTTGTCCAGCAGCCAGCGGACCTTCGGGCCGGAGAAGTAGGAGGCCAGCGGCAGGCCGGTCTCACGGCGGAAGCGGTCCTGGCCGACGTTGCGGCCGAGCTCCTTGCAGAGCGCGTCGGTGCGGGTGTCCTGCCAGACGATGGCGTTGTAGACCGGCTCGCCCGTGTTCTTGTCCCACAGCAGCGTGGTCTCGCGCTGGTTGGTGATGCCGATGGCCTTGACGTCGGCGGCGGTGATGCCCGCCTTCTCCACGGCGCCGGCGACGACCTCCTGGACGTTGGTCCAGATCTCCTTGGCGTCGTGCTCGACCCAGCCCGGCTTCGGGAAGATCTGCTCGTGCTCCTTCTGGTCGACGGAGACGATGCGTCCGTCGCGGTCGAAGACGATGCAGCGGGAGGAGGTGGTGCCCTGGTCGATCGCCGCGATGAACGGGCCCTGGTTGTGCGCGTCGGTCATGGTGTGTCTGCTCCTGAGGTCGGAAGGGTCTCGGCGGGTGATCAGAACGCGATCTTGTGGATGCCTGCGGCCAGGGCGGCGCCGATGAGCGGGCCGGCCACCGGGATCCACGCGTAGCCCCAGTCGGAGCCGCCCTTGTTCGGCAGCGGCAGCAGCGCGTGCACGATGCGCGGGCCCAGGTCCCGGGCGGGGTTGATGGCGTATCCGGTCGGGCCGCCGAGCGAGAGGCCGATGCCGACGACGACGAGGGCGACCATGAGGGTGCCCGTGCCGCTGGTGGCCAGTCCCTTGGTCAGACCCATGGTGAGGATGAACAGCACCAGGGCGGCGGTGCCGATGATCTCGGTGACGAGGTTCTGCACCACGTTGCGGATCTCGGGGCCGGTGGAGAAGATGCCCAGCACCGGGCCGGCCTGCGGGGTCGCGGTCTGGTCGACCATGCCCTCGGCGGGGTTCAGGGTCGAGACCAGCTCCGGGTCCGTCAGGTGGGCCTTGAACTGGCCGTAGTAGGCGAGCCACACCAGCCCGGCACCGATCATCGCGCCCAGCAGCTGGGAGCCGATGTAGAGCGGCACGTCGCTCCACTTGACGGCGCCGTCGATGGCGAGGCCGAGGGTGACGGCGGGGTTGAGGTGCGCGCCGGACTTGGCGCCGATGTAGGCACCGGTCAGGACGGCGAAGCCCCAGCCGAACGTGATGGCGAGCCAGCCCGCGTTCTGCGCCTTCGAACGCTTCAGGGTGACGGCGGCGCAGACGCCGCCGCCGAGCAGGATCAACACTGCGGTACCGATGAGCTCACCGGTGAAGATGTCGGAGCTGGACACCCGCGACTCCTTTGTCCTTCGTCCAGGGGAAGGCGGACCCCGGGTCCCTCCGGTGGTCCGCAGCTCTCCGATGGAGAGCTTCGATCGGCCCGCGGCAGTGTCCACCATAGCGAATATTGTCGTTAGGTGTTCGACAATGCCGACCGATGCACGGCAGTTTTCTGCACGGTTAAGGGCTCGTCAAGAGTCCTGTGACCGAAAACTCTCGGCAGGAGTGGCCGAAAACTGCCGTACTGGACACGATCGGTTACCGACCAGTAGTACCCGGTAGTCACCACCGGGCACAACAAAGTCCCCGGTGTCAGAAGCGGCCCGCGCCCAGGTCGCGGGAGACGGCGCGCGCGCAGTCCCGGACGGCGGCGACCAGCTGCGCCCGCAGCTCGCCGTCCTCGCAGACCCGCTCCACCGCGCCCGTGATGCCGACGGCCCCCACGGGCATCCGGTGCCGGTCGTGGATGGGGGCGGCCACCGAGGCCACGCCCTCCCAGGTCTCCTCGACGTCCGCGGCCCAGCCGCGGGCGCGGGTCAGGTCCAGCACTCCCTCCAGGTCGGGCAGCGCGGTGACCGTCTGCCCGGTGAACGCCTCGCGCTCGGCCTCCAGCAGCTGGCTGTGCGCCACCGGGTCGTAGGCGCACAGCACCTTGCCGAGGGCCGTGCTGTGCAGCGGCTGCATGGCGCCCACCTCCAGCACCTGGCGGCTGTCGTCCGGCCGGAAGACGTGGTGGACGATGAGCACCCCCTGCTGGTGCAGGACGCCCAGGTAGACGCTCTCGCCGCTGGAACGGGCCAGGTCGTCCGCCCACAGCAGGGCGCGGGCCCGCAGTTCGTGTACGTCCAAGTAGCTGTTGCCCAGGCGCAGCAGCTCGGCGCCGAGCTGGTAGCGCCCCGAGGCGGGGTCCTGCTCGACGAAGCCCTCCTGCTGCAGGGTGCGCAGGATGCCGTGGGCGGTGCCCTTGGCCAGCCCGAGTGCGGAGGCCACATCGGACAGTCCCAGCCGTCGTTCGCCCCCCGCGAGCAGCCGTAGCATCGCTGCCGCCCGTTCGAGCGACTGGATGGTCCGTGCCATCGCTCAACCTCCTCCGAAATGCCCGTTCGGCATTGCTGAACACTATCGGCCGATGCCGACCAGGAGATAGCTGACCGGCGGCGGAACCATGATCGCCGAGATGCTGCGGGCGCCGCGCACGGCCCCGTCCGCCGCGTATCCGTCCCGTATCCGAAGCGTGGGACACCCGCCCGAATTCCGGTTCCGGCAGTTACGCTGACGGCGTGCGCCTTCTTCCGCGAGGGCGCAAAGCCGACAGCCGTCGCAACCCCGGGAGCACTTCCATGGCCTCGTTCACGCCATCGACCGCAAGCACCGCCCGAGCCTCCGAACTGCGGGAGGCACTCGCCTCCCGGGTCGTGGTGGCCGACGGGGCCATGGGCACGATGCTGCAGGCGCAGGACCCGAGCATGGAGGACTTCGAGCAGCTCGAAGGCTGCAACGAGATCCTGAACGTCACCCGCCCCGACATCGTCCGCTCTGTCCACGAGGCGTACTTCGCCGTGGGCGTGGACTGCGTGGAGACCAACACCTTCGGCGCCAACCTCGCCGCCCTCGGCGAGTACGACGTGGCGCACCGCATCTTCGAGCTCTCCGAGGCCGGCGCCCGCGTCGCCCGCGAGGCCGCCGACGACTTCACCGCCCGCGACGGGCGGACCCGCTGGGTGCTGGGCTCGGTGGGGCCGGGCACCAAGCTGCCGACGCTCGGCCACGCCCCGTACACCAGCCTGCGCGACGCCTACCAGCAGAACGTCGAGGGCCTGGTGGCCGGCGGCGTCGACGCGGTCCTGGTGGAGACCACCCAGGACCTGCTGCAGACCAAGGCCTCGGTCATCGGCGCCCGCCGCGCCATGGAGTCCCTGGGCGCGGACCTTCCGCTGCTCGTCCAGGTGACCGTCGAGACCACCGGCACGATGCTCCTGGGCTCCGAGATCGGCGCGGCGCTGACCGCCCTGGAGCCGCTGGGCATCGACATGATCGGCCTCAACTGCGCCACCGGGCCGGCCGAGATGAGCGAACACCTGCGCTATCTCTCGCGGCACGCCCGTACCCGCGTCTCGGCCATGCCCAACGCCGGCCTGCCGGTCCTGGGCAAGGACGGCGCGCACTACCCGCTCAGCCCGGCGGAGCTCGCGGACGCCCACGAGACCTTCGTCCGGGAGTACGGGCTGTCCCTGGTCGGCGGCTGCTGCGGCACGACCCCGGAGCACCTGCGCCAGGTGGTCGAGCGCGTGCGCGGGCTGCGGCCCACCGAGCGGGAGCCGCGCCCCGAGCCGGGCGCCGCCTCGCTCTACCAGACGGTCCCCTTCCGCCAGGACACCGCGTACCTGGCCATCGGTGAGCGGACGAACGCCAACGGCTCGAAGAAGTTCCGCGAGGCCATGCTGGACGGCCGCTGGGACGACTGCGTGGAGATGGCCCGCGATCAGATCCGCGAGGGCGCCCACCTGCTCGACCTGTGCGTGGACTACGTGGGCCGGGACGGCGTGGCGGACATGGCCGAGATCGCCGGCCGCTTCGCCACCGCCTCGACGCTGCCCATCGTGCTGGACTCCACCGAACCGGCCGTCATCCAGGCGGGCCTGGAGAAGCTGGGCGGCCGGGCCGTCATCAACTCCGTCAACTACGAGGACGGCGACGGCCCGGAGTCGCGGTTCGCGCGGATCACCCGGCTGGCGGCCGAGCACGGCGCCGCGCTGATCGCGCTCACCATCGACGAGGAGGGCCAGGCCCGCACCGTCGAGAAGAAGGTCGAGATCGCGGAGCGGCTGATCGCCGACCTGACGGGCAACTGGGGGGTGCTGGAGTCGGACATCCTCATCGACTGCCTCACCTTCACCATCTGCACCGGGCAGGAGGAGTCCCGCAAGGACGGCATCGCCACCATCGAGGCGATCCGCGAGCTCAAGCGCCGCCACCCCGACGTGCAGACGACGCTGGGCCTGTCAAACATCTCCTTCGGCCTCAACCCGGCCGCCCGCATGGTCCTCAACTCCGTCTTCCTGGACGAGTGCGTCAAGGCCGGCCTGGACTCCGCCATCGTCCACGCCTCGAAGATCCTGCCCATCGCGCGCCTGGACGAGGAGCAGGTCAAGGTCGCCGGCGACCTGATCTACGACCGCCGCAGCGAGGGCTACGACCCGCTCCAGCGCCTGCTGGAGCTCTTCGACGGCGTGGACACCAAGTCCATGAAGGCGGGCAAGGCCGAGGAGCTGGCCGCGCTGCCGCTGGAGGAGCGGCTGCGGCGCCGGATCATCGACGGCGAGAAGAACGGCCTGGACGCGGACCTCGACGCGGCGCTCGCCGAGCGCCCGGCGCTGGCCATCGTCAACGACACGCTGCTGGAGGGCATGAAGGTCGTCGGCGAGCTGTTCGGCTCGGGCCAGATGCAGCTGCCGTTCGTGCTCCAGTCGGCCGAGGTGATGAAGACGGCGGTGGCTTATCTGGAGCCGCACATGGAGAAGTCGGACGCGGAGGGCAAGGGCACGATCGTGCTGGCCACCGTCCGCGGCGACGTCCACGACATCGGCAAGAACCTGGTCGACATCATCCTGTCCAACAACGGCTACAACGTCGTCAACCTGGGCATCAAGCAGCCGGTCTCGGCGATCCTGGAGGCCGCCGAGGAGCACCGGGCGGACGTCATCGGCATGTCCGGCCTCCTGGTGAAGTCCACCGTGATCATGAAGGAGAACCTGGAGGAGCTCAACCAGCGCAAGCTGGCGGCCACCTACCCGGTGATCCTCGGCGGTGCGGCCCTCACCCGGGCCTACGTCGAGCAGGACCTGCACGAGATCTACGACGGCGAGGTGCGCTACGCCCGCGACGCCTTCGAGGGCCTGCGCCTGATGGACGCGCTGATCGCCGTCAAGCGGGGTGTGCCGGGCGCGTCCCTGCCGGAGCTCAAGCAGCGGCGGGTGGCGAAGAAGGCGGCGACGGCCGTTCTGGAGGTGGAGGAGCCCGAGGGCTCCGTCCGCTCCGACGTCGCCGTCGACAACCGCGTGCCGGAGCCGCCGTTCCGGGGCACGCGCGTCGTCAAGGGCATCCCGCTGAAGGACTACGCGTCCTGGCTGGACGAGGGCGCGCTGTTCAAGGGCCAGTGGGGCCTGAAGCAGGCCCGCGCCGGCGGCCCCACCTACGAGGAGCTGGTGGAGACCGAGGGCCGCCCGCGGCTGCGCGGCTGGCTGGACAAGCTCCACACCGAGAACCTGCTCGAAGCGGCCGTCGTCTACGGCTACTTCCCCTGCTACTCCAAGGGCGACGACCTCATCCTCCTGAACGAGGACGGCACGGAGCGCACGCGCTTCACCTTCCCCCGGCAGCGGCGCGGGCGCCGGCTGTGCCTCGCGGACTACTTCCGCCCGGAGGAGTCCGGCGAGACGGACGTGGTGGGCCTGCAGGTGGTCACGGTCGGCTCCCGGATCGGGGAGGCCACGGCCGAGCTGTTCGCCGCCGACGCCTACCGCGACTACCTCGAACTCCACGGCCTGTCCGTCCAGCTGGCCGAGGCCATGGCCGAGTACTGGCACGCCCGCGTGCGCGCCGAGCTCGGCTTCGCCGGCGAGGACCCGGCGGACGTCGAGGACATGTTCGCCCTGAAGTACCGCGGCGCCCGCTTCTCCCTGGGCTACGGCGCCTGCCCGAACCTGGAGGACCGCGCCAAGATCGCGGACCTGCTGCAGCCGGAGCGCATCGGAGTCCACCTCTCCGAGGAGTTCCAGCTGCACCCGGAGCAGTCCACCGACGCGATCGTCATCCACCACCCGGAGGCGAAGTACTTCAACGCGCGCTGAGCAGAACGCCCGAGGGCCGGGTGCGCACCGCAGAGCGGTGCGCACCCGGCCCTTCCGCTTGCCCGGGACGCCTCTCCGCACAAGAGAAGGGGGCGCTCCCGGCCGGGAGCGCCCCCTTTGCTGTCGTGCGGTTCAGCGCGTCACAGCGCCACGCCGAGCAGGGCGTCGACGGCCCGGGAGACGACGCCGGGCGCGCCCTCCTCCGTGCCGCCGTCAGCGGCCTGGGCGGCCGCCCAGCGGTCGATCGCCGCGAGGGCGCGGGGCGAGTCGAGGTCGTCCGCGAGGGCCTCGCGGATCTCCTCCACCAGCGCGTCGGCGGACGGGCCGTCGGGGCGCGAGACGGCGGCGCGCCAGCGGCCGAGGCGCTCGACGGCCTCGTGCAGGACGGCGTCGGTCCACTCCCAGTCGGCGCGGTAGTGGTGCGCGAGGAGCGCGAGCCGGATCGCGGCCGGGTCGACACCGTCGCGGCGCAGGGCCGAGACGAAGACGAGGTTGCCCTTGGATTTGGACATCTTCTCGCCGTGGAGCGCGACCATGCCGGCGTGGACGTAGGTCTTGGCGTAGGGGTGCTCGCCGGTGAGGACCTGGGCGTGCGAGGCGCCCATCTCGTGGTGCGGGAAGACGAGGTCGGAGCCGCCGCCCTGGACGTCGAAGCCCATGCCGAAGTGCTCCAGGGCGATGGCGACGCACTCGATGTGCCAGCCGGGGCGGCCGGGGCCGAGCGAGGCGCCGTCCCAGCTGGGCTCGCCCGGGCGGGCGGCCATCCACAGCATGGGGTCCAGCGGGTTCTTCTTGCCCGGGCGGTCCGGGTCGCCGCCGCGCTCCGCGGAGAGCAGGCGCATGGCCTCGGCGTCGAGGCCGGAGACCTCGCCGAAGCGGGTGTCGGACTCGACGGAGAAGTAGACGTCGCCGTCGAGCTCGTAGGCGGCGCCGGCGTCGCGCAGGCGCTCCACCAGGGGGACGATCTTCGGTATCGACTCGACGGCGCCGATGTAGTGCCGGGGCGGGAGCATCCGCAGGGCGGTCATGTCCTCGCGGAAGAGGGCGGTCTCCCGCTCGGCGAGCTCGGTCCAGTCGTCGCCGTTGGCGACGGCCCGCTCCAGCAGCGGGTCGTCGATGTCGGTGACGTTCTGGACGTAGTGAACCTGCCGCTTGGTGTCGAGCCACACGCGCTGAACGAGGTCGAACGCGTTGTAGGTCGCCGCGTGTCCCATGTGGGTGGCGTCGTACGGCGTGATGCCGCAGACGTAGATACGGGCGACGGGGCCGGGGACGAGGGTCACCCGTCCGCCGGTCGCGGTGTCGTGGATCCGGAGGTCGCGGCCACTGCCGGGCAGGGCGGGAACCTCAGAAGCGGGCCAGGCATGCATGTCACGAGCGTAACCGGACGCATGTTCCGGATACGAACCGGATCCGGCTCTTGGCCGAACAGGCGCTCTTGTGGAAGTTCCCGGGGTGTGCAGGGGAATAGATCAAGCCCGGCCGGCGTTCGGGGGCGAGGCTCTCCGGGGCGCGGCGGGGGCCGACACTCACACCGGCGGCCACGGAATCGCGGGCCACTGCCCACTGGGCTCGCGGTGCCGTCCCGTCCGGAGCAGCTCCGCCACCCGGCCCCGCAGCGCATCGATCTCCGCGGCCGTCAAGAGCTCGGCGAGCCGCCCCGCCAATGGGCCCTCGTCGGCCAGATTGGCCGAAAGCCGCCGCAGCGCCTCCATGGCCTCGTCCGTGAGCGGCTCGCCCGCCCAGCCCCACAGCAGCGTGCGCAGCTTGTCGTCGGCGTTGAAGGTCACTCCGTGATCAATCGCATAGAGCCGGCCGTCCGCGGCCGGGAGCAGGTGGCCGCCCTTGCGGTCCCCGTTGTTGATCACGGCGTCCAGCACGGCCAGCCGGCGCAGCCGCTCGTCGTCGGCGTGCACGAGCAGCGCCGTGCGCTCCTCCCCCACGTCCGCGAGGCCCACGGCCTTCCAGCCCGGTTCCGGCTCCTCGCCGTCGACGAGCGCGAGCAGCGCGGAGTCCTCGGCGGAGGCCTCGATCCACAGCTGGCACATGCCCTCGCCGTAGGGGCCGTCGCGCAGCACCGTGGGCGGGATCAGGCCCCACCCCATGGCCTCGGAGAGCTCGTACGCGGCGACCTCGCGCTGGGCGAGGGTGCCGTCGGGGAAGTCCCACAGGGGCCGCTCCCCCGCGACGGGCTTGTAGACGCAGGCGGCGCTCACGCCCTCGTGCTCGACCGTGCAGTACAGCACGGCGTTGGACGCCCCGGAGATCCGGCCACGGACCGTCAGCTCGCCCTCGGCCAGCAGCTCCTGCGGACTCACGCGCCGCGGCGGTATCCGTTCTGGCGCGGACATACGTGTCCCTCCGGATCGAGCGGCAGACTGCACAGCGGGCACGGCGGGCGGCCGGCGTTCACGACCTCCAGGGCGCGCTTGGCGAAGGCGCGGGCCATGGTGCCGGTGATGCGGACGCGCAGCATCGGCGGTCCGTTCGTCTCGTCCTGCAGGAGGCGCTCCTCGGCCTCGGCGAGGTCCTCGTCGGTGGCGGCGTCCAGCTCGACGAGGGCCTGGGCCTCGACGATCATGCGCTGGTGCTCGCCGTCCCAGGCCAGGGCCATGGTGCCGACGCGGAACTCCTCCTCGACGGGGGTCTGGAGCGGAGCCGTGTCGGCGAGCTCGGCCGGGGCGACCGCGGGCACGGGGGCGCTGCCGCCGGTGCGCCGGACGACCTCGTCCAGCAGCTCGTCGATGCGCTCGGCGAGCGCCTCGACCTGGGCCTTCTCCAGGGCGACGGTGGTGGTGCGGCCGGCCGCGGTGGCCTGCAGGAAGAAGGTGCGGCGGCCAGGCAGCCCGACCGTACCGGCGATGAAACGGTCCGGCGGATCGTAGAGGAACACCTGACGGGACAACGTCCTGCTCCATTTGGTTCGGGCGGTTCGGGCGATCGTGGTGCGGGCGATCGTGCTCGGTGGGTCCGGCGCCGGTCACGGGGTGACGGGCGGACTCTGCCGCGTCACCACCCTACTGCGCGGCACGATCACGGTGCCCCCGCCCCGCCCCCCACGACGCCGTCCTCCTCCGGGCGCCGCGCCTGCCCGGGCGTCTCCTCGTGCGGCGCGAGGCCGCGCAGGTCGCCGGTGTCGCCGAGGCGCACCAGGAAGGGGCGCAGCCGGGTGTAGCGGACGGCGGTGACCGAGCAGGGGTCGACGGCGATGCGCTGGAAGAGGTCGAGGTGCAGGCCCAGGGCGTCGGCGACGAGCGCCTTGATGATGTCTCCGTGCGTGCACACCAGGTAGCAGGCGTCGTGGCCGTGCCCGGCCTCCATGCGGGCGTTCCAGTCCCGTACGGCGTCGACGGCGCGGGCCTGCATGGCCCGTACGGACTCGCCGCCGGGGAAGGCGGCGGAGGACGGGTGGCGCTGGACGACCTCCCAGAGCGGCTCGGCCGCGAGCTCGGCGATCTTGCGGCCGGACCAGTCTCCGTAGTCGCACTCGCCGACGCGCTCGTCGGTGTGCAGGGGCAGCCCGGGGCGGGCGGCGAGGAGGGGCGCCAGGGTCTCGCGGCAGCGCTGGAGGGGGCTGGTGACGGCGGCCGCGAGCGGCACCCGCGCGAGCCGGGCCGGGAGGGCGGCCGCCTGGGCGGTGCCGCGCTCGTCCAGGGCGATGCCGGGGGTCCGTCCCGCGAGCACTCCGCCGGTGTTGGCGGTGGACCGGCCGTGCCGGACCAGGATCAGCGTGGGCATGACGGTCAGCCTAGTCCCGGGCCGGCCGGGGCCGCCGTGAGCATTTTCCGTGCCGTTGGTGTCCGGTGCCGTGTGTACGCGGCCGATCGGCGGCAAAATGCCCTGCGTGATCGTGGACTGTGCCATTTACCGCAACGGACGCCGCACCGAGGGCCCCGCCGACTTCTCCGACGCCCTGGACGAGGCGCGGGCGGCGGGGGACTCCTTCTTGTGGGTCGGGCTGCACGAGCCGACGGAGGAGGAGTTCGCCCTCATCACGAGCGAGTTCAACCTGCACCCGCTGGCGGTGGAGGACGCGCTGAAGGCGCATCAGCGGCCGAAGCTGGAGCTCTACAACGGCTCGCTGTTCGTCGTGCTCAAGCCGGTCACGTACGACGACGACGCGGACACGGTCACGACGGGCGAGCTGATGCTGTTCGTCGGCGACTCGTTCGTCGTGACGGTGCGGCACGGCGAGGGCAGCCCGCTCGCGCGGCTGCGGCAGCGGCTGGAGCACGAGCCGGAGGTGCTGCGGCACGGGCCGGCGTCGGTGCTGTACGCGGTGTGCGACGAGGTCGTGGACCAGTACACCGAGGTGGCGACGGAGCTGCAGCTGGACCTGGAGGAGCTGGAGGCGGAGGTGTTCGCCCCGATGGGCGGCGACAACCGGACCATCGCGTCGCGGATCTATTCCTTCAAGCGCCAGGTGCTGGAGTTCCGGCGGGCTTCGGCGCCGCTGGCCGAGCCGATGACGCGGCTGGCGGGGGTGGGCGTGCCGTTCGTGCCGGAGCGGTCGCAGCCGTTCTTCCGGGACGTCGGCGACCACCTGACGCGGGCGAACGAGTCCGTCGAGGGCCTGGACCGGCTGCTGTCGGACATACTGTCCGCGCACCTCGCGCAGATGGGCGTCCAGCAGAACGACGACATGCGCAAGATCTCGGCGTGGGCGGCGATGGCGGCCGTCCCGACAATGATCGCCGGGATCTACGGGATGAACTTCACGCACATGTGGGAGCTGCGTCAGCCGTGGGGCTATCCGACGGCCGTGCTGGTGATGGCGGGGCTGGTGTTCTGGCTGCACCGGCTGTTCAAGCGGCGCGGGTGGCTGTGAGGCGGCGGGCGGCCCCGGCCCGCGGCGGCCGGCCGCCCGTCAGGCGAACTCGGGCTCGGAGGCCGGGGTTCCGCCCAGTGCGTCGCGGTGCTCCGGCATGCGCAGGGTGACCAGCCGCCGCCAGCCGGCCAGCCGCTCGTAGCCGTACACGGCCCGGATGCCGAGGGACAGCGCGAGCGCCTTCGGCCGGGGCCAGCGCAGGATCTCCCCCATGCGCTCCATGACGGCCAGGCTCACGTCCCGGTAGACGCGGATCTCCGCGCGGGCGCACTCCCGCAGGGCCGCGCGGATGGTCCGGCCGTGGCCCTCGCGCGCCAGGCGCAGCAGTTCCTCGTGGCAGTACGAGAGGTGGTTGGCCTCGTCGTGGGCGATCATCCGGATCGCCCTGCCGACCTCGGGGTGGTCGCCGAAGTGCGTGGTGAGCATCTCCATCTGGTCGGCGGCGCGCTGCTCGGTGACGCGGCTGTGCGCGAGGTAGGTGACGACATCCGCCTCGGTCAGCGGCTTCTCGCCGTGCAGGAGCGTGTGGGGCAGGCCGATGCCGCGGCGTTCGAGGAGCACCGCGTAGTCGGTGCCGGGCGGCACCGGGACGGGGTCGAGGCCGCGCCTGCGCAGCAGGGCCCGGAAGATGCGGCCGTGCTTGTCCTCGTCGGCGCCGTGCCGGGCGATCTTCGGGGCGAGGGCGCGCTGTTCCTCCGGGACGAGGGCGGCGATCCGGCCGTTCTCCCAGCCGCCCTGCTCCTCGCCGCCGGCGGCGATGGAGCAGAAGAGCCGGTACGCCTCGTCGTCGTCGAGGATCTCCTGGAACAGGCTTCTGGCCGAGAGCATGCCGGACACACCTCCGTTCACGGCACATTGCGCGTAATGTCCCGTGAAACCCGAGTCAAGTCCCCTGCGTGCGGCGCGGCAATCGGGGGCGGCGCCCACTCGGCCGAATGCGCGACGCCGGAGGCGGTGCCGGGCGCGTAACCCGGCGCCGGTACGGGCGTTGTCTTCTGTACCGGCCGTGGCGGGGAAGGCCCCCGAGCCCCCACCACGGCCGCCGGTCCGCTCTTCTCCCCCGGCTCGTGCCGCTTCTTCCGCGTTACGCCAGGCCGGCGCGCTCCAGGGCCTCGACGCCCGCCCGCAGGCTCGCGATCCGCTCGTCCAGCGTGAAGCCGGCCGGGGCGAGGGACAGCGTGGTCACGCCGGCCGCGGCGTAGGCCTGCATACGGTCGGCGATGCGGTCGACGGAGCCGATGAGCGTGGTGGAGTCGATCAGGTCGCGGGGGACGGCCGCGGCGGCGCCCGCCTTGTCCCCGGCCAGGTACTTCTCCTGGATCTCGGCGGCGGCCTTCCCGTAGCCCATGCGCTGCGCCAGCTTGTTGTAGAAGTTCTGCTTCGCGCTGCCCATGCCGCCGACGTAGAGGGCGGTGTACGGGCGGAAGAGGTCGGCCAGGCCGTCGATGTCGTCGCCGACGGCCATGGGGACGGTCGGGACGATGTCGAAGCCGCCGAGGTCCTTGCCGGCCTTCGCGCGGCCCGCGCGGAGCGCGCCGAGCGTGGTCTCCTCGGCGTGCTCGGGGGCGAAGAAGACCAGCAGTGCGCCGTCGGCGATCTCGCCGGTCTGCTCCAGGTTCTTCGGGCCGATGGCGGCGATGTACAGCGGGATGTGCTCGCGGACGGGGTGGACGGTGAGCTTGATGGGCTTGCCGGGGCCGTCGGGGAGCGGCAGGGTCCAGTGCGCGCCCTCGTGCGTGAGGCGCTCGCGGGACATGGCCTTGCGGATGATCTCCACGTACTCGCGGGTGCGGGCGAGGGGCTTGTCGAACCGCACGCCGTACCAGCCCTCGGACACCTGCGGACCGGAGACGCCGAGGCCGAGCCGGAAGCGGCCGCCGGAGAGCGAGTCGAGGGTGGCGGCGGTCATCGCCGTCATGCTGGGCGTGCGGGCAGGGATCTGGAAGATGCCCGAGCCGACGTCGATGCGCTCGGTCTGCGCGGCGACCCAGGACAGGACGGTGGCGGCGTCGGAGCCGTACGCCTCGGCGGCCCAGCAGACCGAGTAGCCCAGCCGGTCGGCCTCGCGGGCGACGGCGAGGTTGTCGGCGTCCATCCCCGCGCCCCAGTAGCCGAGGTTGATGCCGAGCTTCATGCCACTCATGCGGGCTCCCCTTACCGATCAGTAACGTCGTCGTTGCGGGGACTGTAGCGCGCCGGTACGGGGTACGTCACCGGTCGGCCGGCGGGACCGTTGTCCACAGGCGGCCACGGCGCGGGCCGCGGCCAGTAATCTCAGCGCTCATGGAACTGAGGCATCTCGGCCGTACGGGCCTGCGAGTGTCCCGGATCGGGCTCGGCACGCTCACCTGGGGCCGGGACACCGACGAGGGCGACGCCGCGGAGCAGCTGAAGACGTTCTGGGAGGCCGGCGGCACCCTGATCGACACGGCCGACGTGTACGGGGACGGCGCCGCCGAGTATCTGCTCGGGCAGCTGATGGAGGATCTGGTGCCGCGCCGCGACCTGGTCATCGCGACCAAGTCCGGCAGCGTCCCCGACCCCGACCGGCGCTTCGACGGCTCGCGCGGCCACCTGCTCGCCGCGCTCGACGCCTCCCTGGAGCGCCTCGGCACGGACCACGTGGATCTCTGGCAGATCCACGCCTTCGATCCGCACACGCCCGTCGAGGAGACCCTCCAGGCCGTGGACCTCGCCGTCACCAGCGGCCGCGCCCGCTACGCCGGCGTCTCCAACTTCTGCGGCTGGCAGCTCGCCCGCGCCGCCACCTGGCAGCTCGCCGCGCCCGGCGTCCGCACCCGGCTCGCCAGCACCCAGATGGAGTACTCGCTGCTGCAGCGCGGGATCGAGCGCGAGGTGCTGCCGGCCGCGCTCGACCTCGGCATCGGGGTGCTGCCTTCCTCGCCGCTCGGCCGCGGCGTCCTCACCGGCAAGTACCGCCACGCCACGCCCGCCGACTCCCGCGGCGCCTCCGAGCACCTGGCGCCCTTCGTCGCCCCCTATCTGGACGAGACGGCGGGCCGCGTGGTCGACGCCGTCGCCACCGCGGCGGACGGCCTCGCCACGACGGCCCTGAAGGTCGCCCTCGCCTGGGTCCGGGACCGCCCCGGCGTCGTCGCCCCGGTCATCGGCGCGCGCACGGCGCAGCAGCTCAGGTCCGCGTTGTCAGTGGAGAGCCTTACGCTTCCGGACGAGATCTGCCGGGCGCTGGACGATGTCTCGGCGCCCGTGCACCGCTATCCCGATCAGGACTGGAGCACCCTGTGAACACCGATCGCCGCGCCGGCGACCCCGCGCCGAGCGGCACCCGGACCCCTGACGGAGACCCCGCCGTCCCTTCGAGCGGCAGCGCCGAGCACTCCGACGCGCAGCAGGCCGCGCAGGCGGCGCCGGGCTCGGCCTCGGACGGCAGCGCACAGGCCGGGCCCGCCGGCACCGCTTCCGGGGCGGAGCCGGCGGCTCCCGCGCCCGGCGGCACGCCCGCTCCGGACGGCGAGCCCGGCAGCGCCGGGCACCCCGGCGAACCGCAGGCCGCGCAGAGTCCGGCGGGCTCGGGTGCCGACCGTCCCGAGGCGCCGGAGGCACCCCGCGCGCCGGGCTCGCCCTCGCCCGAAGGCGCCGGTGCCGCCCCCGGAGCGGAGCCCGCCGCCGCGCAGGGTGCGCCCAAGAGCGCCGTCGCCGAGGCGCTCGCCGCGGCCGTCCGGGCCGTGGAGAGCGGGGAGCGGCCCGCGGCGTCGTTCTTCACCGAGGCCCCGCGGCCCGCGCCCGCGCGCAAGGCCGCGCCCGCACGGCCGCCCCGCCAGGCGGCCCCCGCGCCCGTCCCCGCCGCGGCCCCCCGCGTCGACGCCGAGGGCCTCGCCGGCGTGCGGCAGGTCCTCGCCGCGGGCGGCGCCCCCGAGCAGCTCGCGGTCCCCGTCGCCGAGACCCTGGGCGAGCAGGCCGCCGAGGCCCTCCAGGAGGACCCCTGGCGGCTGCTGGCCGTCCCGGGCGTACGGCCCGAGCAGGCGGACGGCTTCGCGCGGGCCCTGCTGGGCCCGGAGGCCGGCCCCGGGGACGAGCGCCGGGCCCAGGCCCTGACCGCCTGGCTGCTGGAGCGCGCCGCGCTCGAAGGCCACACGGTCCTGGAGGCGCCGGCCCTGACCGCGGCCCTCGCCGGGCACGCCGTCCCGGATCCGGACGAGGCCCTGCAGTCCGCCATCGCCGAGGGCACGGTCCTGGTGTTCCAGGAGGCCGTGGAGCCCGCGCCCGGCTCCGCCGCGCCCCAGGGCGAGGACGAGGAGGTCCCGGTGCGCCTGCTCCTGGGCCTCGACCGCTACGCCATGGCCGAGGAGAGCCTCGCCGACGGCCTGGCCCGGCTGATCAGCACGTTCACGGCCGGCGACGGCGAGTGGGAGGGGGCGGCGGCCGCCGCGCCCACGCCCTCCGCCGCGGAGCTGGTCCGCGCCGCGGCGGGCGCGGGCCTCGTCACGCACAGCGGCGGCGAGGCGGCCCGCGCCGAGCCGGCCGCCCTGATCGCCGCGGCCCGCTCCCTGGGCCTGCGCGCCTGCGCCGCCGCGCACACCGAGGACGGCCGCCGGCGCCTGGCGGAGTCGGGCGACCCGGAAGCGGTGACGGTGGCGGGCCTGCTGTCCGGCGCCGAGGGCCCCGGCCGGGACGAGGACGGCGCCCTCGCCCTCGACGTGCTGGCCGTCCTGGACGCCCCGCAGCTCGACGTCGAGACGGCGGCCGTGCTGGTGGAGTCGCTCGCCGACGGCACCCGCCTGGTGCTCAGCGGCGACCCGGGCGTGCTGTGGTCCGCCGGCCCGGGCCGCGTGTTCGCGGACGTGGTGGCGGCCCGCGCCTGCCCGGCGGTCGTCTCCCGTACGCCCGACGAGGGCCCGGTCGGCGAGCTGGTGTCGGGGATCGGCGTCGGCGAGCTGACGCAGCCGGCGGCCCCCGGCAAGGAGGTCGTGATCGTCCCGGTGCGGGATCCGGGCGAGGCCGTGCACCGGACGGTGCAGCTGGTCGCGGATTCCATCCCGCGGGCGATCGGCGTGCCCGCCGGGCAGACCCAGGTGATCACCCCGGGCCACGGCGGCCCCGCGGGCACCCGCGCGCTCAACGCCGCGCTGAAGGAGCGGCTGAACCCCGGCCCCGGCCGCTTCGGCGGCTTCGACCCGGGCGACCGCGTGGCGTACGTGCCGGCGCCGGGCCGCATGATCCCCGGCACCGTGGCCGCCGCGGAGCCCGAGGGGCTCCGGCTGGACTGCGGCGGCTCCTCCGTGCTCGTCCCGCGGGAGCGGGTGGCCGAGGCGGTCCGCCACGGCTGGGCCGTCACCGCTCACCAGGCGGCCGGCATCCGCTGGCCGGCGGCCGTGGTCGTCCTGCCGGGCGACGCGGCCCGTACGCTCACGCGCTCGTGGGTCTACACGGCCTTCGGCCGGGCCGAGCGGCACCTTTCCGTCGTGCACGGCGTGGACCAGGCGCTGCCCCGCGCGATCGCGGAGGTCCCGGCGAAGGAGCGGACGACCCGGCTGCGGGGCCTGCTGCGGGCCCAGGTGCAGCAGGCCGGATGAGCGGGTCCGGGCCCGGGTGCGCGCCCGGGCCCGGGGCGGGTCAGCGCCCGGGCGACGAGGCCGGCGCGCCGCCGCTCCCTCTCTCCGGGGCGGCGTCCGCGTCGTCGTCGGCATCGACGTCCAGGACGTCATCCCCGTCGTCGACGTCGTCCCCGTCGTCATCGCCGTCGTCGTCCAGGTCCCGCTCCTCGTCGAAGACCGCACTGACATCGAAACGGCAGATCACCCGCTGCGGGTCGGCCTGGTCGAAGGGGGCCGACAGCCACTCCCCCGGCTCGGCGGCATCCTCCGCCGCGGTGACCCAGAGCGTGGAGTCGCCTTCCTCCAGGCCGAATTCCTTGTGCCGCGAGGCGATCTCGTCCGGCTCGTACTCACCGAAGATCACCCCGAGCGCGGCGTGCACGCTGCCACCCACGTTGCCCACGGCGGCGCCGGCCGTCCCGGGCGGCGTGTCGAGGTCGGGGTCGAGATCGGCGACGCGCTGGGCCTGAGCCAGCAGCCGCTGCGGCTCGACCACGGCGTAGTCCCTGCGGATCAGGACGCTGAGCGCGTTCGGCTCCTCCGGCCCGGCATAGGCGGGCAGGGTGTCGTCGCCGGGGATCTCGAAGGGCGTGACCTCGTCGTAGGTGTCGTAGAGCAGCTCGTCGTAGGCCTCGGCTGTCGCGGCCAGCTCGTTGAACGCGGCGTAGACGGCCGGGTCGTCCTCGCCCGACCGGCGTTCGACGGCGTCGAGGTGGCGGTCCAGAGCGGCTTTGACCGCCTCGGCGGCGGCGCGTACCTCGGCAGCGGATGGCTGCGCAGCATCAGACATAGTGCAGACGCTATCCGCACCGGGCCCGTTCCCGCACAATAGATGCGATGCCGGAATACGAATTCTGTGATGTGTATGTGCCACGGGGGGTCTCCCGAGGTGCCGCCACACGCCTGCTGACCGATCACGCCGAGTACGGACACTGGGAGTTGGACCGACTTCGCCTCTACCCCGACGGCAGTCGCAAGGTGCGGCTGCGCCGCAGGATCATCCGCCAGGTGCGCGCCACCTGGTGAGCGTGCAGACGGAGCGGGCCCCGCGTGGCGGGGCCCGCTCCGTGCCGTCAGGCGTTGCTGCGTGCGGCCGGGTCAGTTCTGTCCGGCACGCGCGCGGCGGTAGATGACCGCGCCGCCGAGCAGCAGACCGGCGCTGGCGGCGCCGGCCATGCCCAGCTGGCCCGCGCCGGTGTGCGCGAGCTCAACGGCCTTGGCGGCCGGAGTGGCCGCGACCTTGGCCGGGGCCGCCATCGGGGCGCCCTTGTGGGCGTCCTTCACCGCGGGGGCGGGGATGTGCGCGGCGGCCGTCTGCGCGGGCTTCTGCCCGGCAGGGGCGTGGTCGCCGGGCTCGTCCTGGCCCGGGGTGTGGCTGCCCGGCTTGTGGCCGGCCGGCTTGTCGTCGTCCTTGGCCGGCGGCTTGTGGTCGCAGTCGTGCCCGCCGGGGTGGCCCGGACGCGACGGCGGCTTGTGGGCCCCGTCGTGGTCACCGGGCTGGTGCGGGGGCTTGTGACCGTGGTGGCCGGACCATTCGTGCCCGCCCTCGCTCACGTTGGCGCACTCGTTGCCGGTGGTGTGGTTGCCCACGCCGACGACGTCGACGCTGTTGCCGCAGGCGTTGACCGGCACGTCGACCGGCACCTGGACGGTGTTGCCAGAGGCCACGCCGGGCGAGTCGGTGGCAGCGCCGTGGGCGCTGGATCCGCCGTGCCCGTAGTTGCCACCGCCGTGGCCGCCGCCGTGGTGACCGCCGCCGTTGACACAGTGGTTGCCCGACGCGGGGTTGAGCAGCCCGACGACGTTCACCGTGTTGCCGCAGGCGTTGACCGGCACGTGCACCGGAGCCTGGACGGTGTTGCCGGAGGCCACACCGGGCGAGTTGACCGAGTGGCCCGAGGCGCCCGAGGACGCCTGGGCGTAGCTGCCGGTCACGGCCGCGAGCACGCCGCTCGCCGCCGCTGCTGTGATCAGGCCCTTCTTGGTGACCTGTCGCATGAAGTCCTGCCTCTCTGCTTGCGCTATACGGATATGCGCCAGCAATAGGGACAAAGTGCCCACTGCTCGCGCATCGAAAGCCCGGGCGGCTCCGGAGTGCACACATGTCACTCCGGAGCCGCCCATGTCAGCCCCTTACGGGTTGAGGCACGACGTCAGTCGTTGACGCAGGTGTTGCCGAAGGTGGGGTTGAGCAGCCCGACGATGTTGATCGAGTTGCCGCAGGCGTTGACCGGCACGTGGACCGGAACCTGGATGACGTTGCCGGAGACCACGCCGGGCGAGTTGACGGCAGCCCCCTGGGCCTCACCGTCCGCAGCGGCAAGGCCAGCACCCGCGAGCACGAGACCACCGGTAACGGCCGCGGAAGCGACGACCTTCTTGATCATGGATTCCTCCTTGTTGGCAATGCGGTCCCAGCCGCGGACCGCACACCTGTAACGACGAGGAGGTAATCGGGCTACGCAACCCTAGAATCATTCACTCGTTACGGTTAACTCGGCACAAACTTACGGAGTTTAACGTCTGGTTCAGCACTGATCGAGGAAGCGGTCGAGAACCCGTGCGCCGAACTTCAGCCCTTCCAGGGGCACTCGTTCGTCAACGCCGTGGAACATGCCCGCGAAGTCCAGCTCCGGCGGCAGCTGCAGCGGCGCGAACCCGAAGCACCGGATGCCCAGGTCGTCGAACGACTTCGCGTCCGTACCGCCCGAGAGCATGTACGGGACGGCGCGCGCGATCGGGTCCTCCGCCTTCAGCGCCGACTGCATCGCGTCGACCAGCTTGCCGTCGAAGCTCGTCTCCAGCGCCTTGTCCGCGTGCACGTCCTCGCGCTTGACCCGCGGGCCGAGGATGCGGTCGAGGTCGGCGAGGAACTCCTCCTCGTAGCCCGGCAGGAACCTTCCGTCCACGTGCGCCGTGGCCTGCCCCGGGATCACGTTGACCTTGTACCCGGCGCCGAGCATCGTCGGGGCCGCGGTGTTGCGCAGCGTGGTGCCGATCATCCGGGCGATGCCGCCGAGCTTGGCGAGCGTCGCCTCCATGTCCTCGGGGTCGAGCGGGGTGCCGAGCGCGTCGGAGAGCTCGTCGAGGAAGGACCGCACGGTCTTGGTCATCCGGACCGGGAACTCGTGCCGCCCGAGCCGGCCGACCGCCTCGCACAGCTCGGTGATCGCGTTGTCCTTATTGGTCATCGAACCGTGGCCCGCGGTGCCGTCGACCGTGAGCCGCATCCAGTGCATGCCCTTCTGGGCGGTCTCGATCAGATAGAGCCGCAGGTTCTCGTTGACTGTGAAGGAGAAGCCGCCGACCTCGCCGATCGCCTCCGTCACGCCCTCGAAGAGCCCGGGGTGCTTGTCGACCAGGTGGCGCGCGCCGTAGACGCCGCCGGCCTCCTCGTCGGCCAGGAAGGCGAGCACCACGTCGCGCGGGGGCTTGCGGCCCGTGCGCATGCGGTCGCGGACGACCGCGAGGGTCATCGCGTCCATGTCCTTCATGTCCACGGCGCCGCGGCCCCACAGGCACCCGTCCGTGATCTCGCCCGCGAAGGGGTGGTGGGTCCAGTCGGCGGCGTTCGCCGGCACGACGTCGGTGTGGCCGTGGATGAGCAGGGCCGGCCGGGAGGGGTCCTCGCCCTCGATCCGCGCCACGGTGGACGCGCGGCCCTTGTGGGACTCGAAGATCTGCGGTTCGAGCCCGACCTCGGCGAGCTTCTCCGCCACGTACTCGGCGGCGGCGCGCTCGCCGGGCCCGGAGTGGTCGCCGTAGTTGCTGGTGTCGATCCGGATCAGATCACGGCAGAGGTCGACGACCTCGTCCTCGCCGCCCCTGCCGCCGCTGCCCGCCCCGGCCGGCTTCGACTCGCTCACGCTGCCTCCTCCTGGTTCGCTGCCGCGGCCCGCCCGGCTGGGGCGGTCCGCGGCGTGGGTCCTCGGCCATCCTCTCTCTCCGTCCGCCCCGGCCCAAGGCCGCAATGCGCCCGACATCCGCCCTTCACACTCCCCCGCGCCGCTCCCACCGGGCACGTGATCGAGCACCCCCGGATCTTTGGTATTGTTTTCCTCGTCGGAAGGGCAGCGGCCCGGAAGACAAAACACCTGGTCCGGGTGGCGGAATGGCAGACGCGCTAGCTTGAGGTGCTAGTGCCCTTTATCGGGCGTGGGGGTTCAAGTCCCCCCTCGGACACCGGCGAGAAGCCCCAGCACATGCTGGGGCTTCTTTGTTTTCCCAGGCTGTTTCCCGGACTGCTTCCCAGGCTGTTTCCCGGGCTGTTCCCGTGCGTGACGGCAGCCGGGCCCGGGCGGCCCGTGCGTATCATCTGGCGGATGATCACGAACCAGTCCCGGCGCACGGCGCCGGCGGTCTCCTCCGCCCCCTGCCGGATCACCGTCTGCCGCGGCTGCTGCTGCGGGGACGCGCGGAAGGTGCCGGGGGTCGATCACGCGGGGCAGATCCCACGGCTGCGGGCCGCGTTGGGCGATGCCGCGCAGGTGCGGGCGTCCGAGTGCCTGGACGTGTGCGACCAGGCGAACGTGGTGGTCGTCCAGCCGTCGGCGGCGGGGCGGGCGGCCGGGGGCCGGCCCGTGTGGCTCGGGCTGGTCAACGACGACGACGCGCTCGCGGACATAGCCGCCTGGGTCCGGGCCGGCGGGCCCGGGCTGGCGGAGCCGCCGGGGGTGCTGGACCTGTACGCGTTCACGGTGTCGCGGCGGGTGGGGAAGGCCGTGGAGGGGTAGTCCGCGGCCTTCCCTCCGGCCCTGGGAGGGATAAGGTCCACCACGGCTAGCCGCGCTCGGCCGCCGCGGCCGCCTTCTCCAGCTGGAACGCCTCGTTCCCCAGGCCGATGCTGCCGTGCACGCCTGGCCGCAGGTACTTGAGGACGATGCCGTAACCGATGCCGGCGACGACGGCCACGCCGATGGTGCCGGGCAGGATCCAGCGCAGGGGCGACCCGGGGTCGGCGCCGAGGAGGACGTCGAAGTCCTTGACCGCGTACCCGGCGATGACGAGGAGGGCGGCGCCGGCGACGCCGGAGGCGACGAGGCGGGGCGCCTGGGCCCGCGCGGCACCGCGCCGTACGAAGAAGGCGATGACGGCGGCGGACGCGGCGGCCATCAGCACGATGACGCCGAGGGCGCCGACGTTGCCGCTCCAGGTGAACAGGCGCAGGACGGGCGCGGTGGGGTCGCCGTTCGGGCGGCCGTCGGTTACCGCGAAGAGGAGCACCGCGAGGAGCGACACGCCGCTCTGCAGCAGGGACCCGTAGGCCGGGGCGCCGCTCGCCCGGGAGGTGCGGCCGACGGCGGCGGGCAGCAGGCCCTCGCGGCCCATGGCGAAGGCGTAGCGGGCGACGACGTTGTGGAAGCTGAGCATGGCGGCGAACATGCCGGTCACGTAGAAGACGTGCATGACGTCGGTGAAGGTGCCGCCGAGCCGGTCCTCGGTGAGGCCGAAGAGGAGGTTAGGTCCCTGTTCCTGGGCGAGGCCGACGATGTGCCCGGGCCCCGCGGCGACGCTGAGGGCCCACGAGCTGAGGGCGAAGAAGAGGGCGACGAAGCCGACGGCGAGGAAGGTGACGCGGGCGACGACGACGTTCGGGCGGCTGGTCTCCTCCGCGTAGACGGCGGCCTGTTCGAAGCCGACGAAGGCGGCGATGGTGAAGCAGAGGGCGGTGCCGAGCCCGCCGCCGCCGAGGGTGGCGGGGTCGAAGGCCTGGAACGAGACGCCCTCCGGGCCGGGGCTCGCGACGCCCGCGACGTCGAACGCGACGACCATCACGCACTCGATGAGCAGCAGCACGCCGAGGACCTTGGCGCTGAGGTCTATCTTCAGCCAGCCGAGGACGCCGACGACGAGGACGGCGGCCAGGGCGGGGACCCACCAGGCGACGGCGATGCCGAGGTGCGCATCGAGCAGGCCGGAGAGTTCGTAGCCGAAGATGCCGTAGATGCCGAACTGCATGGGGCTGTAGGCCACGAGGGCGACGACGGAGGCGGCCGCGCCGACGGTGCCGCCGAGGCCGCGGGCGATGTAGGCGTAGAAGGCGCCGGCGTTGTGGACGTGGCGGCTCATTTCGGCGTAGCCGAAGCTGAAGAGCGTCAGCACCACGCCGAGGATGACGAAGAGCAGGGGCTGCCCGACGATGGCCATCGTGCCGTACGTGGTGGGCATGACGCCGGCCGTCACCATGAGCGGCGCGCTGGCGGCGACCACGGACAGGAGCAGGCCGGCGAGCCCTATGCGGTCGGCGCGCAGGCGTCTCTCCTGGCCCTTGAACGTGCTGATCTCGCTCGTCGTGCCCGTCGTCATGGCGGGGTGGTCCTTCCCGTGGGGAGAGCGGGGGCAGTGGTGCAGGGGGTGGCGCGGGCTGCCGGGCGTGGGTCAGGCGGAGCCGAGGGCGGCGCGGCGCGCGTCCTGGAAGGCCCGGCCCGCGTCCTGGTCGGGATACGACCAGGGCTCGCGGGTGGCGTGCGGTCCTATGCGGGTGAGCAGGGCCGCCGCCTCGGCGAGCCGGCCTTCGTGGAGCTTGGCGTGGGCGAGGTAGTTGAGGTCGACCTTGCGCCGGGGGTGGGCGCTGCCGGTGCAGGCGCCGGTGTGCTCGTCGTTCTCGTCTATGTCCCATTCGAGCCACCAGTCGAAGGCGGCCTTCATCACCTGGCGGGCGCGGCGGCTGGTCCAGTGGCCGGAGCGGGCGGGGTCGCCGGGTTCGAGGCCGGCGCGGGCGAGGACGCGGTAGCGCTCGGCGTGGGCGACGACGGGCAGGACGGCCAAGGGCGAGTCGGCGGGCGCCTGTTCGGCGGCCCAGGAGGCGAAGTCGTAGACCTCGTGCAGGGGGTCGTCGCGGTCGCCGTCCTGGTGCTCGGCGAGGCAGGCGGCCATGAGGTGGTGGGCGTGGTGGTGGTCCCGGTGCCGGGCGCGGACCTGGTCGAAGGCGCGCACGCGCTCGTCGTCCGTGCCGGTGCGGCGGGCGAGGATGAGGACGGCGAGCCAGGGGGACGGGTCCGTGGGAGCCATCCTGGCCGCCACCAGGCACGCGGAGCGGGCCGTCTCGGGGCTGTCCTTGCCGCTCACGGCGCGGAAGACGGTGGCGCAGGCGAGGAGGGCCGCGGCGTCCGGGCTGTCGGGCTCGGCGAGCTGCCACTCGCGGGCCCAGGCGAGGCTGGAGGGCCCTTCGGCGAGGACGACGAGGCGGTGGCCGCGGCGGTCCCAGTCGTCACCGGTCTCGGCGAGCAGCCGGCGGGCCTCGGTCCAGCGGCCGCGGGCGAGTGCGTCACGGACGGTGGCGAGTGCGCCGTCGTCGAGGGCGGAGTCGAAGGCCACTCCGTCCTTGTTCCGGGAACGGGCAGCCCGGGCCGCTTTCCCTAGGGGGCGCGGGGGCGTCATCTGCGGGCTTCCTCCACGGCGTACGTCCCCTCCGGCCGCCTGGTCGGGGCGTCCGCATGCATCCACGTCAGTCACGCACAGCAAAGCGGTAGTCACTACTCCGAGTCAAGACCCGATCTTGAGGCTGACAGCTCATCAACTCACAAGAGGTCAGTTCCGGTTACCGCGGTTCACTCCCCCGCGCCGCGCACCGCCGCACGCGACTCGCACACTCACCCCACGGACAGCAGTTCGACGAATGGCGGGGCACCCCCGGACGGTGTCGACCGTTGGAGGGGATGACCGCCCGAAAGAGGGGTACTCGGCCGTCACACCGCCCACAAGGCGGCTATCGTTTTTCTGTCAAGTCCCCGACGGCCGAATGGTCTTGAGGTGCGCGACGTGATGGTCTTCGCCTTCGCCGTGAGTGCGGCGTGCTGCCTGGGCATCGGCTTCGTCCTCCAGCAGAACGCCGCGCAGCGGGCCCCGATGAGCGACTTTCTCTCCGTCCGGCTGCTGCTCGACCTCGTCCGGATGCCGCGCTGGCTGGCCGGCATCGGGATGATGGTGTGCGGCATGGTGCTCGGCGCGATCGCGCTGGGGCAGGGCGAGGTGTCGCTGGTCGAGCCCCTCCTCGCGACGAACCTGCTGTTCGCGATGGCCCTCTCCCGCTGGCAGACCCGCCAGCCGCTGGGCCGTTCGGGGTGGGGCGGGCTGTGGCTGCTCGCCAGTGGCGTCGCCGCCTTCATCGTCGCAGGTCAGCCGCACGGCGGGGCCACCGTCACCGATCCGCTGCGGCACTGGCTGATCATCGGGATCATGGTGGGCGGCGCGCTCGCGCTGGCGGCGGCCTCCAAACGGGCGCGGATGAGCGTCGAGGCGCCGATGCTGGCGGTGGCCGCCGGGCTGCTCTACGGACTGCAGGACGCCCTCACGCGCGTCAGCGGCAAACGGCTGTCCGAGGACGGATTGACGGCGTTCTTCCTGACCTGGCAGCCGTACGGGGTGCTCGTGCTCGGCCTGACAGCGCTTGTCTTCGTACAGAGCGCCTTCGAGACGGCCCCGCTGCGGATGTCCCTGCCCGCGCTGACCGCGGCGCAGCCGCTCGCGGGGATCGCCTGCGGGGTGGGGTTCCTCGGCGACCGGCTGGACACCTCGCCCGGGGCGCTGGCCTGGGAGGCGGCCGGGCTGGTGGCCATCGTGATCGGCATCGTGCTGATCGGGCGGCATCCGGCGATGCCGTCGGGGACGGCGGAGGTGGACCGGGCGCGCGATCTTCAGCCGCACTGAGCGGTTGCGGTGCAGGCGCTGCGGTTGCGGTGCCCGCGCTGCGGGGGCGCCGGCCGCGCTGCTTTCATGGGCGCATGAGCGATCAGACGCCGCAGCCCGCGGATGAGGTGCTGGACATCGTCGACGAGCAGGACCGGGTGGTCGGGCAGGCCCCGCGCGGGGAGGCGTACGCCCGCGGGCTCCGTCACCGCTGTGTATTCGTCCTCGCCCGGGACGGCGACGGGCGGATCTTCGTCCACCGGCGCACCCCGGGGAAGCTGGTCTTCCCCTCGCGCTACGACATGTTCGTGGGCGGGGTCGTCGGGGCGGGCGAGTCGTACGACGAGGCGGCGCTGCGGGAGGCCGAGGAGGAGCTCGGCGTCTCCGGGCTGCCGGCGCCGACGCCGCTGTTCCGGTTCCTCTACGAGGGGCCGGGGGGATCGTGGTGGTCGGCGGTGTACGAGGTGCGGTGTGACCTGGCGGTGAGCCCGCAGGTCTCGGAGGTCGCCTGGCACGGGTTCCTCTCCGAGGAGGAGCTGGAGGCCCGGCTCGGAGAGTGGGACTGGGTGCCGGACGGCTTCGAGGCGTACCGGCGGCTTCGCTCCGACTGAGGCGGGGTGCCCTGCCGGGCGGGGGTTCCGGGGGAACGGCGCCACCGGGGGTGGATGCCGGCCACGGTCGGCGCATCCCCTCCGCCGCGGCGAGCAACCGGCGCCGAACCCGGCCGGGGCGGGACGGCACCGCCGGAATCCGCCGTAGGGGTTGATCGCCGTCGCGGCGGAGGAGAAGTGCGCTCGGCCGAGTCGGCACCGGCACCCCGGGGGGCCGACCGGGGCCAACACGTCCCCTCCGCCGCCGCGGCGAGCAACCACCGCACACCAGCCCGGCGGCGCCGAACCCGGCCACGCCCGGGACGGCACCGCCGGAATCCGCCGTAGGGGTTGATCGCCGTCGCGGCGGAGGAGAAGTGCGCTCGGTCAGCTGACCGGCGCGGGCGTCAGTCGACCGTTACCACGATCTTGCCGCGGGTGTGGCCCTCCTCGCTGAGGCGGTGGGCTTCCGCCGTGCGTTCCAGGGGGAAGACCTTCGCCACCTCGACCGTGAGCTTGCCGTTCTCGGCCAGGTCGGTGAGGGCCGTGAGGTCGGACCGGTCCGGGCGGACGAAGACGTAGCGGCCGCCGAGGCCGAGGACGGCCGGGTCGGCGACGGAGGCGAGCCGGCCGCCGTGGGTGAGCAGCCCGGGCGAGACCGTGAGCGCGTCGCCGCCGGCGAGGTCGAGGACGGAGTCGACGCCCTCCGGGGCCAGCGCCCGCACCCGCTCGGCGAGCCCGTCCCCGTACAGGACGGGCTCCGCGCCGAGGGAGCGCAGGTAGTCGTGGTTGCGCTCGCTCGCCGTGCCGATGACGCGCGCGCCGAAGTGCCGGGCGATCTGGACGGCCATGGTGCCGACGCCGCCGGACGCGGCGTGGATCAGCACGGTCTCGCCCTCCCACAGCCGGAGCGCCTTGACCAGGGCCTGGTAGGCGGTGAGCCCGGCCAGCGGCAGGCCCGCGGCCTGTTCGAAGGTGAGGTTCTTCGGCTTGCGCGCGAGGGTCCGTACGGGGGCGGCGACGTATTCGGCGAAGGTGCCGCGGGAGAGGAAGTCCTCGCGGACGTAGCCGATGACCTCGTCGCCCTCGGCGAACTCGGTGACGTCGGCGCCGGGCCGGACGACGACGCCCGCGACGTCCCAGCCGGGGATGACGGGGAAGACCGCGTCGAGGGCGGGGTCGAGGTAGCCGGAGCGGGCCTTCCAGTCGACGGGGTTGACCGCGGCGGCTTTGACCTTGACCAGGACGGAGTCGGGGCCGACCTTGGGGTTCGGCCGCTCGCCGAATTCGAGGACCTCGGGTCCTCCGTAGGTCCGGTAGCTGATGGCCTTCATGGGTGGTGCTCCTCGCGGGGGTGTCGGGCGCGTCAGGCGCCGGCGGGTGCGGTCTCAGCGTCCGCCGCGGTGGCGGGGGCCGCCACTTCGGTGTGCCGGGCGTGGATCTTCCGCAGGCCGAGCCCGGCGACGAGGGCGACGAGCAGGAACGCCGCGCCGGCGATGACGAAGGTCAGCGCGAACTGGCTCTCGGCGGGCAGCTTGGGCGCGCCCGGCGGCAGGTGTTCCAGGCTCTTGGAGGCCAGCACCGTGGTGATCATGGCGCTGCCGATGGCGCTGCCCGTGGAGCGGGAGATGGAGTTGATGCCGTTGGCGATGCCGGTCTGCCGGGGCGGGACGCTGGCGACGATCACGGCGGGCATGGCGGCGTAGCCGAAGCTGATGGCGGCGCCGACGAACATGCCGGCGGCGATCACGGAGACCGTGTGCTCGTGGTCGAGCGCGATCCACACGAAGCCGGCGGTGCCGATGAGGGAGGCGAGCAGCAGGACCAGGCGGGGGCCCTTGTGGCGGACGAGCTGGCCGCCGACCGGGGCGGCGAGCAGCGACACGATGGTGCTGGGCAGCAGGTACTCGACGGAGGCGCGCAACACGCTGGCGGAGAAGCCGTATCCGGCGATCTTCTCCGGCATCTGGACGAGGTAGGACACGCCGATGAAGAGGGCGAAGGAGCCGAAGCCGACGAGGAGGCCGGAGATGTTGGCGAAGAGCACCGGGCGGTGGGCGAACATCTTCATGTCGACCAGCGGCTCGCGCACCTTGCGCTCGACCAGCGTCCAGAGCGCGGCCATCACGACGGCGCCGGCGAAGCAGCCGATGGTGCGGCCGGAGGACCAGCCCCACTCGTGGCCCTGGGTGATGGGCAGCAGGAGCAGGACGAGGGTGGCGGCCAGGGTGAGCGCGCCGAGGACGTCGGTGCGGCCGCCGGTGGTCTCGCGGGTGGCGGGGACCAGGAAGACGACGGCGAGGAGCGCGAGCGCGGCGAGGCCGGTGGCCAGCCAGAAAGCGCTGCGGTAGTCCGGGTTGTCGCCGGAGGTGAGCAGGCCGGTGGCGACGAGGGCGAGGCCGCTGCCGAAGGCGAGGGTGCCGCTGACCATGGCCATGGCGCCGGGCAGCTTCGCGGGGCGGACCTCCTCGCGCAGCACGGAGAGCGCGAGCGGGAAGATCGCGGTGGCGGCGCCCTGGAGCACCCGGCCGACGATCAGCCACAGCAGGGAGTGGGTGACGGCGGCGAGGACGGAGCCGGCGACCATGACGATCAGCACGCCGACCAGGGTCTTCTTCTTGCCGTGCTGGTCGCCGAAGCGGCCGAGGAGCGGGGTGAAGACGGCGGCGGAGAGCAGGGTCGCGGTGGTGACCCAGCTGACGTTGGCGGAGCTGGTCTCCAGGTCGCTCTGGATGAGGCCGAGGATCGGGACGACCAGGGTCTGCATCATCGACACGACCATGGCGGCGAGGCTCAGGGCGAAGACGATGACCGTCTCGTTGCGCGGAGAGGCCGGTGAGGAGGTCAAGGGGAAATCCTTCTGTTACTTCACGACATTGATGCTTGAGATCGTCAAGCAACCCGGCCCACCGTAGGCCCGAATACTTCAGGTAGTCAAGTTAATGTTTTATTACCTCAACCTCTTGAGTACACTCGAACCATGACCGCCACCGCACCCCGGACCCCGACCAAGGCCCAGCTCCTGGAGCTCGTGGCGGCACTCGGCACCGCCCAGTGGCAGGACTTCGCCGCCGCCGCCGCCCGGCACGGCCTCACGTCCGTCCAGGCCAAGCTCCTCTCCCAGCTCAAGGGGCCCGTCCCCATGCGGGGGCTCGCGACCCTGCTGGTGTGCGACGCCTCCAACGTCACGGGGATCGTGGACCGCCTGGAGGCCCGCGGCCTGGTGCGCCGCGAGCCCGACCCCGCCGACCGCCGCGTGAAGAACGTGGTCGCCACCGACGAGGGCCACGAGACCATCCGCCGCGTCCGCGCCGAGATGCAGGCCACGCACAGCGCGCTCGACACCCTCGACGAGGAGGAGCGCACCACGCTGTACGGGCTCCTGGAGCGGCTGCGCCCCGGCCTGGAGCACCGCGGCTGACACCCTCCGCGCCGTCTCCCCGGCGCCCGTATTCTGACGGGCAGTCCGTTCCGCGCACCCCGCGCGGAGGCAAGGGGAGGTCTTCCATGTGCAGCACGAGCCCGGTCGCGCCCGTCGGAGCGGAGCCGGCCGATCCCTACACCGTCCGCCTCGCCCCCGGGGTCACTGCCTTCGTCCAGCCCGACGGCGGCTGGTGCCTGAACAACGCGGGGATCGTGACGGGCGGCGGCCGGACAGCACTGATCGACACCACGGCCACCGTCCGCCGGGCGCAGCTGCTGCGCGACGCCGTCACGGACGCCGGTGCGCCCCTGCCCACCACGATCGTCAACACGCACCACCACGGCGACCACACCTACGGCAACTGCGTCTTCCCCAAGGCGACCGTCGTCGGTCACGAGGAGTGCCGCCGCCAGACCCTCGACGCGGGCCTGCAACTGCACGGCATCTGGCCCTGGGTCGAGTACGGCGACGTCCGGATCACGCCCGCCGAGGTCACCTACACCGACACCCTCGCCCTGCACGTGGGCGACACCGAGATCCGGCTGATCCACCCGGGCCCGGCGCACACCACGGGCGACACCATCGCCTGGCTGCCGGAGCAGCGCGTCGTCTTCACCGGCGACCTCGTCTTCAACGGCGGCACCCCCTTCCTCCTGATGGGCTCCCTCGCGGGCTCGCTCCACTCCCTGAAGGTCCTGCGCGAACTGGACGCCGAGACGGTCGTGCCCGGCCACGGCCCGGTCACCGACCCCGGCGCGTACGACGTCCTCGAACGCTACTTCCACTGGCTCCAGGACCTGGCCCGCACCGAACACGCCGCCGGCCGCACCCCCCTGGAGGCCGCCCGCGCCGCCGACCTCGGCGAGTTCGCGGCCCTGCACGAGAGCGAACGCGTGGTCGCCAACCTGCACCGCGCCTACGCCGAACTGGAGGGCCGGCCCCTGGGGGAGCCGCTCGACCTGCCGGCCGTCGTCGGCGACATGATGACGATGAACGGCGGCCGGCCGATGAGCTGCCACGCGTAACCCTTGGCGGGCGGGCGTTGTCAGACCCCGGGCGCACAATGCGACGCATGGACGTGAGATCGGATTGGGCGCTGGAGCAGGCTCTCGGCAAAGCGTACGGTGACGCTCCGCCCGGCGTGGTGGCCGACGGCATCGATGCCGTGCGCGGCCACATGAACGGGGGCCCGGGAAGAAAATACCGGGGAGGGCAGCGGCTGCTGGATCTCCTCGCCGAGGCACGCCGGACCTCGGCCGCGGCCGAGGAATGGGAGACGGTACGGGTGCTTCAGGACTGCCTGTACTACGCCCAGGGGCGGTTGCTCCGACCCGACTACGAGGAGAAGTACCGCCTCTTCCAGCAGGGACCGCGCAACGACCATGCCCGGAACTGGCTTTCGAAGACCCTCCAGGCCAGTTGCACGTTCTGGATGGAAGTGGGTCGTACCTTCGTGGACGACCATCCGGAGGCATCGGCTGCAGAGCTTCTTGCGCACGTCCAGGCACAAAGCTTGGACGTGCCGTTCCTGGAGGCGCCCGCCGAAGAGCCTGCGCAATATCGCATCCCCCGCGGACGCGCTGAGCTGGCGCTCTGGATGGAGCGTGTCTTGCAGCGCCGGGTGGAGGTCGACGCAAAGGAAGCGGCCCGCCGCATCGCCTCCTCACCTCGGGCGCTGGCCGTCCTGGCCAACGATGAGGGCGGGCGGATCGTTCTCCGGGCCGCCGAATTGCAACGCCGCTCCGAGGCTCTCGCCCGCCTGCGGAAGGTCGCCGAGGACCCCACCGCCACCGAGCACGACCTCCAGCGAGCGCTGCAGGGGCAGCACTGGATCTTCGGCGGCCGTTTCATCGGCGAGGCCGTACACCGTCGCCTCGTACCCGGCAACGAGGTCGACATCCCCCTCATCCGCGGTGACGGTGCCTTGCACGTCGTCGAGCTGAAGCAGGCCTCCCGGCTCAAGGCCGGGCTCGTCAAACGGCACCGCAACGGCTGGGTCCCCTCCTCCGAGGTCAACGACGCGGTGGGACAGGTCGTCCACTATCTAGTCGGTCTGGACGAGCACCGTGAGCGGATCCGGGAGGAGTTCGGATACGAGACCCGCCGCGCCACCGGTGTCGTCCTCATCGGACACCCCGGCGCTCATCCGGAGATACCGGAAGACGTACTGAACGAAACGCTTCGCGTGCACAACACCCACCGGAACCGGGTCGAAGTGCTGACGTACAAGGAGCTCATCGACAACGCCGAGCGGTCCCTGGGGCATGAGGCCGCGGCACCCACTGGACGGCATACCGACCGGTCGGCATGATGGCCCGCGGACATACCGGCCAACTCCCCTGACGAGGAGCGTGCAATGAGCAAGGGCAACCCTCCCGGACTCGATCCGGAACGGCTGCGGGCCCATCTGGAGCGGGAGCTTCCGGGGCTCGTGCGGGGGCCTCTGACGGCCCGGCTGATCGAGGGGGGACGGTCCAACCTCACGTACGCCGTCAGCGACGGCACGGGCCGGTGGGTGGTGCGCCGGCCGCCGCTCGGGCACGTGCTCGCCACCGCGCACGACATGCGGCGCGAGCACCGGGTGATCAGTGCGCTGCACCGGACGGCGGTGCCGGTGCCCGGGGCGCTGCTGCTGTGCGAGGACGAGAGCGTGCTCGGGGCGCCGTTCTACGTGATGGAGTTCGTGGACGGCACGCCGTACCGGACGGCCGGGCAGCTCGCCGCGATCGGGCCGGACCGCACCCGGCAGGTTGTCCTGGGGCTCGCCGACACGCTCGTGCGGCTGCACGCCGTCGATCCGGAAGCGGCCGGGCTCGCGGACTTCGGGCGGCCGGAGGGCTTCCTGGAGCGGCAGTTGCGGCGCTGGGGCAAGCAGCTGGAGGCGTCCCGCAACCGGGAGCTGCCGGGCATCGACGCGCTGCACTCCGGCCTCGCCGCGGCGCTGCCCGCCTCCCCCGCCGCCACGGTCGTGCACGGCGACTACCGGCTCGACAACGTCCTGATCGGCGCGGACGACACGGTCGCCGCCGTCCTGGACTGGGAGATGTCCACGCTCGGCGACCCGCTCACCGACCTCGGCCTGCTGGTGATGTACAGCGAGCAGGAGCCCGTCCCGGGCTCGCCCATCAGCACGACGCGCGAGGCCCCGGGGCACCCAGCCCCCGCCGAGATCGTGGAGCGCTACGCCGCCGCGTCCGGCCGCGACGTCTCCGCGCTCCCCTGGTACACGGCGTTCGCCTACTTCAAGCTCGCCGTGATCCTGGAGGGCATCCACTACCGCTACACCCTCGGGCAGACCGTCGGCGCGGGCTTCGACTGCATCGGGCAGCTCGTCCCGCTCTTCATCGGCAACGGACTCACCACCCTCCGGAAGGGCTGACCGGCCATGGACTTCGCATTCGACACCCGCACCGAGGAACTGCGCGGGCGACTGCTCGCGTTCATGGACGAGCACGTGTACCCGGCAGAAGCCGTGGCCGAGGAGCAGCGGGCGTCGCTCGCCGACCCGTGGACCGCGCCGCCAGTCGTCGCCGAGCTTCAGGCGGAGGCGCGGCGGCAGGGGTTGTGGAACCTCTTTTTCACCAACGAGCACAGCCTCCTGGATGCGGAGTACGGCGCCGGGCTCACCAACCTCCAGTACGCCCCGCTCGCCGAGATCACCGGCCGCAGCCCGCAGCTGGCCCCCACCGCCCTCAACTGCGCCGCCCCCGACACCGGGAACATGGAGCTGCTCGCCCAGTTCGGCAGCGAGGAGCAGCGCAAGCGCTGGCTGGAGCCGCTGCTCGACGGCCGGATCCGGTCGGCGTTCGCGATGACCGAGCCCGGCGTCGCCTCCTCCGACGCGACGAACATCGGGACCCGCATCGAGCGCGACGGCGACGCGTACGTCATCACCGGCCGCAAGTGGTACATCTCCGGTGCCATGAACCCCGCTTGCGAGGTCTTCGTCGTGATGGGGAAGACCGATCCGGACGGGGACGACCCGCGGCGCCAGCAGTCGATGGTGCTGGTCCCGCGGGACGCGCCCGGTCTGCAGGTGCGGCGCGCGATGCGGGTCTACGGCTACGAGGACCACTACCACGGCGGCCACGCCGAGATCGTCTTCGACCGCGTACGGGTGCCGGTGGGCAACCTCGTGGGCGAGGAGGGCGGTGGCTTCGCGATCGCCCAGGCGCGCCTCGGCCCGGGCCGCATCCACCACTGCATGCGGCTGATCGGAATGGCCGAGCGGGCGATCGAGCTCATGTGCAGGCGCGCCCTGGACCGTACGGCCTTCGGCAAACCGCTGGCCGGGCAGGGCGTCGTGCAGCAGTGGATCGCCGACTCGCGGGTGGCGGTGGAGCAGCTCCGGCTGCTGGTGCTCAAGACGGCGTGGCTGATGGACACCG
This sequence comes from Streptomyces roseoverticillatus, assembly GCF_000719265.1. Taxonomy (GTDB): domain Bacteria; phylum Actinomycetota; class Actinomycetes; order Streptomycetales; family Streptomycetaceae; genus Streptomyces; species Streptomyces roseoverticillatus. The sequence goes on along the minus strand of NZ_JOFL01000015.1, from coordinate 44,607 downwards.
TGGGCAACCGCGGCGCGCACACCGAGATCCAGGCCATCAAGATCGCCACTCCGCGAACGGTCGTGGACATCCTCGACAAGGCCGTGCAGCTGCACGGGGCGGGCGGCGTGAGCCAGGACTTCCCGCTGGCGGAGCTATGGGCCGCGGCGCGGACGCTGCGCCTGGCCGACGGGCCTGACGAGGTGCACCAGCGGTCGCTGGCCCGGCGGGAGTTGCGGCAGTACCGGTAACCGGGCATGCCGGTACCTACGCATGCCGGTAGCCGTGCGGGCCGCTCCGTCGCGTACCGGCCTCGCCCGGCGGGCAGGAATATCTACTACGGGCAAGGCCGGAGGGGGAGGTCGCATGGCCGCTAACTGGAAGGTGCGGGGGCCGCGCGAAGCCGCGCGGCTCGGAGGGCTGCCGTTCGCGGCGGCGGCGCTCACCGGCACCGTCGCGCTCTACATCGCGCTCGTCGCCTTCGGCAACATCACCGACTTCGGGACGAACCAGGAGTTCGTCCGGCACGTCCTGGCGATGGACACGACGTTCCAGGACGACGACCTGATGTGGCGGGCCGTCACGGACCGCACGCTGCAGGACATCGCCTACCTCGCGATCATCGTCTGGGAGACGCTGGCCGCGGTCGTGCTCGTGGCCGCGACGGTCCTGTGGGTGCGCGGGCTCACGAGCCGCGGCGCGGGCTTCCGGCGGGCGCGGCGGCTCAGCACGCTGGGGCTGGTGATGGTCATGCTGCTGTTCGGCGCGGGGTTCATCGCGATCGGCGGCGAGTGGTTCGCGATGTGGCAGTCCCAGAAGTGGAACGGCCTGCAGGCCGCCGGGCGGAACTTCCTGCTGGCCGGGTTCGTGCTCGTGCTGATCCAGCTGCCCTCTCCGCAGTGGCACTCCCCCGAGGGCTGAGCGGCCCGCCCGGCCGCGCCCCCCTACGCGTCGGAGAACACCACGAGCGACCGCCCGCCCCGCCCCGCGAGCATCGCCTCGAAGGCGCCCGCGATGCCGTCGAGGCCGATCCGCGCCGTCACCAGGGCGGACAGGTCGAAGCGGCCCGCGCGCACGTGCCCGGCGATCACGGGCAGGTCCTTCGCCGGGTCGCTGTTGCCGTAGACGCAGCCCGAGAGCGTGCGCCCGAAGTGGAAGAGCTCCAGCGCGGAGAAGGTGACTTGCTGGTCCAGGCCGCCGATGCCGACGACGGTCGTCCTGCCGCCCTTGCGCGTCGACGACCAGGCCGTGCGGATCGCGTCCGCCCGCCCCGCGCACTCGATGGCGACGTCCGCGCCCCAGCCGCCGGTGAGCTTGCGGACGGCCTTGGCCGTGTCGGGGCCCGCGACGACGAACTCGGTGGCGCCGGCGGCCCGGGCCAGCTCCTCCTTCTCCGGGGAGACGTCCACGGCCACGATCGTGCCCGCGCCGGCGATCCGCGCGGACTGCAGGGTGGCGAGCCCGACGCCGCCGACGCCGTAGACCGCGACGGACTCGCCCGCGCGCACCTTCGCGGAGTGGTGGACCGCTCCGTAGCCGGTGAGCACGGCGCAGCCCAGCAGGGCCGCCTCGACCGGCGGTATCCCCCCGGGGAGCGGAATGGCCGCATCCGCCCGGACGACGGTCTCCTCGGCGAACACGGCCGTGCCGAGGCCCGGGTAGAGCGCGCTGCCGTCGGCGGCGAGGCGCGCGTACGGAACGGCGGCGGCAGCGGCCGCGCCCGCGCACAGCCAGGGTTCGCCGAGCCCGCAGAAGTGGCAGCCGCCGCAGGAGGGCGCCCAGTTGAGGACGACCAGGTCGCCCGGCACCACGTGCGTCACTCCCTCACCGACCGCGGTGACCCGGCCCGCGCCCTCGTGCCCGAGGACGGCGGGCACGGGCTGGCGGAGCGTCCCGTTGGACAGGGAGAGGTCGGAGTGGCACACCCCGGCGGCGGCGAGGCGGATCCGCACCTGCCCGGGGCCGGGCGCGGGCAGGTCGATCTCGGCCATCTGCAGCGGAGCGCCCACGGCGGGCAGTACGGCGGCGCGGACCATGCCATTCCTCTCGACGGTGGTGGCGGGGGAAGCAGGAACCCGGCGTCAGAACTGGAGGGACTTGGTCTGTAGGTACTCCCCCAGCCCGTGGACGCCCAGCTCGCGCCCGACGCCCGACTCCTTGTAGCCGCCGAAGGGCGCCAGGATGTTGAACCCGCCGCCGTTGATCTCCACCTGGCCGACGTCCAGGCGCCGTGCGAAGGCGGCGGCCTGCTCCTTGTCGGCGGCCCAGACCGCGGCGGCGAGGCCGTAGGCCGTGCCGTTGGCGATCCGGGCGGCCTCGTCCTCGTCCTCGTACTTGATGAAGGAGAGGACGGGGCCGAAGATCTCCTCCTGGGCGATGGTCATCTCCGGCGTGACGTCGGCGAAGACGGTCGGGGTGACGAAGTAGCCCTTGTCGTGGCCCTCGGGGGCCGCCGCGCCGCCGGCGACGAGGCGCGCGCCCTCCTCGACGCCCTTGCCGATGTAGCCGCGCACGCGCGCGTGCTGCTTGGCGTTGACGAGCGGGCCGACCCGGACCCCGTCCTGCGCGGGATCGCCGGGCGCGAAGTCCGCGACCGCGGCGGCGGCGAGGGAGACCGCCTCCTCGTACACGTCGGCGTGGACGAGCGTACGGGTGAGGGCGTTGCAGGACTGGCCGGTGTTGCGGCACACGTCGGCGACGTTCGCGGCGACGGCCTTGGCGAGGTCGGCGCCGGGCAGGATGACGTTGGCGGACTTGCCGCCCAGCTCCAGGGCGACGCGCTTGACGGCCGCACCGGCCGCCGCGCCGATCCGCTTGCCCACGGCCGTGGAGCCGGTGAAGGAGACGAGGTCGACCCCGGGGTGCTCGGCGAGGGCCTGGCCGGCCACCGGCCCGAGCCCGGTGACGAGGTTGAAGACGCCCGCGGGGAGCCCGGCCGCGTCCACGCACTCGGCGAAGAGCTGCGCGGTCAGCGGGGTGTCCTCGGCGGGCTTGAGGACGATCGTGCAGCCCGCGGCCAGCGCCGGGGCGACCTTGGACACGACCTGGTGGAGCGGGTAGTTCCAGGGTGTGATCGCGGCGACGACACCGACCGGTTCGTGGAGGACGGTCGAATTGCCGATCCGCTCCTCGAAGGGGTGGCTCGCCGCGAGCTCGGCGTACGAACCGGCCACGGCGATCGGCAGCCCGGTGTGGACCCGCTGTGCGAAGCCCTTGGGCGAGCCGAGCTCGGCCGTGACCGTGGCGGCGATCTCTTCCTGACGGGCGGCCAGCGCGTCGCGCAGGGCGGCGATGTGCTCCCCGCGCCGCGCGGGCGGCGTGGCAGCCCAGCCGGGCAGGGCCGCGCGGGCCGCCCGGACGGCCGCGTCGACGTCCCGGGCGTCACCGGCCGGGACGGTGCCGATGACCTGCTCGTCGGCCGGGTTCACGACCTCGATCGTCCCCGCTCCCGCGGCGGGTCGCCAGGCTCCGTCGATGTACATGCCGTCGTGCGGGTTCACGGGTCGTCTCCTCGCGAAAGCGGAACGGGATCACAAAGCGTTTCAGACAGCTCGGCGAGCTTCGGAAAGCTGCGCGAAGGCCCTGGCTGCGGGCCTCCTCACCCACGCTAGCGCCGGGCGCACCGCCCGTACCAGAGTGCGCCCCCCGCGGCGGTGTGGCCGTCGTCTCAATGCCGGGAGCCGCCGGTCACGTAAGGTCTGAACCGTGCCGCAGATTTCGTACACGATCCAGGAACTGACCGTAGGCCAGCTGTCCGCGCGCAGCGGCGCGGCCGTCTCGGCGCTGCACTTCTACGAGACCAAGGGCCTGATCAGCAGCCGCCGCACCTCCGGCAACCAGCGCCGCTACGACCGTGACGCCCTGCGCCGCGTCGCCTTCATCCGGGCCGCACAGCGGGTCGGCATCCCGCTGGCCACGATCCGGGAGGCGCTCTCGGAGCTGCCCGACGAGCGCACCCCGAACCACGAGGACTGGGCCCGGCTGTCCGAGACGTGGCGCGGGGAGCTGGAGCAGCGCATCAAGCAGCTGACCCGGCTGCGGGACCACCTGGACGACTGCATCGGCTGCGGCTGCCTGTCGCTGGAGACCTGCGCCCTGTCCAACCCCGACGACCGCAACGGCCTGCGGGGTGCGGGCTCGCGCCTGCTGGTCGAGCGCTGACCGACGGCGCGCGCCGCGCAGTGGCGGACGGCGCGCCCCGGGTCCGCGGCCTCACCACAGGGCGGGCCGCCGCCCGGCCCACGGCCGGGCCTCCTCCAGCTGGGCGGAGAGCGAGATGAGGCCGGCCTCGTCGCCGTAGCGGCCGCCGAGCATGATCCCGACGGGCAGGCCCTCGGGCGTCCAGTGCAGCGGCACGCTCACGGCGGGCCGGCCGGTCGCGTTGTAGAGCGGGCAGTACGGCGTGAAGGCGGCCACGTCCGCGAACTCCTGCTCCGGGTCGTCGTCGTTGCGCAGCCCGCCGACGGGCAGCGGGGGCCGGGCGAGGGTGGGCGACAGGAGCACGTCGTAGCCGGTGCCGGGCGCCTGCAGGACGTCGTCGACGAGCTGGGCGATCCCGCGCATCCGCTGGAGGGCCGCGGCGAACTCCGTGCCGGTGGTGCGGGCGCCGCGCTCGCGCAGGTGACGGGTCAGCGGCAGCAGCAGGTCCTGCCCGCCCGGCGGCACGGGCATGACCGTCGACAGCACCTCCCAGACGGTGACGAAGGCGCGGGGCAGGGACTCGTCGCCCGGGAGCGTCAGTTCCTCCACGTCGTGGCCGAGTTCCCGCAGCAGGTCCGCCGCCTCCTGCGCGGCGCGCCGGCACTCGGGGTGCACCTCCACCCCCGGGATGGGCGCCTCCGTGATGTGGGCGACGCGCAGCCGGCCCGGGGCGCGCCGCGCGTGCTCCGCGAAGGTCCCGCCGGGCGGGAGCGAGGGCGCGGCGTAGGGGTCGCCGGGCATCGGCCCCGCGAGGACGTCGAGGAGCGCGGCGGCGTCCGCGACCGTACGGGCCAGGGGCCCGTGCGTCACCAGGCCGGTCACGTCGTGCAGGACCGGGCCGGGGCTCACCCGGCCGCGGCTGGGCTTGATGCCGAACAGGCCGCACGCGGACGCCGGGATGCGGATGGAGCCGCCCCCGTCGCTGCCGTGCGCGAGCGGCGCGAGCCCCGCGGCGACCGCGGCCGCCGCCCCGCCGCTCGACCCGCCGGCCGACCGGCCGAGGTCCCAGGGGGTGCGGGCGGGCGGCACGAGGGCGTTCTCGGTGTGCGAGGACAGGCCGAACTCGGGCGTGCTGGTCTTGCCCAGCAGGATCGTGCCCGCCTCCCGCAGCCGCACCACGACGTGGTCGTCCATCGTGGCGACGTTGCCCGCGTACGCGGCCGAGCCCATCGTGCAGCGCACGCCGGCGACCTGGCTGAGGTCCTTGACCGGCACGGGAACGCCGTGCAGCGGCGGCAGCGCGCGGCCCTCGCGCCGGGCGGCCGAGGCCGCGCTCTCGGCGTCGGCCGCCTGCTTGCGCGCCGTCTCGGGGGTGACGGTGACGAACGCCCCGACGGTGGCGTCCAGCCGTCCGATGCGCTCCAGGTAGTGCTCGGTCAGCTCGACGGGCGAGACCTCCCCCGCCCGCACCGCCGCCCCCTGCTCCAACGCGGTCAGATCGTGCAACTGCGCCATGCCGTCCGCCTCTTCTCGCACACCGGTGGGCCGTGCTGCATCCTCGCACCACCGGCGGACGGCGGACACCCCCTTCCGGTCTCCTGCCTGTCCCCTCCCTGCGGCCGCGGCGACGCTCACACCGCCGCGTAACGGTCCTCCAGCACCCGGCGGCGGGCCGCGGCCAGCGCCCCCGGGGTGAGTACGGGCGCGGGCACCACGATGCCGCAGTCCGCGCAGACGGGGCCCTGCGCGGGGCAGCGGTCCAGGTCGGGGCGCCACTCCAGGTGGTCCTGCGAGCAGACGGGGCAGACGTCCCCGGGCTCGGCCTCCATGGCGGCGATCACCAGGCGCAGCACGTCGGAGAGCCGGGCGGCCGGGTAGATGCCGGGGCTCACGCAGGGCACTATGTCGCAGCCGCCCCAGGTGTTGCGGTGCCACGCGTCGACGGCGGCGGGCTGCCGGATGCCGTCGTGCTTCTCACGCTTGCGGCGGTCGGCGAAGGACGCCTCGTAGGCGAGCCAGACCGCGCGGGCCTCCTCCAGCTCGGTCAGTGCGACGGCCAGCCGGGCCGGGTCGGGGGCCCGGTCGGCCGGGGCGATCCCGGCCAGGTCGCACAGGTGGTGCCAGGTCGCCCGGTGCCCGTACGGGGCGAAGCGCTCGAGGCACTTGCGCAGGGAGGTCCGCCGCAAGGCGATGGTGTTCCGTGGATTGCGCACCTCTCGTGCGAGTGCTCTGAAACCTGCCACTGCATCCCACCTCCGACAGCGCGGACTCGGATCGACATGGAAGGGACGTAACTCATCGCCATTCGGATCCCTCGGCCGCGGTGCGCGGCCGACTCCGCTCTGCTACCCCGAAGTCGCGCCGGGATGTGGAACCCGGTTCATTCGGCCGGTTCGATCGGCCCGGTTCATCGCCCCCGGCTCATTCGGCCCGGTCCGGGGGCACGGCTCACGGCCCGGCCGGCAGGACCCGGCCGGCGTGGAGGACGACGCGGGCCAGTTCCTCGTGGCAGATGTCGCTGTGGGCGCCCGACGGGGGGCCGCCGCGGGCGATGACCGACGAGGCGTCCACGCTCACGCACCCCTCGGTGGGCAGGGCGCCGCGCAGCGCCTCGTCCAGGGCGATCCGGGCGCAGGGGTCCACGTCCCGGATGCCGTCGTGGCCGACGGCGCCCCAGCGGCCGTCGTCGAGGCCGAGAATGCCGTCGTCCTCGCGGGACATCATGGACGCGAGGGGATAGAGGGTGCCCAGCGCCGAGTCGTGGCGCGAGTGGCAGGCCACCAGCGGCCCGCGGATCCGCCGGTACAGCCCGTCGAGCGCCCCGCCGCGGCCGCTGTCGAACGGCAGGCGGGACGAGAAGGCGTAGTGCGAGAAGGCGCCCTGGAGGAGGGTCACGCTGCCCAGGGCGGTGCCGTCGTCGGGCAGCCCGCGCAGCGCGAAGGACACGAGGCGGGCACCGAAGCTGTGCCCGGCCAGGTGGACGCGCAGCCCGGTGGCAGACTCGGCGAGCAGGGCGAGCGCGGGCCCGAGGCCCTTCTCGCCGACGACGCCCGCACGCCGCTTCATCGTGTAGTACGACATCTGCCGGAGCACTTCGAGGGCGCCGCCCCACAGCCGCTTCAGTGCTCCGCCGAGGAAGGCGGGCGGCAGTGCGCCCATGCGGTCCAGGGCGGCGGCGAAGCTCTCGCACACCTGCCGGGCATCGCCCGTCAGCAGGTACGAGGCGTCGTCCTCGCCGGCGTCCGCGGCCACGGGCCCCTGCGGCGGCGCGGGGGCGAGGCCGCGGACGAGGGAGACGAACTCCTCCAGGCGCGCGGGGTCCTCGGACTGCTCCGCGGCCAGCTCCGCGAGCCGGTCCATCACGGCCCGCTCGCACGGCAGGGTCCTGACCAGGGCCTCGCGGGTGGCGGCGTCGAGGACGGGCGGGGCGGGCGGCCCCTCGGGGGCGGCCGACGGGAAGTCGGGGACGGCCTCGCCCGGGAAACGCATCGACGGCCAGATCACGCCCGCGTAGCCCATGCGGACGCCGGGCGCGCGGGCGACCAGGCCGGGGAAGGGTGCGTAGAAGCGGGAGCAGAGGGCCGTGGCCATCGGCCTGTCGTTGTTCCACCCGTGCGCGAACACCACGAGGTCGGTGAGGCCCTCGCTCACGGCACCGCGTACCAGGGCGTCGCGCTCGCCCGCGTCGGCGTCCCCGTCGGCGTCGAACATGAGCTCCCAGTAAGGTTCCGCACTCATGCCGGACATGGCATTCCCCCTCGAGCAGCCCGATGCCGGCGCATCGTCCCGCTGCCGAGGGGGACTGTCCAGACTCGCGTCACGCTGTTCACGCTTCCGGGTCAGGGAACCGTGCGTACCGCGGATCAGGGCATCGTCAGGGGGCCAGGAGTCCGGCTGCCCGGATGCGGTGGACGTGGATGAGGAGGTCGTACGAGCGGCCGAGCGCGGTCATGTACTCGGGCTCCGGGTAGGCGGTGCCGATGTTGCGGGTCGGCCGGGCGGCGGACAGCCAGTCCTTCGCGGCGCGGGGCGCGTTGCGCATGTCCAGCAGCCAGGCCGGGCCGTGGGAGACCTGGTCGAGGGTGTGCTCGTTGCTGCCGGGCGCGGCGGGGCCGAGCGTGACGGGCTTGGTGCGCCCCTCGTCGTCGAGGGTGTTGAAGGAGCCCTCGGAGAAGGTGAGCCGGACGTTGACGTACGCGGCGCCGAGCCGGTCGCGCAGGAACGCTCCCTGCATCTTCGGGTACTGCGCCGGATTGTCGCTCACGTAGGAGACGTGGGCGTTGTGCGCGGACAGGAGGATCTTCTGCCCGGTGTGCCGCTGCCACCAGACGGTGTTGTCGGCCATGACCTTGTCGCGGTAGCGCATGCAGTCGGCGACGGACTTGGGGTCGTCGAGGTCGAAGGTGTACATCCCGGCGACCTGGGCGACGGCGCGCGCGTCCTGCACCGCGCGGTCGAAGGCGCGGCGGTCGCCGCCGGGGTGCTGCCCGGCCAGCAGGCCGAGGGCCTGCTCGGCGCGGTCGGCGTTGGCGCGGCGCTCGGCGAGCGGCTTCTTCAGCACCGCCTGCATGGTGTCCCTGACACTGGTGCCGGGCTCGGGGCGCTGCCCGCGGTAGAGCTCGGCGAGGCGGGGCAGGAGCGCGGGGTGGTGCGCGCGGGCGTAGCCGGTCACCCGGTCGAACAGCTCCGGTCCGGCGTAGGCGGCGTCGTTGCCCACGAACTGCACCTTGCGCGCGTGGTGGGCGTTGTAGTCGCGCATCCACGTGAACAGGTCGAGGTACTCACGGGTGTTCCACAGGCGGTACGCGTCCTGGAACTCCTCCTTCATGATCTGCCGCACGTCGCCCTTGCCGTGCAGCACGTAGTCGTTGATCCGCAGGCCCGCGCTCCAGTTCGCCTCCAGGGCGAAGGCGGTGAAGCCCTTCTCTTCCACGAGGTAGCGGAAGATGCGGTGCTTGTTGGTGAAGAACTCGTGCGAGCTGTGCGTGGCCTCCCCGACGCCGACCACCGTGGCGTCGCCGACCATGGCGCCGAGCGGGCGCAGGTCCGCGACGCTGCCGCCCGGCTCGGTGGTGCGCAGGGGGTGGGCAGCGGCGGCGAGGGCCGCGACGGGGCCGGCGGTGCGGGCCCGCGCCTGCTGCACGAGGGCGGGCGTCCAGGAGAGGGCGCACAGGATCAGGGTGAGCAGCAGGGCGGCGGGCAGGCCGGTGCGCCGGCGGCGGCGCTGGGATGTCATTCGGGTCGCTCCTCGGGCTCTGGACCGTTCGACGGTGGCCCGGTCCACGATTCCCGGCGCGCCGTTCCGGCACCATCCGACGGGCCCCCGGGGCGGGGTGGGGACAGCCCCCGGCGGCCGCGGCGGTCAGCCGTAGAGCAGGTGCTCCTCGCGCAGGGCCCGGAAGTCCTCCAGCCCGGGCTGCCAGGCCGCCACGATGTCGTCCACGGACGCGCCCGCGTCGGTCATGGTGCGGACGGCCGCGGTCCCCGCGAGCCGGTCGATCCACCGGTCCGGGCGCCACGCGAAGCCCGGCCACACCTGTCCGGCCGTCACGAGCAGCGCGATGCCCGTCCGTACGGGCTGGAAGGCCCGGGGGTCGTGCACGTGCAGCTGTACGCCTCCGATGGTGCGCCCCTGGAACTTGGAGAAGGCGGGCACCGCGTACGCCTCCCGGAAGCGCACGCCGGGCAGGTCCAGGGCGTTCAGGGCGTCCGCCCAGCGGTGGTCGATGCCCTCGGCGCCCACGAGTTCGAACGGGAGGGTGGTGCCGCGGCCCTCGGAGAGGTTCGTGCCTTCCAGCAGGCAGGTGCCCGGGTACACGAGGGCGGTGCCGGGCGTGGGCATGTTGGGGCTGGGCGGGACCCACGGCAGCCCGGTGTCGCCGAAGAGGTCGCCGCGCCGCCAGCCGCTCATGGGCACGGTGTCCAGCCGCGCGGACCGCCCGGCCACGGCCGGCACGTACGCCGCGTTGAACAGCAGGGCCAGCTCGGCCACGGTCATGCCGTGCGCCTGCGCGATCGGCTCGCGGCCCACGCCGGAGGCCAGGGAGCGCTCCAGGACCGGGCCGTGAGCGCCGCGGCCCGTGAGGGGGTCGGGCCGGTCCAGGACCACGGTCCGCAGGCCCGCGAGCGCTGTGGCGATCAGGCAGTCGTACAGCGTCCACACGTACGTGTAGAAGCGTGCGCCGGCGTCCTGGATGTCGAACACGACGGTGTCCACGCCGGCGCGGCCGAACAGGTCCGCGAGCTCACGGCCGCGCTTGCCGTGGATGTCGTGGACCGGGAGGCCGGTCGCCGGGTCCGTGCTCGTGGGCTCCGAGCCGCCGGCCTGTGCCGTGCCGCGGAAGCCGTGCTCGGGACCGAAGACCGCGCGGAGGTCCACGCGCCGGTCCTCGTGCAGGACGTCCACGACGTGCCGGAGGCCGGCGGTGACGCCCGTGGGGTTGGTGACGAGGCCGACGCGGTCCCCGGCGAGCAGGGCGTAACCGCTCTCCGCCAGCCGGTCGAAGCCGGTGCGGACGCGCGGAGCGGCCGCGGCCCGCGCCGGCGCCGCGGCCGGGCCGGCGAGGGCGCCCGCGGCCGCCGTGCCCAGCACCTGGCGTCGCGTCACATGCCGTGCGTTCGGGGGGCGTCCCCCGGAAGAGTGCCGCATGGTCATGCACGCTAACGCTCCGGCGGCCCGGCGGGGAGAATGCCGGAGGGCGTGCCTCCGGGTGCGTTCCCGGCCTCTTCCCCCGGCACATACCGACTGGTTAGTCTGCGCGGTGCAGCCGAGCCGAGGGAGACCGAGCGTGGGCATCGTGCGGGACGCGGGAGTCGTCGTCACCGGAGCGGGAGGCGGCATCGGGGCCGCGCTCGCCCGCCGGTTCGCCGCCGAGGGGGCGCGGGTCGTGGTCAACGACCTCGACGCCGCCAAGGCCGAGGCGGTCGCGGCGGAGATCGGCGCGACGGCCGTGCCCGGCGACGCCTCCGGCATCGTGCCGGCCGCCCGCGAGGCGCTCGGCGGCCGCGTCGACGTCTACTGCGCCAACGCCGGGGTCGCCCCCGCCGGCGGTCCCGAGGCCGAGGAGGACCTCTGGGAGACCGCCTGGGACGTCAACGTGATGGCCCACGTGCGCGCGGCGCGCAAGCTGCTGCCCGAGTGGCTCGACCGCGGCAGCGGCCGGTTCGTTTCCACGGTCTCCGCGGCCGGGCTGCTCACGATGCTCGGCTCGGCCCCGTACAGCGTCTCCAAGCACGCGGCCCTGGCCTTCGCCGAGTGGCTCTCGCTCACCTACCGCCACTGCGGCATCGACGTCCACGCGATCTGCCCGCAGGGCGTGCGGACGGACATGCTGCGCGGGACGGGCCCGGCCGGGGACCTGATCCTCGTGCCGACGGCGATCGAGCCCGCGCAGGTGGCGGACGCACTCTTCGACGGGATGGCCGCGGGCCGCTTCCTGATCCTGCCGCACCCGGAGGTCGCGGACTACTACGCGGCCCGCGCGACCGACCCCGACCGCTGGCTGCGCGGCATGAACCACCTCCAGCGCAAGCTGGAAGGGGGCCTGTGAGCGACGCACGCGCGGCCGCCGGACCGCAGCCGGACACGACACCCGCACCTCCGCGCCGCGCGGGCGGAGAAGCGAACCGGAAAACACAGCGCGACGCACGCGCGGCCGCCGGGCCGCAGCCGGACACGACACCCGCACCTCCGCGCCGCGCGGGCGGAGACGGGGGCGCCTCCCCGGCCGTTCGGGCACTGGGGGAGGGCGAAGGAACACGGTGTACCGCGCCGGAGGGCGAACCCGTACCGCAGCGGCTGCTCGCCGCCGCCACCCGGCTCTTCGCCGACCGGGGCTACGACCGCACGTCCGTCCAGGAGATCGTGGAGGCCGCGGGCGTCACGAAGGGCGCCCTCTACCACTACTTCGGCTCGAAGGACGACCTGCTGCACGAGGTCTACGGGCGGGTGCTGCGGCTGCAGCAGGAGCGGCTGGACGCCTTCGCGGACTCGCCGGCGCCCGTCGAGAAGCGGTTGCGCGAGGCCGCGGCCGACGTCGTGGTCACCACCATCGAGAACCTCGACGACACGACGATCTTCTTCCGCTCCATGCACCACCTGGGCCCCGAGAAGCTCGCGCAGGTCCGGGCGGAGCGGCGCCGCTACCACGAGCGCTTCCGGGCCCTGGTCGAGGAGGGCCAGCGCAGCGGCGTGTTCACCGCGGCCACCCCGGCGGACCTGGTGGTCGACTACCACTTCGGCTCGGTCCACCACCTGGGCGCCTGGTACCGCGCGGAGGGCAGGCTGAGCGCGCAGCAGGTGGCCGGTCACCTGGCCGATCTGCTGATGCGGGCGCTGCGGCCGTAGCGGCGCGGGACCGGCGCCCGGAACCGTGGCCGGAACCGGTGGCCGGGGCCCTTCCACGGCTTCCTAAGCGCCCGCTCACCCCGGGGTATGGTGTTCGTTCCGCGGGCGCAGGGCCCGGGGCGGACCGGGAGAGCGGGGCGTGGGATGGGTGCGGAGGGGCAGCAGAGCGGGCAGTGGGCCGACGTCACGCCCGATGCCGCGCGGCGGCTGGTGACCGCCGCCGTCGAGGCCTTCGCCGAGCGCGGCTACCACGCCACCACCACCCGTGACATCGCGGGCCGCGCCGGCATGAGCCCCGCCGCGCTCTACATCCACTACAAGACGAAGGAAGAGCTGCTCTACCGCATCAGCATCGTCGGTCACCGGCTCGCCCTCGACATCCTGCGCCGGGCGCGGGACTCCGCGGGCGGCCCCGCCGACCGGCTCTCCGAGGCCGTGCGCGCCTTCGTCCGCTGGCACGCCGAGCACCACACGACGGCGCGCGTCGTGCAGTACGAGCTGGGGGCGCTCGCCGAGGAGCACTACGCGGAGATCGTCGCCCTGCGCCGGAACACCGACGCCGCCGTCCGCGCGATCGTGGAGGACGGCGTGGCGGCGGGCGAGTTCGACACCCCGGACGTCCCGGGGACGACGCTGGCCGTGCTGTCCCTGTGCATCGACGTCGCCCGCTGGTTCAACGCGGAGGGCAAGCGCACGCCGGACGAGGTCGGCGAGCTGTACGCGGACCTGGCGCTGCGCATGGTGGGGTACGCGAAGAAGTAGGGCGCTCGTTTCGCGGGCTGATCCATTGACGCGCCCCGCCGGGAATCCTACGGTCTCCCATAGGAATCCATCGGCTCTGGGAGCACGCGATGAGCGGTACGGGCAACGAGCAGGCGCGGAAGACCGCCGAGGGGCTCGCCTACTCGGCCGGTTTCGGCAACGAGCACAGCAGCGAGGCCGTTCCGGGGGCGCTGCCCGACGGGCGCAACTCCCCGCAGCGGGCCCCGCTCGGGCTGTACGCGGAGCAGCTGAGCGGCACGGCCTTCACCGAGCCCCGGCACAGCAACCGCAGGTCGTGGCTCTACCGCATCCGGCCCTCCGCCGCGCACCCGCAGTTCACCCGCACCGGCAACGGTCACCTGGCGAGCGCGCCGTTCACCGACGCCGTGCCCGACCCCAACCGGCTGCGCTGGAACCCGCTGCCCGAGCCGCCCGCGGGCACGGACTTCCTCGCCGGCCTGTGGACGCTCGGCGGCAACGGCGACGTCACGCAGCGCACCGGCATGGCCGTCCACCTCTACGCCGCGAACGCCTCCATGACCGACCGGGTGTTCAGCGACGCCGACGGCGAGCTGCTCATCGTGCCCGAGCGCGGCGGGCTGCTGCTGCGGACGGAGTTCGGGCTGCTGCGCGCCGAGCCGGGGCACGTGGCGCTGATCCCGCGCGGGGTGCGCTTCCGCGTCGAGCTCCTCGACGCCACCGCCCGCGGCTACGTCTGCGAGAACTACGGGCAGCCCTTCGTCCTCCCGGAGCTGGGGCCGATCGGCGCGAACGGGCTGGCGAACGCGCGGGACTTCCTCGCGCCGGTCGCGGCGTACGAAGACTCCGGCGACGCAGCGGGCCCCGTCGAGGTGGTCAGCAAGTTCTGCGGCAACCTCTGGACGGCGACGTACGACCACTCGCCGCTGGACGTGGTCGCCTGGCACGGCAACCTCGTCCCGTACGTCTACGACCTGCGCCGCTTCAACGTCATCGGCTCGATCAGCTACGACCACCCGGACCCGTCGATCTTCACGGTGCTCACGTCGCCGTCGGACACCCCGGGGCTGGCGGGCGTCGACTTCGTCGTCTTCGCGCCGCGCTGGCTCGTGGGCGAGGACACCTTCCGGCCGCCGTACTTCCACCGGAACGTGATGAGCGAGTACATGGGCCTGATCGAGGGCGCGTACGACGCGAAGACCGCCGGCGAGGGGGGCTTCGTGCCGGGCGGCGGGTCGCTGCACAACATGATGTCGGCGCACGGGCCCGACCGGGACACCTTCGAGGCGGCGAGCGCGGCCGAGCTGAAGCCGCAGAAGGTGGACGACGGGCTGGCCTTCATGTTCGAGACGCGCTGGCCGGTGACGCTCACCGCGCAGGCGACCGCCGCCGACCACCTGCAGACGGGCTACGACGGCGTGTGGCAGGGTCTGCAGCGCCACTTCCGTCGCTGACGCCCACGGAGCTTCCCGTGACCACCTTCGCTCCCGACTCCCTCGCGCTCAATCGCAAGCTGCCGCTCTGGTACCAGGTGTCGCAGTCGCTGCGGGCCTCGATACTCGGACGCTGCCCGGACGACCCGCTGCGCCTGCCCACCGAGGACGCCCTCGCCGAGCACTACGGCGTGAGCGTCCTGACCATGCGGCAGGCGCTGAAGGAGCTGGAGGAGGAGGGGCTGATCAGCCGGCACCGGCGGCGCGGCACCTTCATCGAGCCGAGCGCCCGGCGCGGCTCCCCCGTGCGGCTGCTCGGCTCGGTCGACGCGATCGTGGCGCAGCAGTCCGGCGAGCGGACGACCGTGCTGGGCCACGGGCCCGCCCCGGTCCCGGCGGAGCTGGCCGGCCACTTCCCCGGCCTGGCGGAGGCGGTGGTCTTCCGGCGGCTGCGCTGCGACGGGGAGTCGGGCGAGCCGACGAACTGGGCGGAGAACCTGGTCCGCCCGGAGATCGCCGGGCGCATCGACGTGGCGGACCTGGCCCGCTGGCCGATGACGAAGGTGCTGCGGGACGCCGTGGGCGTCCGGATCAGCCGGATCACGGACACGGTCGAGGCCCGGCTCGCCGACCCGGAGACGGCGCGGCTGCTGCGGGTGCCGCTGCTGAGCCCGATCCTGCACTACACGGGCGTGACGTACGACGAGTCGGGCCGGGCGGTGGACGTGGCCCGGATCCGCTACCGCGGCGACCGGTTCTCCTTCACCGTCACGCTGGAGACCGAGGAGCGGACGGACCCGGCGGCGGACTGACGCGCGCCGGGTCGAAGCCGTCGAGCAACCGGCCGAGCGCGCGCGCGAACTGCGCGTCGAGGTCCACGGCGGCGAAGCCCGCGCCGATGACGGCGGCCAGGCGGGGATGCTCGCCGCGGGACAGCTCGCGCGCCAGGTGGGCCATGCGCGCGGCGTGCTCCTGGCCGGGCGGGAAGGGCGAGGTGCGGGCCCGCTCCGCCTCGGAGAGCTCGTTGACCACGTAGGTGGAGACGACGCCGTTGACCATCGAGATGAGCTCCATCTTGGTGCCCCCGCCGGCGTCGAGGGGCTCCAGCACCCGCAGGAAGTGCTCCAGGTACCGCAGCGCGTTGGGGCTGAACCCGTGGGCGGGCGACATCAGCCGCGGCAGCCAGGGGTGGCGGTGCATCAGGGCGCGGGTCTGCGCGGCGAGGGCGAGGGTGTCCGCCCGCCAGTCGCCCGAGGGCTCCGCGGAGAGGTCGTACTCGGCGCTGACGGCGTCGACCATCAGCTCGTACAGGTCCTCCTTGCGCGGGACGTAGTTGTAGAGCGACATCGTGCCGCAGCCGATCTCGGCCGCCACGCGGCGCATCGAGACGCCGTCGGCCCCCTCCGCGTCCGCGACGCGCACCGCCGCCGCCGCGATCTCCGCGCGGGTGTGCGCGGGGCGCGGGCCGCGGGCCGCACGCTCGGGGCGGGCCCAGATCACCTCGGGGCGGGCCGTACGGCCGCTGGCTGCCATGGATCATCACCTCGCCCACCATCCTAGTTACGTACGCCGTACGTAGTGGGGTAGGGTCACGGCCATGACTACGTACGCTGTACTTAGTGAGGGGCTGGAGAAGCGCTTCGGCACCGTGCATGCGCTGCGCGGGCTCGACCTCGCCGTGCCCGAGGGCACCGTCTGCGGGCTCCTCGGGCGCAACGGCGCGGGCAAGACCACCGCCGTCCGCCTCCTGACCACCCTCATCGCTCCCGACGCGGGAACGGCGCGGGTCGCCGGGCACGACGTCCTCCGCGCACCCCGGGACGTGCGCCGCTCCATCGGCGTCACCGGCCAGTCGACCTCCGTGGACGCCGACCTGACGGGCCGCGAGAACCTGCGGCTCTTCGCCCGCCTGCACCGGCTCGACCGCGCCACGGCCCGCGCCCGCGCCGACGTCCTGCTGGACCACTTCGGCCTCGGGGACGCCGCGGACCGCCCGGCCCGCACCTACTCCGGCGGCATGCGCCGCCGCCTCGACCTCGCCGCGAGCGTGCTGACCAAGCCCCGCGTGCTCTTCCTGGACGAGCCGACGACCGGCCTCGACCCGGCCAGCCGCGGCGCCATCTGGGACGCGGTCCGCGAACTGACCGAGCACGGCACCACCGTCCTGCTCACCACGCAATACCTCGAGGAGGCCGATCAGTTGGCCGACGAGGTCGTGCTCGTCGACGACGGGCGCGCGGCCGTACGGGGCACGCCCGCGCAGCTCAAGGCCCGCCTCGGCGCCCACGCCGAGGTGGTCGTCGCGGAGGGGGCCGCGCTCGCGGGCGCGGCGGCCGTCCTGGCCCGGCTCACGGGCGGCCGGCCGGCCCTCGACCCCGCGCGGCGTTCGGCCAACGCGGTCACCACGGACCCGGGCCTGACGCTGCCTCACCTCGTGCGCGAGCTCGACGCGGCGGGCGTCCCCGTCGTCGACGCCGCCCTGCGGCAGCCCACGCTGGACGAGGTCTTCCTGCACCTGACCGCCGGCGACGGCGCCCGCACCGAGGCCGGGGAGGCCGCCGCATGAACACGCTCGCCCTGTCCGACACCCGGGCCGTGCTCGGCCGCCACCTGCAGCGGATGCGCCGCGTGCCCGGACTGCTCGTCATCACCCTGACCATGCCGGTCACGATGCTGCTCTTCTTCGGCTACGTCTTCGGCAGCGCAGTGGCGCTGGAGGGGGGCGCGAACTACCGGGCGTACCTCGTGCCGGGGCTGTTCGCGGTGACGGCCGTCAACGGCGTGATGACGGCGATGCTGGCGTCATCACAGGATCTCCAGCGCGGCGTCATGGACCGCTTCCGCACCCTGCCCATGAACCGCTTCGCCCTTCCCGCCGGGCAGACGGCGGCCGACGTGGTGCTCGCGGCGCTGGGGCTCGTACCGCTCGTGCTCTGCGGACTGGCCGTCGGCTGGCGGATCGAGGGCGGTGCGGCCGGCGCCGCGGGCGCCTTCGCCCTGCTGCTGCTCTTCCGGCTGGTCACGGCCTGGATCGGCCACTACCTGGGCCTGGTGATCGGCAACGAGGAGAGCGCGGGCCAGCTGGCCGGAGCGACCTTCATGCTGCCGCTGCTGTCGAACGCCTACGTGCCGACCGAGGGCATGCCGGGCTGGCTGCGCACGGTGGCCGAGTGGAACCCGATCAGCGCGCTCACCACCGCCTGCCGGGAGCTCTTCGGCAACGGCCGGCCCGCCGCCGACGCGTCATGGCCGGTCGCCCACCCCTTGCTCGCGGCGACCGGCTGGGCGGTGCTGCTGCTTGCGGTCTTCGTGCCGCTCACGGTCAGGCGGTACGCACGCGGCACGGCCTGACCACGGCGTGCCGGAGAAGGGAGCCGGACATGCCACGGCGCCGTGCGGCCGCGCCCTGGGGAGAGGGTGGAGGGCCGACGGCGTCGACGGTGGGGCGCTTGCGCTCGGGGCCGGGGCTCAGTCGTGGTTGCCGAACAGGGAGCGACGCAGCCGTCTCAGCGGCGCGAGGAGGGAGACCTTGGCGGTCCGGCTCTGCTTGGCGCGCGCGTGATCACGTGTGGTCAGCTCGCGCATCAGCAGGGTCGCCCCCTCGACTTCGCGCTGGGGCACGGCAGGCCCGCCCAGCACCGCGAGATGGCGGTCGAGGCGCGCGCTGGACGCGCCGCTGTTGCAGCTGATGGCAGGCACCCGTGGCCTGCCGCGCATTGCTATCTGATCCATTGAGACTCCCCACCCGAACGAGGCACCCGGCTCAGGCAGGGTAACCCTACCGCCCTCTTCCGTCACCCGCGCATCGGCGGGGCGGATTCACCACTCCGTCAAGGGCGTTGACAGGGCTGGCGTGAACCTGCCGTCACTGTGGGCGAGTTAGCGGGTCAAGGATATGCAGAAGAGGGGGCAATCACGCTCCGTTGCGGTAGATTCACCCCGAATCGCTCTCTTGCTGGAGGGGGCCCGTCGATGAGCGGGATGTCCGGGGGCGGTCCGGAGGGGGCAGCGGTGCCGCCGGGCCGGGTGGTGGCGGGCCGGTACCGGCTGCTGGAACAACTGGGCCGCGGCGGCATGGGAGTGGTGTGGCGCGCGCGGGACGAGGTGCTCGACCGCGACGTGGCCGTCAAGGAGGTGCGGGCCCCGGCGGGCCTGCTCGACCACGAGGTCCGGCAGCTGTACGTACGGCTGGAACGCGAGGCCAGGGCCGCCGCGCGGATCGCGCACCCGCATGTCGTCACCGTCTTCGACGTGGCCTCCGACGAGGGCCGGCCCTGGATCGTGATGGAGCTGGTGCGCGGCCTCTCCCTGGCCGACGCCCTGGAGACCGAGGGCCCGCTGCCCCCGGCGCACGCGGCGCACATCGGCGCCGGGGTGCTCTCCGCGCTCCGGGGAGCGCACGCGGCGGGCGTGCTGCACCGCGACGTGAAACCGGGCAACGTCCTCCTCGCCAACGACGGGCGTGTCGTGCTCACCGACTTCGGCATCGCAACGGTCGAGGGGAGCTCGGCGCTGACCCGGACCGGGGAGCTGGTGGGCTCCCCCGAGTTCCTCGCCCCCGAGCGGGCGCTCGGGCATCCGCCCGGCCCCGCCTCCGACCTCTGGTCGCTGGGCGTGACGCTGTACGCGGCGGTGGAGGGCGTCTCCCCCTTCCGCCAGGACACCCCTCTCTCCACCATGCGGGCCGTGGTGGACCAGCAGCTCCCGGCCCCGGTCCGGGCGGGGGCGCTCGCGCCCGTCCTGGCAGGGCTGCTGCGCAAGGACCCCGCCCTGCGGCTCGGCGCCGAGGAGGCGGAGGACATGCTGCGGGCCGTGTCGCGGGGCGGCACGGTGCCCGGCGCGGGTACGCCGTCCGGATCCGAAGCCACGACGCTTGCCGCGCACGCCCCGCCGCACGATCCGGCCGGCAGCCCGGGAGGGCCCGCCGGGGGGCGCGGCGGCGGCTTCGGCCCGCCGGAGGGGGACACCCCCGCCGGGCCGGCCGGTGACGGTGCGCGGCGGCGCCGCCCCGCCGTGGTCCTCGCGGTCGCCGCCGTCGTGCTCGCGCTGCTGGCCGGCGGCCTGGTGTGGGCCTTCACCCGGAGCAGCGGCGACAGCGGCAGCGAGGCGCCCGCCGCCCCGGACAAGAACGCGGGGGCGGGGCAGGCGGGCAGCTCCTCCGGGAAGTCCCCGGACGCCGGCGGTTCCGCCGGCGGCTCGTCGTCCGGGGTGCGGGCCTCCGTCGAGGCGGAGCGCGACGCGTACACGGGCCCCTGCCCGCCGCAGCCCGTGAGCTCGGGCCCCGCGTTCCGGGTGACGTTCACCGTCGACCGCTCCCCCGTCCGTCTCGTCTATCACTGGATCACCGGCAGCGGGCAGGTGGGCGCCGACCAGTCCGTCGACGTGACGAACGGCAGGACCGTCATGCTGCGGCACTTCGAGGCCCCTCGCGACTCGGGCAAGGACTGGATCGGCGTCGAGGTCACTGATCCGCAGAAGGTCACCTCCAACCATGTGTCGTTCAGGGTCACCTGCCGGGACTCCGCGTCCGGCAGGCCGCCGGACAAGCCGTCATCGCCGGGCCCGGCGTCGCCGTCGCGGCCACCGGGCCCGTCGCCCTCCGCTTCGACGGGCCCGACCTACGGCTACGGGTCAGGCGGCTGAGGAGAAGACCGGCAGATAGCCTCCGGCCTGGCCCGCCGCGTTCGGGTGGTAGGAGCTGTCGATCGGGAAGGTCACGCTGTTCAGCCAGGGGCTGCCCGAGCAGAGCTCGTGACCGGTGAAGCCGGCGGCGGCGTCCCCGTAGGAGAAGCCGTGGTCGGCGACCCGTTTGGCGATCACGGAATTGAGCAGGTCAGCAGCGCTGTTGATGGCCGTCCTCTTGGTCTCGCTGAGGCCGGTGCAGATGGTGCCGAGTTTGTAGAAGCGCGGATATCCGAGGACGACGACGCGGGCGGTGGGGGCTCTGCCCTTGATGGCGGTATAGACCTTGTCGAGTTCCCCGGGAAGCGTGTTCTGGACATACGTACGGGCCTGATTGATCCGCTCCAGACACGCACTGTCGCTGCTGAGCACGCAGGTGCTCATGGTGTCGGCGAAACCGGCGTCATTCCCTCCGATGCTGAGGGAGACGAGGCCGGTCGAGCTGTTCAGCGGGCCGAGCTGCTTGCTCAGAACATCACCCGTTCGGGCGCCCGAGCAGGCGGTGAAGGCGAAGCTCGAGGGGGCGTGCGCGGCCGCCCAGAGCGCGGGGTAGGACTTGGAGCTGCGCTTGCAGTCCCCGCTGTTCGTGTAGTAGCTCCCGGCCCCCAGGCCGGCCGAGTAGGAGTCACCGAGCGCCACATAGCCGGGAGTTGCGGCCTGGGACGCGGCTTGGGCGGCGCCGGCTCCGGTGAGGGCGAACACGGCGGCGAGGGCGAACGCGGAGAGGGAACCCGCGAGGCGGGACAGCTTCATGGAACCTCCTTTACCAGGGTTTCTGCCGTACCCGTGGTAGCAGCAGTCCGCGATTCAAGGAAGTGTCCATGACAAAGATGTGAGCCAATGAACGCCCGGTCACCTACAGCGGGGGACAATCTGACGGGTCAACATATTCGTGCAGTATTCACCTGACCGAAAGCCTCCGGTTTCGCTCCGATGCGGTAACCGGAGGCTGTTTGCACGGCCTTCACATCTTGACGTCGCTCCGCCGATTGCGCGACATTGAAGCCTCGGCATCCGGCGCTTCGGGGGGCAAAGTCGCCAATGCAGAGCTTCACAGATCCCACCGGTCTCACCGGCCCGTCCGGCACACCCGGCACATCCATTCCTTCCAGCCCGTCCGGCCCGCCCGGAAGCGCTGTTTCTTCTGGTTCTTCCGGCCCGCCCGGCCCGGCCACCACCGCCCGGCACACCGGGCCCGCGGCCGCACCCGACCGGCCGGCAGCCGCGGGCGCGTCACCGGCCGGGGACTCCCTTCCCGTGGTGGCGGGGGCCGCCACGGCGATCGCGGGGGTCGGCGCCGTGCTGGCCCTCGCCGACATCGGCTCGCCACTGCGCGCGCCGTTCACCCTCTTCTTCCTGCTCGTCGCGCCGGCCTGCGCCGTGGGGGCGGCGCTGCGCGGCCTCGATCCGCTCAGCAGGTCCGTGGTGGCGGCCGGCGGGGCCGTCGCCGTCGACATGCTGGTCGCACAGGCCATGCTCGCGCTCCACGCCTGGACGGTGCGGGGTGGCGTCGCCGTGATCGCGGCCGTCAGCCTCCTCCTGTTCCTGCTGGCACACGTGCGGCGGCACCGGGGCCGCACGGCGAAAAGTCGGGCTTCCTGACGTGAACATCAGCGTGTACCGGCCCGGCGAGCTCACCGCAGCCGACCGGGCGGCCTGGTCTGCCCTGCAGTCCAGGGCCGTGGAGGACGGCTCTCCGCAGCTTGCGAATCCTTTCCTCGCACCCGAGTTCGCCCTCGCGGTCGGCCGGTGCCGGGCCGGGGCACGGATCGCGGTGGTGCGCGAGGACGGCGAGCCCGCCGGCTTCTTCCCGTACCAGCGCTCCGCCCTCGGGGTGGGCCGGGCGATCGGCCTCGGCGTCTCGGACGCCCAGGGGCTCATCCACCGGCCCGGCTTCCAGTGGGACGCCCGCGAGCTGCTGCACGCCTGCGGGCTGTCGGTGTGGGAGTTCGACCACCTGGTGGAGGGTCAGAAGCCGTTCGAGGCCGGTGCCTCGGGGTCCTACCGGTCGCCCGTGGTCGATGTCGAGCAGGGTTTCGAGCCGTATCTGGCGGTCCTGCGCAAGCAGTCGCCGAAGTTCACCCGCACCACGCTCGCCAAGGAGCGCCGGCTCGGCCGCGACATCGGCGAGGTGCGGTACGTGCACGACGAGCGCGACCCGGAGGCGCTGCGGACGCTGATCTCCTGGAAGTCCGCGCAGTACCGAAGAACGGGGCGCAGCGACCGGTTCGCGCGCCCCTGGATAGCGCGCCTGGTCGAGCAGCTCTTCCACACCAGGACGGAGTCCTTCGCGGGCCTGCTGTCGGTGCTGTACGCCGGGGAGCGGCCGGTCGCGGCCCACTTCGGGCTGCGTTCGCGGCAGGTGCTCGCCTGCTGGTTCCCGTCGTACGACCCGGCGTTCGCCAAGTACTCGCCGGGCCTCGTGCTGCACCTGCGGATGGCGGAGGGGGCGGCCGCCGCGGGGCTGGCCTACCTCGACCTCGGGCGGGGCGAGAAGGAGTACAAGAACTCGCTCAAGACGCGCGAGCTCTGCGTGTCCGAGGGGTGGGTCACGCGCCGGCACCCGGTGGCCCTGGGGCACCGGGCCCGGCGTGCGCCGGTGCGGGCCCTGCGCAACACCGTGCTGTCCCGGCCCGAGCTCTTCGAGCCGGCCGACCGGCTGCTCAAGCGCGTGGGCAGGTTGCGCCAGGGGGACTGACGGCGCACTGCGGCGCGCGTGCGCCGCCAACGGCACAAAGCGTCAACACAGCACAGGAGTTGGGCGCAAAAAACACCCAAAGGAGGAGTCACCGCACCAGCTCTTGCCATACAGTCTCAACCATCAATACCGTCGTACATCCACCCGCATCGGCCCATCATGCAAAGCGGCTCAAGGGGAGGGCAAGCGTCGCGATGGTGCCCGGGGCGGGGCGCGGTGGGGGGTGCCGCGTCCGGCTGATCAGAGTCGCCGAGTCGCGTTAACCGCGTGGCCAGCAACCGTTGCCAGCTCACCCGGCCCATGCGGCGTTGAGTGCCGTCAGGGCGGGGTGAGTACCCCCTTTTCGAACCGGATACGCCACCGGACCGCTCGGGGCGGGCGGTCCACCGGACGAGAGGGACATCCGAGTCATGAGTTCTTTCCTGCGCCCGGCGGCTGATCAGGAGGGCCTGGTCGCCGCCCATTACCGCCCGGTGACGACGCACTTCGCCATAGCTCCACCGGTGAGCGTCGTGATCCCCGCCATGAACGAGGCGGAGAACCTCCCGTACGTCTTCAAGACCCTTCCGGAGTGGATCCACGAGGTCGTCCTGGTCGACGGCAACTCCACGGACGACACCATCGCGGTCGCCCGGGAGCTGTGGCCCGGCGTGAAGGTGGTCCAGCAGCTCGGCAAGGGCAAGGGCGACGCCCTGATCACGGGCTTCGCCGCCTGCACGGGCGACATCATCGTGATGGTCGACGCGGACGGCTCCGCCGACGGCAGCGAGATCGTGAGCTATGTGTCCGCCCTCGTCGGCGGTGCGGACTTCGCCAAGGGCTCACGGTTCGCCAACGGCGGCGGCACGGACGATATGACGCCGATCCGCAAGCTCGGCAACCGCGTGCTGTGCTCGATCGTCAACCACAAGTTCGGCGCCCGCTACACCGACCTGTGCTACGGCTACAACGCCTTCTGGAAGCACTGCCTGGACGACATCGCCCTCGACTGCGCGGGCTTCGAGGTCGAGACCCTGATGAACATCAGAGTCGTCAAGGCGGGCCTTCGCGTCCAGGAGATTCCCAGCCACGAGTTCGTCCGCATCCACGGCGCCAGCAATCTGCGGGCCGTGCGGGACGGGCTGCGCGTGCTGAAAGTGATCCTGCAGGAGCGCGGCACCCGGCGCCGCCGCCCGCTGCGGCCGGCCATCGCGCCCGCAGCCAACCGTGGGGAAGTGTCTTGACCTCCACCGCTTCCCCCCACGGCTCCCCGGCCGGCGCGGCGGACGGCGCCGGCCCGGCCGGCGGTCCTGAAGTCTCGGTGGTCATCTGTGTCTACACCGAGGACCGCTGGGACGACATCGTCGCCTCGGTGGCCTCGGTCCACGCACAGTCCCGGCCGGCTCTGGAGACCCTGGTGGTCGTGGACCACAATCCGGCCCTGCTGCGGCGGCTCGCCAAGCAGTACGGGGACGACGGCTGCGCCGGGGACGGGGTGCGGGTGCTCGCCAACGCGGGCCCCCGCGGCCTGTCCGCGGGCCGCAACACCGGCATCGCGGCCTCGTCCGGCGAGGTCATCGCCTTCCTCGACGACGACGCCGTCGCCGAGCGGGACTGGCTGCGGCACTTCGCCGAGGCCTACGCCGACCCCCGGGTGATGGCCGTGGGCGGCCGCACCCAGCCGGTGTGGGAGTCCCGGCGGCGGCCCGCCTGGTTCCCCGAGGAGTTCGACTGGGCCGTCGGCTGCACGTACCGGGGCCTGCCGCCCGGCAGGGTCCGCGTCCGCAACGTCCTCGGGGGCAACGCCTCCTTCCGCCGGTCGGCCTTCGAGCTGGCCGGCGGGTTCGCCACCGGCATCGGCCGCGACGGCGACCGGCTGCCGCTCGGCTGCGAGGAGACGGAGCTGTGCATCCGGCTGACCCGGGCCGTGCCCGGGGCGGTCCTGCTGATCGACGACCGTTCGGTCATCCACCACCGGGTGCCCGCGGCCCGCGAGCGCTTCGGCTATCTGTGGACCCGCTCGTACGCCGAGGGCCTGTCCAAGGCCCTGGTGGCGCGGAGCGTGGGGGCGCAGGAGGGGCTGGCGTCGGAGCGCCGCTACACCACGCGGGTGCTGCCCGCCGGGGTCGCGCGGGGGCTGCGCGACGCCCTGCTGGGCAGGCCCGGCGGTGCGGCGCGCGCCGGGGCGATCGTGGCCGGGGTGACGGCCGCGGCCGGGGGCTATGCGGTGGGCACGCTCCGGGCCCGGCGGCGCGGCGGGCGCTATGCGGTGGCGGCGGCTGCGGAGCCGGCCGGACTCAGACCGGCAGAGGAGGCGGGCACATGAGTGCGAGCCGGGTCCCGATACTGATGTATCACGCGGTGGCGCACGCTCCCGCGCGCGCCACCTACGGACTGTCGGTCTCGCCGCACGCGTTCGCGCGGCAGATGCGGCTCCTGGCCGACCGCGGGTTCCACCCGCTGACGACCGAGGAGCTCGCGAAGGCGTGGCGGGCCGGCTCCGGGCTGCCCCGGAAGCCGGTCCTGATCACCTTCGACGACGGCTACGAGGGCGTGCACCGGCACGCCCTGCCCACGCTGGTGGAGCACCGTTTCAGCGCCACGCTGTTCGCCTCCACGGGCTGGCTCCGCGGTGCGCACGAGACCGGGGGCGCGCTCGACCTGATGCTGAGCTGGGGGCAGGTGCGGGAGCTCGCGGCCGCGGGGGTGGAGATCGGCGGGCACAGCCACACCCACCCGCAGCTCGACCAACTCCCGGACGACCAGCTGTGGTTCGAGGTGCTGCGGTGCCGCGAGATACTGGCCACGGAGCTGGGGCGGGCGCCGGTCTCGTTCGCCTATCCCTACGGCTATTCCAGCCGGCGGGTGCGGCGCATCGTGCGGGCGGCGGGCTTCGGCATCTCCCTGGCCGTCGGCAACGGCCTGGCCGCCCGCCCCCAGGGGCCGTACGCCCTGGAGCGGGTGACGGTGCGGCGCTCGACGGGGATGGCCGAGTTCGAGCGGCTCGTCGAGGGCCGCGGGGTGGGGCGGATCTTTGCCCGGGACCGGACGCTCACCAAAGGGTACGCCCTCTACCGCAGAACCCGACAGGTCGTCAGGAAGGCAAGCGAAACCCGTGTCTGACACGTCCACCCGAACCGAGGAGCGGGAGACGGAGGGGCCGGCCGGCCGCAGGCTGCGGCTGCCGGGGCGGGGCGGCGGAAGCCCGCTGTTCCGCAACGCCTTCGCGCTGATGCTCAACACGGGCATCAGCGCCGTCCTCGGTCTCGGGTACTGGCTGATCGCCGCCCGGTACTACACGGAGGGGGCGGTCGGTCAGGGCTCGGCGGCCATCGCCGCGATGAAGCTCCTCGCGGGGCTCACCGCGGTGACCCTGACCGGGGGGCTGGCGCGGTTCATCCCGGTCGCCGGACGGACGACGGGCAAGCTCGTCTTCCGTACGTACGCGGGCAGTTCACTGGTCGTCGCGCTCGCGGCGGGCGTCTTCCTGCTCACCCTGGGCTCGTGGGGGCCGTCGTACCGCTTCCTGCACGGCCCCCTCAACGGCCTGGGCTTCGTCGCCGCCGTGGTCGCCTGGTCGCTGCTCACCCTGCAGGACGGGGTGCTCACGGGTCTGCGCCGGGCGCTGTGGGTGCCCGTGGGCAACACCGTCTTCTCGGCGGTGAAGCTGGCCCTGCTGGTGGGGCTGGCGGCGACGCTGCCCACCTCCGGCGTGTTCGTGTCGTGGGTGGTCTCGATCGCCGTGTCGGTGCTGCCGCTGGGCTGGCTGGTCTTCCGCCGGCTCGTGCCCGCGCACGTCGCGGCGACGGAGGCGACGGCTCGGCCCGCCCCGTACCGCGAGATGGGCCGCTTCCTCGCCGGGGACTACACGGGCTCGCTGTTCTCCCTGGCCGTGGTCTACCTCGTGCCGGTGATCATCGCCTCGCAGGTCAGCTCCGAGGACAACGCGTACTTCTACATCACCACCACCATCGGCGGCACGGTCAACCTGCTCGCGATCAACATGGGCGCGTCGCTGACCGTGGAGGGCTCGCACGACCCGGCGCGGCTCGCGGAGAACTGCCGGGCGGCGCTGCGCCGGATGGCCACGATCATGGTGCCGGTCTGTCTGCTGCTGTTCTTCCTCGCGCCGTACATCCTGGGCGTCTTCGGCCCCGGCTACGCCCACGCGGCCACGCCGCTGCTGCGCTGGTTCGCGGTGGGGGCGGCGCTGCGCGTGGTGATGGAGGTCTATTTCGCGGTGCTGCGGGCCCAGAGCCGGACGGCCGGGCTGGCCTACCTCCAGGGGCTGCTGTGCGTGCTGGTGCTGGGGCTGACGCTGCTGCTCCTGCCGCGCATGGGCCTCACGGGCGCGGGGGTGGCCGAGATCAGCAGTCTGGCGGTCATCGTGTCCATCTCGGCGGTCAAGCTCCGCCGGATCCTGCGCGGCGCCCGGCCCGCGCCCGCCGCGTACGCTCCCGATGTCGCCCCGGACGGCGATCTGGCCGACCTGGCGGCGCGCGGCGACCGGCGGGACGCCCCGCGCACCGAGCCGCTCGGCGTCCGCCGCGGGATGCGGCACGGCCTCACCCGTGGCTTAGGGGGTGAGGGCGAAGAGGGGCCCGGGGAGAGAGACAGCGGCAGCTACGGCACCCGCTGGGCGCTGCGCGCCGCGCTCGACGCGGACACGATGCCGCTGGGCGTGCGGCTGGACTTCGACCACTTGGAGAGGCGCCCTGATCTCCGGCACACCCCGGAGGCAGTCGTCGTGTCCCACTCCGTCTCCCCGGCCGCGTCCGGCCGGTCCGTGACGCCGGCCGCGCGGGAGAAGGCCGCCGTCCAGGAGAAGGCCGGCCGGGAGAAGGCCACCGCTCCCCCGGGGCCGCCGCCGTGGTGGCGCCGCCCGGAGGCGGCGGTCTGGCTGCTGCTGGCGGCGGCCCTCGCGCTGTACTGGGCGCCGCTGGCGGGCGTCGGCGAGGCGACGCTGGACCGGATGGGCGGGCTCGGCCTGATCTCCGTGCTGCCCGTGGCCACGCTGGCCGGGGCGGCCCTGCTGATCGGCGCGTTCGTGGCGGCTCTGTGCCTGGACGGCCAGCGGCGCCGGCTGCTCACGGCCGTCCTGGTGCTCACGGTGGTGTGCCTGCACGCCCTGCCGGCGGTGCTGGAGGCGCAACCGCGCTTCGCGACGGCCTGGCAGCACCTGGGCTTCCTGGACTTCATCGACCGTACGGGCGTGGCGGCGCCGGATCTGGACGCCCGCTGGAGCTGGCCCGGGTTCTTCGCCCTGATGGCGTTCGCCGCGAAGGTGGCCGGCGTGAGCGACCTGACGGAGGTGCTGCGCTGGTGGCCGACGGCGATCCAGCTGCTGTGCCTGGCGCCTCTCGCGCTGCTGCTGCGCGCCGTGCGCGCGGGGTGGCGGGCGAAGTGGACGGCGGCCTGGCTGTTCGTGCTGTGCGGCTGGGTCGGGCAGGACTATTTCTCCCCGCAGGCGCTCAACTATTTCTTCTACCTGCTGTTCGCGGCGGTGCTGCTGGTGTGGTTCCGCTGGCCGCGGCAGCTGCGCGGCGCGCTGGTCCCGGGCGAGACGGAGCCGCTGCCGGCCGGCCGGCGGGCGCAGGGCGCGCTGCTGGCGGTGGTGGTCGCGCTGTTCGCGGCGTCGGTGGTCAGCCACCAGCTGACGCCGTTCGTGATGCTGGGCGTGCTGACCGCCCTGGTCGTCACCCGCCGCTCGACGCTGCGCGGCCTGCCGCTGCTGTGTGGCGTGATGCTGGTGGTGTGGGTGGGCTTCCTGGCGGAGCCGTACTGGTCGGGCCACTTCGACGAGCTCTTCGGCGGCCTGGGGTCCCTGGGCGGCAATGTCTCCTCGTCGGTCTCGGGCCGGATCGAGGGCGGCAGCCCGGTCCACAAGCTGGTGCTCTACACCCGGGTGCTGCTCGCGGGCGGGGTGCTGGCCTTCGCCGCGGTCGGCTGGTGGCGCCGGCGCCGCGCCGGCATCGGCGACGTGGCGCTGCTGGTGCTGACCGCCGTGCCGTTCCTGGCCTTCGGCATGCAGTCGTACGGCGGCGAGGTGGCCCTGCGGGTGTTCCTGTTCGCGCTGCCGGGCGCGTGCGTCCTGGCGGCGCTCGCGCTGTTCCCGCGCGCCGCCGAGGGCCCCGGCCGCCCGCTCGTCGCACCGCTGGCGGCGCTGCTGGCGGGCCTGGTCCTGGTCTTCGGCTTCCTGGTGGCCCGCTGGGGGAACGAGCCGTTCGAGCGGGTGCGGCCCGGCGAGGTCGCCGCGATGGACTTCGTGTACGCGCACGACAAGCCGACCGTACGGCTGCTGTGGATGAGCAGCGATCCGTCGAAGAACGTCACTCCGGCCATGCCGTGGGGCGCCAAGGACATGGAGCGGGTGCAGTACGACGCGATGCTCGCCCCGCGCGACCCGGCCCGCGTGGACGAGCTGGTCACCGCGCTCCGGAAGGCGGGCCCGAACGCGTATCTGATCGTCAACCGCGGCCAGTCGGTGTACCTCCAGCTCGACGCGGGCTATGCGGCCGGCTGGGACGGCCGGGTGCGGCAGGCGCTCGACGGCCGGGCGGAGCTGCGCCGGGTGTTCTGGAACGAGGACGCGGTGCTGTACGAGCTGAAGCAGAAGCCCGCCGGGGAGGCGCCGCAGCCCAGGCCGGGCCCTGCGGGCCCGCGGGTGACGTGGACGCCGGTGTCGGTGGTCGGCGCGCTGGCGGCGGTGGCGCTGCTGGTGCTGCTGACGGCGCGGGAGATGGTGCGGGTGATGGCCCGGCCGGGGGTGCGGCAGCTGCGCCGGCTGCAGGGCTCGTACTGGTTCGCGCTGCCGCTGCTGCTGGTCCTGCTGGCGTCGCTGGTGTACCGCTTCGCGACGATGTCGTAGCCGCTGCCGTAGCCGCCGGGCCGGGCCGGTTCAGTCGGCCCAGCGGATCTCGTTGGGCGCCAGGTCCACCGGCTTGCCGTCGACCTCGACGGTCAGCCGGCGGTCCTGCATGTTGACGACGAGGACGGTGCTGCCCGCGGCGAGCGCGCTGACGGCGTCGCGGTTCTCGCCGGTGACGTCCGGGGTGCGCAGCTCCGCGCCGGGCGGGAAGGCCTTGCCGAAGCGGGTCAGCAGGTCCAGCATCGGCAGGCCGCCCCCGCCGCCCTTCAGTTCGGTGCTGCGCCACAGGCAGCCGGGGCAGTCGGCGCCGGTCTCCTCGGGGTTCCAGTAGAAGGCGGCGGAGACGCCCGATCTGGCGAGCTGCATCATGGCCGTGGCGTGCACGGCGAGGCGGTGCGGCTCGGTCCAGAGCTTGCGGTCGTCGTTGGCGTCGGCGGGCTCCACGTACCACTCGGACCACCAGACGGGCAGGCCGGTGGTCCTGCGCAGCCAGGTGGTCACGTCGGCGAACTTGGCGGTCGCGGCGAACTCGTCGGGGATGAGCTTGCTGCCCTCGCGGGTGTAGCCGGCGCCGTCGACCACGAGGAAGTCGGCGCCCTTCTTGTGGGCGTTCCAGTACGTGAGGGCGTCGATCGCCCGCTGGTCGACCGAGCCCCAGGGCCCGCGCAAGGACGAGGCGTTGGAGGAGGAGCCGGGCGGATTGCTGTCCATGCTGATGTACGGGCCGCCGACGACGTTGGCGCTGTTCTGCTTCTTCAGCTCCGCGTAGACGAGGTTGTACAGCTCCGTGTAGCCCTCGTAGTTCCAGCGGCCCTTGCGCTCGTCGTAGAAGCCCTTGAACTCGTTCCAGACGATGAAGTGCCGGATGTCCGGATAGCGCTTGGCGATGACGCCGGCGAGCTTGGCGAAGTCCTGGTAGTGGGCGCGGTCGGGCGCCTTCTCCAGCGACTTCTGCGACCAGTCGGTGCGCTCTCCGCCGCCCTTCATCCAGTCGGGCGCGCAGCACAGGGTGAGCACGGGCGTCGCGTTGGTCTTGCGCATGAAGGCGACGCGCCGGTCGAGGTCGCCGAAGTTGTACGTGCCGGGCCGGGGCTCGGGGTTGTCGGCGCCCCAGCCCATGATGTGCTGGTTCTGCGGCATGGGGGCGGCGGAGAGGAGCCCGGCCGTGGTCCGGCGGGCGGTGTCGTCGCCGCGGTCGGCGCTGTACTGGGTGTGGGTGAAGCCCCAGCCGAGCTCCACGGCCGCCGACCGGTCGCCGCCGGAACCGTCGGAGAGGTCACCGCCCGTCTCCCGGCTCGTCGCCCACAGGACGAGCAGCGCGGCCAGCACGAGCGCGCCGGCCGCGGCCAGCACGGCGAACCGCCACCGCCCTGCCCGCCGAAACGTCCGAACTGCGCCGCGTCGTCCCATCACGGGCAAGCGTATCCGCGGCCGATTCTCCGTGGGTGCGTTCCGGACGAACGGGGGCAGGTGTCGTGGTTCCGGTCGCGGACCCGGAGTGAAGAGGCCCGGATTCCTCCGGGAATCAAGCGAAAACCTGTGTGCGCAAGGGGCCCCGGTGCCGGATCATGGGCGCATGTGTGCCGACCGCCGACCCAGCGCCAGGAGGCAGGCCCTGCCCACCGACCCGGACTTCACGCCGACCGAGAAATCGCTGCCGATCCGGCTGAACGTGGACGACAGCGACTCGCCGTCCGACGTCATCGACGCCCTCTTCCTGGCCCGGTTCACCACCGGCGAGCAGCCGTACGCGCACAGCCACTCCGTGGACCGCGTCAAGTCCGGGGCCACCCTGCTCCCGCCGGGGGGCCGCGTGGTGCGCTCCGCGCGGGACGACGACCGCAGCGCGACCCTCGCCGAGGGCGACGGCTGGACGCTGCTCGTCTCCCGCTGGAACCGGGGGGCCGACGTGTCCGTGACGGCCACCACCGACGAGCTGGCCAGGAAGGTGCTCGGCCAGGCCGTCGAGGGCGCGGAGGACGAGCCGGAGCCGCAGCCGGAGCACGTGACCATGGGCTTCTGGTACGTCTCGCCGCGGCGCGGCCCGCACCGGACGACGCGGCAGATCTCCGCCGGCACGTGGGAGGAGGTCCGGCCCAACTACACGGCGCGGGTCGCCGACGCCATGGACCGGCTGATGAAGGTCACCCCGGACGACATCGCCGGGCGGCTGCTGCTCCTGCACGGCCCGCCCGGCACCGGCAAGACGTCCGCCCTGCGCACGCTCGCGCGGTCGTGGCGGGACTGGTGCCAGGTGGACTGCGTGCTGGACCCCGAGCGGCTGTTCAACGACGTCGGCTATCTGATGGACATCGCCATCGGCGAGGACGACGGCAGCTCCAAGGGCCGCTGGCGGCTGCTGCTCCTGGAGGACTGCGACGAGCTGATCCGCGGCGAGGCCAAGCACACGGCGGGGCAGGCCCTGTCCCGGCTGCTGAACCTCACGGACGGGCTGCTCGGGCAGGGCCGCAACGTCCTCGTCGGCGTCACCACCAACGAGGACCTGGAGCGGCTGCACCCTGCTGTCGTGCGGCCGGGCCGCTGCCTGGCCCGGATCGAGGTCGGTCCGCTGACCCGCGGGGAGGCGGTGGGCTGGCTGGGCTCGGAGGAGGGCGTGGGCCGCGAGGGCGCGACGCTCGCGGAGCTGTTCGCCTTGCGGCGCGGCGGGGGGCCGGCGTCGGTGCCGGCGTCGCGGGAGGGGGCGGACGCGGGGTTGTATCTGTGACGCGCCCGGCCTGACGGCACTGCTCCGGCGCTGCGGCCCGGGCCGGTTCGGCACCGCCGGACCGCCACGTGACGGCTGAGCACCGCCGCGGCGGAAGGAACGTGCTCGCCACGGCGATGCGTGACCGCGACGTCGCCCTGCGGTCCGGGCCGGTTCGGCACCGCCGGACCGCCGTGTCGTGGCTCGCCACCGTTGCGGCGGAAGAAAATGCCCGCCGCCGCGGCGCGCAACCACGACGCGCGAGACCGGCGGTGCCGTGCAGGCCGCAGGCGGTACTAGCCGTACACCGCCCGCAGGGCGTCCTCCGCCGCCGCGCGGGCCGCGTCGTGGTCCAGGCCCAAGCGGTGCGCCCGCGCAGCGAAGACCGCGGCCGCGGCCGCGGCTTCCCGTGCCGCCGTGTCGCCCGGGGCGGCGATGAACGAGCCGTGGCGGCCCCGGGTCTCGATGGCCCCGTCGGCCTCCAGGGCCCGGTACGCCTTGGCGACGGTGTTCGCGGCGAGGCCGAGTTCTTCGGCGAAGCCGCGGACGGTGGGGAGCTTGTAGCCGACGGGGAGCTCGCCGGAGCGGGCGAGCCCGGCGATCCGGGCGCGGATCTGCTCGAAGGGCGGCTCGGCCGCGTCCGGGTCGACGGTGATCTTCAGGGCCACGCTCGGACTCTACAGCGTCTACAGCTCCAGCGCGGTGTCGTGCATGCGCAGCCAGGTGTCGAGGTTGAGGACGAGTTCGGTGGCGGAGCGGAAGGATTCGCCGGCGTCCTCGGCGAGGCAGCCGGCGACGGCCTCGGTGTCGAGCAGGGGGCGTACGGGCGCGTCCTTGTCGGCGAGGACGCGGCCGAGCTCGGCGCGCAGCGCGGCGGCGTAGCCGGGGTCCTGGATGCTGGGGTAGGGGCTCTTGACGCGGTCGGCGACCTTCGCGGGCAGCACGTCGCGGGTGGCGGCGCGCAGGAGGGATTTCTCGCGGCCGTCGAAGGTCTTCATGGCCCAGGGGGTGTTGAAGACGTAGTCGACGAGGCGGTGGTCGCAGAAGGGGACGCGGACCTCCAGGCCGACGGCCATGCTGGCGCGGTCCTTGCGGTCGAGGAGGAGCTGGACGAAGCGGGTGAGGTGCAGGTAGCTGATCTCGCGCATGCGCCGTTCGAGGCCGGTCTCGCCGGGCAGGCGGGGCACTTCGGCGAGCGCGTCGCGGTAGCGGGCGTCCTGGTGCCCGGCGAGGTCGAGCTTGGCGAGGAGGCCGCGGTCGAGGAGGGCGGAGCGGCCTCCGCTGTGTTCGCCGGCGAAGCGGTCGGCGGCTCCGGCGGCGGCCCAGGGGAAGGTGTCGGCGTGCACGTGCTCGGGGTCGTGGAACCACCGGTAGCCGCCGAAGACCTCGTCGGCGGACTCGCCGGACAGGGCGACGGTGGACTGTTCGCGGATGGCCTTGAAGAGCAGGTAGAGGGAGACGTCGCCGTCGCCGAAGCCGCTGACGGGCATGTCGCGGGCGGCGAGGACGGCGTCGCGGTTGGCCTTGGCCATCAGGTCGGCGGCGTCGAGGACGATGTCGGAGTGGTGGGAGGCGACGTGGGCGGCGAGGGCGTGGGCGTAGGGGCCGTCGGGGGTGGGCCGCATGGGGTCGGGGCGGAAGTTCTCGGTGTGGCCGGTGAAGTCGACCGAGAACGAGCGGACCGGTCCCCTGCCTGCGGCGCCGAGGCCCTTGGCGGCGAGGGCGGTGATAGCGGAGGAGTCGAGGCCGCCGGAGAGCAGGGTGCACAGGGGGACGTCGGCGATGAGCTGGCGGCCGACGATGTCGTCGAGCAGGTCGCGGACGTGGCGGACGGTGGTGTCGAGGTCGTCGGTGTGCTCGCGGGCTTCGAGGGCCCAGTAGCGGCGGAGGGTGAGGCCTCCGCGGCGTATGCGGGCGGTGTGGCCGGGGGGCAGTTCGTACATGCCCTTGTAGGCGGCGTGGCCGGGGGTCTTGGTGAAGGCGACGAGTTCGGCGAGGCCTTCGGCGTCGACGGCGGGGCGGACGGCCGGGTGGGCGAGGATCGCCTTCGGCTCGGAGCCGAAGAGGACGCCGTCGGGGAGGGGGAAGTAGTAGAGCGGCTTGATGCCCATGCGGTCGCGGACGAGGAGGAGTTCCTCGGTGCGCGGGTCCCACAGGGCGAAGGCGTACATGCCATTGAGGCGCTCGGTGAAGTCCTCGCCCCACTGGAGGTAGGCGTGGAGGACGACCTCGGTGTCGCTCCGGGTGCGGAACGCGTGGCCGTGGCTTTCGAGTTCGGCGCGCAGCTCGCGGTAGTTGTAGACCTCGCCGCTGTAGGTGGTGACGAGCAGGGTGCGGCCGTCGCGTTCGACGCTCATGGGCTGGGCGCCGCCTTCGATGTCGATGACGGCGAGGCGCCGGTGGCCGAGGGCGGCGTGGGGGCCGGACCAGGTGCCGCCGGCGTCGGGTCCGCGGCAGGCCATGGTCCGCGTCATCGCGTCGAGCGTTCCGCGCGCGGCCGCGGGGGTGGTGAGGTCCTGGTCGTAGGAGATCCATCCGGTGATCCCGCACATCGTTGCGGTCTCCCCTTTCGGTAGGCCGGTCCCGGGTGTTTCCGGGTGTGGCTGATCCCCCGTGGGGTGCGGTCCCCGCCTCGGGGGCGGCAGGGACCGCACGGATCACCGTACGCCCATTTAGATGCATGGGCCATCCATGTGGGGGTGAAACGCCGGTAAAGCAGTCGGGAACCGGCCAACTCCCGTGCTCAGGAGGCGCTCGGGACACGCCCAGGACGTGCTCAGGACGTGCTCAGGACGTGCTCAGGACGTGCTC
Source organism: Streptomyces roseoverticillatus (assembly GCF_000719265.1). Lineage (GTDB taxonomy): Bacteria > Actinomycetota > Actinomycetes > Streptomycetales > Streptomycetaceae > Streptomyces > Streptomyces roseoverticillatus. Next base: position 9,225 of record NZ_JOFL01000015.1, on the reverse strand, counting down.
AGGACGTGCTCAGGACAGGAAGTGGAACGTGGGCGCCGGGTGCATCAGGAAGTCGTGGTGCGAGATGTTCCAGGCGTACGCGCCCGCCATCGCGAAGGCGATCCGGTCCCCCGCCCGCAGCTCGGCCACCGGGACCGCCCGCGCGAGGACGTCCTTCGGCGTGCACAGCTGCCCGCTGAGGGTCACCGGCTCGTCCAGCGCGGCCGGGCGGGGCCAGGGGCGCTCCCAGGTGTCGGCGGACAGCACGGTGAAGGGCTGGTCGTGGCCCTTGGCGGCGGGGGTGCGCAGGTGGTGGGTGCCGCCGCGCACGACGGCGAACGCCTCGCCGTGGCTGTGCTTGACGTCGAGGACCTCGGTGACGTACCAGCCGGAGTGGGCGGTCAGGGCGCGGCCGGGTTCGATGCGCAGCCGGTAGCCGGGGCGCGCGGCGGCGAGGCGGGCGAGGCCGGCCCCGTAGGCGGCCCAGTCGAAGCGGGCGTGCGGGCGCGCGTAGTCGACGGCCATGCCGCCGCCCACGTTGACCTCGTCCAGGCCGAGGCCGTGCCGTTCGTCGAGGGCGCGCGCCCAGGCGGTGATGCGGGCGGCGACGGCGAGCAGGGCGGGGGCGTCGAGCCCGCTGGCGAGGTGGGCGTGGATGCCGCGCAGCCGCAGCCGGGTGCCGCGCAGCAGGGGCAGGCACGCCTCGGCGCGCCGCGGGTCGAGGCCGAAGGGGCTGGGGCGGCCGCCCATCGCGAGGGCGGCGCCGCCGAGTTCCCCGTCGCCGGCCGGCAGGTTGACGCGCAGCAGGATGTCGACGGGCGCTTCTTGGGGGCGTTCCGCGGCGAGGGCGGCGAGCAGGCGCAGTTCGCTCTCGCTCTCGACGTGGATGCGCTCGGCGCCGAGGTCGAGGGCGAGCCGCAGTTCGGGTTCGGTCTTGCCGGGGCCGCCGAAGGCGAGCGGCAGGCCGGGGACGGCCTTGCGGACGTGGGCGAGTTCGCCGCCGGAGGAGACCTCGTAGCCGCTGACGTACGGGGCGAGGGCCTGGAGGAGTTCGGGGGCGGGGTTGGCCTTGGCCGCGTAGTACAGCTCGGTCTCGGGCGGCAGGGCCGCGCGGATCTCCGCGGCGTCACCGGCCAGGGCCGTGAGGTCGTGGACGTAGGCGGGGAGGTCGCCGGAGGGCAGGGCCGTGGCGTGGCCGGCGACGCGGGGAGGGATCACGGTGCGGGACTCCAGGTCTCGGTGCGGGGGGCCGTGGTGAGGCCGGCGGTGGACAGCAGGTCGGGCACCAGCGGCGAGGCGATGCGTACGTAGCCGGCGTCGCGGTCGGCCTTGCGCTCCCAGCGGGTGAGCAGGTTGGCCTTGGCGGGCAGCGGCACGCCGGCGATGAGGGCGCGCAGCAGCGGGGGGTTGCCGTGGGCGCCGGCGCGGTCGGCGAAGGTGCGGCGGACGGCGTACCAGAGCTCGGGTTCGAGGTGGGGGTGACGGTCGGCGAGGGCCGCGAGGACCTCGGCGACGTGGTTGACGACGAGGCAGTAGACGACGCGGTCCCAGCCGCGTTCGCGGTCGTACGTCAGGGGCCGGGCCACGTCCGCGGGAAGGGCGGCGAGGGCGGCGGCGTGGTGGCCGGGCAGCAGCTTGGTGCCTTCGAGGTCGCGGAAGAGGACCTGCCGGGGCGTGCCGTCGGCGCCGACGCCGATGACGACGTTCTGCAGGTGGGGTTCGAGGACGACGCCGTGGTCGAAGTAGGCGGCGAGCACGGGCGGGACGAGCAGTCCGAGGTAGGCGTGCCACCAGGCGAGGGCCTCGGCGGGGCCGGTGCCGCGCAGGAGGCTGCCGAGGTGGGCACCGCCGGTGGGGTACTCGTCGGCGACGGCGGCGGCCAGCAGGCCGGTGACGCCGGGGGCGAGGCGGGCGCCGAGGCCCTCGCGGACGATGACGCCGAAGCCCTCGGCGAGGTCGCGGCTGCCCAGGTCCAGGGTGCGGTAGGCGGGTTCGCGCAGCAGGCCGGTGCCGGGGAAGCGGGTCTCCAGGTCGGTGGCGGCCCCTTCGAGGAGGCGGGTGAGGGCGACGGCGCCGGCCAGCTCGTACTCGGCGTTCTTGCGCAGGCAGTTGGTGATGCGGATGTTGAGGCTGAACTTGAGGAAGTCGCGGCCGTCGTAGAGGGTCCGCACGGACGCGGTCGGCTCGAAGGGGGCGCCGCCGGGGCCGAGGTCGAGGACGTCGCGGCGGGCGACGGCGGCGCGCAGCACCGGGTGGTCGCGCAGCATCGCGTACTGCCAGGGGTGGGCGGGCAACAGCACGTAGCCCTCGGGGACGGGCCGCTGCCGGTCGAGGGCGGCGAGGGCCCCGGCGGCCGCGGTCTCCTGCCGTACGCGCTCGCGCCGCACGGCCAGGTGGTGCAACGGGAAGCGGGCGCGCGCCTCGGGGGCGTAGCGGGTCCAGTCCGCGGCGGCGCCGGTGCGGGCCTTGGGGGTGGGGTGGAAGCGGTGGCCGAAGAGGAGGGACTGCTCGGAGTCCATGTACGGGTCGGGGCCGGCCGTGCCGCGCGGGGCGTCGAGGGCCGCCGTGACGCCGGCGTGGCTGGCGGCCACCTGGCCGAGGAACTCCTCGTTGCGGACGCCGGTGCGCAGCTCCAGTTCGCGGTGGATGTGCTCGGCGAGGTCCTGCCAGGTCAGCTCGGTCCACTCGCCGTCGCGCCGGCCGCGGACGGGGCCGGTGAAGCGGTGCGCGCCGATGAGGGAGGCGCGCCGCAGCCCGACGCGCAGCAGGACGCCGCAGCGGGGCAGGCGCAGCAGCAGGTGGCCGTCGGCGACGGCGGTCTGGTGCTCGGGCCCGGAGACCTCGCGGAGCAGGCAGTTGAGCAGGGTGTGGGCGACCACGTGGTCGGCGGTGGCCACGCCGGGGAGGGCGGCGGCGGGTGCGGAGGACATTCAGCGGCTCCAGCGGGTGCGGAGGAGTGTGGTGGTGCTGACGACGGCCGTCAGGGCTGCGACGGCGGATCCTGCGACGACGGGTGCGGCCGGGCCCCAGAGGCCGGTTGCGGCGGCGGCCGCCGCTCCGGCGACGACGGCTCCGGCCTTGGATATGAACTCCAGGGAGCCGAAGAGGCGGCCGGGCCCGCGGCCCCGGCTGGCCTCGGCGGCGAGGGCGGAGAGGCTGACCAGGCCCAGCGTCATGCCGGCGCCGAGGAGCAGCCGCAGCGCCACGAACGAGGCGACGGTGGAGGCTCCCCAGTGCCCGGCGAGGGCGGCGGCCACGCAGGCGAAGCCGGTGACGGCGCCGAGGTGCGGGCGGTGGGCGACGGCGGCGTGGACGGGCTTGGCGAGCAGCAGGTAGCAGGCGTGCGGGAGGGCGAAGAGGGCGCCGCCGGCGGACGGGCCGAGGCCGGGCAGCCGTTCGCCGACCAGGGTGAGCAGGTAGGGGTAGGAGATGACGGTGGCGAGGACGAACGCGAACTCGAGGGCGTAGAGCGTGCGCAGGGGGCCGGGCGGCGGCGCCTCGGCGGGCGCGGCGGCGGCCGCGGGCTCTGCCGTGCGCGGCGGTTCGGGGAGGGCGGCCAGCATCAGGGCGGCGGCCAGGGGCAGGACGGCGAGGAGCGCGTACTGGCGGTGCGGGGAGAGCCAGGGCGTGAGGCCGCCGACGAGGACGGGCGCGGCGACGAGCGCGAGGCGGGCGCTGCCCTGCATCAGGGTGAGCGCCCAGGAGAGCCGGCGGCCGTCGAGGGCCGCGGCGAGGTAGCCGTTGGAGGCGGCGAAGGTGCCGCCGAGGATGCCCTGGAGGACGAGGGCGGCGGTGAAGGCGGGCAGGCTGTCGGCGAGGCCGGCGAGCAGGAAGGACAGGGCGAGGCCGAGCTGGGCGCGCAGCAGGAGGCGCTTGCGGCCGAAGCGGTCGGCGAGCCGGCCCCACAGGGGTGCGCCGAGGGCGCCGAAGACGGTGGGGACGATGTAGAGCAGCCCGGCCCAGCGGGCGCCGCGGTCGCCGAGGGAGGGCAGTATCTCGGTGAGGTAGGGGGGCAGGCCGAGGGCGGCGAACGAGGCGACGAAGTAGCAGGCGGCGACGGCGTGGACCTGCCGGTTGCGCAGCACGGGCCGTTCCTCGCGGGTGCGGCCGTCGTGGAGGAGGGCCGTCATCGCCGGGCTTCCCGCAGGTAGTTGGGGCCCTGGACGTAGTGCTTGTTGATGTCGGCGGCGCCGGAGCGCTCCTTGGAGAGCAGGGTGCCGGCGGTGACCATGGCCTTGACGGGCAGCCGGTCGGCGTCGAGGACGCGGGCGCGCAGGACGGCGGCGGCGCCGGGCGAGGTGCCGGCGACGCGCTCGACGGCCTCGGCGAGCCGGTCGCGGAGGCGGGCGAGGAGCCCGCCGAGGTCGCCGCGGCCGAGCCGGGCGAGCTCGAAGACGGGGGCGGCGGCGCACAGGTGGACGGTGATGGTGGCGAAGACGTCGGCCACGGGGCCGTCGCCGGCGACGAGGATGCGCCGGTCGTCGAAGCCGAGGAGGTCGGCGGCCGACCCGCCGAGCCGGGCGGCCAGGCGCACGGCGTACACGCGCGGCCCGTCGTTGTCCTTCAGCAGCAGCCGCATCCGGGGCTTCCCGCCGGGGGCGTCCAGGACGAGGGAGGTGTTCTGCTGGTGGGATTCGAGGGCGATGCCGTACGAGAAGAGGGTGGTGTGCCAGTCGAGGAGGAGGGTGAGGTAGGCGTCGAGGAGGGCGGCGAGCGAGCCGCCGTAGTAGCGGTCGGCGAGTTCGTCGGCGACGAGGGCGCCGCCGGGGGTGCGGGCGAGGAGCGCGGCGACGGGCAGGACGTGGGCGTCGTGGAGGCCGGCGGGGTAGCGGCGGGCGAGGACGGCGAGGAGTTCGTGGTCGGACTGCAGGTGGGTGCGTTCGTCGGCGAGGAGGACGCGGCCGGCGAAGCGCGGCTCGTGGGCGATCACCTCGTCGAGGAGGCGCTGGCCCACCTCGCCGTCGAGGAGGGTGCCGGGCTTGATGGTGCGCCTGTTGCGCAGGCCCAGGGTGGCGGTGGCGAGGGGCAGTTTGAGGTGGGTGGCGGGGTCGGCGGCGACGGCGACGGTGCGGGTGGAGAGGGTGGGCAGCACCTCCAGCCAGGGCTTCTCGGCGTAGCGGGCGGTGCCGCCGAGGCCGGCCGCGCGCAGGGCCGCGGCGAGGGGGCCGGCCGCGGTGAGCGGGTGGACGGGCAGGGCGACGTGGGTGGCGTCGAGGCCGCGCAGGCCGAGGGCGGCCGGGGTGGGCCACCAGGCGGGCAGGCGGGTGCGGTCGCCGCGCACGGCGCCGTGCGGGAGGGCGAGCCAGTGCAGGGCGAAGGACGGGTGGAACTCGGGTGCGTACGCGCGTATTTCGTCCTCGCTGAGGCCGGCGCGGGAGCGGCCGGTCGGGTAGACGGGGTGGTCGCGGTAGGCGGCGAGGGTGTCGTAGGCGAGGGAGCCGCCGAGGCCCGTCCAGCCGCCGGTGTGCCGGCCGTAGGTGTCCGTGAGGTGCGCGGTGACGTCGTCGCGGACGCGGTCGTGCAGGCGCGCGGCGGCCAGTGCCTCCTCGCACTCGGCGAGGAAGGCGTCGTAGCCGGGCCGGTCCTCGGCGGGCACGGCGGTGCGCAGCCGGGTGAGGACGGGGCGCAGGCCGGTGAGGGTGCCGGCGGCCGTCTCGACGAGGGGTTCGCGCGCCTGGATCTCGCACTGGAAGCCCTCGGGGGCCACGGGCAGCAGGACGGTCCCGCCGGCGGTGCGCAGGTGGAGCCAGTCCCCGTCGGGGCGGTGCTCGGTGAGGGCGCGGCCGCGCAGGCCGTAGGCGTCCTCGCGGAGCAGGGTGCTCAGGACGCGCTGCAGGAGGTCGTCCTCCGCCACGTCCGTACTGGTCAGGCTCATGACATGATCTCCCAGCGCTGTGCGGCCAGGAAGGCCTCGACGGCCTGGTCGATCCGGCCCTGGTCGGTGCCGGTCGCCCTGATGACGCCGAGGTAGTCGCGGTTGGTGCCGTGGAGCGGGTGCGTTTCGCCGGTGCCGCGCAGCGGCCGGTAAACCAGCCGTACGCCGTCACGCTCGGTGTCGCTCGCCGGGGGGGCTTTTTCGAGCGTACCCCCGCGGTCCGCGCAGACATACTCCACGCGCAGCCTGCCGTCAGGTCGGGCGCCGAGGTCCGCGGGCAGCGGCTCTCCCAGGTGAGTGCGGAGGATGTGCTCGAAGAGGGGGACGCCGAGGACGTCGGCGAGGGCGATGTCGCACTGGTCGCCTATGGCGCGGTAGTTGACCTCGATGAGGCGGGCGCGGTCGCCCTGGGCCACGTACTCGGTGTGGCAGGCGCCGAAGCCGACGCCGAGGGCGCGCAGCTGGGCGAGCACCTGTTCCGTGTGCGGCCGCGGCGGTTCCGGCAGCAGGTCGAGGCGCTCCTCGATGAAGTGCGGCAGCGGGGACAGCCGGGTGCGGAAGGAGCCGAGGACGTGCAGGGTGCTGCCGTCGCCGAGGGTCTCCAGGGTGTGCAGCTCGCCGTCCAGGTACTCCTCGACGACGAGGGAGGCGCCGGGCCTGCGGGCGCGGATGTCGTGGCAGTGCCGGACGAGGGCGGCCGCGTCCTCGGCGAGGGTGACGTCCTCGCTGGCCACGCCCTCGCGCGGCTTGACGACGCAGGGGTAGGGCAGGTCCGCTTCCTTGAGCAGCGCCGGGAGGCCCTCCGGCTCGTCGGCGGGGCCGAGTTCGGCGGAGCGTACGGGGTCGGCGCCGGCCTCCGCTCCGGCCTCGGCGAGGCGGCGGCGCAGCAGGGCCTTGTTCTTGCTGTCGAGGGCGGCGCGCCAGTCCTTGCCGGGCAGGCCGAAGTAGGCGGCGGCCAGGGCGGCCTGGGGCTGGAGGTGGTCGCTGTTGGTGAGGACGGCGTCGGGACGGGCCTCCGGGCCGAGCGCGGAGATGCGCGCGATGACCTCGCGGAAGTCGGTGACGTCGCAGCCCAGGACGGAGAGTCCGGGCAGTTTGCCGCCGTCGGCGACGCTCTGTTCGTACGCGCGGCGGTGGGCCACGGGCTGGTCGGTGAGGAGGGTGACGTCGAGTCCGAGGCGGGCGGCCGCGGGCAGGAAGCCGAGGGTGACGGAGTCGGTCGGGTTCAGGGCGAGGAGATGGAGCCGCACGGGAGCGCCTTTCGGCAGGCTGCGGGGGGACGGTGGTGCCGTGGGGGGAGGTGCGCGGGGTGCGCGGGGGTGCTTGTGGGGGGCGCCGCCGGGCCGGTGAGGAGGAGGGGTGTCGGCCCGGCGGCGGGTCCGGGGAACGGGATCTACTGGAACGTCGGGCGGTGACGGCCTACTTGGGGGCGTCGACGCCCGCGGCCTTGGCGATGTCGTCCACGACGTGGTTCGCGGCCTGGATGCCGATGCCGGACATCCACGTCTCGTCCGGCACCTGCACGACCTTGTCGTTCTTGACGGCGCCGAGGCCCTTCCACAGCGGGTTGGCCTGGACGGCGCCCTGCTGGGTCTTCTTCGGGTCGTCGGCGACGGTGACGAAGACGAGGTCGGCGTCGGCCTTGTCGATCTGCTCCGGCGAGACGTCGGTCATCGCGGCGTCGACGTCCTGCGAAGCGGGGCGGCGCAGGCCGGCGTCGGAGAGGACGATGCCGCTGAACGAGGCCTTCTGGTAGAGCCGGGTGGGGCCGGCGACGAAGCGGACGACGGACGCGGTGGGCATCGTGCCGCCGTTCTTCTTCCTGATCTCCTCTCCGACGGCCTTGGCGCGCTTCTCGTACGCGGCCATGGCCGCCTGCGCCTCCTTCTCCAGGCCGAGGGCCTGGGCGTGCACCTTGAGGTTCTCCTTCCAGGGCGCGCCGGTGGTCTCGGTGAAGACGGTGGGGGCGATGCCCTTGAGCCGGTCGTAGACCTTGGCGTGGCGGACCTTGGAGGACAGGATCAGGTCGGGCTTGAGGGAGATGATCCGCTCGATGTTCGGCTCGGTCATGGGGCCGACGTCCTTGGTGTCCTTCGTCTTCGCCGAGAGGTACTGCGGGAAGCCGCCCTCGGTCTTCATGTGGGGGGAGACCGCGCCGACGGGTTCGATGCCGAGCATGGTGACGTCGTCGAGTTCGCCGGTGTCGAGGACGACGACGCGCTGCGGCTTGTGCTTGATCTCGGCGGTGCCCATGGCGTGGGTGACCGTGCGCGGGAAGCCGGTGCCGGCGCCGGCCTTGTCCTCGTCCTTCGTCTTGTCGCCGCCGCCGCACGCGGCGAGCACGGCGGTGCCGATGATCACGGCGAGGAGTGTCGCCGGCACTCTGCGCAGCCGGTACAGGGGTGGTCGGAGGTGGGTCACGGCGGACTCCTGTCTGAGCGGTGTGGGGAGCGGGGGGTGGCGGGTGCGGGGGGTGGGGTCAGTGGGGTCGCCGGCCGGCGCGGCGGCCGCCGGGGCGGGCGCGCGGGACGACCAGGGGCGTGCCGGTCTCCGGATCGGGCACGACCCGGCACTCCACCTGGAAGACCTTCTCGACGAGTTCGGCCGTGAGGACGTCGGCCGGGGGGCCGGCGGCGGCCGGCCTGCCGTCGCACATGACGACGAGGTGATCGGCGTAGCGCGCGGCCTGGCCCAGGTCGTGCAGGACCATCACGACGGTGCGGCCGGCCTCGGCGTTGAGCTCGTCGACCAGGTCGAGCACGTCGAGCTGGTGGCGCAGGTCGAGGAAGGTGGTGGGCTCGTCCAGGAGCAGCAGGGGCGTGTCCTGGGCGAGGGCGAGCGCGATCCAGGCGCGCTGCCGCTGCCCGCCGGAGAGCTGGTCGACGGGGCGGTCGCGCAGGGCGTCGGTGCCGGTGCGGGCGAGGGCCTCTTCGACGGCGGCCTGGTCGGCCTTGGACCAGGGGGCGAGCATGCGCTGGTGCGGGTAGCGGCCGAGGCGCACGAGCCCTTCGACGGTGACGCCTTCGGGCGCGACGGCCTGCTGCGGCAGCAGCCCGAGCCGCCGGGCGAGGGCGCGGGCGGGCATGCGGTGGATGTCGGCGCCGTCGAGGGTGACGGTGCCGGCGCTGGGCGCGAGCAGGCGGGCGAGCCCGCGCAGGAGGGTGGACTTGCCGCAGGCGTTGGGGCCGACGACGGCGGTGACGGCACCGGCGGGGACGGCGAGGTCGACACCGTCGACGACGGTACGGCCGGCGTAGCCGAGGCTGAGGCGGTGGGCGGCGAGGGTGTTGGGGGGGGTGCGGGCGCGGTGGAGGGTGGGGGCGCGGGCGGGGGGGGCGAGGGGGGGGGCGACCCCGCGCAGGAGGGTGGAC
>NZ_JOFL01000014.1 GCF_000719265.1 Streptomyces roseoverticillatus | reverse complement strand
CCTCGCCGCCGTCGTGCACGAATGCGACGGCAGCTGGGGCATCAGCAAGAGCGGCGCCGCCACCGAGGGCACCCGGGTCTGGGCGCGCCTCCCCCTCCCCGGCGGGAGCCGCTAGGCACCCCGCGGCTGTGTGAAGCGGATCCGGTTGCCGAACGGGTCGCGGAGGCCGCAGTCGATGCCGTACGGGCGCTCGGTCGGCTCCTCGGTGAATTCGACGCCCCGGGCCACCAGCGTCTCGTACGTGCCGCGGCAGTCGTCCGTGGTGAGGATGAGCCAGCCGCCCATCGCGCCCTTGGTCACCAGCTCGCGGACCTGCTGAGCCGTCTCCTCGGACATCGCCGGGGCGCCCGGCTTCTCCAGGAGGATCTGGCGTTCCGGGTGGCCGGGGACGCTGACGGTCAGCCAGCGCATGAAGCCCAAGTCGACGTCGGCGGCGACCTCCAGGCCGAGCTTGCCGACGTAGAAGTCGAGGGCCTCGTCCTGGTCGAGGACGTATATCTGCGATTGCGTGATGGCGTTGAACATGGGCACCACGCTACGGGGCGGGTCTGACAAAAACTTATCCGAAACTGCTCGGTCAGCCCGTCACACGCTCGGCCGCGTCCACGCCATCGCGAAGCACGTCGGCACGGCCGCGGACACCGCCTCCTTGCGGTACGTCCTTGGCGACCGGCCGACGATGTCGCGGAACGTGCGGCTGAAGGTCCCCGGGCTGCCGAAGCCGACCTCGAAGCAGATGTCGGTCACGCTGCGGTCGGTCTCCCGGAGCAGGAACATGGCCCGTTCGACGCGGCGGCGCTGCAGGTACCGGTGCGGCGTCTCGCCGAACACGGCCCGGAAGGTGCGGGTGAAGTGCGCCTCCGAGACGTGGGCGATGCGGGCCAGGGCCGGGACGTCCAGCGGCTGCGCGTACGCGCGGTCCATCGCGTCCCGGGCCCGCAGCATGCGGCGGTTGCTGTCCTCGGCGGCGGTACGGGTGCGGCTCACGGCGCCATCACACCACGCACGGCCGCCCGCCGCCCCCGCCGCCCACCGCTCCGGCGGCCGTCAGTACAGGCTCAGCAGCGCCTCCACCGCGTCCGGTGCCGGGAACTCGCCGTCCGGGAGGGCCAGCTCGAACCAGACGGTCTTGCCGTGGGGGGTGCGGCGGCTGCCCCAGGCCGCGCTGAGCATGCCGACGAGTTGCAGGCCCCGCCCGCCCTCGTCGGTGTCGCGGGCGCGCCGCCGACGGGGCTGGACGAGGCCGCCGTCCCAGACCTCGCAGACGAGGGTGCGGTCCAGCAGCAACCGCAGACGGATTTCTCCCTCGCCGTAGCGGAGGGCGTTCGTGACGAGCTCGCTGACCAGCAGTTCGGTGGTGTCGACGAGGTTGTCCAGGCCCCACTGCGGGAGCTGTTCCCGGGCGAGTTCGCGGGCGCGGGCGACGGAGCGGGGTTCGGCGGGGAGCGTCCAGTCGCCCACGTGCTCGTCGGGGAGGCCGCGGAGGCGGGCCATGAGGAGGGCGATGTCGTCCTCGCCGTGGTGGGTGTCGAGCGCGCCGAGGACGTGCTCGCAGACCTCCTCCAGGGGGCGGGAGGGGCCCGTGAGGGCCTCGCGGAAGGCATCCAGGCCCTCGTCCAGGGCGTGGTCGCGGGATTCGACCAGGCCGTCCGTGTAGAGGGCCAGCAGGGCGCCGTCGGGCAGGTCGACGACCGTTTCCTCGAAGAGCTCGCCGCCGACGCCGAGCGGCATGCCGGGCTGGACGTCGAGCAGCTCGGCGGGGCGGCCGGCCTTGACGAGGACGGGCGGGAGGTGGCCGGCGTTGGCGATGGTGCAGCGCCGGGTGACGGGGTCGTAGACGGCGTAGACGCAGGTGGCCAGGTAGACCTCGGAGAGGTCGGCGGCCCGCACCCCGCCGCGTACGCCGCGCGTGGAGGACTGCCCGCCGCCGGGGCGGCCGAGCCCGTGGGCGATCTCGTCGAGGGCGGAGAGGACCTCCGCCGGCTCCAGGTCGAGCATGGCCAGGGTGCGGACGGCGGTGCGCAGCTCGCCCATGGCGACGGCGGCGCGCAGGCCGCGGCCCATGACGTCGCCGACGACGAGGGCCGTGCGGTGCCCGGGGAGCTCAATGACGTCGAACCAGTCGCCGCCGACCTCGGTGGCGGCGTTGGCGGGCAGGTAGCGGCAGGCGATCTCCAGGCCGGCGGCCTCGGGGTCGCCGGGAGGCAGCAGGCTGCGCTGGAGGATGACGGCGCGTTCGTGCTCGCGCCGGTAGAGGCGGGCGTTGTCGATGCAGACGGCGGCGCGGGCGGCCAGTTCGACGGCGAGGGCGGTGTCGCGTTCGCCGAACGGCTCGCTGCCCTTCGTACGGGAGAACTGCGCGAGCCCCACCACCGTGTCGCGGGCGACCATCGGCACGGCGAGGGTGGACTGCACGACGGCGCCGAGCTCCGGCCCGTCCTCGCCCTCCTGCCGCGGGATGACCTGCACCTGCGCGGTGCGCAGCGCCGCGGCGCACGGCGAGTGGAAGGCGTAGCGGTGCACCTCGCCGACCTGGACGGGCTTCTCGCCGCCGGCCACGGGCGCCCCGGAGACCGCGCTGGCGTAGGCGACGCGGCGCAGCTCGGCGCTGCCGTCGGCGAGCCCGGGCGGGGCCTCGTCGCCGGCGAGGAGGCCCTGGTAGAGGTCGACGGAGGCGAGGTCGCAGAACTGGGGGACGGCGACGTCCAGCAGCTCGCGGGCGGTGGTCTCCAGGTCCAGGGAGTTGCCGATGCGCGCGCCGGCCTCGTTGAGCAGGGCCAGGTTGCGGCGGACGCCGGCGGCCTCGCGCTCGGCGCGGCGCCGGCCGGTGACGTCGGTGGCGAGGGCGGCGACGCCGATGGGCCGCCCGCTGCCGCTGTGCAGCCGGTAGAGCGAGACCGACCAGCGGCGGCGCTCGGCGTGCCCGGGCACGGGGCCGACCAGCTGAATGTCCGACACGGGCTTTCCGCTGTCGAGGACTTGGCGCAGGGCGGCGGTGAGCCGCTCGGCCTCGCCGCGGGGCAGGAAGTCGTGCGGGGTGCGGCCGCGGTGCCAGTCGGCGGGGCGGCCGAAGGTCTGGGCGAAGCTCTCGTTGACGCGCAGCAGCGTGAGGTCGGTGCCGAAGAAGAAGAATCCCAGCGGAGATTGGCCGAAAACGGCTTCGGAGGCCGCGATGTCGGTCTCTATTCCGCGCAGCGCCCGGACGTCGACGGCGACGCAGAGCGCGGCGCGCTCCCCGCGCTCGTTCTGCGTGGGCATCACGTAGATCTCGGCGAGGCCGGACGGCTCACCGCCGACGGGCACTGACCGGCCGTCAGGGGCGTCGTGACCGCCGCCTCGCTGATACGGGATCAGGCCCGTCCACTCGCGCCCGTCGAGGCCGCCCTCGCCGATGAATGGTGCGGCGGGCTGGGGACGGCCGTGCGCTCCGGCCGGGGCCAGCACCTCCAGCGGGTCCTTGCCGACGGCGTGCCGGGCCGTTATCCCGAAGAGCTCGGCGGCGCGCTCGCTCCACTGCTCGATCCGGCCGTCGGGCCCGAGGGAGAAGGAGGCGACGCGGATGTAGTCGTAGAGGGATCCGGGCGGGTTGTTCTGCCACATCTCCACGGCGCGCGATCCCTGCGCCGAACCGCCCGCCGCACCCGCTGGCTTTTCGCTCACGTGCCCGTCCCCTCCGGCTCTTGTGCTCGCACCGGCATCAGAAGGCCGAGTATCCAGCACAGGGGCCCTTCGGAACACGGACTTCACGATCACAGCACGGTCTCAACCCGCTATGGGTCATCCCCGTGCGGGTGGCCGGGCAAGCCCAGTTCGAACCACACGGTCTTCCCGGTCCTGCCCCGTCGGGTTCCCCAGCGGCGGGAGGCGCATGCAACGAGCTGCAGACCGCGTCCGCCCTCGTCGTCGGGGTCGGCCACGCGCTCGCGGGGCGGGTCGGGGAGCGGGTCGGAGACCTCCACCAGAAGGGTGGGCCCCGCGTGGGAGTACATCCTTACCCCGATCGGTCCGCTCGCGTACCGCAGGGAGTTGGTGACGAGCTCGCTGACCAGCAGCACCGTCACATCGGTGACGCCGTCCATGCCCCAGTCGTGCAGGGTGTCGCGGACGAGGGTGCGGGCGGTGCGGACGGCCCCGGGCTCGGCAGGGAAGCTCCATTCGGCGAAGCCGGGCGTCGACGCCAAGGTCCCTGCGCTGTCGTTCACGCCGACCACTTCCCAGACCGCTGCGGACCCGCCGGGTTTACCCGGTTCAGGGTGAATAATCAGCACATACCCGGTATGGGGTGGTGACTACCTTCTCCGGCGGTCCGAGCTGGTCACCAGTGCGGCAGATGGCGTAGCGAAATGCGCCCCGCTCACGCCTCCGCGCGCCGGAGCAGCCCCGCCGCGAGCGCCACCGCGGGGCGGTCCTGATCGAGCCAGTCCACGTCGCCGACCTCATCGGGGGTGAGCCAGCGCAGCTCGTCGTGGTCCTGGAGCGGGCGCGCCTCGCCCGCGAGCAGCCGGGCCGTCCACACGTGCAGCACGTACGGCGGGCGCAACGGCCACTCGCCGCCCACGCGCTCCAGCGGCTCGGCCTCCACGCCGAGCTCCTCGCGCAGCTCGCGGACGAGCGCCTGCTCGGCGCTCTCGCCGGGCTCCAGCTTGCCGCCGGGCAGCTCCCAGCGGCCGGCGAGCTCGGGCGGAGCGCTCCGCCGTGCGGCGAGCAGGCGCCCTCCGTCGAAGAGGGCTGCGCCCACGACCACGCGTACGTTCGTCATGCAGAGCAGCGTAGGCGCCTGGCCGCCGGCGCCTCACCGGGGGCGGTGGCCCGCGACGCCTTCACGCAGCGGCAGGCACCGGGCCGACGGGCAGTACGGCGCCGCCGATCTGCAGCGTCGTGGTACCTCACCGCTGCGGCGGGACTACCTGCCGCGACGGCCGGAGGGGGCCGACGGGCAGTACGGCGCCGCCGATCTGCAGCGTCGTGGTACCTCACCGCTGCGGCGGGACTACCTGCCGCGACGGCCGGAGAAATCACCCCGCCGCAAACGGCGCGATGCCCCCCGCGGCGGGCGGTGTTCCGGCGACCCCGGACACGGCACCGGCACCGGCACCGGCGATCCGCAGCCTCAGTGTCCGCCGCCACGGCGAGGGACCACGACGGCGCGGGCCCGGCGGAACGCCCGGTCACCGGAGCCGGCGCGCGGACCCGCCCCGCCGGCCGCAGGTCAAGACGCGGCGCGGCCCATCCGTTCGACTATGTAGAGCCGGCGGCGGTCGCCGTCGCCGTCGAGGCGGCCCACGACCTTCTCCGCCTCGGTCCTGGTCGCGTAGCGCCCCACGCGGTAGCGGTTGCCGTTCTCGTCCTGGCGGATCACCAGCCACGGCAGGACCGGTCCGCTGTCTGTCATCGCCCCTGCCTTTCCGCCGCCACGAGCGCCGGCGCACACCCCTTGGCTTTTCCCGGAGAAACCGCAGTACGCATATGCCCGAGCGTACGCCCGACCTTTACGCAGCGGATACGTGTTTTTACGAAGAGGCACGCATTCGGCCACCGGACCCCCGGGGTGCGGATGCGAGAAGGGGCGGCCGGGGACCCTTGCGGGCCCTCGGCCGCCCCTGCGCGGCACGGAAGGTCGTACCGGCTACGACTTCGCCATGGAGGGCTCGGAGGACGCCTCCGGGTCGCCGGAGCCGGCAGCGGCCTCGGCGGCCTCCGCGGCGGCCAGCTCCTTCTCGGTCGCGACGAGGGTCGGGTTGCGCCAGGCGCTGCGCACACCCCAGGCGTAGAACGCGAGCGCGATCAGGACGACGACCACGATGTCCCAGCCCTGGGCCAGGTAGCCCTGGCCGCCGAACTCGGTGCCGCCGGCCCACGAGACGAAGGCCATGACCAGCAGGTAGGTGACCATCCAGGCGCCGGCCATCAGGTGCGGCTTGAGCTCGGCCCACGGCTTGCGCAGCTCGTACCAGGCCCAGATCGGCAGGCCGATGGCCATGATGAAGATGACCTTGCCCGTCAGCGGCCAGCGGGCCCAGTACATGACCAGCGAGCCGAAGATCATCGCGATGGGGGCGATGACCGGCATGGCCTTCAGCTTGACCGGGCGCTTCATGTCCGGGGCGAGGCGGCGCAGCGACATCACGGCGACGGGGCCGGTGATGTACGAGATGACGGTGGCGACACCGACGATCTCGGCGATCGAGCCCCAGCCGCGGAAGACGGCCAGGAAGATGAAGGAGATCACCAGGTTGAGCAGCAGGGCCGGCTTCGGCACACCGGTCTTGGGGTCGACCTTGCCGAAGACCTTCGGCAGGTGACCGTTCTCCTGGACACCGTTGATCATGCGCGAGGTGGTGGCCGCGTAGATCATGCCGGTGCCGGACGGGGAGATGAAGGCGTCCGCGTACAGCAGCAGCGCGAGCCAGTTCAGGCCCCAGGTGATGGAGAGGTCGGCCAGCGGCGACTTGTAGGCCAGCGTGTTCCAGCCGCCGGAGAGGTCCGCGGCCGGGACGGCCATCAGGAAGGCGACCTGCAGCGCGATGTAGATGACCAGCGCGATCAGGATGGAGCCGACGACGGCCTTCGGCAGCGACTTGCCCGGGTTGCGGGCCTCGCCGGCCATGTTCAGCGGCGACTGGAAGCCGTTGAAGGCCCAGACGATGCCCGCGACGGCGACGGCGCTGAAGACGGCGCTCCAGCCGTTGGGGGCGAAGCCGCCGTGGGCGGAGCCGACGTTGCTGGTGTCGAAGTGCGCGAAGATCAGCGCGCCCGCGGTGAGCGCCGGCACGACGACCTTGAACACGGTGATCGCGTTGTTCGTCTTGGCGAACAGGGTGATCGCGAACCAGTTCAGGAAGAAGTAGAAGACGACCAGGACGCTGGCGGCGGCGAGGCCGGTGCCCGTGAGCTCCTTGCCGTCGAAGAGCTTGCCCGCCCAGTCGAACTTCCACGAGCTCATGTACTGGATCGAGGCGGTCGCCTCACCCGGGATCACGGAGACGATGGCGATCCAGTTGGCCCAGGCCGCCATGTAGCCGGCCAGCGAGCCGTGCGAGTACTGGCCGTAGCGCACCATGCCGCCGGCCTTCGGGAACATCGAGCCGAGCTCGGTGTAGGTGAGGGCGATGGTCAGCGCCACGATGGCGCCGATGACCCAGGCGAAGATGGCGGCCGGCCCGGCCAGAACAGCGGCGCGCTCGGCACCGAAAAGCCAGCCGGAGCCGATGATCGACCCGAGACCGACGGCCGTCAGGGCCGTCGTGCCCAAGGTCCGGCGGTAATTCGAGTGGGAACCCTGTTCGGTACTCAAGCCCCGGATCTCCTTTTCTCTCTACTCCCCCACGGCAGGACACAAACCGCGCCATCGTACGAGCGATTTGGACGCCTTGATTCCGCGAAAAGCCTCTGACCTGGGCGTATGTGAGTTTTGCAACACAAAAATTGACCCGGAGTAACCGGGCCAAACCTGGACATACCATGCGCTACTTACCCGCGAGTAAAGAACGGCGGACGGCACCGTCACCACGGCACCGTCCGTACGTCACAGCCGTGTCATGACGGCTTCACAGTCACGTTACGGCTACTTCACCGGCAGGTGGTACGCGACGCGGTAGCGATCGGCCAGGGCGACGATCTCGGCCGTCTCGACGGGGCAGCCGCCCGCGAAGTACGTCCGCGTGACGACGACGACGCAGTGGCCGGGGACCCCGCCCAGCGCCAGAACCTCCTCCGCGAGCCCCGGCCGGGCGCTGACCTCCTCCGCGACGTTGTCCACGATGAGGTCGATGGCGGCCATGCGCTCGACCACGCCGCGGCCGGCCAGCGGCCCCTCCTCGGGGAGCATCACCGGGCTGCGCCCGGTGACGGACAGGGGCTCCCAGGAGGTGGAGAGCATGACGGGCTCCCCCTGGGCCCGGAAGACGTAGTCGGTGCGCATCGTGCGGTCGCCCGTGGCGATGCGCAGCCGGCGGGCCACGACGGAATCCGCCGGGACCTGCTCGCTGCGCGACTCCCAGGTGCCCTTGACCCGGCTGTCCGCCTGCTCCTGGCGGAAGGGCGTCGACTCGCCGGCCGGGCGGTACCCCGTACGGACGAGGGTGCGCGGGACGGGCTGCTCCCGCACATACGTGCCGGAACCGGAGCGGCCCTCCACCAGGCCCTCCGCCATCAGGACCTTGCGGGCCTCCAGGGCCACGGTGTCCGAGACGCCGTACTGCTCCCGGATGCGCGCCTGGGAGGGCAGCCGGGTATGCGGCGGCAACTCACCGGCGACGATCTTCTGACGCAGATCGCCGGCCACTCGAAGGTACGCGGGCTGGTCACCGAAGGCCACGGCCACTCCCAACAGGTTGACAGTCCGCAACAGCTTGGCAACCCATGGTTGCGATCCGCAACTCAAGGCCATGGATTCACTAGATGTAGTGAATTGCAGCTCAGGGACGCTTAGTTGACGGCAGCGCCCACACATGCAGCGAGCACTACCCCCCGGCACATCCGCAAATATGCACCGGGCCATGCATACCCAAGCCCCGCACGGCAAACACGCTCCGTTACTAAAAATGGCAACGAAAAAGGCCGACCCCGAGGGGGTCGGCCCTTCTCGAAAACAGATCAGACCAGGACAGGTCAGACGTTGAACCGGAACTCGACGACATCGCCGTCGGCCATCACGTACTCCTTGCCCTCCATGCGCGCCTTGCCGGCGGCACGGGCATCGGCGACGGAGCCGGTGGCGACCAGGTCGTCGAAGGAGATGACCTCGGCCTTGATGAAGCCCTTCTGGAAGTCGGTGTGGATCACACCGGCCGCCTCCGGGGCCGTGGCGCCCTTCTTGATGGTCCAGGCGCGGGTCTCCTTGGGACCGGCGGTGAGGTAGGTCTGCAGGCCCAGGGTGTCGAAGCCGACGCGGCCCAGGGTGGCCAGACCGGGCTCGTCCTGACCCATGGACTGCAGCAGCTCCAGCGCCTCCTCGTCGTCCAGCTCGATGAGCTCGGACTCGATCTTGGCGTTGAGGAAGATGGCCTCGGCCGGGGCGACCAGCGCGCGCTGCTCGTTCTTGAACTCCTCGTCGACCAGTTCGTCCTCGTCCACGTTGAAGACGTAGAGGAAGGGCTTGGTGGTGAGCAGGTGCAGCTCGTGCAGCAGGTCACCGCGCTCGGTGCCCTTGGTGATGCCCGCGGAGAACAGGGTCTGGCCCGACTCCAGGATCCCCTTCGCCTCCTCGACGGCGGCGAGGACGGCGACCTTCTCCTTCTGGAGGCGCGACTCCTTGGTCAGGCGCGGGACCGCCTTCTCGACCGACTGCAGGTCGGCGAGGATCAGCTCGGTGTTGATCGTCTCGATGTCGTCCTTGGGCGAGACCTTGCCGTCGACGTGGACGACGTTCTCGTCCTTGAAGGCGCGGATGACCTGGCAGATCGCATCGGACTCGCGGATGTTCGCGAGGAACTTGTTGCCCAGGCCCTCGCCCTCGGAGGCGCCGCGGACGATGCCCGCGATGTCGACGAAGTCGACCGTGGCGGGCAGGATCTTCTGCGAGCCGAAGATCTCCGCCAGCTTCTGCAGCCGGGGGTCGGGCACGCCGACGACGCCCACGTTCGGCTCGATGGTGGCGAACGGGTAGTTGGCCGCCAGCACGTCGTTCTTGGTCAGGGCGTTGAACAGGGTCGACTTGCCGACATTCGGCAGACCGACGATTCCGATCGTGAGCGACACGTGGCGACTTCCCGTAGGTTCCAGAGGGTCCGCGGCCCGTGGCGGGCCGGTCATGGCCCACTGCCGGGCCGGTCATCCAGTCTACGGGTCCACCCGCCCGGCGGCCCCGTGCGGACTATCAGTCGAACGCACGGCCAAGGTGGCCCAAACCGCGTGTCCCGCGCCGGATTCCTCCCGCCCGCCGACCTAGTTTGGTCGGGTGGAGCAACCCAGCACGCGCACGCCCCGGGGCAAGGCCCGCCGTGTCCCTCCCGTGCCGCGGCCGGCGGCGCCCGCGGGACAGGGCGCGGGCGCCGGCCTCCGCCGGCCCCGCGGCGAGCCCTCCGCCCCGCGGCCGCGGGGCCTGGGGCGGCTGCCGGCGCCCCGGCTGACCGGGCTCGGCAGCGGCCTGCTGACCACCCTGTGGATGCTCGGGACGGGCTGGCTGGACTCCCGCGCGGGCGGCTCCCCCGGCTTCTACGGGATCTGCTTCCTGCTGGCGGGCACGGTGTGCGCCCTGTGGGTGCGCCCGGCCGACCTGGCCACCGCGCCGGTCGCCGCCCCCATCGCCTTCGCGGTGGGGGCGGTGCCCCTGGTGGACACCGGGAGCGGCGTGGGCAGCAGGGTCATGGGCCTGGTCACCCTGCTGTCGCTCAACGCGGGCTGGCTCTACACGGGCACGCTGCTGACCGCACTCGTCGCGCTCGCCCGCCGGGTCGCGCTCATCAGACGGCGGAAACAGGCACGGCTGCGCCGGCTGCAGCGGCAGCGGCCATCGCGGCCCCCACGATCCCCGCGTTGTTCTCCAGCTCAGCAGGCACGATCTCGGCGCTGACGCCCTCGATCAGCGGCAGGAACTTGTTCGCCTTGCGGCTCACCCCGCCCCCGATGATGAACAGCTCGGGCGAGAACAGCATCTCCACGTGGGCGAGGTAGCGCTCCACGCGCCGGGCCCAGTGGTGCCACTTCAGGCCCTCCTCCTCCTTGGCGCGGGTCGAGGCGCGGGTCTCCGCGTCGTGGCCCTGCAGCTCCAGGTGGCCCAGCTCGGTGTTGGGCACGAGCTTGCCGTCGCTGAAGACGGCGCTGCCGATGCCGGTGCCGAAGGTCAGCATGATCACGGTGCCCTTGCGGCCCCGGCCGGCGCCGTGGGTCATCTCCGCCAGCCCCGCCGCATCGGCGTCGTTGACCACGGTGACCGGAACGCCGAGCTGCTCGCCGAGCAGCCAGGCGGCGTCCCAGCCGACCCAGGCCTTGTCGACGTTGGCGGCCGTACGGGTCGTGCCGCCGACGACCACGCCGGGGAACGTCGCCCCGACGGTCCCGGAGGGCCGCCCGAAGTGCTCCACGACCTGCCGGACGCAGTCCGCGACCGCGTCCGGGGTCGCCGGGCGGGGAGTGAGCACCTTGAAGCGCTCCTCGGTGAGCTCGCCCCGCGTCACGTCGACCGGCGCGCCCTTGATGCCCGATCCGCCGATGTCCACGCCGAATACGTTCATGGCCACCACGCTACGGCGTGGTGGCCATGTGCGCAGGGCCCCTGCGCGGGTGTCCGGCGGAGCCCTCAGGCGGACTCCCCAGCAGGCGGAGTCCCTAGGCGGACTCGCCCCCGGCCAGCTTCCCGGCCGCCTCCGCGCGCAGGTCGCGGCGCAGCTCCTTGGGCAGCGAGAAGGTGATGCTCTCCTGGGCGGAGGTGATGGTCTCGACGTCGCCGTAGCCCCGCTGGGCGAGCCACTCCAGGACGCCCTCGACGAGGATCTCCGGGACGGAGGCGCCCGAGGTCACGCCGACCGTGGAGACGCCGTCCAGCCACGCCTCGTCGATCTCGTCGGCGTAGTCCACGAGGTGGGCGTCCTTGGCGCCGGCGCCGAGGGCGACCTCGACCAGGCGGACGGAGTTCGAGGAGTTCTTCGAACCGACGACGATCACCAGGTCGGCGTCGGCGCCCATCTGCTTGACCGCGGTCTGCCGGTTCTGCGTGGCGTAGCAGATGTCGTCCGACGGCGGGGAGAGCAGGTTGGGGAACTTCTGCTGCAGCGCGCCGACGGTCTCCATGGTCTCGTCCACCGAGAGCGTGGTCTGGGAGAGCCAGACGACCTTGTCCGGGTCGCGCACCTCGACGCCCGCCACGTCGCCGGGGCCGTCGACCAGAGTGATGTGGTCGGGCGCCTCGCCGCTGGTGCCGATGACCTCCTCGTGGCCCTCGTGACCGATCAGGAGGATGTCGTAGTCCTCCTTGGCGAAGCGGACGGCTTCCTTGTGGACCTTGGTGACCAGCGGGCACGTGGCGTCGATCGTGGCGAGCTTGCCGCGCTCGGCCTCCTCGTGCACGACCGGGGCGACGCCGTGCGCGGAGAAGATGACGATGTTGCCCTCGGGCACCTTCGCCGTCTCGTCGACGAAGATCGCGCCCTTCTTCTCCAGGGTCTTCACCACGTATTTGTTGTGGACGATCTCATGACGCACGTAGACGGGGGCGCCGTACTGCTCCAGGGCCTTCTCGACGGCGATCACGGCGCGGTCCACACCCGCGCAGTAGCCACGGGGGGCGGCGAGGAGGACCTTGCGGGCGGTGGGTGCAGTCATGCCGTCCATCGTAAGGGCCCGCGGTGCCGACCGGCGGCGGGCGGCCGGGTGGGGCACGATGACGGAAGCCGCGATTCCGTCAGCTCCCGTCCATTCCGTCAGCTCCCGTCCGTTCCGTCAGCTCCCGCCTGTCAGCTCTCGTCCGTTCCAGGGGCAGCCCATGACCGCACCCGTGACCGCAGCGCCCGGCGGCACCGACGGAAAGCTCCACCGCACCCTCACCCTCCGCGACCTGATCGTCTACGGGATGCTCTTCATCGCCCCCATGGCGCCGGTGGGCATCTTCGGCACGCTGGACGCGAAGTCGCACGGGGCGGTGGCGCTGGTCTACGTCGTCGCGACCGTCGCGATGGCCTTCACGGCGTTCTCGTACGCGCAGATGGTGCGGGTCGCCCCGCAGGCCGGCTCGGTCTACACCTACGCGCGCGTGGGCCTGGGTGAGGGTCCTGGGTTCATCGCGGGCTGGATGGCGCTGCTGGACTACCTCCTGATCCCGGCGGTGGCCTACCTCTTCTCGGGCATCGCCCTGCACGCGCTGGTGCCGTCGGTGTCGCAGTGGGTGTGGACGGCCGTCGCGGTGGCGGTGACGACCGCTCTGAACCTCGCGGGCGTGCGGACGGCCGCCCTCGTCGGCTTCCTGGTGCTGGCGATGGAGATCGCCGTCCTGCTGGTCTTCGTGGTCTGCGCGATCTTCGCGCTCTCGGACCGCGGGGCGCAGCGGGACTGGCTGTCGCCGCTGACCGGCGAGGCCGGTTTCACCACGGAGGCGGTGGTCGCGGCGGTCTCGGTGGCGGTCCTGTCGTACCTGGGCTTCGACGCGATCGCAGCCTTCGCGGAGGAGGCGGCGGGGGGCTCGGAGCGGGTGGCGCGGGCCGTGGTGACGTGCCTGGCGGTGGCGGGCGTGCTCTTCGTCGTCCAGACGTACCTGGCGGCGCTGCTGGAGCCCATGTCGTCGGCGGAGCTGGCGGCGAAGCCGGCCGCGCAGGGCTCGGCGTTCTACGACACGGTGGACTCGGCCACGGGCCCCTGGCTGCACGACCTGGTGGCGGTCAGCAAGGCCGTCGGGGCGGCGTTCGCGGCGCTGGCCGGGCAGGCCGCGTCGGGGCGGCTGCTGTTCGCGATGGCGCGCGACCGGAGGCTGCCCGGCGTGCTGTCGAAGGTGGACCGGGCGTCCGGCGTCCCGCGCGTCGCCGTGCTGGGGGCGGCGGCGGTCAACCTGGTGGCGGCGGTGTGGGCGGCGCGGCGGGACGACGGGCTGGACCGGCTGGTGTCGGTCGTGGACGTGGGGGCGCTGGTGGCCTTCGCGCTGCTGCACCTGTCGGTGATCGGCTGGTTCGCGGTCCGCAGACGGGGCCGCGAGCTGAGGCCCGTACGGCATGTGGTGGTGCCGCTGCTGGGGCTGGCGGTGGTGATCGCGGTGATCGCCAAGGCAGCGGCCACGGCCCAGATCGTGGGCGGGCTGTGGCTGGTGGCGGGGCTGGGGGTCCTCGGGGCGGAGGTGCTCCGCAAGGGTCCGGAGTAGCGCGGTGCCGCCGGCGCGGGGGGCGCCGACGCGGGGCGGGTCGCTGACGCGGGGCGGAGCACCTCCGCGGTGGCGGGTCGCCGACGCGGTGGCGAGCGGGCTTCCGGCACCGCCGGACTGCGCCGCAGAGGTGCTCCGCAGGGGTCCGGCGTAGCGCAGTGCCGCCGACGCAGGGCGGGTCGCCGCCGCGGCGCGCAACCACCACCGGACCGCCCCGCGGTGCTTACACGCCGCGACGGCGGGCCCTTCTTGAGCGCGGCCCGGCATTTTTCGGCGCGCCGGATCCACCGGTCGAGAGGCCTCGCCTCTCATGACCGCCGCCGCGGCGCGCAACCACAACGGCGAGGGTCCGGCGGAATACGCGGCGAACCGGACCCGTACGTGTCAGCACCCCCCACTACGCTCAGCCCATGGCCCTCAACACGTCCCCCGAAGCCCCCGTCCCCGTGGGGCAGGTGTCGCGGCTCATCGGCGGCTGGATCGACCGGCTCGGCGCGGTGTGGGTCGAGGGGCAGATCACGCAGATCTCCCGCCGCCCGGGCGCCGGCGTCGTCTTCCTGACGCTGCGCGACCCGGCGCACGACGTCTCGCTGTCCGTCACCTGCTACCGCGCGGTCTTCGACCGGGTGGCCGACATCGTCGCGGAGGGCGCGCGCGTCATCGTGCACGCCAAGCCGGAGTGGTACGCGCCGCGCGGCCAGCTGTCCCTGCGGGCGGCGGAGATCCGGCCGGTGGGCGTCGGGGAACTGCTGGCGCGGCTGGAGCAGCTGAAGCGGTCCCTCACCGCGGAGGGCCTGTTCGCGGCGGACCGCAAGCGGCCGCTGCCGTTCCTGCCGCAGCTGATCGGCCTGGTCTGCGGCCGGGCCTCGGCCGCCGAACGGGACGTCCTGGAGAACGCCCGGCACCGCTGGCCCGCGGTCCGCTTCGAGGTCCGCAACGTGCCCGTGCAGGGCGTGCACGCGGTGCCGCGCGTCATCGAGGCCGTCGAGGAGCTCGACAAGGCCCCGGACGTGGACGTGATCATCGTGGCGCGCGGCGGCGGCAGCGTGGAGGACCTGCTGCCGTTCTCGGACGAGCGCCTGGTGCGGTCCGTGGCCGCGTGCCGCACGCCGGTGGTGTCGGCGATCGGCCACGAGCCGGACTCGCCGCTGCTGGACCTGGTCGCCGACCTGCGCGCGTCGACGCCGACGGACGCGGCGAAGCGCGTCGTGCCGGATGTCGGCGAGGAGCTGGCCCGCGTGCGCCAGCTGCGCGAGCGGGCCCTGCGCTGCGTCACGGCGCACCTGGACCGCGAGGAGCGCGGCCTGGCGTCCGTACGGGCCCGGCCGTGCGTGCAGCGCCCGCAGCGGATGGTGGAGGAGCGCGAGGCCCAGGTCGAGGCGCTCACCGACCGGGCCCGCCGCACCCTCGGCCACCTGCTGGACCGCGCCGACTCGGAGCTGTCGCACACGCACGCGCGCGTGGTGGCCCTCTCCCCGGCGGCGACGCTGCGCCGGGGCTACGCCGTGCTGCAGCACGCGGACGGCTCGGTGGTGCGGGCCGCGGCGGAGGTGAGCGCGGACGAGGAGCTGCGGGCCCGGGTCGCGGAGGGCGAGTTCACGGTGCGGCCCGTCGACGGCTCCGTCGCGGGGCCCGCTGTCGGACCCCCCGCATAGGCTGGTGGCCATGGCGACGACAACGGATGCGGCGACGAATGCGCTGGGGTACGAGCAGGCTCGCGACGAGCTGATCGAGGTCGTGCGCCGCCTGGAGGCGGGCGGCACGACGCTGGAGGAGTCGCTGGCCCTGTGGGAGCGCGGCGAGGAGCTGTCGAGGGTGTGCCGGCGCTGGCTGGAGGGCGCGCGGGCCCGGCTGGACGCGGCGCTGGCCTCGGAGGAGGCGGAAGCGGCCGGCGGAGCTGCCGAGGGTGGCCCGGAGGGCTCCGAAGAGCAGGCCTGACCGGGCCGTACGCCATCAGAAGCGCGTGGGCCCCTCCACGCCCGGCATCACTTGTTGAAGTTTCAGTTGAATTTTCATCCACTTGTCGTACAGTGGGTGGCGCAAGCCTCCCCCCGTTTCACACGCAAGTAGGTGCCCCATGTCCCTCGCCCTCGACTCCACCGCCCAGGACCTGCTCTTCCGCGAGGCCCACACCGCCGGCGCCTTCTCCGCCGAGCCGGTGACCGACGAGCAGATCCAGGCGATCTACGACCTGGTGAAGTACGCCCCCACCGCGTTCAACCAGTCGCCGCTGCGCATCGTGCTGATCCGCTCCGAGGAGGCCCGCGAGCGCCTCGCGCCCCTCATGGCCGAGGGCAACCGCGACAAGACCGTGAGCGCCCCGCTGGTGGCGATCCTCGCCACGGACAACGAGTTCCACGAGGAGCTGCCGACGCTGTTCCCGGCCTTCCCGCAGGCCAAGGACGTCTTCTTCGCGGAGCGCCCCGTCCGTGAGAAGTCCGCCGCGGCCAACGGCGCGCTGCAGGCCGGCTACTTCATCCTGGGCATCCGCGCCGCCGGCCTGGCCGCCGGCCCGATGACCGGCTTCGACTTCGCGGGCGTCCAGAAGGAGTTCCTGGACGACGACCACACCCCGCTGATGATCGTCAACATCGGCAAGCCGGCCGCGGAGGGCGCCTACCGCCCGCGCTCGCCGCGCCTGTCCTACGAGCAGGTCGTCACCACCGTCTGAGCCCCGCGCCCGGTCCCGCGCGGGACACCGGCAGCACCCGGCCGTCGCGCTCTAGCCGTTCCCGGCGCCCTTCACGGCGCCCTTCTCGGCCTTGAGCGCGGCGGCCATCTGCATGAGCCGCTCGTGGGAGGCGGTCCCGGTGACGACCGTGGTCACGCCCTTCTCCTCCCGCACGAGCGCGTTGTACTTCTCGCCCTCGTACTGCCGCCACGTGGCGTCGCCGACGCGCTGCGTCTTCGGCGTCTTCACCGCGCGCCGGCTCGCGTCGTCGATGAAGGCCCCGGGCGGACCGTCGCTCTGCTCGACGGCCACGTACTCGGTGTCCGGGTCGAGGAAGCCCAGGTGCCAGACGGAACCCTCCTTGCCGCCCGCCTTGTAGGAGACGGAGGTGGCGCGCCAGTCGCCGCCGAGCCCGGCGGGGGCCGCGACCGGGTACGGCGCCGCGCGCCGCGCCGTGTCGAGCTCGACGCGGTAGTCGACGGTGCGCACCGGGTCGTTGTCCTCGTCGTGCGGGATGAAGACATAGCTGACGAAGGCCACGGGGATCACCGCCGCCATCGCGAGCATCATGTTCCGTACGGTCTGCGCCTTGGGATTCCTACCTGCCACGCCCCCATCGTCCCCCATGGCCCGGCCGATCTTCCCGCGGCCCCTCCGGGAGCCTTGACGCCGCTCATGCGTGGGGCCCTCTGCTCACTCTCGCAGTGAGCAGATAAAGTCATCAGCACCCTCACCTTCTGCCCCTTTCGGGGGAGAGGGGTCCCTGCGGCCCTCGCCGTACAGAAAGGTTGCGCTCCGATGACCGAGCATCATCTGCCGTCCCAGCTCGAGGTCAGCCCCGAGGCACCCGACCGCAACCTCGCCCTGGAGCTCGTCCGGGTCACCGAGGCAGGCGCCATGGCGTCGGGCCGCTGGGTCGGCCGTGGTGACAAGAACGGCGCGGACGGCGCCGCGGTCAAGGCCATGCGCGCGCTGATCGGCACCGTGTCGATGAACGGCGTCGTCGTCATCGGCGAGGGCGAGAAGGACAACGCCCCGATGCTCTACAACGGCGAGCGCGTGGGCGACGGCACCGGTGCCGAGTGCGACGTCGCCGTCGACCCGGTGGACGGCACGACCCTCACCGCCAAGGGCATGGCCAACGCCGTGTCCGTGATGGCCGTCGCCGACCGCGGCACCATGTTCGACCCGTCCGCGGTGTTCTACATGGACAAGCTGGTCACCGGCCCCGAGGCGGCCGACTTCGTCGACATCACCGCGCCGGTCGCGGTCAACATCCGCCGGATCGCCAAGGCGAAGCACTCCTCGCCCGAGGACGTCACCGTCGTCGTCCTGGACCGCCCCCGCCACGACGGCCTGGTCAAGGAGATCCGCGAGGCGGGCGCCCGCATCAAGTTCATCGCCGACGGCGATGTCGCCGGCGCGATCATGGCGGCCCGCGAGGGCACCGGCGTGGACCTGCTGCTGGGCATCGGCGGCACGCCGGAAGGCATCATCGCGGCCTGCGCGATGAAGTGCATGGGCGGCACCATCCAGGCCCGGCTGTGGCCGAAGGACGACGAGGAGCGGCAGCGCGCGATCGACGCGGGCCACGACCTCGATCGCGTTCTGGAGACGAACGACCTGGTCAGCGGCGAGAACGTGTTCTTCGTGGCGACCGGCATCACCGACGGCGAGCTGCTGCGCGGGGTGCGGTACCGCGCGGAGACGGCGACCACGCAGTCGCTGGTGATGCGGTCGAAGTCGGGCACGATCCGGCAGATCGATTCGACGCATCGCCTGTCGAAGCTGCGGGCTTACAGCACGGTGGACTTCGAGCGCCCCAGCTGACCGATCGTGCGCCCTGCGGGCGCGCTCGTCCTCAAACGCCGGACGGGCTGAGTTGCGGCCGGGCCCGGCCGCACTCGAGCCTGTCCGGCGATCGAGGACGTCAGCCCCCGCCGACCGGGACGTCAGCCCGCCGCGGCGACCCGCGTGGCGCGAGCCAATTCCGCCTCGCGCCGGCGCCGGCGGGCCAGCACCACCCGGCGCTCGGCGGCGGTGAGACCGCCCCACACCCCGTAAGGCTCCGGCTGCAGCAAGGCGTGCTCGCGGCACTCGACCATCACGGGGCATCGCGCGCACACGCGCTTGGCCGCCTCTTCGCGCGACAACCGGGCAGCGGTCGGTTCCTTGGATGGTGCGAAGAAGAGCCCGGCTTCATCCCGGCGGCACACCGCCTCCGAATGCCAGGGGCCGGCCTGATCCCGCGCGGACGAAATCCGCGGGGACGGTACGGCGGCTTCCTGCAGGGGCTGATGCGGTAGCAGCACGGTCTACTCCTGACGACGGCTTTTACTTGGCCGGTTGAGTCACCCTTGCCCGCCTCCACTGCGCACGGCCATTCGCACCGGCAGCCGTACGAGAGACGATGCACCAAGCTTTACCCGCTGTGCGCGTGCTTATTCACACCGTTGCCATGAGCGGAACGCGGTAACCCGCAGTAAGTTTCCGGCAACAGGCCGCGCGGGGCTCCGGGGGGCCGCCGCGCGGACCGCCATCAGCCGCCCGCGCGAAGGTTCTTGAGCCGCTTGCCCCGCTTCGGCTTCGCGTCCACACCGCCGAAGACCGCGAATCCGGTGAGGGAGACGACCGGTGCGTCGGGGTCCGGCGCCTCGACCGTCTTCACGTCGAAGCCGCCGAAGATCCCGGTGCCCGTGGAGCGCAGGGTCACGTTCTCCGGGACCCTGATCTCGATGCCGCCGAAGATGGCGGTGGCGTTGATGACGATCTCCTGCTGCTCGAAGACCGCCTCGGTCAGGTCGATCTCGATGCCGCCGAAAAGCGCGAACGCGTTCGTGCGCCGGCTCACCCGCCAGCGCCCCTTGCGCGTCGCGCCGCCGAAGACCGCGACGAGGTTCTCGGCGGGGGCCGCGCCGAGTGGGCGCGCCGGGGCCTCGTAGGGGCGGGCGGGCGCCGCGGGCTCGGCCCGGCCGGCCGCCGGCAGGTCGCTCACCAGCGGCTCCAGCTCGCCGAGCGTCTTGGCGCGGTAGACCTCGCCGATCCGCTCGGAGTGCTCCTCGGCGGTGATCCGCCCCTCCGCCATGGCGTTGCGCAGGATGTCCGCGAAGCGGTCGCGGTCGGCGTCGGAGGCGCGCAGCGCGGGCGGCTCGGCGGCCGGAGCGGGCGCGGGCGCGCCCTGCTGCGGGCGCTTCTCAAGGGAGTGCTTTTCGAACGATGGCTCTTCCACGGCAAGCAGGGTAGCCAATCGCGATAGATCGCGATAGGGGGCGGGCGGTGCGCGGGTGAGCCTTACCTCACAAGACCACTCCCCCGCGCGCGGCCTACGCTGGTAGACGCTGTCGAGGACGCCAGCCACCACTGCCTGCCGAGTGAGGAACCCGCTGCACATGTCTGCCTCTGAGTTCGCTTATACGGACCTCCTGCCCCTGGGCGAGGACAACACTCCGTACCGCCTGGTCACCTCCGAGGGCGTGTCGACCTTCGAGGCCGACGGCCGCACGTTCCTTAAGGTGGAGCCGGAGGCGCTGCGCAAGCTGGCCGCCGAGGCGATGCACGACATCTCCCACTACCTGCGCCCGGCCCACCTCGCGCAGCTGCGGAAGATCCTCGACGACCCGGAGGCGTCCCCCAACGACCGCTTCGTCGCGCTCGACCTGCTCAAGAACGCCAACATCGCCGCGGCCGGCGTGCTGCCGATGTGCCAGGACACCGGCACGGCCATCGTCATGGGCAAGCGCGGCCAGAACGTGCTGACCGGGGGCGAGGACGAGAAGGCCCTCTCGCACGGCATCTTCGACGCCTACACCGAGCTCAACCTGCGCTATTCGCAGATGGCCCCGCTGACCATGTGGGACGAGAAGAACACCGGCTCCAACCTGCCCGCGCAGATCGAGCTGTACGCGACCGACGGCGGCGCCTACAAGTTCCTCTTCATGGCCAAGGGCGGCGGCTCGGCCAACAAGTCCTTCCTCTTCCAGGAGACGAAGGCCGTGCTCAACGAGGCGAGCATGATGAAGTTCCTGGAGGAGAAGATCCGCTCGCTCGGCACGGCCGCCTGCCCGCCGTACCACCTGGCGATCGTCGTCGGCGGCACCTCCGCCGAGTACGCGCTGAAGACCGCCAAGTACGCCTCCGCGCACTACCTGGACGAGCTGCCGGAGGAGGGCTCCGCGCTCGGCCACGGCTTCCGCGACAAGGAGCTGGAGGACAAGGTCTTCGAGCTGACGCAGAAGATCGGCATCGGCGCCCAGTTCGGCGGCAAGTACTTCTGCCACGACGTGCGCGTCGTCCGCCTCCCGCGCCACGGCGCGTCCTGCCCGGTCGCCATCGCCGTCTCCTGCTCCGCCGACCGCCAGGCGCTCGCGAAGATCACGCCCGAGGGCGTCTTCCTGGAACAGCTGGAGACGGACCCGGCGCGCTTCCTCCCCGAGACCACCGACGAGCACCTGGAGTCGGAGGGCGACGTCGTCCGGATCGACCTCAACCGGCCCATGGACGAGATCCTCGCGGAGCTGACCAAGTACCCCGTGAAGACCCGGCTCTCGCTTACCGGACCGCTCGTCGTGGCCCGCGACATCGCACATGCGAAGATCAAGGAGCGGCTGGACGCGGGCGAGGAGATGCCCCAGTACCTCAAGGACCACCCGGTCTACTACGCCGGCCCGGCCAAGACCCCCGAGGGCTACGCGTCCGGTTCCTTCGGCCCGACGACGGCCGGCCGCATGGATTCCTACGTCGAGCAGTTCCAGGCCGCGGGCGGCTCCAAGGTGATGCTCGCCAAGGGCAACCGCAGCAAGCAGGTCACCGACGCGTGCGGCGGCCACGGCGGCTTCTACCTCGGCTCGATCGGCGGCCCGGCGGCCCGCCTCGCGCAGGACTGCATCAAGAAGGTCGAGGTCCTGGAGTACGAGGAGCTCGGCATGGAGGCGGTCTGGAAGATCGAGGTCGAGGATTTCCCGGCGTTCATCGTCGTGGACGACAAGGGCAACGACTTCTTCGTGGATCCGGCCCCGGCGCCGACGTTCACGTCGATTCCGGTCCGCACCAGCTGACACGTGGACGGGCCCCGCGCAAGCGGGGCCCGTCCTCTCGTTCCGCCGCACGGCGGGAAACCACGATGCGGCGGTCCGGCGGTGCCGAACCGCGCCTCAGGCGAACCGCTGCCGGGCGGAACCGTCGCACGCCTGCAACCGCACGGGCTCCTTGGCCGCTCCCAGCGTCAGGCACAACCCACCGGCCGCAGCCGGCCGCACGGTCGCCCCGTCCCGTACGAACTGCTGGTTCCCGCCGCCGTGGCAGTCCCACAGCACCACGGCCGTCCCCGCCGCGTACTTCCCGCCGGGAACGTCCACGCACCGGTCGTGCGACAGCGCCGTCCGCAGCGCCTTGGTGCCGGAGTCGTAGGCCCAGTCCTGGTTGCGGTTGCCCGTGCAGTCCCAGCCGCCGACGGTGGTCCCGTTGCGGCTGCTCGCCGCGTAGGCGTCGACGCAGGTGCCGGTGGCCTCGTTCTTCAGGGGCCGGAAGGCGTCGTCCCACCCGCCCTTGGTCAGTACGGGCGTGCCCGTGCTCGCGGGGTCGGCGCAGCCGGCCTCCTGCCAGCCGGAGCGGTAGAGCTGGGTCAGGCAGGACGCGAACGCGCCGTGGCCGCGCTGGTTGGGGTGGAAGGACTGCCGGACGGAGTTCTCGTTCGGCGGGAAGGGGTTCGTCACGTCGACGTAGAGCCCGCGGGCCCAGGTGTTGTCCGTGCACACCTCGTGGCCGTGGAAGAGGCGGGAGTTGTCGAGGTAGAGGGCTCCGGTGTCGCGGGCGGCCCGGCGCATGCCGCGCTCGAAGGCGGGCACGGCGGCGTTGCGGCCCCACGCGGCGTCGGAGGTGTAGCCGACGCAGCCGCCGGGGAGCTTGCCGGGGAAGGACGGGTTGTCCTCGAAGTCGGGGCCGATGGGGCTCGGGTAGCCCATGAGGACGAGTTTGTAGTCGCCGTCGGCGTAGCCGGCGTCCTTCATGACCGTGCGCAGGTCCCGTACGGTCTGCTCGACCTTGGGCACGAGGCCGTCGACGCGGGCCTGCCAGCCGGGGGCGTACTTGGGTTCGCAGGTGCCCTGGAGGGTCAGGTAGCGGGTGACGCAGTCGGTCATGACGGGCCCGAACTGCAGGTCGTCGTTGGCGCCGGCGACGAGCAGGACCAGCTTCACGCGGGTGTTGCGGGCCTTGATCGCGAGGCTGTCGCTCTGGACGAGCTCGTCCGCGTACTGCTTGGAGCCGCCGATGCGGATGTTGCCCGTGTAGGCCCCGGAGCAGGCGACGTTGTAGGTGACGTCCGCGGGGATGCCGGTGCGGTGGATGGCGGCGTCGGGCGAGCGGTGGCACCAGTTGTCCGGGCCGTTCGTGCCCGGCTCGTAGGTGCCGACGCCCTCGCCGGAGATCTCGCTGTCGCCGAGCGAGAGCAGCGAGGACTTGCGCTCCGCGAGCGGGCGCTCGGCGGCGTTGCCGTAGAGCTTGACGGCCTCGGCGGCGCGGATCTTCTCCAGCCCGGGCGGCAGGGGTGCCGCGGCGGCGGTACGGGCCGCGGGGTGGGGTGCGTGCGGCGCGTGGGCCGCGTGGGCGGCGGGTCCGGTGACGGCAAGGCCGCCGAACGCCGCGGCGAGCGCGGCGACGGCGGCGAGTGAACAGCGCAGGGTGGGTCTGCGTGTCAAAGTGGCCTCCCCTATTTCAGTTGTTACCCGCGGTATTTACTAGGCGGTAGTGCCTTTTGGGAACACGGTGAACCGGACAAACGCTTGCTCTGTCAGGAGGTAAGTGACGATGACCGATGGTGAGCAGTACCGGATCGAGCACGACTCGATGGGCGAGGTGCGGGTGCCGGCGGACGCCAAGTGGCGGGCGCAGACCCAGCGCGCGGTGGAGAACTTCCCGGTGAGCGGGCAGCGGCTGGAGCGGGCGCACATCGAGGCGCTGGCCCGGATCAAGGCCGCGGCGGCCAGGGTCAACGCCGAGCTCGGCGTGGTGGAGAAGGACGTGGCCGAGGCGATCGAGGCCGCGGCGGGCGAGGTCGCCGAGGGGCGCTGGGACGACCACTTCCCCGTGGACGTCTTCCAGACCGGCTCCGGCACGTCCTCCAACATGAACGCCAACGAGGTCATCGCCACCCTGGCGAGCGAGCGCCTGGGCAGCCCGGTG
The DNA here is from genome assembly GCF_000719265.1 of Streptomyces roseoverticillatus. Taxonomy (GTDB): domain Bacteria; phylum Actinomycetota; class Actinomycetes; order Streptomycetales; family Streptomycetaceae; genus Streptomyces; species Streptomyces roseoverticillatus. Next base: position 117,180 of record NZ_JOFL01000014.1, on the reverse strand, counting down.
CACCCCAACGACCACGTGAACGCGTCGCAGAGCTCCAACGACGTCTTCCCGTCCAGCATCCACATCGCGGCGACGGCCGCCGTCACCGGCGACCTCGTCCCCGCGCTGGAGCACCTCGCCGCGGCCCTGGAGCGCAAGGCGGAGGAGTTCGCCGAGGTCGTCAAGTCCGGCCGTACGCACCTGATGGACGCCACGCCGGTGACGCTGGGCCAGGAGTTCGGCGGCTACGCCGCGCAGGTCCGCTACGGCGTCGAGCGGCTGCGCGCCTCCCTGCCGCGCCTGGCCGAACTTCCCCTGGGCGGCACGGCGGTCGGCACCGGCATCAACACGCCGCCCGGCTTCTCCGCCGCCGTCATCGCCGAGGTCGCCCGCACGACCGGGCTGGCGCTGACCGAGGCCCGGAACCACTTCGAGGCGCAGGGCGCCCGTGACGGCCTGGTGGAGACCAGCGGCCAGCTGCGCACCGTCGCCGTCGGCCTGACCAAGATCGCCAACGATCTGCGCTGGATGGGCTCGGGCCCGCGGGCCGGGCTGGCCGAGATCAGCCTGCCGGACCTGCAGCCCGGCTCCTCGATCATGCCGGGCAAGGTCAACCCGGTCATCTGCGAGGCCGTGCTGATGGTGGCCGCGCAGGTCACCGGCAACGACGCGACGGTCGCGACCGCGGGCGCCGCCGGGAACTTCGAGCTCAACGTGATGCTCCCGGTCATGGCGAAGAACGTCCTGGAGTCGGTGCGGCTGCTCGCCAACGTCTCCCGGCTGCTGGCCGACCGCACGGTCGACGGCATCACCGCCAACGTGGAACGGGCCCGCGAGTACGCGGAGTCGTCCCCGTCCGTCGTCACGCCCCTCAACCGCTACATCGGCTACGAGGAGGCGGCGAAGGTGGCCAAGAAGGCTCTTGCGGAACGGAAGACGATCCGCCAGGTCGTCCTCGAATCCGGCTACGTAGAGCAGGGCCTGCTGACGCTGGAGCAGTTGGACGAGGCGCTCGACGTCCTGCGGATGACGCGGCCGTAGGAACGCCCGGAGCGTGGGTGCGGCGCGGCGGCATCCGCGGCCACGGTCTCCACCGCGTCCGCCGGTAACCGTGCTCCGTGCGGCACACGTCACGGCGCGCCCTCACCACCGCAACCTAGGATCTCCGCATGACAGCGGATGCGGACGCGGAGACGGTCGACACGGCAGGCGCAAGCGACAGCGCACCTTCCTGGGCGCCGGGGGAACAGATCCTCTGGCGCTACCGGGGCAATGCCACCGACCGCGTCCACATCTGCCGCCCCGTCACCGTCGTGCAGGACACCGCCGACCTGCTCGCCGTCTGGGTCGCGCCGGGCACCGCGTGCGTGCGGCCGCTGCTCGCCGACGGCACCCCGGTCCACCAGGAGCCCCTCGCCACGCGCTACACCAAGCCCCGCACCACGCAGGTCGCCCCGTGGTCCGGCACCGGGGTGCTGAAGCTCGCCCGGCCCGGCGAGCCGTGGTCGGTCTGGCTGTTCTGGGACCGTGACTGGCGCTTCAAGAACTGGTACGTGAACCTCGAGGAGCCGCTGGCCCGCTGGGCGGGCGGCGTGGACTCCGAGGACCACTTCCTCGACATCGCCGTCTACCCGGACCGCAGCTGGCAGTGGAAGGACGAGGACGAGTTCGCGCAGGCGCAGCAGGCGGGCCTGATGTCCGCCGGGCAGGCCGAGCGGGTGCGCGCCGCCGGCCGGGCCGCGGTCGAGCGGATCGAGGCCTGGGCCGCGCCGTTCGCCGCGGGCTGGGAGGACTGGCGGCCGGACCCGGCCTGGCCGGTGCCCTCACTGCCGGCCGACTGGGACCGTTCCCCGGCCCGGATCCGGGCATGATCCGCGCGGATTCGACAGTAAGGCGGCCAACCGCTTGGCACCGGCCCGCCGGGCAACCGTAGGATCGGCCTCCGCGGCACTGCACAGCAGCAGGGCACGAGCACGGCACGAACAGAGCACGGCATGTGACGCTTGTTCAGGGAATACGGTCAACGGTCACAGGGAGGGCGGGCGCCGTGAGCGGTGACGGGAACCGGCGGGACTACGACGGCTACGCCCGCCCGGGGCTGGACCGGAGCGGGCAGGCGGAGGCGTTCGACGCGATCGGCCACCGCTACGACGAGGCCTTCCCGCACAAGGAGGGCCAGCTCGGCGCGGGCGCCTGGCTCGCGGCCGCCCTGCCGCCGGGCTCCCGCATCCTCGACGTCGGCTGCGGCACCGGCCTGCCGACCGCGCGGCAACTGGCCGACGCGGGCCACCACGTCGTGGGCGTCGACCTCTCGCCCGGCATGCTGGAGCTGGCCCGGGACAACGTCCCCAAGGCCGAGTTCCACCTGGTGGACCTGGCGGAGCTGCGGGACGGCCGCCTCGGCGTCTTCGACGGCGTGGCCGCGTTCTTCTCGCTGCTGATGCTGCCCCGCCCGGAGATCCCGCACGCGCTGCGGATGCTCCACGGGCTGCTGAGACCCGGCGGGTTGCTCGCCCTCTCGATGGTCGAGGCGGACGTGGACGACTACGCGATCCCGTTCCTGGGCAACACGATCCGGGTATCCGGATACCTGCGGGACGAACTGCGCCAGGTCGTGTGCGAAGCGGGTTTCGAAGTCGCCGGGGAGAACTCGCCGGCGTACGCCCCGGCGAGTACGGACGTGCCACCCGAGATCCAGCTCTTCCTCAATCTGCGACGCGCCTGACCCACGGTGCACCCGCGCGAGCGGGCGCACGGCCCCGACGGATGGAACCCCACGCGTGACGGAGCACACCGACTCCCACGGAAACCAGCGGATCGCCGCGGTGCGGCAGGCCGCCGCACCCGCCGCTGCCTCTGCCCCGGATCCGGAACCGGGGCGTCCGCGGCCGGCCCCCGGGCCGGGGCCGCAGGGCGTCCCGCCCCAGCGGCGCGAGGACGCCCACGCGGGCACACGCCCGGCCGCGGACGACCCGGCGGGCGGCCCCGCACGCGCCCGCACGCGCGCGAGCTCGCACCCGGAGCCGGAGGGCCTCCCGGCCCAAGGCGCCCCGGCGGCTCCGGGCCCGGCGCCCGCGCCCACGGGACCCCGGGCCACCGGACCCGAGGCCACGCAGCCCGGGGCCACCCGGTCCCCTGCCCCGGCCTCCCGGACCACCGGCTCCCCGGCCGGCGAGCCCCGGGCCACCCGGTCGCGGGCCGCCGGATCCAAGGACGAGGAGCCTCAGCCCGCCCGGTCCCGCGCCACGGGCTCCGGAGCCGCCGGCGCACGGACCGCCCGGACCCGGACCGGCCCGTCCCGGACCACGGGCGCCCCGGCCGACGGCCCCAGCGCCACCGGAACCCGGACCGGCGGGCCTCAGGCCGACGGGTCCGGTGCCGGCGAAGCCGCCGAAGCCCCGGCCGCCGGATCACGGGGCCGTCGCTCCCGGGCCGACGGCGCGGCCTCCGCCGCGCTGCCCGCCGGCGTGGCCGAGCGGGCCCCGGCCGCGGTGTCTGACAACGATGCCCGGAAGCCCGCCGCGTCCGGAGAGCACCCCGCGGCGGACGGCCCCTCCGCGCGCCCGGAGAGCGCCACCGGCCCGGCGGACACCACCGCCCGCGCGAACCCGGCCGCGCCCGAGGCCACCGCGGCAGGCTCCCCGGACACCCGCAGGGCCGGCGGCCCGGACGGCGGAAGCGGCCCGGCCCCGCGGTCGAAGAGCGCCTCCGCCACCACCGCGGACGCCACTCATCACCCGGCCACGGAGCCCGCCGGTCACCCGGGCCCGGCGGGCGCCCCGCAGGCCACCGCACCGGCGGAGGCCGCCGACCGCCCCGCCGTCACGGCCGGCGACCCGGACGGCGGGAGCGGCCCGGCCCCGCGGTCGAAAGGCGCCTCCGCCACCGCCACGAACACCGCTCCCCACCCGGCCACCGAGGCCGCCGGTCACCCGGGCCCGGCAGGGCCGGAGGACACCGGCCGCCCCGCACCCGCGGGCGCCGCCGGCCACCCCGCCGGAGGCGAGCGGCTGCGGTTCGTCGGGGCCGCCACGCGGCGGATCGCCCGCGGGATCGACCTGGACGAGATCGTGCTCGGCCTGTGCCGGGCCACCGTGCCGACGTTCGCCGACGCCATCCTCGTCTATCTGCGCGACCCGCTGCCGGTCGGCGACGAGCGGCCCGTCGGCCCCGTCGTGCTGCGGCTGCGCCGCACCGACCAGCTGCCCGAGCACGTGCGCGGCGCGGGCGAGGGCGACGCCGCGGACCCCGGCGCCGAGCGCCCCGAGCCCGTACCGGACCTCGCCGGCTGCGCGGCCGAGCGCTGCGAGGTGCGCATAGGGGGGCCGCTCGCGGAGGTGCTGCGGGGTGTCAGACCCGTCTTCGGGGACTCCTCCGCCGCGCGGGCGGCCCTTCCCGAGCTGCTCGGCGACGACCGGCCCGTCCCGGACCGGCAGCGCACGATCCTGGCGCCGCTGCGGGGGCGGCGCCGGGTGATCGGCGCCGCGGTGTTCGTCCGCCGCCCGGACCGGGCCGCGTTCGAGAACGACGACCTCCTCGTGGCGGCGCAGCTGGCCACGCACACCGCCCTCGGCGTCGACAAAGCCGTGCTCTACGGCCGCGAGGTGTACATCGCGGACGAGCTGCAGCGCACGATGCTGCCCGACTCCCTGCCCCAGCCGACCGGCGTCCGGCTCGCCAGCCGCTACCTGCCGGCCGCCGAGACCGCCCGCGTCGGCGGCGACTGGTACGACGCGATCCCCCTGCCGGGCAACCGGGTCGCCCTCGTCGTCGGCGACGTCATGGGCCACTCCATGACCTCCGCCGCGATCATGGGCCAGCTGCGCACGACCGCGCAGACCCTGGCGGGCCTGGACCTGCCCCCGGCCGAGGTGCTGCACCACCTGGACGAGCAGGCCCAGCGCCTCGGCTCGGACCGCATGGCCACCTGCATGTACGCGGTGTACGACCCGGTCGCGCACCGCATCGTGATCGCCAACGCGGGGCATCCGCCGCCGATACTGCTGCACCGCGGCGGCCGCGCGGAGGTCCTGCGCGTCCCGCCGGGCGCGCCGATCGGCGTGGGCGGGGTCGACTTCGAGGCCGTGGAGCTGGACGCGCCCGCGGGGGCGACGCTGCTGCTCTACACGGACGGCCTGGTGGAGTCGCGGCTGCGGGACGTGTGGACGGGCATCGAGCAGCTGCGCGAGCGGCTGATCGAGACCGCCCGGCTGACCGGCCCGAACCCGCCGCCCCTGGAGCCCCTGTGCGACGAGGTGCTGGGCATGCTCGGCCCGGGCGACCGGGACGACGACATCGCCCTGCTCGCGGCCCGCTTCGAGGGCATCGCGCCCAGCGACGTCGCGTACTGGTTCCTGGACCCGCGCCCGCAGACGGCCCGCCAGGCGCGTCGGCTGGCCCGCCGCGCGCTGACCCGCTGGGGCCTGGAGGAGCTCACGGACGCCGTGGAGCTGCTGGTCAGCGAGGTGATCACGAACGCCGTGCGGTACGCCGAGCGGCCGATCACGCTGCGCCTGCTGCGCACGGACGTGCTGCGCTGCGAGGTCGGCGACGACGTGCCGCAGCTGCCGCGGCTGCGGCAGGCCCGGCCCTCGGACGAGGGCGGCCGCGGGCTGTACCTGGTCAACCGGCTGGCCCGGCGGTGGGGCGCGACCCGGCTGAGCACGGGCAAGGTGGTGTGGTTCGAACTGGCGCTGCCGCCGCACGCCCGGTGATTCCCGGGGGACACCCCCCGGACCTCCGGCCGAAATCCGGCGCACGCCCGTTTCACCCGTACGCGGTGGAATTCTGGACAGTGTCCAGACTGCTGTTGCCGACATCACGTCGGCGGAGTTGACTGGCGAGGTGGAGGGCAGCACTGCCGCGCGCCCTCACCATCCCCGTACCGGGAGGCGTCCCATGACCGATTCGGCGCAGCAGACCCCGTACACCACGAACAACGTCGGCATCCCCGTCGAGAGCGACGAGCACTCGCTCACCATCGGTGACACCGGCCCCATCCTGCTCCAGGATCACTATCTGATCGAGAAGATGGCCCAGTTCAACCGGGAGCGGGTCCCCGAACGGGTGGTCCACGCCAAGGGCGGCGGCGCGTACGGCACCTTCCGTGTGACCAACGACGTCAGCCAGTACACCAAGGCGGACCTCTTCCAGCCGGGCCGCAGCACGGAGATGCTGGCCCGCTTCTCCACGGTCGCGGGCGAGCAGGGCAGCCCCGACACCTGGCGCGACCCGCGCGGCTTCGCCCTGAAGTTCTACACCGAGCACGGCAACTACGACCTGGTCGGCAACAACACCCCGGTCTTCTTCGTCCGCGACCCGCAGAAGTTCCAGGACTTCATCCGCTCGCAGAAGCGCCGCCCCGACAACGGCCTCCGCGACAACGACATGCAGTGGGACTTCTGGACCCTCTCCCCCGAGTCCGCCCACATGGTCACGTGGCTGATGGGCGACCGCGGCGTCCCGCGCACCTGGCGGCACATGAACGGCTACGGCTCGCACACCTATCTGTGGGTCAACGGCGGCGGCGAGAGGTTCTGGATCAAGTACCACGTCAAGACGGACCAGGGCATCGAGTTCTTCACCCAGGCGGAGGCCGACCGGATGGCGGCCGAGGACGCCGACTTCCACCGGCGCGACCTCTTCGACGCGATCAAGGCCGGCAACGCCCCGACGTGGACGATGTACGTCCAGGTGATGCCGTTCGACGACGCCCCGAACTACCGCTTCAACCCCTTCGACCTCACCAAGGTGTGGCCGCACGGCGACTACCCGCTGATCGAGGTCGGCCGGATGACGCTCGACCGCAACCCCGACGATTTCTTCGTCCACATCGAGCAGGCCGCCTTCGAGCCGTCGAACCTGGTGCCGGGCATCGGCCCGTCGCCCGACAAGATGCTGCTGGGCCGGCTCTTCTCCTACCCGGACACGCACCGCTACCGCATCGGCCCGAACTACACCCAGCTCCCGCCGAACCGCGCCCGCTCGTCCGTCCGCTCGTACGCGAAGGACGGCCCGATGCGCTACGAACCGGCGAACGTCGCCCGCCCGTACGCCCCCAACTCCTACGGCGGCCCGGCGGCCGACACCCAGCGCTTCGGCGACGTCGCCGGCTGGTACGCGGCGGGCGAGATGGTCCGCGAGGCGTACAAGCTGCACCGCGAGGACGACGACTGGGGCCAGCCGGGCACGATGGTCCGCAAGGTCCTCGACGACGCCGCGCGCGACCGCCTCGTCTCCAACGTCGCCGGCCATGTCAGCAACGGCGTCAGCAAGCCGGTGCAGGAACGGGCCCTGCAGTACTGGCGCAACATCGACAAGGAGGTCGGCGACCGCATCGCCACCAAGGTCAACGGCGGCTGACCGGGCCGGCCGCGGGTCAGGGGGCGTAGCCGGAGATGACCGTGCCGTCGGGGTAGGCCAGGAAGACCGCCTGCCCCACGGCCAGGGCCTGCGGCACCCGCCGGGCCTTCGACCAGTCGTGGCCGCCGTACCTCTTGCCCTGCCCGAGCTGCGCCCCGCGGTCGAGACCGTACGCGTAGAGCTGGTCGTCCGTGACGATCAGGGCGCGGTCTCCGCCGAGCACCGGCAGACTGTCCTTGAAGGCGTCGGCCCACAGCCGCTCCCCGGAGGCGAAGTCGTAGCCGGCGAGTTCCCGGTCGCCCTGGACGACGAGCACACCGCGGTCCCCGACCACAGGGGGCGCGGCGACGCGGACATCGGGGGCCAGCACCGTACGCGGCTCCAGGGTGCGCGCGTCGAGGACCTTCACCCCGAGGTCGCCGTTGAGGGCGCACAGCAGGGCGTCCTTGTACGCGAGGGACATGGCGCACATGAGGCGCGGGCGGCGGGCGGCTTCCTTCCCGTCGCGGGTGCCGAAGGCGTACGTGGTGGTGGTCGACGACAGGTAGAGCCTGTCGCCGTGCACGAGCAGGCTGCCCCCGAGGTCGGTCTTCTGCTCCGTCTGCCACAGCTGCTGGTGGCCGGCGTCGGCGCGGTGGGCCGTCATGCGGGTGCCGGGCTCGTCGCCGTCGGCGCTCCAGACGGCGTAGAGGACGCCGCCGGACAGCTCCATCATGCTGAGGAAGGTGCCGGCCGGTGCCGCGATCGACCAGCGCGGCCGTCCGCCGGCGGGGTCGACGGCGGTGATGCCGCGGCCCTGAGGAACGTACGCGACGCCGTCGGCGACGGCGGGGGCGGGCACCGCGGCCTTCGCCCCTCCCTCGGCAGGGATGCTCCACAGCCGCTTGCCCGTCGCCGCGTCCAGCCCAGCGGCGCCGCCGGCGGCGGTGCCGCAGACCAGGACGGGACCGCTGAGGGCGCAGGCGGTCGCCCCCACGTCCAGCCGGGTGTTCCACGGCGCCCACCCGGCCGGCCGGGCCGACCGGTCCTGCGCGGCCCGGCCGAACTCGCCGCTGTGCCCGGCGTTGCCGTAGGGAAGGACGACGCGCGCGGCCTTCGCGCCGGACGCGGCCGGGGCGGCCTCTGCCGCCGCCGCGTCCCCGGGAGCGCCCTTACCCCCGGTGAGCTGCGGAAACGCCACGGCCGCCCCGATCGCCGCGGCGGCCAGGAACGCGGCCGCACCCGCCAGCAGGGCCTTGCGGCGTGAGCGCCGCGGGGCGGGCTGCGCGGGCGCGGCGGGGGCGTACCCCAGCTGGGTGGGGGCGTGCGGGACGGCCGGCGGGTGCGCGGGCCGCTGCGGCGCGGAGGCCGCGGCCCCCGCGGACGCGGGGCCGGCCCCGGCTCCTCCGCCGCCGCGGCGATCAGCCGCAACGGCGGCGTCCGGCGGTGCCGAACCCGCCTCGGCCCGTACGGCTGCGGCCGCCGCCTCGTGTCCGGCGATCAGGGCCCGTACGCCGTCCGGCCACGCGCAGGGCTCGCCGGACAGCCGTCCGATCAGCTCCTGCGGAGTGGGGCGGTCGGCGGGGGCGAGGGCGAGGCAGGCGGTGACGGTTTCGCGCAGGCCGCCGGGGAGGGCCGCGAGCACGGCCGGGTCGGCCTCGGCGCGCGAGATGCGGTAGACGACGGCGCCGAGCTCGTCGTCGTCGAACGGGCCGCGGCCCGTCGCGGCGAAGCACAGCACGGCGCCGAGGCAGAAGACGTCGGTCGCGGCGACCACCGCGCGGCTGCCTTCGAGGTGTTCGGGTGCCATGAAGCCCGGCGTGCCGACGATGAGCCCCGTGGTGGTCAGGGCCGTGGCGTCGAAGGCCTGGGCGATGCCGAAGTCGATGAGCCGGGGGCCGTCCGCGGCGAGCAGGACGTTGCCCGGCTTGAGGTCGCGGTGCAGGACGCGGGCGGCGTGCACGTCGGCCAGCGCCCGCGCGAGGCCGGCGCCCAGGGCGCGCACGGCGCCGGCGGGCATCGGGCCCGTCCGGGCGACGGCCTCGGCCAGCGAGGGGCCAGCGACGTACTCGGTCGCGAGCCAGGGCAGGGCGGCGTCGGCATCGCCGTCCACGAGAGCGGCCGCGTAGGGGCTGCGGACGGCCCGTGCGGCCTCGATCTCCCGGCGGAAGCGGGTCCGGAACTCCGCCGTCAGATCGAGGTCCTGACGGACCGTCTTGACGGCGACGAGCGAGGAGGCGGCGGCGCCGTCCGTGCGGCGCGCGAGGTACACCTCGCCCATACCGCCCGCGCCCAGCATGCCCAGCAGGCGGTACGGGCCCGCCGTGCGCGGCGGCCCGGTGAGTGGTTCCAGCACGGTGCTCCCCTAGTGCGGCAGCTCGACCGAGCGGATGGCGCCCTGGTCGTAGACGATGTGGACGACGCCGCCGGCAGGCAGGGCGATGGGAGCCCGGACGGACTTGGCGATGTCGATGCCGTTCTTCTTGTCGTAGGCGGGCTCCGTGCGGTCGCCGGGGGCGCCCTCGACCAGCGTCCTGAGCACCTTCCCGCCGGCCAGGGGCATCCGGTGGAGGGCGTCGTTGGAGGCGTACAGCACCTGGTCGCCCACGATCAGCGGCGTGGACACCAGCAGGTTGGGGGAGAGCCCCGGCGATACCGGGACCGGGCGGAACGCCGTCGGGGCGGTGCCCGTGCGGTCGATGACGACCACTGCCGGGCCCTTGCTGTCCGTCCCGACGAACACCTTGTCGTTCACCGCCGTGATGTGCGGGGCGTTCACGCTCCTGACACCCGTCAGGGGCATGTCCGTGCCCGGGGCGAGGGTGCGGGCGTCGAACCGGTGCATGGTCAGGTGTTCGCCGCCGCGGTCGCCGCTGCGCTCGCCGCACAGCACGGAGCCGCCCTGGACGAGGATCTCGCCGCAGCCGTTCGCGACGGGCTCCGTCTCGCCCCGCTCGGCGCCGGTCGCCGCGTCGTAGGCGCTCACGCCGCGCTCGGAGCGCGCGTAGACGATCCCGTCCTTGGCGGCCACGGGTGCGAAGGCCTGCTGGAAGGCGCGGGCGAGCTGCACGCTGGCGAGGCGCTTGTGCCACAGCTCGCGGCCGTCGGAGAGGTCGTAGGCATGCAGGTCGTAGCCCTGGCCGGCGACGTTGACGCCGACGAAGGCACGGCCGTCCACGACGAGGGGCTCGCCCTTGAAGGACTCGCCGCCCTCGGGCTTCTGCTCCCAGCGCACCTTGCCGCTCGCCACGTCCCGGGCCTGGATCCTGCCCCCGGCGGCGACGACGGCCGTGCCGGAGCGGACCGCGGGCGGCAGGCCGCCGCCGGGAATCATGAACAGGCCGGTGGGGCTGATCATGGCCGTGGCCCCGGTCTCCTCCGGCCTCTCGACGGGGTCGTACCGCCAGAGCTGCTTGCCGTCCTTGACCGCGACGGCCTCGTAGGAGCCGTCCACGAGCTGGCAGACGAGGGCGGTGGCGTCGGCGGCGCAGCCGAGCGGGCCCTTGGACAGCTTGCCGGACCACGCGTGCCAGCCCGCGGGGCGGGCGGCGGCGCCCGGCCCCGGGAGCGTGCCCGCCCTGTCGGGGCCGCCGTTCTCGTCGACGCCGTCCGACCCGGTGGCGGGGGCCTCGCCGGCCGTGGCGGCCTCCGGCTTTTTGCCGGCATCGCCGTCGTCGTGGCGGGTGCCCTGATAGACCCCGAAAACGACCGCGGCACCGACGGCGCAGGCGGCGAGCCCGGCAAGGCCGAGCTTGACCGCGGTACGGGGGCGGCGCGGGGGCGACGCCTGGACCGCACGGGGGTGCGGGGCGCCCATCGTCGGCAGATCGTGCGCGGAGGACGGCAGGGCCGAGCCCCGAGGCGATTCCGGCGCCGCCGGATACCCCGCCAGGGGCTGATCGCCGTCGCGGCGGAAGGAAGGCGCCGGCGCCGGTCCTGCAAGGTCCGCCCCCTCAAGCCCGCCGCCACGGCGCTCAACCCCCGCGGCGGAGCCCGGCGGTGCCGTACCCGCCTCAGGCCCGTCCGGCACCGCCGAAAACGCCGCAGGAGGCTGATCGCCGTCGCGGCGGAAGGAAAGCGCCGGCACAGCCGCGGCCCCCGCAGGGGGATCGCACCGCGCCGCCACAAGCCGTCCCCGCACCGTCGCGAACTCCGCCGCCGCGCGGTCGCTCGCGATGCGGTCCCGGATCGCCGGCGGCCAGCCGAACGCGCCCTCGCGCGGCGTGCCGAAGCGTGCCGTCAGCGCGTCCGTACCGGGGCGTTCGGCGGGGTCGGGGCGGAGGCAGTCCGCGAGGATGCCGCGGAGGGGGTCCGGGACGGACGACAGGTCGGCCTTCGCCTGCGAGACGCGGTGGAGGACGGCGGCGAGGGGCCCGTCGCCGAAGGGGTCCTCGCCGGTCGCGGCGTAGCAGAGCACGGAGGCGAGGCAGAAGACGTCGGAGGCGGCGACGACGTGCCGGCCGCCCCTGAGGTGCTCGGGGGACATGAAGCCGGGCGTGCCGACCATCAGCCCGGTGCCGGTGAGGGTGGTGGCGTCGGGGGCGCGGGCGACGCCGAAGTCGATGAGCCGGGGGCCGTCGGCGGCGAGCAGGACGTTGCCGGGCTTGAGGTCGCGGTGGAGCGCGGGCGCGGCGTGGACGGCGTGGAGGGCCCGTACGAGGTGGGCGCCGAGCGCAAGGACGGTCGCGGCGGGGAGGGGCCCGGCGAGGCGTACGGCTTCGGCGAGCGTGGGCCCGGGCACGTACTCGGTGGCGAGCCACGGCGGGTCGGCGTCGGCGTCGCCGCCGGTCAGCCGGGCGACGTGGGGGCTGTCGACGGAGCGGGCGACGGCAATCTCGCGCCGGAACCGGGCGCGGAAGCCGGGCTCGCCGGCGAGGGCGGCGCGGACGGTCTTGAGGGCGACCGTGCCTTCGGGGCCGCGGGCGAGGTGGACCTCGCCCATGCCGCCGGAGCCGAGCCGTGCGAGAAGCTCGTAGGGTCCGATCCGCGACGGCGTCGTTTCCCGCAGCGGTTCCAGCGCGGCCATGCTCGAGTCCCCCCGGACAACTCAGGTACCGAGGTACCAGAAACCCCGGCCGCTCACCCTACACAGAGGGTGAGCGGCCGGGGCCGGGTGGCTGACAGAACCTCAGTTCCGGATCGGCTCACGGCTCCCGTTGGGCTCCAGTCCGCCGCCGCCGGTCGGCGGGACCGGCGGGCTCGGCGGCTTGCTGCTCGGGGTGACCGGCGGAACCGGCGGCCGCGAGGACGGGGGCGCCGACGACGGGCCGCGGGACGGGGTCCGCGAGGACGAGGCCGACGGCGACTGCGAGGGCCGCGAGGGCGACGGCGACGGGCTGTGCGAGGCGGGCGCGGAGGGGCTGGACGAGGCGGGCGGGCCGGGGATCGCCGGGACCGTCGTGCTCATGTCCGTGTCGAGGTCGAACTCCTCGGCGTCCGAGCCCTGGAGCGCGTCCGCGGTGTAGGCCGCCCAGATCTTCGCCGGGTACGTACCACCGTTGACGCGGCCGTTGCCGCCGGTGCCCTTGAGGGTGACCTGCTTGCCGCCCTCGCCCTCGCCGAACAGGCCGATGGCGGTGACCAGGTCGGGGGTGTAGCCGGTGAACCAGGCGGACTTGTTGTCGTCGGAGGTGCCGGTCTTGCCCGCGACCTGGCGGCCGACGCTCTGCACGACGGAGGCCGTACCGTCGTCGACCACGCCCTTGAGGACGGTGGTGACGCCGTCGGCGGTGTTGCGCGAGATCGCGTCGCCGCCGATCGGGTTGTCGAGCGACAGGTCCTTGCCGTTCTGCGAGGCCGACTTGATGATCGAGGGCGTGACCTTCTTGCCGTGGTGGGCGAGGGTCGCGTAGACGCCGGCCATGTGCAGCGGGCTGTTGCCCATGGAGCCGAGCGACATGGCGGGCTTCTCCACGAAGTCCTTGACCTTGCCGTTCATGCCCATGTCGACGGCGGTCTTCTTGACCTCGGGCAGGCCGACGTCGATGGCCATCTGCGCGAAGACGGAGTTGACCGAGTCGTTCATGGCCTTCTGCACGGGGATCATGCCGTGCGCGTAGCCGTCCTCGTTCTCCGGGGCGAAGTGCTCCTCGGTGCCGGTGACCGGGCGCTCGGAGGTGGAGTCGTAGAGGGTGCCCGCGTTGATGCGCACCTTGTTCTGGGTGGTGGACTTGTTCTCCAGCGCCGACGCGAAGATCAGCGGCTTGAAGGTCGAGGCGACCTGGTAGTCCTCGCGGGTGGCGTTGTTCGTCCAGTGCTGGAGGGCGTCGGTGCCGCCGTAGAGGGCGACGACCTTGCCGGTCTTCGGGTCCACGGAGGCTGCGCCGACCTGGACGTTCTTGTCGACCGCGCGGGCCTTGGGGTCGAGGTCGTCGAGGAGCTTGTCCTTGACGGCCTTCTCCAGGGCCTTCTGCTTCTTGTTGTCGACGCTGAGGGTGATCGTCCAGCCGCCGGCGTCGAGGTCGCTCTCGGGGCGGCCGTCCTTGACGAGCTTCTTGCGCATCTCGGCCTTGGCGGCCTCGACCAGATAGCCGTTCTGGCCGGTGAGGCCCTTCGGGGCCGGCGGCTTGCCGGGCTCCTTGAACTGCATCGTGGCGCGCTTGTCCTTGTCGAGCCACTTCTGCTCGACCATCTTGTCCAGGACGTAGTTCCAGCGGGCCTTGGCGTTCTCCTTGCCCGCCGGGGTGGCCACCGACCAGTCGTACTGGCTGGGGGCCTGGAGCAGCGCCGCGAGGTAGGCGCCCTCCTCCAGGGTGAGCTTGTCGACGTCCTTGTTGTAGTACGCGCGGGAGGCGGCCTGGAGGCCGTAGGCGCCGCGGCCGTAGAAGCTGGTGTTGAGGTAGCCCGCGAGGATCTCGTCCTTGGACTTCTCCTTCTGCACCTTGAGGGAGATGACCAGTTCCTTCACCTTGCGGGTGACGGTCTGGCGCTGATCCAGGTAGTAGTTCTTCACGTACTGCTGGGTGATGGTCGAACCACCCTGCTTGCCACGGCCCATGAGGGTGTTGAGGACGCCTCGGGCGGTGCCGAAGACGTCGACGCCGGGGTCCGTGTAGAAGTTCTTGTTCTCGGCGGCGACGACGGCGTGCTGGACGTCGAGCGGGATCTTGTTGAGGTCCACCTCTTGGCGGTTGACGTCGCCGCTACGGGCAATGATCTTGCCGTCGGCGTCCTTGAAGACGTTGCTCTGCAGCTTGGCCTGACTGTTGCCCTTGGGGACGTCCACGTACATGTAGAGCGCCACGCAGGCCCCCGCCCCGAGAGCGATGAGCGCCACGAAGTAGGCGAGCAGCTTCTTCCACGTGAAGAAGCGGCGTATGCCGCTCTTCCCAGGTTTCTTGGGCTTCTTGCCCTTTGCTGTGCGGGTGCTCTTCTGCGCCCGTCGCGCGTCCGCTCGGCCCATCTCTCCCGTAGCTCCAGTCTTTCCGCCCCCAACCCAGCTCATGAAGCTAACACCGCAACTGTCACCAAACGCCCATTGATCAAGGCTTTGGGGCACGTGACATACAGCACCCCGGCTGGCGGGAACCGGGCGCGGCGCAGTGCGGGAAACCGTACAGGGCGCCGGTTCTATCAAGATCACGCCATCTGTACATCATGGGTATACACGCGATGTATACCCACGGTGTACAGTCCCCGGCATGTCCATCGGTCACACTCTGCTCGCGCTCCTGGAGTCCGGCCCGTGCCACGGCTACGACCTCAAGCGCGCCTTCGACGCCCGCTTCGGCCACGACCGGCCGCTCCACTACGGCCAGGTGTACGCGACCATGTCGCGCCTCCTGAAGAACGGCCTCGTGGAGGTCGACGGGATCGAGCACGGCGACGGTCCCGAACGCAAGCGCTACGCCATCACCGACGCCGGCATCACGGACGTGGGGCGCTGGCTCGCCGAGCCCGAGAAGCCCGAGCCGTACCTGCAGTCCGTCCTCTACACGAAGGTCGTCGTGGCCCTGCTGACCGGGCGTGACGCGGACTCCCTGCTGGACGCCCAGCGCACCGAGCACCTGCGGCTGATGCGCGAGCTCACCCGGCGCAAGGTGAGCGGCGACCTCGCGGACCAGCTGATCTGCGACCACGCCCTCTTCCATCTGGAGGCCGACCTGCGGTGGCTGGAAATCACCGCTGCCCGCCTCGATCAGCTGGCCGAGGCGGTGCGGCCGTGACCCGCTCCCCCGCAGCCCCGTCCGGCTCCTTGCTCGCCGCGGCCGGGCTGCACAAGGCGTACGGCCCCACGACCGCACTGGCCGGCGCGGACTTCTCCGTCCACCCGGGCGAAGTCGTCGCCGTCATGGGCCCGTCGGGCTCCGGCAAGTCGACCCTGCTGCACTGCCTGGCCGGAATCGTCCGCCCCGACGCCGGCACGGTCCGCTACGGCGCGCGCGACCTGTCGGCCCTTCCGGACGCCGAGCGCAGCGCCCTGCGGCGCACCGAGTTCGGCTTCGTCTTCCAGTTCGGCCAGCTCGTGCCGGAGCTGACCTGCCTGGAGAACGTGGCGCTGCCGCTCCGGCTGAACGGCGTCAAGCGCAGGGAGGCCGAGCTGCAGGCCCTGCACCGGCTGGAGCAGCTGGAGGTCGCCGACGCCCGCGGCAAGCGGCCCGGCGAGATATCCGGCGGCCAGAGCCAGCGCGTCGCCGTGGCCCGCGCCCTGGTGACCACCCCGCGCGTGATCTTCGCGGACGAGCCGACCGGCGCCCTGGACTCCCTCAACGGCGAGCGCGTCATGCGGCTGCTGACCGAGGCCGCGCGCGACACCCGCGCCGCGGTCGTCCTGGTCACCCACGAAGCGCGCGTCGCCGCGTACTCGGACCGCGAGGTCGTCGTACGGGACGGGCGGGCGCGCGACATGGCGGGGGTGGGGCTGTCGTGACCGCACGGAACGACGAGCACGGCACTCCGCGCCCCGGCCGCGGGCCCGCCGACCGGCCCACCGGGCCCGCAGGCGCCGCCGCCTGGTTCCGCGACCTGCGCATGGGCGCGCGCTTCACGGTCGCCGGCGGCCGCGAGGGGCTGCTGCGCGCGGTGCTCACCGCGCTGGCCGTCGGCCTCGGCGTGGCCGTCCTGGCGGTCGCGGCGTCCGTGCCGCACCTGCTGGACGAGCGCGACCGGCGCACGGCGGCCCGCCAAGTGGACACACCGCTGGAGTTCGAGCAGCCGGGCCACGAGCCGCGCAAGAGCAGCGGCACCTTGGTGTACCGCGACGCGGGCACCGACTTCCGCGACAAGAAGGTCGGCGGCGCGCTGCTGCGCCCCGAAGGGGCCGACGCCCCGGTGCCGCCCGGCGTGACGGACCTGCCCCGGCCGGGCGAGATGGTCGTCTCCCCCGCCCTCGGCAGGCTCCTGGACACCGACGCCGGGAAGCTGCTGCGCGAGCGGCTCCCCTACCGGACCGTGGGCACCATCGCGCCCGCGGGCCTCGTCGGCCCCAGCGAGCTCTTCTTCTACGCGGGCGACGGCCGGCTAGCACCGGGCGACGGCGCCGTGCGCATCGACCACTTCGGCGACGACGCGCCCGGCCTGCCCACGGACGGCGAGCTGGTCGTCCTGATCGCCCTCGCGTGCGTGATCCTGCTGCTGCCGGTCGGCGTCTTCATCTCGGCCGCCGTCCGGTTCGGCGGCGAGGGCCGCGACCGGCGGCTGGCGGCCCTGCGGCTGGTGGGCGCGGACGGCGCCACGGCCCGGCGAATCGCGGCCGGCGAGGCCCTGTGCGGCGCGCTGCTCGGCCTGCTCGCCGGTGCCGGGATCTTCCTCTTCACCCGCGGATTCGCCACGCACGTCACGGTCCGCGACGTCACCCT
Source organism: Streptomyces roseoverticillatus (assembly GCF_000719265.1). Classification (GTDB taxonomy): domain Bacteria; phylum Actinomycetota; class Actinomycetes; order Streptomycetales; family Streptomycetaceae; genus Streptomyces; species Streptomyces roseoverticillatus. Next base: position 100,063 of record NZ_JOFL01000014.1, on the reverse strand, counting down.
CTTCCCCTCGGACGTCACCCCGAGCCCCGCGCTGGCCGCGCTGATCGCCGTCGCCGTGCCCGTACTGACCGTCGTGGTGACCCTGTCCGCGCTGCGCCGCGTCGCCATCGAGCCGCTCGGGGTCGTCCGCGGCGCGCCCACCCGGCGGCGCAGGCTGTGGTGGCGGCTGCTGATCCCCGCCGTGGGCCTGGCACTGCTGGTCCCGAGCACGGTGGCGGTCGCCCGGAGCCCCTTCTACGGGCCGGTGGAGACGGCCATGGTCGCCACGGGCGCGGCGCTGCTGCTGATCGGCGTCGCCGCGGTCCTGCCGTGGCTGGTCGAGGCGTGCGTCGCCCGGTTCCGGGGCGGGCCGCTGCCCTGGCAGCTGGCGACGCGGCGGCTGCAGGCCGGCAGCGGCACGGCCGCGCGGGCGGTCAGCGGCATCACCGTCGCCGTGGCCGGGGCGATCGCCGTCCAGATGGTGCTCTCCGGCATGCAGAGCGGCCACGACAGGCCCGGCGGGAGCGTCGCGAGCTGGTCCCACGTGAAGGCCTCGTACCGACCCGGCACGCCCGAGGAGATCGTCGCGTACACGAAGGCGTTCCGGGCCACGCCCGGCGTGCAGGACGCCGTCGCGTTCGTGGAGCAGTACGCGACCGTCCCGGGCAAGGAACACGACGTCACCACGGTGCACGTCGCCGACTGCTCCGTCCTGCGCACGCTGGCCAGGATCGACTCGTGCCGCGAGGGCGACGTCTTCGTGGCCACGGAGAAGGACGGTGAGGTCAACACCGCCGGCCGCTTCCCGCCGGGCACCGCGCTGGAGATGGACGGCTTCGAGCGGGCGAAGGAGCGGGGAACACCCGCCTACCGGTGGACCGTTCCGGCGTCGGCGCGGGTCGTGGAGACCCTTCCCGGGCCCACCGGCGACCACCAGTACGGCGTGCTGGCCACCCCCTCCGCCATCGACGCCCGGGCGATCCCGGACGCCAGGACGACCGTGCTGGCCCGGGTCGACCCCGGTGACCGCGACGACTCCGTCGAACGGTTCCGCAACACCGCCGCCGCCGTCGACCCGGGCATGCGGGTGTGGCGCCTGGGCGGCGTGGTGAAGGAGAACCACCTCGCGGCCGTCGAGGAGGGGCTGACGATCGGCGCGGTCTGCGTGCTCGCGCTGATCGCGCTGAGCATGCTCGTCGGCACGCTGGAGCAACTGCGCGAGCGCAGGCGCGCGTTGTCCGTCCTGGTTGCCTGCGGCACCAGCCGCGCGACGATCGGCTGGTCGGTGCTGTGGCAGACCGCGGTCCCCGTGGCGCTGGGCATGGCGCTGGCCGTCGGGTCCGGCCTCGGCCTGGGGCGGCTGCTGCTCGCCCTGATCGACGAGCGGGTACGGGACTGGTTCGCGTTCGTCCCCCTGATCTGCGCGGGCGCGGGGATGATCGTCCTGGTCACCGTGGCGTGCCTGCCCGCGCTGTGGCGGCTGACGCGGCCGGAGGGCCTGCGGACGGAATAGCCCCCCGCGCAGCCCCCGGAGCCCGGCCCTCAACCGGGCTCCGGGGGCTGCCCGTTCACTGCGCCGCGACGCGCACCGGCAGCTTCCGCAACTCCTTGCGGAGCGCCTCGGCGAACTGCCCGAACTCCTCCTGCCGCGCGGCGCCCGTCCGCATCGCCAGGGCGATCCTGCGCGAGGGCACCGGATCCGCGAACGAGCCGGTGGCGAGCTGGGCGTTGCGCTCGGTTTCGACGCGCAGGGCCGTGCGCGGCAGCAGGGTAACGCCCATGCCGCCGCCCACCAGTTGGACGAGCGTGGACAGCCCGGCCGCGCTGGTCGTACCCAGCGCGCCGGACGTGCGGCCGACTTCGCGGCAGATGTCGAGGGCCTGGTCGCGCAGGCAGTGGCCCTCGTCGAGGAGGAGCAGGTCGAGCTCGCGCAGCGCCTCGCGCGGGATGTCGCCCCGGCCGGCCAGCCAGTGGTCGCGGGGCATGACGAGCACGAAGTCCTCGTCGAAGAGGGGCAGTTCGGTGACGCCGGGCACGCCGAGCGGCACGGCGAGCAGCAGCAGGTCGAGCCGGCCCTGGGTGAGCCCGTCGAGCAGCGAGGACGTCTGCTCCTCGTGGACCTGCAGGTCGAGGTCCGGGTAGGCGTCGTGGACCAGGCGCAGGACGGCCGGCAGGAGGTACGGCGCGACGGTCGGGATCACCCCGAGGCGCAGGACGCCGGTGAAGGGCGCGCGGGCCGCGTCGGCCTCCTCCATGAGCGAGGCGACGGCGTCGAGAACGGTGCGGGCGCGGACGGCGAGCCGCTCGCCCGCGGGACTGAGCAGCACTTTCCTCGTCGTACGCTCGACGAGCTGGACGTCGAGGACCTCCTCCAAGGCGGAGACGGCCCCGGAGAGCGCGGGCTGGCTCATGCCGAGGGCCGTGGCGGCGTCGCGGAAGTGCAGGTGCTCGGCTACGGCGACGAAGGCCCGGAGCTGGGCGATGCTGGGCTGGCGAGGACGCCCGCTCCCCGGGCTCGTGGCAGCTACGGCTGCCGGTGCGGATGACATTTGATAAGCACCTCCGATCAACATCGCCCAGTCTAGCTATTTCCGTTATCAATGGCTCCTGTGGCAGGGTTGCTCATGTCCAACCCCGAAGGAAACTCCTGTCACGGAGCTTCCTGCTCGCTGCAAGGAGAGCGCGTGCTCACTGTTGGTGACAAGTTCCCCGAGTTCGACCTGACCGCTTGTGTGGACCTCGACGCGGACAAGGCTTTCGCGCAGATCGACAACAAGACCCACGAGGGCAAGTGGAAGGTCGTCTTCTTCTGGCCCAAGGACTTCACCTTCGTCTGCCCGACCGAGATCGCCGCGTTCGGCCAGCTGAACGACGAGTTCGCCGACCGTGACGCCCAGATCCTCGGCGTCTCCGGCGACTCCGAGTTCGTCCACCACGCCTGGCGCAAGGACCACAAGGACCTCCGCGACCTGCCCTTCCCGATGCTGGCCGACGCCAAGCACGAGCTCATGCAGGCCTGCGGCGTCGAGGGCGAGGACGGCTACGCCCAGCGCGCCGTCTTCATCGTGGACCCGAACAACGAGATCCAGTTCGTCATGGTGACCGCCGGCTCCGTCGGCCGTAACCCCAAGGAGGTCCTCCGGGTCCTCGACGCCCTGCAGACGGACGAGCTGTGCCCCTGCAACTGGTCGAAGGGCGAGGAGACCCTCGACGCCGTCAAGCTCCTCGCGGGCGAGTGAGCTGATCTCCCATGGCGCTCGATGAACTGAAGTCCGCCATACCGGACTACGCCAAGGACCTGAAGCTGAACCTCGGCTCGGTCATCGGTAACTCCGACCTGCCGCAGCAGCAGCTGTGGGGCACCGTCCTCTCCTGCGCGATCGCGACCCGCTCGCCGATCGTGCTGCGCGAGCTGGAGCCGGTCGCCAAGGCCAACCTGTCGCCCGAGGCGTACACGGCCGCCAAGGCCGCCGCCGCGATCATGGCGATGAACAACGTCTACTACCGCACCCGGCACCTGCTGTCGGACCCGGAGTACGGCAACCTGCGCGCGGGCCTGCGGATGAACGTCATCGGCAACCCGGGCGTGGACAAGGTCGACTTCGAGCTGTGGTCGCTGGCCGTCTCGGCCATCAACGGCTGCGGCCTGTGCCTCGACTCGCACGAGCAGGTCCTCCGCAAGGCGGGCGTCTCGCGCGAGACGATCCAGGAGGCGTTCAAGATCGCCGCGGTCCTGCAGGCCGCCGGCGCCACCCTGGACGCCGAGCAGGTCCTGGCGCAGTAACTGATCGGCCATTGAGTCGCGTCCCGGGGCCCACCGAGCACCATGCTCGGTGGGCCCCGGTCGTATGTCGATACTGACTTCTCAGTCTTCCTCCTGGCCTCGCATCCTGCCGGGCCGCCTTTGCTGAGCCTGGACTTAGGACATCTGCGGCAATGTGATCGTCATCGCCGACGGCGGCTACTGGGGCTCCGGAGTACTCATGCCTCCACCCTCACCGAGCCGGACAGGAACGTCTCCGGATGAAAGGGAGCGGCATCACCCCCCGGCAGGTCCGGGCCTTGGGCGGGGATGCCTCCGCCCCAACTTGAGAGTGGCGCACCTACGGCGCCTCGGCACCGACCATTCCGGCAGCAGAGCCCCCTCCTGTTCACTAGCCAACCAGAGTGAACACCGAGCCCGCGTCCGGACACTCCTCCTTGGCCAACTCCAGAGACCGCTGTGCGATTCTCCGCAGCACCCCGCACCCGCACCGCTGCTACTTGTCGGCGACGTCCTGGTCGGTTTCGGCTAAAAACTCAGCTGTTGGTGGCCGAAGACGACTCATGCGTCCCACCCACTCTCGGTAAGCTACTCCAGGCACACCGAACACGCGATCAACATCGAACGTGATCTCGCAGGGGGGACGATGAACACCTATCGATGGCGCGCTAAAGCGGTATCTCTGGCAACGATTTCTCCACTGACTGTCGACGCCTTCCTTGCCAATACCGCTTCGGCCGACGCGGCCTATGAGCGGGATCCGCATAAACCCAAAGGCGGAGTACAGCGTCAGTTCGGAAACCAGGATCATTACGGCGAAGCAACCCCCTGAGCAAGATTCACTCCGGGGCTTACTCACTGCCACAGGCCAAGTAACCTTCTCGGGCTCGTCCCAAGCCTGCCTCATTCGAATTCGGCCCGTGCCGCGATTCCTGATCACACTCGGTTTCTATTGGCAGGCTGCGGCACCTGGACCTAGGCTCCGCATTCTCGCAGACCCTTGCGAGAATTCTCAGCAATCCAGCATTGGGTAGCTCACTAAGTCCGCGTAATCCCGGCCATTGGCTACTGGCTACCCCTGCACGAGCAGGCACAACACCTCAGTCCGCTGAGGCGATCCACTTACCGGCCGACACCGCCCCCCGTCACCCTTCTGGCAGCTCAGCCGGGCAGGCTGTGCCGTGCCACTGCCCAACACGCATAAAATCGAAGAGAACACGGAATCCTCTTGAGACCCAAAAGACAAGCATATGCGCCGCTGGCCGCTGCTGCGGCCTGCATCGCCTTATCCGGCGGCCTGTTACAGATAACCCCCGCATCTGCGGAACCCAAACCGCCCACCGGCCGGAGCACCGCTCCTCACGACAGACCAGCCCCACCCGGGCCTGTCAAAAATCCCGACAGAAATCTCGGCGATGGGTGGAAGGCAAGCAAGGACCGGGCCGTGACAGCCGCCGCAGACGCCGACGGGTTGAAGATCCTCGTTGCCGACAGCAGCAACGCGTACGAGTGGAAGACCGTCGCCGCGCTTGCCGAACCGAGCATGTCTGCAGACTCATGGATCGGCAACCAGTGCGTCATGGACCCTGATCACGTCGCAGCTGTTTACGCACCGCGCACATTTACGAATAAACCGGACCTGATGCAGGGCGGCGCATTTGCCGCAATCGTCAACGTCAAGACCTCCACGGTACAGAAGCTGCCCTTCACCGCGTCCCTCGCCTACTTCGACCCGTCTTGCAACACGCAGACTCACACAGCAGCATTCACCGCCTTCCGGGACATGAACGACCTGAGCAAGACGCAAACCCGCGTCCTGACCGTCAACACAGCCGGGACGACACTCAGCAAAACGGACATGAAGGGTGAGATCACCAGCGCTGTGCCGGTTGCGGACGGGGCCTTGGCTGCGAGCGGCCGCAACCTGGTACACGTCGACCACTCAGGCAAGGTGAAGAGTCTCGCTGCCGGGGACAGCGTCCCGTTCGACATCCGACCCGTGCAAGGCGGAAAGGTCGGCTTCGTCGACCGCAAGGATACGCAAACCGCCCAGGCGAAGGTGTGGGATGGGCATGGCAGGCCTGCTGTAGTCGCGTTCGGGAAGCTTGGCGACCTCCACCTGACGCAGGGCGATGAAGGCCAGGCATTCCTCACCGGCAGCCCCAAGGGTTCCCTGAAGGTAGAGGGAACCGGCGTCACCCGGATCAACGCCCCTGCCAATGCCGATATATCCACCCAAGGGCGTCTGGCCGTGGACCCGGTCCTCACTCCCGGCGTCCGCACTGGGCTAGGAGACATCAAGAACGCAGGCAAGGGCTTCACCAAGGCGGAGACCGTCCCACAAAGCCGGGGGACGATGCCCGGGGAAGAGGAGGTGACAGTCACCAGCACGGCGACCACCACTGGGAAGAAGATCACGCAGACAGTTACGGAAACGACAGCGTCGAACGGGAAGGAGCCCTCCCCAGCTCGCCCCATCAACGAGAAGAGGCTCACCCCGTCGGCACGCGCAGCGGACACCGAGACGTCGAAGGATCCGCGTGACACCGACCGCGTCTGCGCCATCTCCCGCAATGACATGGAGGCGCAGGCATTACAGCCGACGCCGAACCAGGTCGAGTGGGCTGTCGACATGGCTGTCCGCGGTCAGTTGCGCGCCCAGTACCTGCGGCAGGGTGGATACCGCGATCAGGCCGGCCTGGGCACGATCGACCCGCAGGGCCTATTCCCACCGCCGACGCTGAAGGGCGGCAAACGCATCCCTGCGAGCGTGATGCTCGGCATCATGGCTCAGGAGTCAAACCTCTGGCAGGCTGAAGCGGGCTCGATACCAGGTCAGATGGGCAACCCACTCGCTGCGACGGACGGCTACTACGGCCGTAAGGCCGCCAAGGATGATCCGGACGCCTACTGGCAGATCCACTGGGACAAGTCCGACTGCGGGTACGGTGTCGGGCAGGTCACCGACGGCATGCGGCTGGCCGGTCACGAGAAGGTGGACGACAACGGGCACAAGGAGACCGCCCTTCCCCCTGCCGTGCAGAAGGCCGTCGCGATCGACTACGCCACGAACATCGCCGCTTCCATGCAGATCCTTGCCGACAAGTGGAACGAGGTCCACACCGAGGGGCAAGAGATAACTGTCAACGACGACGATCCGGCCAAGGTCGAGAATTGGTTCACCGCCGTGTGGAACTACAACCTAGGCTTCAACCGGGCCTCGGATGCAGGTAAGAACGGAGGGCACTGGGGTCTGGGCTGGTACAACAATCCGGCCAACCCGCTCTACCAGAAGAGCTGGGGCCACCCGTTCATGGACACCGACGTGGACGGCCCTTCAGCCATCAAGGACGCCGCGCATCCGCAGGACTGGCCGTATGAGGAGAAGGTAATGGGCTGGGCCGCCTGGTCCATCGACACCGGCTTCTCCTACGGTACCGACGGTCGTCAAGACTGGCCGGGCGAGCACGGATTCTCGTCGGCTGGGTTCAAGCCCGCGTGGTGGACCGACAAGGACTACCGCAAGATGGTCTCTCCGGCGCTGGAGGTGTTCTGCAACGCCAAGAACGGGTGCGATCCGAAGTCTCCGCCGAACTGTCCGGATGCGAACTGTTACAAGCAGTTCTGGTGGAACCAGCCAAACGCGACATGGAAATCCTGCGCCACCATGTGCGGCTACGAGAGCCTCAAGTACGCAACTCTGATTCCCGAGCCGGGGCGCGGCTACCGGCTGAAGGCCGGCACCCCGGTGTGCACAGGAGCCCCATCGGGTGCGAAGGTCGTGTCCTCGGTACCGGACGGGACACAGACATGGTCCGAATGCGGCCGTGTCAGTTCGGCAGGAAGTTTCCACTTTCAGTTCAACGCCGACAAGGACGGACACTACGAGGGTAAGGAGGATCTGCATTCAGTCGGTGGCGGGTATGGCGGACACTTCTGGTATACGCACACCCGCAATGTTCCCCATCTCGGCGGCGACGATGGCCGGCTGACCGCAACAGGCACGTGGACCCTGGGACAGGGCCTCAACTGGGCGCGAGTCTTGGTGCATTTGCCGGATACCGGCGCGCAAACGAGGCAGGCGCACTACCGCGTCCTCAACACTGATAGCGACAGCTACGATCGATACGTCACGCAACGCGCGGGACGCTGGGTCAGCTTGGGCGTCTTCCGCTTTACGGGTCAGCCGACCGTGACTCTGTCGAACACCACCCCAGACGGTACAGCTGACGAGGACATCGCCTGGGGCGCAATCGCCTTCCAGCCTCTGTCAGGCAAGCCGAAGAACATGATCGTCGCTATGGGCGACTCGTATTCCTCCGGAGAAGGCGCGTCGGAAGGCGACCGGGACTACTACCCGGAAACCAACTACCGCGACAAGAATAGTCCGAAGGAGCGCAACGCTTGCCATCGGTCCCGCTACGCATGGTCGCGCCAGGCAGCACTCCCGGGCACGTCGCAGTCCATCGGTGATCTGGATGACATATTGAACCCGGACATGGACTACCACTTGGTTGCATGTTCCGGTGCACGCACATACAACGTGCTACCCAACGGGATAACCCAAGATAATGGCGGCGAGATACCTCAGCTCGACCAGGGTTATCTGGACCAGAATACCAGCCTGGTCACGATCTCCATCGGCGGCAACGATTCCCGTTTCTCTGACATAATCCAGAAATGCCTTCTATCCCTCGGCGGCGGCAACTGCAAGGACAAGACATTCGACAAACCGGATGGACCCCTCGGCGGACGGGACAAGAAGTTTGTCGGGCAAAATCTGGAGGCTGCCGTTCCGGGCATCATCAACGAGATCGTCCGACCGGACATTACGACAACCCTATTGCAGATCAGGGCTAAAGCTCCGCACGCGAAGATCGTCCTCATGGGGTACCCCCCTCTGATCTCCGATAAGGGGTCATGCTTGAGGATAACCAACAGTCTTGGGCTGTCCGAATCGTCGACGGCTTGGCTCAACGAAACAGCCGACACTCTGGCCGCGGCGATGCAGGGCGCAGTCGACGACGCGAAGAGAGAAGGCGCTCAGGCGTGGTTCTCCAACCCGAAGAGCGACTTCGCGGGCAAGGCCGTGTGTGGTGGCCCAGAGCAAGTTCACGGCATCGTCAAAACACTCGTCAGGTCTGACGAGCCGATCAAGGACTGGCCACTCATCAACCAGTACGGTCTGTCTGCTCAGTCCTTCCACCCGAAGATCGGGGGAGCGCGCCTCTACGCGGACTCCCTTGAGCGCACGATGACGGGCATGAGCCTGTAGCGACCAGTCGCGATCACGCCGGGGCAGCCCTCCAAGGGCTGCCCCGGACTCATTAGGGACACTTCCGCATGCCCGACCGGTTTGGCCGGCAGTGGCGGGGAGAGGAGACCCGTGTTCGGACGAACAGTGCGGTCGAGAAAGGGGAGTGGCGGGTATGGAGGAGCATGAGGCGGCGCGTCTCTCGGCAAGGAACGATCGGCGTCAACGGCGCTGCCGTGGCCCGCAGACCAAGTCCGGCGCCTTACTCGCTGCCGCGCTGTTCGCCCTCTCCGCCTGCACGTCGGCCGCCACCAGCCCGAAGGAGCTACGCAGGCTCGCGGACAGTAGCCAGGCAACGCAGGCCCGGGAGAAGACGGAGATGCGTCTCCGGGCAGTGGTGCAGGCATACGCCGACCGCACCCCTCTCACCCTCGGCCTAGTCGTAGTGCGCGACTTATGCCAAGGAGGGTCGGGAAAGCAGTGGTTCTTTCAGGATGGCCATGACACCTACAAGATCAAATGCTCGATGAACATTACCGCCTACTATGGCGCCGACCGCAACCGGATCGGTGACGTTCTCGACAAGGTCCTCACCGCAGGCGACCGCGGCCAGTCTCAGCCGGGGACACCTGGCAGCACCATACCGTTCGCGCATGACAACTACGGCAGCAGGCTCGTTGAATATTATCGAGGGAACGGGCCGAATCCGCATGGCTCTGACGCGCCGGAACCGACGCAACTGTTCACCAGCGGACAGACGTTGACCTGGGATGCGGTACGCGATCGCAAACCCTTTTTCATCGAAGAGCCGCCTAGCGGCATGGACAACGATCCCCCCGTCACACGATTCCTACGTGAGCCCGAATCACGAACGGTTTCCGACATCCGCAGGAAGCACGGCATTGCATTCAAGCTCGAAATCGGCTATGTCGACTACTATAAAGTGTTCAAGCGCGACCAGGACAGTGCAAAATAATCATTGCCCGCGTCAGTAGGGCAACCATTCCGCTCAGCAAGTCATTGGGCCTACCAACGCGGTGTCACTCCATTGACGGCCAGTACGGTTTGGGCTAGAACCTTGCCCAACCCTCGCTGGGACAACCCTTGGGCGATCGCGCCGCCTAGATGCCTCACCAAAGCTTCCAGCGCTACACCATGGTGGCGATCCCGCCAATAACTGTACGTGAACCAGCCATCCACCTGGCTAGAGACTTGGTCTGATTCAGTTCCCGTGATGATATCCGGCGGTCGCATCAACCTATCTGGAAGGCGTCACGTGATCACTGCACGATTGGCAGCAGCAGCAGCCGCAACCATCGCCTTGATCGGACTCACCGCCACCCCGTCGGCTGCTGAGCAACAGAAGAGTTCAAGTGCTATAGCAGCCAGAGCGAGTGACGAGACCAGGAAGATCGCAGCCGCCAGCCCCTCTGCCGTCCAAGCGGGAGCGACTGTTTGCGGCTCGGGCTACAAACTGATTTACGCGGAGCGCCTTCCTGAGCGCGCAATTAGGTGGGGAACCTTGTTCGCCTACTCGAACGGCGGCCTCGGGCCGCGTGACACCATATGCGCAATCTTCGACAACAACACAGATGTTGCGCGGCAAATGAAGCTGAAGATTTGCAACAACTCGACCAATCCGACCTGCCAGGTCGACGAAGGCGTATTTAGCCAGTATGCAGGACCGGTCAGAATGGACGATTGCCCGACGATCACCGCCATCATGCTGACCGCCGACGGCTCGATGGCCATCAATGCACGTCGCTCGTTCTGCAACTAGGCATCCCAGGGTCAGACTCTTGCCACTACCTCAACACGCATGTGGCCAGGGACTTCGGCGTGGGTTGCACGATCGGCTGACCCCTCCGGAGGACGGATGCTCGTTGATTGCGAGTTGCACTGATCATCTCCGTAGTGCACCGAGTGGCGCGGTCGCGGCGGCAAGCTGTGCCTAGTCGTCCCCGGGGCCGGCCATGCCGCGGCAAAGCCGGGCCGGAAGGGTACTCCGTGCCCTGCTTCGGCACAGTTCAGTTTCGAGGCTCTACGGACTTCTGGCGCGAGGCGGCTACGGCAGGTTCGCACCGTCCGCACTGCAAGCGGGCTCCGGCCGTCACGGCCGGAGCCCGCTCCGCATGGGCGGCAGACATAATCCCGCCCCCTGGTCACGGCCCGGGGGGAGGCTCGTCCTGTGGGGTGATCGACGCCACCGCCTTATCCCTGGCGTAGGCGCGGAGGTAGCCGACGACCGTATTGGTGACGGCGACCAGCGGCACGGCGACCACGGCGCCGCCGATGCCCGCGATCAGGGAGCCCGCGACCACGGACAGGACCACCGCGAGCGGGTGGACGCGCACGGCGCGGCCGAGGATGAACGGCTGCAGGACGTGGCCCTCGATCTGCTGCACCGCGAGCACCACGATCAGCACCATCAGGGCCGTGAACACGTCCTTCGTCACCAGCGCCACGACCACCGCGAGCGCGCCGGAGACCACGGCGCCCACGAGCGGGACGAAGGCGAACAGGAAGATGAAGACGGCCAGCGGCACCGCGAGCGGCACGTTCAGGAAGAACAGCCCGATGCCGATGAAGATCGCGTCGATCAGGGCCACTATCACCGTGCCCCGCACGTAGGCCGTCAGCGTCGCCCACGCCCGCGGGCCCGCGCCCGCCACGCCCTCACGCGCCGCCGCCGGGAACAGCTTCAGCAGCCACTCCCAGATGCGCGGCCCGTCGTAGAGCAGGAAGAGCGTGCTGAACATCGCCAGCAGGATGCCGGTCAGCACCTCCAGGATCACCTGGACGCCCTCTATGCCGGCGGAGGTGATGTCCTTGGTGTTGGCGCCGATGGCCGTGCTGAGGTTGTCGGCGATGTTGTTGATCTGCTTCTCGGTGACGTGAAACGGGCTGGTCAGCAGCCAGTGCTTCAGGTCCTTGATGCCCTGCTGCACCTGCCCGGACAGGTCGTCGAGGTTGTCCGTCACCTGCCACACCACGAACCAGCCGACCAGGCCCATGACGACGAAGCCGGAGATGAAGGTCATGACCGTGGCGAGCCCCCGGGGCACGCCGCGTCTCTTCAGCCAGGCGACGGTGGGCTGCAGCAGGGCGGTGATCAGCAGGCCGACGACGAAGGACAGCACCACCAGGCGGACGGCGCTGATCACCCGCATCAGCACCCAGAGGGTGCCGGCCAGGATCAGCAGCCGCCAGGCGACCTCGGCCGCGACCCGCACGCCCCAGGGGACAGCGGCGACGGGGTCGGGCCGCGCCGGGACCGCCGGAGCGTAGCCGGGCGGCGGCGGCACGTGGTCGCCTGCGGCGGGCGGGCCGCTGTGAGCGCGGCCGCCGGCCGCGTCGTCCGCGGGACCGCTGGCGGATGCGGAGTCGCCTGCGGAAGGCGCGGCGGAGGACAGCCCTCCGGCAGCCCCCGGGTCCGGGACGGACGCCGCCCCGGACCAGCCGGAACGATTCGGCGGAGAGGTGCGTACGGGTTCGGCGGCGGCGTCGGGCTCGGGAGCACCGGCACCGGCCGCGCCGGAGGCGCCCGCGCCCGCCGCCTCGGCCGAGCGCTCCTCGAGCCGCCGGGCGAGGCGGGTCAGACCCGCCCCCACACCACCGACCCATCGTGGCAATCTGGACATTTCTCTTCCTCTACCCCCACTCCCCCGTGGCCAGGGTGAACGTTACCCGGGCCGCGTTGCCGGGGAAGACGGCGCGAGCCCCCGGTCTGGTTGAGACCGGGAGCTCGTACGATCGGGGAGCCGGGCGACACGGCCAGCCGGGACACTTAAAGCGGTTCCGTGAATCATGCGTAGTCGATCTTGAGGTTGTGGAACGCGGCGACGGTGCGGGGCAGTGCTGTTGGCCGCCGCGCCCGCGGCGCCGACGGGGAACCTTGAAGACCTTGTGAAGTGATCGGCCATGGTGGCACGGAAGGCGGTGATGTCGTTGCGGTTGCCGGGCCAGGAGCCGCCCACGACAATGACGCGCCGGTCCTTCGCGCGGATGGTGACCTGGATGTTCACCGAGCGCCGGTAGTTCTCGGAGCGCGACATCACCTTGTATCCATTCACGGGGATCGAGGTGCCGTCCACCACCCATGAATCAGCCGGCTTCCTTCGGGCGGTGTGAAGGGTCGGGCGATCGCGGATTTGAGACGGTCGATGATGCGGTGGACGGTGGCGACGCCGACCGCGAACAGGTCGGCAAGCTACCGGTGGGTCAAGTTCGTGCGCCAGTCAATGGCGGCCGACAGGGCGCGGTTGTCCGGCAGAAGTGTCCACGGAGGTCCGCATCCCGGCTTCGGCAGGTGGGCGGCGATACGGGCAACCAGCACGAGGAATGCTTTAACTGCCAGTCCGGTCCAGTACAGCCGGGAGCGGGGGCCGCAGGCCGATAGTACTGATCTTCGACACAAACGACCGCAGCAGTGCATGAGGTCAGTTACTTCCCGAATCCGGGACAGGTGACTTATCGCTTCCCCGGCTTGGGGTGGGCAGCCCGCCAGGCGTCCAGCCGGTCAACCGGCCACAGAGGGGTGCGGCCGACGTATACAGGGGCCGGGAAGTCGGCCCGGTTGCTGTTGAGGTTGTAGATGTGCTGAACGGTCACCTCGAGCCGCGCCGCCGCCTGCTTCGCATCCTCGTATCCAGGAATCTTGATCGTCATAGAGGCTACTCTATCTCGACTGTCATAGCTGAACTAATTGTGTAGAGTGTCGTAGGCCAACTAATCCAGAAGGGGGGTGACGGACATGCAGCATGCCCAGCCGCCAAGGAAGTTCCGGGGGAAGAACAAGGCCCCGAAGTGGGCCAAGCCCGACGGCGGGTTCGTGTCGGTGATGGTGCTGCCGCTGGCCGTCACCGACCCCGCCGACGTGGCGCGGCTGGAGAAGCTGTTCGGTGCGATGTGGTCAATCAAGCAGGCCGTCCAGCGGGACACTCGCGCCAAGGCCGATGCCTACTGGCGCGCCAAACATGAGCGCGATACCCATGGGGCGAAGGCAGTACGGCAGCGCCTCGGCCTGAACCGTGAGGCCCTGGAACGGTGCGCATACCGGCACCTGGAGGGCGCCGGGCACCTCAAGCACCACGCTTCGAAGGCCCTGGCGATGCACATCGCTGACGAGGTGTGGAACGGGGTGCAGCGCCACCTGTTCCCGGACGTCACCGGCAAGCGCCACGGGCGCCCCAGGGTCGGGCGCTGGCACGACTTCACCCGCATCCCCGGACGCGCCCGCTCCCATACCACCGAGAACAAGTGGGAGACCTTCCGCCTCGTCGGCACCCTCCACGGCCACGCCATGGCCTACACCAGCGGCGGCCGGCATGAGCTGATGCAGCCCCGCCGCATGCCGAAGCCGACCGTGCCGGAGGGCAAGGTGCCCACGGGCAAGCTCACCGCGTCCGGGAAGCCGGGCATGCGCAAGGCGTCCTGGTGGGACCATACTGGCCCGCTGGCCGTGGTGTTCGCGGGCGGCCCCGACAGCAAGCGCGGTGACCTCGTACTGCCCGTCCACGTCCCCCAAGGGCCGGGCCAGTGGGCGCGGGTTGAGCATTTCCTTGCCCATCCCGGCCACTGGCACAAGGTGGACCTCGTGCGCCGCCGCAAGGTGTCCGCGCCCGGCGGCTGGGCGTATGAGGCGCACCTGATGGTGCTGGGACCCGGCTACGCCTCCCCGGCGGTCCGCCGGATGCGGCGGCAGGCTGCTGGGCTGGATCGGATCGGCGGGGTGGACGGCAATGTCTCCAACCTCTCCGTCGTCTCCTTCCCTGCATCCCTGGACCCCGCCGACAGTGGCCCGGCATCCTCCGAGATCACGCTGACCGATCAGGAACGGGCGCGGCTGGAGAAGGGTACCCGCAAGCGGCGGGGCCGCGCACGCGCCCTGGAACGCTCCCGCCGGGCCACCAACACCGGCCAGTACGGGTTGTCCAAGCGGCAGACCGCGCGTGCCCAGCGCCGGGCCGCCAAGGGCCTCAAGCCCAAGGACGTTGCGGTGCCGGGCGGTGCCCGTGACTCCCGCTCGGACGGGGTGCCCAAACAGGCGTTCCATCGCGACCGGCTCTCAGGTGGCTACCGTCGGCTGCGCGCCCGCCAGGCCGAAGCCGCCGCGTCCGCCGCCGAGTACCGGCGCCACCGCGCCCGTACCGTGGCCCGCGACATCATCGCCGCCCACGGCTCGAACCTCACGGTGGAAGACTGCGACATCCGCACCTGGTACCGACTGTGGGGCAAGCGCCTCTCCCAGACCACACCCGGCATGCTCATCGCCGCCCTGGAGATCGAGTGCAAGGCAGCCGGGGGCCGCCTCGTACGCGCCTCCACCTGGTCCACCGCCCTGTCGCAGCACTGCCTGTGTGGGGAACGCGTCACCAAGACGCTACGGGACCGGGAGCACAAGTGCACCGCGTGCGGCCTGGTCGGCAAGCGCGACCTCGTATCCGCCGCACTGGCCGCCTTCGTCGACCTGACCGACCCGCACGGCCCCAAGACCGCGACCCTGAACACCGCCCGGTCGCGGCACGCACAAATCATCTTCGAGCAAGGGCTGGAAGAAGCCCTGAGTGAGTCAACCACACCGTGCCAGAACACCCCTCGGGGCGCTGGCCGCGTGGCAGTCCCCCGCCAGCGGGTGACCTCTGCTCACCGAACCGCCGGACGGCGAGACCGAGCGACCCCGGATGAGCCACGCCCCGTGCGCGACCACGCCGGAAAGCCCGGACCCCGCCCCGCGTGCAGTCCACAGCTCACCCTCTGGTGAATTGCGGATCAAGTCTTAGTACCACTGGTTGGCCTGCCAGAATCTCCAGGCACCACAGGGGCTGCCGTAGCTCTCGTTCATATAGCCGAGGCCCCACTTGATCTGGGTGGCGGGGTTGGTCCGCCAGTCGGCGCCGGCCGAGGCCATCTTGGTGCCGGGCAGCGCCTGGACGAGACCGTAGGCGCCGGAGGAGGCGTTGGTCGCGGTGTAGTCCCAGGTGCTTTCGTTGTTCACGATGTTGCTGAAGCACTGGAACTGGTCGCCGGGGACCATGGAGCGGGCCATCGCCTGGACTTCGGCGGTGGAGTAGGAGCTCTTGGCGGGGAAGGACGAGGCGTCGCGGGTGGCGGAGCGGGAGCTGATCTGCTCCTTCTCCTCCTTCTCGCGCTCCTTGGCCTTCTCGTCGGCCTCCTTCTTCTTGGCGGCCTCGTCCGCGGCTTCCTTCTTCGCCGTGGCGTCCTCGGCGGCCTGCTTGCGCGCGGTCTCCTCGGCGTCCTTCTTGGCGGCGGTCTCGGCGGCCTCGGACTGCGTGTCCGCCTGCTGGGTCAGGGAAGCGGCCTGTGCCCGGACGTTCTGTCCTGCGGGGATGTCCGCGAGGAGCGTCGTGTCCGCTGCGGTCGCCTCGACCCGGTCGGTCGTGCCCTGGTCATGGCCTGCAGCGACACCTACGACGGCGCCGACGGTGGTGACCGCGGTGGCGGATGCCACGGCGAATCCCCGGACCGAAATCCGGCTCACACGTTTTCCTTCCAGCATCGCCCGCACGGGTGACCTACACGAGCGCGATCGTGCCCCTGGCGCTGGCCTCCGTAACGGTCACGGGAGGCACGGGCCCGTGGGGCCTCCCGCGAGGGAGGTCCGCGTGACGCTCGGGCGGCATACGGCGGCGCTGTTCAGTTCTTCGAGCTGGTCATGCACTAGCCCACGAGGGGCCGAAGTGCCGTATGCGGGGCCTGACAGGAAGCAGACTCTGCCCGAACGGGATGCCCCGAGGCAATTCCGGGTTACGTGGGAAAGGTCACACCTCGTTTATGGCCGGGCATTTACGGAAAGCCCGGCGGGCAACAGCGGCGCGCGGCTAGGCTCCTTGGCTTTGCCGCGCGCCACTACGAGGGAACGGAAGCGTCAGATCCTGCCCTCCTCCAGCATTTCGGTCACCAGCGCGGCGATCGGCGAACGCTCCGAACGCGTGAGCGTGACGTGCGAGAAGAGCGGATGTCCCTTCAGCTTCTCGACGACGGCGACCACGCCGTCGTACCGCCCCACGCGGAGGTTGTCGCGCTGGGCCACGTCATGGGTGAGCACCACCCGGGAGTTGGCGCCGATCCGGGACAGAACGGTCAGCAGCACGTTCCGTTCGAGCGACTGCGCCTCGTCGACGATCACGAAGGCGTCGTGGAGGGATCGGCCGCGGATGTGGGTGAGCGGCAGCACCTCCAGCATGCCGCGCTCGACGACCTCGTCGATGACCTCGGAGCTCGTCACCGCCGAGAGGGTGTCGAAGACGGCCTGGGCCCACGGGCTCATCTTCTCCGCCTCGCTGCCCGGCAGATAGCCCAACTCCTGCCCGCCGACCGCGTACAGCGGCCGGAAGACCATCACCTTGCGGTGCTGCCGGCGCTCCAGGACGGCCTCCAGGCCCGCGCACAGCGCCAGCGCCGACTTGCCCGTGCCGGCCCGGCCGCCCATCGACACGATCCCGATCTCGGGGTCGAGCAGCAGGTCGAGCGCCACCCGCTGCTCGGCGCTGCGGCCGTGGATGCCGAACGCCTCGCGGTCGCCGCGCACCAGGCGCACCGAGCCGTCGGCGGCGACCCGGCCGAGGGCCTTGCCGCGCTCGGACTGCAGCACCAGGCCGGTGTGCACGGGCAGTTCCGCCGCCTCCGCGACGTGGATGACCTCGGCGGCGTAGAGCTCGTCGACCTGCTCGGCGGTGACGGTGAACTCCGCCATGCCGGTCCACCCGGAGTCGGTGATGGCGAGCTCCGCGCGGTACTCCTCCGCGAGCAGGCCGACCGCCGACGCCTTGATCCGCAGCGGCAGGTCCTTGGAGACGACCGTGACGTCGTACCCCTCGGCCTGGAGGTTGCGGGCGACCGCAAGGATGCGCGAGTCGTTGTCGCCGAGGCGGAAGCCGGCGGGCAGTATGCCCGTATCCGAGTGGTTGAGCTCGACCCTGAGCGTCCCGCCCAGATCACCGATCGGAATCGGGGAATCCAGTCGGCCGAATTGCACCCGGTACGTGTCCAGCAGACGCAGCGCCTGCCGCGCGAAGTAACCGAGCTCCGGATGGTGCCTCTTGGCCTCCAACTCCGTGACCACCACCACGGGCAGCACGACCTCGTGCTCCTCGAAGCGGGACATGGCGCCTGGATCGGCCAGCAGGACGCTGGTGTCGAGAACATAGGTGCGCCGGTCGTTCTCACGGCGCTTCTTGCTGGTCACCACGGGTGGACGAACCCCCTCAGGGAGGTCGGGGCGCGACGGCGTCGCCGGGGAATGGGCCGGGAACGGAGCCCTTCGAGGGCCCGGCTGCGGCCCTCCGCGGGCGGCCGCGCGGCCTGACAGGGCCGCTCGGTCCGCACGGTCGTCGTCCGTGTGCAAAGGGCCTCCCGGGCGGGCGGCCCCATGCCGCCCGCTGGCAGAGCGACGGTCTTAGGACAGACCGTCGGCCTGGAGGGGATATTCCCGCTGGACCGCTTGACCATGCAACGGCATATGCGGCGGCGTGGTGAACCGCCGGTCCGTCAGGAGCCGTACCTGCGGTGCCGCGCCGCGTAGTCCCGCAATGCGCGCAGGAAGTCGACCTTCCGGAAAGCGGGCCAGAAGACCTCGCAGAAGTAATACTCCGAGTGCGCGCTCTGCCAGAGCATGAACCCCGAGAGCCGCTGTTCACCGCTGGTGCGGATGATCAGGTCAGGGTCGGGCTGGCCGCGCGTGTACAGGTGCTTGGTGATGTGCTCGACATCGACCGTTTCGGCCAGTTCCTCGAACGACGTCCCGTTCTCCGCCGCTTCGAGCACCAGCGACCGCACCGCGTCCGCGATCTCCTGCCGGCCGCCGTAGCCGACAGCCACGTTGACCAGTATTCCGCGGGTGCCGATCGTGTCCTGCTCGGCCTCCTTCAGCACCTGCTGCGTACGGGCCGGCAGCAGGTCCATCGTGCCCACGTGGTGGACGCGCCAGCGGCCGTCCGCGGCCAGGCCGCGCACCGTGTTCTCGATGATGCCGAGCAGCGGGTTGAGCTCCACGGCCGGGCGGTCGAGGTTGTCGGTGGAGAGCATCCAGAGGGTGACGACCTCGACGTCGGTCTCGGCGCACCAGCCGAGCAGCTCCGAGATCTTGTCGGCGCCCGCCTGGTGGCCCTGCTCGGTCGTGCGGCCGTCGGCCCGCGCCCAGCGGCGGTTGCCGTCGAGGATGACGCCGATGTGCTTGGGCACCTGCGCATGGTCGAGGCGGCCTTCCACCCGGCGTGCGTAGAGCCTGTACACCAGGTCGCGCAACTTCACGTTTCCAGCCCCTCCAAGCCACGGCGGTCGCCCCGAGGGCGCCACATTACTGCCCGCGTGTCACGGGAACCCAACTCGGTCTGTCACAAGACCGTGATAGTCAGATGCGCATGACCGATTCCACACATTCCGCTCACTATCGTGCGGCCGATTCCCGCTACGACGCCATGGAGTACCGGCGAACGGGCCGCAGCGGCCTGAAGCTGCCGGCCATCTCCCTGGGACTGTGGCACAACTTCGGTGACGACCGCAGCCTGGAGTCGCAGCGCGCCATTCTGCGCCGCGCCTTCGACCTCGGGATCACACACTTCGACCTGGCCAACAACTACGGCCCGCCGCCCGGCTCCGCCGAGCTGAACTTCGGCAAGATCTTCGCACAGGACTTCCGGCCGTACCGCGACGAGATCCTGCTCTCGACGAAGGCCGGCTATCTGATGCACCCAGGCCCGTACGGCGAGTGGGGCTCCCGGAAATACCTGCTGTCCTCGCTGGACGCGTCGCTGCGCCGGATGGGTGTCGACTACGTCGACATCTTCTATTCGCACCGGTTCGACCCGGAGACCCCGCTGGAGGAGACGATGGGCGCGCTCGCGTCCGCCGTCCAGCAGGGCAAGGCGCTCTACGCGGGCGTGTCGTCCTACAGCGCCGAGCAGACCGCCGAGGCGGCCCGGCTGCTGCGCGGCATGGGCGTGCCGGCCCTCATCCACCAGCCCTCCTACTCGATGATCAACCGCTGGACCGAGGACGACGCGCTCCTGGACACCCTGGAGGCGGAGGGCATGGGCTGCATCGCCTTCGCCCCGCTCGCGCAGGGCCTGCTGACCGACAAGTACCTGCACGGCGTCCCGGAGGGCTCGCGCGCCTCGCAGGGCAAGTCCCTGGACCCGGCGCTGCTGACCGGGGACGTGGTGGGCCGGCTGCGGGGCCTGAACGAGATCGCCGGGCGGCGCGGGCAGTCGCTCGCCCAGCTGGCCCTGAGCTGGGTGCTGCGCGACCCGCGGATGACCTCGGCGCTGATCGGCGCGTCGAGCGTGGCCCAGCTGGAGGCGAACGTGGCCGCGCTGGGGGCGCCGAAGCTGACCGACGGGGAGCTGGCCGAGATCGATGCCCTCGCGGTGAGCACCGAGGGCGTCAACATCTGGGCCCGCCGCGGCTGACCCCCGGGCCGGAGGGCCCGGGTCGCACGGATCGTCACCCAGGGTGATGACGGGGAAAGAAAACGGGCCGGTCCGTGGGGGGGATACGGACCGGCCCGAGGGGGGGTTTCCACCTTAACCGGTCTGAGGCCGTGCTCGTTGCACCGACGGGGGTGACGACCCTCGGGATGCTGACACTCGGTGACTTTTTGATCATGAGTGGGCGGGCCCGGCCCGGCGCGGCCGGAGGCCCCGGGGGCCCGCCAGTACTGGGCCTACGGCGTAGAACCAGCCATTCCGCGGACAGTCCCCGCGACCTCTTGGGCACACTTCGATAACGTCCGGAAAAATCACGGCCGACTTGACGCGGCGATGGGCCCGGGCGCGTCGGAGAGCCGTTCGGGGGATGCGGACGGGGACTCCGGGGCGGAGGCGGCGGAGGCGGAGGCGGGTGCGCCCGTGGGAGCCGCGGCGGCCGCGGCAGGCTTCCGGCGGGCGCGGGTGAGGTCGGGGACGAGGGTGAGGAGCCCCACGACGGCCAGGGCGGCGCCGAGCCACAGCGGGGCGCGCAGGCCGGAGGCGTCGACGGCCAGGCCGCCGGCCGACGAGCCGATGACGATCCCGAGGGTGATGCACGAGGAGTGGATGGTGTTGACCAGCGGGCGGGCGTTGCCTGCGCGCTGGACGCGGGTGACCATCGCCGGGTTCATGGTGACGCCGACCAGGCCCATGCCCACCGTGAACGCCACCGCCGGGACGGGCAGGTGCGCGGTCAGGGCGAAGCCGGCCAGGAAGAGGGCGTTGAGCGCCAGGCCGCACAGCAGGACGGGGACGGCGTGGCGGTCGGCGAGGCGGCCCACGACCCAGTTGCCGGCGACGGTGGCGGCCCCGTAGGCGATGAGCAGCAGGGGGACGGCGCCCGTGGAGAAGCCGGTGAGACCGGTGAGGACCGGGTTGAGGTAGCTGAACGCGGAGAACGTCGCCCCGATGACGAACGTGCTGGTCGAGAGCGTGAGCCAGAGCTTGCGGCGCTTGAAGACGGCCAGCTCCTGGCGGAGGCCCCCGCCCTCGGTGGAGCGCTCCACGGCGGGGATGCCGGCGGCGGTGCACAGCGCGGCGAGGGCGGCGAGGGCGGAGATGGCCCAGAAGGCGGCGCGCCAGCCGAAGTGCTCGCCGACGAGCGTGGACAGCGGGAGGCCCAGCAGCGTGCCGAGCATCAGGCCGTTCAGGGCGACGGCGGCGGCCCGGCCGCGCAGCTCGGGGCGGGTGAGCTGGGCGCACAGGGACAGGGCGACGCCGAAGAAGGCCTGCGAGGCGACGCCCGTGACGATCCGCGCCGCCAGCATCGCGCCGTAGGTGGTCGCGGTCGCGGCCAGCACGTTGCCGGTGAGGAAGACGGCGAACAGCACCAGCAGTGCGGTCTTCGGCCGCAGCCGCATCACGGCCACGGTCAGGATGGGGCCGCCGAAGGCCATGGCGAGCGCGAAGGCGGTGATGAGGTAGCCGATCTCCGGAATGCCGGCGCCGAGCCCTTCGGCCATCTGCGGCATCAGTCCGGCGACGACGAATTCGCTGGTCACCATGGCGAAGATGCCGAGGGCCAGGAGATGGACGGCGCGGGGCATGGTGGGGTGCTCCTTAGGGAGGTTGGACCGCTTAGTTTTGGATTGATCAGTACAAAATTTGGGCGCGCGAAGACGGGGTCGGACGGGGGTCGCCCGGAAGGAGAGACCGGAAGGAGAGAAAGGAGAGAGGGGAAAGCCGTCAGACGGCGTCGAGCGTCGTGCGCACGATGCCCTCCAGCGCCTCCCGCCCCACGCCGAGACGCGCCGAGACGCGCATGCCGCCGATGGCCGCGATGACGAAGTGCGCGAGCGCGCCGGCGTCCTTGGCGCGGTCGATGTCGCCGTCCCGCTGCCCGGACTCGATCGCGGCCTTCAGGGCCTCGAACCGCCGCCGGTAGTCGCGCTCCAGCACCCGGGCCACTTCGGCGTCCCTGGCCGCGAGCTCGATACAGGAGTTGACGACCAGGCAGCCGCGGCCGTCCTCCGCGTAGAGCCCCTCCTCCTCGACGATGACGTCGAGGAGCGCCCGGAGCTTCTCCCGGGCGGGCAGCCCGCCCTCCAGGACGGCGTCGATGTTCCCGTTCTTGCGCTCCATATAACGGAGCAGGGCGCGCCGGAAGAGGTCGTGCTTGCTCTTGAAGGTGTTGTAGATGCTGCTCCGGCCCAGCCCCGTGGCCTCGCAGAGGTCCTGGGTCGAGGTCGCCTCATACCCGGCGGTCCAGAACGCCTCGAGCGCGGCGTCGACCGCCCGTTCCTCGTCGAACTTCCTCGGTCGGGCCATGATCCGACCGTAGCAGTTTTGGATCGACCGATCCAATAGTTCGCCCGGGGCCGCTCCTCACCTCCCCCTCAGCCGGCCACCGCCCCTCCGGCCAGCACCCCCAGCCACGCACCCGCGATCATGAAGGGGCCGAAGGCCAGCGCCGTCCCGCGCCCCGCCCGCCGGGCCGCCAGCAGCGCCACGCCGTACAGGGACCCCAGCAGCAGCCCCGCGAAGGCGCCCAGGAACAGCACCTGCCAGCCGTACCAGCCCAGCGCGCAGCCGAGCCCCACCGCAAGCTTCACGTCACCGAACCCCATCCCGGCCGGGTGGACCAGGAACAGCGTGAAGTACCCGCCGCCCAGGGCCGCCCCGCCGAGCAGCGCTTCCGGCCACGACCCGGCCGCCCCGGGTATGAGGGCGGCCGCGCCGAGCAGGACCGCCGTCCCCGCGGCCAGCGACAGCGTCAGGACGTCCGGCAGCCGCCGCACCGAGCGGTCGACCGCGGCCAGCAGCACGGCCACCGGCGCGGCCAGCAGCCACACCGCGAGCTCGGGCCGGGCCCCGACCACCGCCGCGAGCACCCCGCACACCAGGGCCGTCACCACCACGGGCAGCAACGCCCCCGGGCCGTACCCCTCCCCGCACACCCCGCACCGCGCCCGGCCCAGCCACCCCGCGACCGCGTGCCCGCACGGACCCGCCGACCGCCACGGCTCCTCGGGCTCGACGCTCAGCCGATACCCGGCCCGGGGCACCAACTGCCCGGCCACGGCCCCGTAGACGACCGCGGCCGCGGTCAACAGCGCTTCTCCGCCCCCGAGATCCATGACCCCGAGATTACGGACATCCGCACATCCCCGCCCGGGCCTGTGGATAAAGTCCGGAGCATGCCCCGCAGACAGGACGGCACGGCCCGGCTGCACGTTCCGGGAGGCCCGCCGGTCCCCCTGGAGATCGCCGCGTCCTACCGGGCCCGCACCCGGGGGCTCCTGGGCCGCGACGCCGTCGACGGCGCCCTGCTCCTCACACCGGCCGCGAGCGTGCACACCTTCCGGATGCGCTTCGCCATCGACGTGGCCTATCTGGACCGCCACTTGACGGTCCTCGCGGTCCGCACCATGCGGCCGGGCCGGCTCGGCCTGCCGCGCCCCCGGGCCCGCCACGTGCTGGAGTCCGCGGCGGGCGCCATGGAGGGCTGGGGCCTGCGCCCCGGCGCGAGGGTTCGCTTCGAGGACGCGCCGGCCTGAGGCGGGTCCGGCACCGCCGGGCTGCACCGTCGTGGCTGATCACCGCTGCGGCGGGTTCAAGGATGCGGGGCATCCTTGACCTGAACGCGCACTGATGAAGGGGTTCGTCCCCTTCTTTTTCTTTCCGCCGCAGCGGTGAGCAACTACAGCAGCGGTGAGCAACTACAACGGTGCAGCCCGGCGGTGCCCGGCCCGCATCAGCCCGTACGTCACGCCCCAACTCCCCGCGACCGCCGTCGCGCCGCCCACGTCCAGCCCGCGAGGCCGGCCAGGAGGGCCGAGCCCGTGCCCACGCCCGTGTAGCCGATGACGCGCAGCCGCCCGCCCCGCTCCTTGTCCCTGGCGGGGATGATGCCGGAGACCGGCTTCGGGGCCGGGGCGGCCGGCCGGGCCTCGGCCACGTCGACGTCGAGCGTCACGGGCACGGCCGCCGCCGCGGACGCCCCCGTTCCCGCGCCGGCCCTGGGGCTCAGGCTGGCCTGGAGGTAGTACCACCCGGCGAACCGCATGCCCCGCACGGCGTCCCCCACCGCCACGCCGCCGCCGTACGCGGCCGGGGGCGTGGCCAGGGAGACCACCGCGTCCTTGCCCTGGTACCCGGTGGTCCGGTTCATCACGTAGCCCCGCGCGGTGTTGTTGAGCCCCAGGCGGACCCCGCCGGCCACGTACGGGGAGGCGCCGCCGGCCGGGGCCGCGCCGAACCGGGCGCGGGCGAAGAGCTGGCGGCCCGCCGTGACGGCCACGCGGTAGAAGCGGGTCTCGCCGGGGCGGAGCTCGTCCTTCCAGGAGCCGGCGCCCACCTCCGCCGCGTCGTTGAAGCCGGACCCGCCGCTGACGGCCCTGCCCGGCCCGTCCGGCATCCGCGGCGCCTGCGAGGCCCAGGCGCCGCCCGGGGAGGACGGGCCGCCCTGGCCGCCCGGGCCCTCCTCCCCCGCAGGCGCCGTGACGTACTGCAGCTCCACCGGCACCGGCGCGCCGTCGCCGCCCGCCGCGTCGCCCCGCTCCAGCACGAACCGGTACGTGCCCGCGGCCGCGCAGGCGCTGCCCGCCCGGGGCACGCGCTCCGCGTAGTCGGCGACGGGATAGGCGCCCCCGGCCGACAGGAACGTGCGGTGCCTGCCCGCGCCGCACGGCGTCCCGTCCGGTGTCTCCAGGGCCACGTCGATGCCGTCCCTGGGCCCCATGGCGCTGCCGGGCTTCGGAGCGGCCACGGCGGAGACGTACGCGTTCGACGTGCCGTCCAGCTCGACCGTGTAGTGCTTGCGCTCACCGGGCCGGACGGAGTCCTTGTACGTGTGCGGGCCCGGTCTCAGCGGCGGCCCGCCGTCCCTGGCGAGCGCGCCTTCGATCACCTGGGCGCCCGGGGCCATCGCGTACCCGGTGAGAGCTCCGGCCTCGCCGGCCGCCCCCGCCCTTCCCGTCACCGCCATCAGCAGCCCCAGCACCGTCACCCCGACGACCCCGCCCCTCGCCTTCCCGCGGCCCCTCATCCCACGCCTCCCTCACCACTCCCCCGGCATCCGCGCCGCCCCATCCTGCCGTGCCCGCCCCGGAGTTCGCGACCTTCCGGTCCGGCCCGCGCAGGTCGTCGAGCGCCCGGCGGACGGTGCGGACCATGAGCCGGGGGCGGTGGAAGACGTCATCCCTGGTGAAGCGGAGGATGCGGCGGATCCCGGCGCAGCCCGCGAGGTCGTTGAAGCGCATCGTGTCGTTCTGGTGGGCGGCCCTCGTGCCGTGCCAGGTGAAGCCCTCGATCTCGATGCCGAGGCCCTCCGCCCGGAAGAGGAAGTCCAGCCGCGCCGTACGCCCGCGGGCCGTCGTCACTTCCGCCTGGGACTCCGGGTGCAGGCCCGCCGCGGCCATCTCCAGGCGGGCCTTGGTCTCCGCCGGGGAGCCGCTGGCCGGGTCGGCGAGGGCGAGCGCCCGCCGTGCCGCCCGGGTGCCCGGCCGGCGCGGCGCCTCCTCCAGCGCCCGCGCGACCTCCTCCCGGCGCACCAGGCCGTGGGAGAGCGCGGAGTCGGCGGCGATGACGGCCTCGTCCCCGGGCAGGGCCCGCAGCAGGTCGCACAGCGTCCGCACGGCCGTGGTGACGCGGACGCCCGAGACCACGGCGACCTCGCTGTCCGCGAGCGGAATCCGGTGGACGACGGCCCCGGCCCCGCGCTTGCGCCCCCGGACGGAGGTGAACTCGGGCCTGCACGGCCGTATCAGCACGATCCCGTGCGCGGCGGCGGCCGCGCTGTGGCTCGCGACCAGCTCGGGGCAGTGCAGCTGCGCGGCCCGCAGCCGCAGCCGCAGACCGGCCTCCCGGCCCGGCTCCGCCCACGCGCCGGCGTGCAGCCGGGACCAGCCCGCACGGCGCAGCGAGCGGGCGGCCGCGCCACGGGAGAGGCCGGCGGCCACGGCCTGGGACGTCAGCACGATTCCGCCCTGCACGGCGGCCAGTTCACGCAGGCGCGCGTGAGGACCGTGCGGGCGCGGCTGATCAGCCTTCATGCACGGGTGGTCGGACTTCACGCATCGGTGATCGGCCTTCATGCATCAAGGACAGCCGATCCCCGCCCGTACGGCGACCCCTGTGGATAACCCGGAAGCCGAGGAATCCCCGCGCCTCCAGCCTCTCCAGCCCCTCCAGCCCCTCTAACTCCTCCTGCCCCTACCTCCGCCGCGGGAAGCTGACCTCCACCCTCCGGTTCTTCGTGCGCCCTTCCTCCGTGGAGTTGTCCGCGATCGGGAACTGCTCGCCGTACCCGCGGATCTGGTACGCGACCGAGGACGAGCCGATCTCCTCGGCGAGTTGCCGCTGCACCGCGTCGGCCCGCTCCTTCGACAGCGTGAGGCCGTGTTCGGCGGAGCCGAGGTTGTCGGTGAAGCCGAAGACGCGCAGGGTGCCCGCCTTCTGCTTCTTCGCCTCCGCCGCGATCGCGCTGATGCGCTTGCCGGCCTCGCGGCCGAGCCGCGCGCTGTCCTTGTCGAAGAGGACCTCGGCCTGGAGGGCGAAGGTGACGTCCACGTTGGTGTCCTCGCGCCGCTCGTCGCCGCCCTCCGTCTCGACCACGGACTTGATGTCGAGGACCCGCCCGGCCGCGAGCTTCGCGCCGGAGCGCAGCTTCAGGTCCGGATCGGCGCCGTCGATCTTCACGGGCGGGGTCGTGTTCGCCGGGCCGCCGGGGCCGGAGCGCCCCTGGGCGGCCGCGGGCGGGGCGGCGGGCAGGGCGGCCACCGCGAGGAGCGTGGTCAGCGCGGCGGCCAGAAGGGGGCCGCAGCGGGCCCGGAGCGTCGGCACGGCGCACTCACCCCGAGATCTTGACGTGGACGGACGGCATCGTGGGCAGCTGGAAGTCCACCTCGTTGACGTCGGCCGGGGGCGCGGGGAACTGTGCGAAGACCGGCCGGCTCTCGCTGGGCTTGATGTTGGTCAGGCCCGTGCTGCACAGGCACTCGCCGTCGGTGTCGCGGAGCACCAGGTAGCGCTTCTTGCCCGAGGCGTCGACGAGCGAGGCTCCCGAGACGGAGGAGCGGGACTTCATCTCCGTCTCCTTCGACAGCCAGTGGATCGCGTTGAACGGCCGGGAACCGCGGTTGGTGAGCGTGCCGTTGACCGTCACGAAACCGCCCTCGTCCCGGACGACGGAGGTGATGGCCAGGGCTATCCCGTCCGGTCCCTTCATCTCCCCGATCGCGCCGGACGGCGGCTGGTCCTGGGGGCGGTTCTTGGCCTCGCCGCGCTGCGCCGAGGCCTTCCCGGAGGCGCGGGCGCCCGCGCCGTCCGCCTT
Source organism: Streptomyces roseoverticillatus (assembly GCF_000719265.1). Taxonomy (GTDB): domain Bacteria; phylum Actinomycetota; class Actinomycetes; order Streptomycetales; family Streptomycetaceae; genus Streptomyces; species Streptomyces roseoverticillatus. The sequence continues at coordinate 72,308 of NZ_JOFL01000014.1, read as the reverse complement.
CCCGTCCCCTCCTCCGCCGCCGTCCCCGCAGCCCGCCGCGGTCAGGGCCATGACGGCCGCGAGCACGGCCGCCGCGGCGCCCCTGCGGGCCTTCGTCGTGTGCCGCATCCTCATGGTCGTGATCCTTCGTTCGTCGGGCGGGCCCGGACCGGACCGGTTCCGGTCGCCGGGTTCACGCGCCGTCCGCCAGCCGTACGGTGAAGAGCGTCGCCGCCCTCACCGGAGCCCCGGGCCGGTCCGGCTCGATCCGTACGGTCTCGCCGTCGCAGACGATCTCGACGGCGGGCTTGCCCTGCGCCGGCGCGCCGGTGCCCGGGCTCGCGGACGGCCCCGGGCTGCCGGAGGGCGACGGGGCGGGCGGGGCGGGCGGCGGCCCCCAGCAGCGCGGTTCGACGACGGCCCGCGCCGTAGCAGTCGCGTGCCGGTCCTCCGTCCCGGGGATGACGGACTTCCCGACCGCGGCGTCGGACTCGACCGTGACCGTGAACGCGACCGGAAGCGGGCCCCCGGAGGCGACGCAACGCCCTTGGACGTGCGCACCGTTGGCCTGGGCATAGGGTTCGGCCCCGCCGCAGGCCGCCTCCGGATCGCCCAGGCGGCCGGCCAGCCAGTCGGCCCACGGGCCGCCCGTGCCGACGGCCGTCAGCAGGCCCGTACGGAGCTGGTCCCGGTACGTCTGCGCGGCGGCGAGGGCCGCGGCGTCGGCGGCGGTCCCGGCGCCGTTCTTCGTGGCGCCCGCCCGGCCGACGGCGAAGAACGCCAGGGCGAGGAAGAGGAGCGCGGCCACGGCCGTGAGGTAGATCGGGAACGCCTGTCCCCGGTCGCGCCCGACGCCGGTCCAGCGCCCCGCCGGCCCCCCGGTCAACCGCCCGGTCAGCCTCCCGTCACCTCGGTGATCTTGTCGGAGATGGCGCTCGCGATCGCGCTCCCGAAGTCCGTCCGGGTCAGCACCAGGACGATCGCCACCACCACGGCGATGATGCCGAGGTACTCGATCGCGGTCTGCCCCCGGTCGTTTCCCAAGAAGCGCTTTCCCATCACGTTTCCCTCCGTCGGCGGCCGGCCCCGTCCGGGCAGGCGGGCGAGCACAAGAAAAGTACGCCGGAACAGGCGTAGCGGAACAGACCATCCGCCACCATTCACCCTCTGTTAAAGGGAGTTGGGACCCCGGCAAAGGGAGTTGAAACCCCAGCAGTCCCACCCGCACCGCGGTCACCTCCCCACCAGGTCGCCGAGGTCTGTGCCCGACCCCAGGAAGAACCCCGCCACCAGCAGGATCATCGTGGCCGGGACCATGAACGTCGTGATCACCACGGTCGCCTTCGGCACCGCGCGCGCCGCCCGCCGGCGGGCCAGCTGGGCGTCGACGCGGCGCATGTCGCCGGCGATGGCGATCAGGGTGTCGACGATGGGGGCGCCCAGCTCCTCGCCCTGCTGCAGCGCCGTGACGAACTGCGCCACCTGCTCCGAATCATTGCGCCGGCGCAGCTCCTCGAACGCCTGCCGGCGGCTCACGCCCATGTCCATCTGGCGCAGCGTGATGCGCAGTTCGTCCGCCCACGGCCCCTCGTAGCGCTCGGCGACGCGCTCCAGGGCCTGCCGGAAACCGAGGCCCGCGCTGACCACGACCGCGAGGACGTCGAGGAAGTCCGGCAGCGTCCGTTCGATCGCGGCCTTGCGCTCGCGGACGGCCGCCCGGATGCCGACCTCGTTCCAGAAGAGCCCGAAGGCCACGAGCAGGAGGGCGAGGAGGAACTGCCCGTCGGCGGCCATCACCAGCGCGCCGCCGAAGCCGAGGGCGCCGTAGACGGCGCGGCGGGCCGCGTACCGGTCGACGGTGAGGCCGCCGGGGTTGCCCGCGCGGTCGATCCGGCTGCGGACCCTCGCCACCCGCTTGCCGCCCATCATCCGCAGCACCAGCGGCGCGTAGCGCATCCCGAGCCGGTCCACGGCCGAGCCGACGACCGTCGTCCGCGTGGAGCCGACCTCCAGGGCCAGCGCCAGGTCGTCCGGCAGCCTGGCCTCGCTGCGGCAGAGGACGACACCCGCGACGACACCCGCCACGGACAGCGCGGCCAGCAGGCCCAGCAGGATTCCCAGCAGTCCCATGTCCGTTGCGCCCCCGCCCCTCAGACGTCGATCCTGGACAGGCGCCGGATGACGAAGAACCCGAGCCCGTAGAGCACGAAGGCGGTGACCACGGCCGCCTGGCCCGGGAACGACGAGGTCATCCGGTCGATCGAGCCGGGCGCGATGCGGTCCGTGAGCAGCAGCGTGCCGAGGCCCATCAGCGGTACGACGTACGCCGTGACGGTCACCTGGGACAGCTGGGTGCGGACCTCGCGCCGGGTCTCCTTGCGCTCCTCCAGCGTCCGCGTGAGGTTGCGCAGCGAGCTGACGACCGTGCCGCCGGCCCGGTTGGACAGCACCAGGGTGGTCACGAGGACGACCAGCTCGCGGGAGGGCAGCCGGTCGGCCAGCTCGCCCAGCGCGTCGTCGACCGAGTGCCCGACGGCGAGCCGGTCGGCGACCTTGCCGAGCTCCTCGCCGGCCGGCGCGTCCATCTCCTCGGCGGCCATGCCGAGGGCGGTGCGCAGCGCGAGCCCGGCCTGGGTGGCGTTGGCGAGGATGCGCGAGAGCTCGGGGAGCTGGTTGATGAACTTCTCGATGCGTTTGCGGCGCTGGCGGGCGAGGAAGCCGGACGCGGTCCAGACGGTGACCGCGGCGGCCAGGGGCCCGAAGAACGGCGCGAGGGCGCCGGCCGCTACCAGCCACAGCCCGGCCGCCGCGCCCAGCGTGCCCGCGGTGAACTCGGCGGGGGTGACGTCCAGGCCGGTCGCGGCGAGCCGGCGCTCCAGCCTGCGCCCCGCCCGCGTGGCGCGCAGCCGCCGGTCGAGGCGCGCGAAGCGGCGGGGGCTCCCGGCCGGCGGCAGGGCGGGCGCGTCGGCGAGCCGCTCGGCCAGGGCGCGGCGCTGCGCCTTCCCCGACGCGTAGAACTGCAGGCCCGCGATGCCCAGGACACCGGCCAGCAGGGTGGCCCCGACGGTCAGCGCGACCAGCTGTCCGAGATCGTCCATGATCCCCTCTCCCCCCTACCTCTGTCCCGCTTCGCGGACCGTCAGCTCGGCGGGGAACGCGGCGACGCCGAAGGCCGGGGGCACGGACTCCCCGGCGAGCCGCAGCCGGTCCGCGACCCGCTCCGGCACCGGGAAGCAGCGGAAGCCGCCGCGCACGATCCGGTCGGCGTCCACCGGCAAGGCCTCGAAGCGGCTGACGGTGGCCAGGCGGTAGTCCTCGTGGCCGTGGGAGTCGAGCAGGGCGACCTCCGCGACGCGGCGGGATCCGTCGGCCTGCCGGGTGAGCTGGATGACGCAGTCCACGGCGCTGTTGATCTGGTCGCGCAGCGCCTCGTAGGGGACCTTGACCTCCGACATCGAGGCGAGCGTCTGCAGCCGCATCAGCGCGTCCTCCGCGCTGTTGGCGTGCACGGTGGCCAGCGAGCCGTCGTGGCCGGTGGACATCGCCTGGAGCATGTCGAGGGTCTCGCCGCCGCGCACCTCGCCGACGATGATGCGGTCGGGGCGCATGCGCAGGGAGTTGCGCACGAGGTCGCGGATGGTGATCCGGCCCTTGCCCTCGACGTTGGGCGGCCGCGATTCGAGGCGGATGACGTGCGCCTGCTGCAGCTGCAGTTCGGCGGCGTCCTCGACGGTGATGATGCGCTCCCCCTCCGGGATCAGCCCCGAGAGGGCGTTGAGCAGCGTCGTCTTGCCGGAGCCGGTCGGGCCCGACACCACCACGTTGAACTTCGCCCGGACGAGCGCGGAGAGCAGCATCAGCATCCGCTCGTCGAGCGTGCCCATGCCGATGAGCTCGGTCAGGGTGTACGCGCGCGGGAAGCGGCGGATGGTCAGCGTCGCGCCGTTGAGGGCCAGCGGCGGGATGATGACGTTGACGCGCTCGCCGCTCGGCAGCCGGGCGTCGACCATCGGGTTCGACTCGTCCACGCGGCGGTTGACGGTGGAGACGATGCGCTCGATGGTCTGCATGAGCTGCTCGTTCGACGCGAAGCGCACGGGTACGGGCTCGACGCGGCCCGCGCGCTCGATGAAGATCTGGTCGGGCCCGTTGACCATGATCTCGGTGATGGAGGGGTCCTCCAGGAGCGGTTCGAGGACGCCCAGGCCGAGCGCCTCGTCCACGACGCGGCGGATGAGCCGGTCCCGCTCCGCGGTGGACAGGACCGGCCCCTCGCGGCTGATGATGTGGCCCAGGACGCGCTCCAGGCGCGTGCGGCGCTCGGAGGCGGCGAGGGCCGACATCTCGGCCAGGTCGATCTCTTCGAGCAGCTTGGCCCGGTAGACGGGGACGAGGTGGTCCGACTCCCGGCCGCCGGCGGCCGGTTCGGGGGCGGTGATACGGGCCCGCAGGCTCACGGCGCGCTCCTCAGTGGCGGGTAGGGGTCCGCCGGGCAGGGCATCGTGGCCCGGCGCGTCACGGACCTCTCGCCGAGCAGCGGCAGCACGGCCGGGATCACGACCGTGACTTCGGCGGTGGTCTGCGGGGCGCCGGCCGCGCACGGCGCCGCGGCCGGCGCTCCGGCCATCCGCAGCCACCCGCTCATGGCCGCCCGCCCGGCCGCGGCGGGCGACATGCGCGGGTCGTCGAGCGACGCGGTCCGCGCCGCCGCCCGGGCCGCGCTGCCGGCCTGCTGCGCGGCGTACGCGGCGAGCCCCAGCTGGATCGCGGCGAGCCCGACGAGCAGGAGCACCGGCAGGAACCCGATGAGCTCGATGGACAGAGACCCGCGGTCACGGCGGCGGACGGATCGTCCGGGACGAGCATCCGATCCCGGCTGGTGGGGCCCCTCAACCCGGCCGGCGGCCACCCGGCCGGGTGCGGGCCGGGGGTCTCCCGGCCGGACGGACTCCTTCGCGCGGACGGCCGTCTCCGGGCGGACGGCCCCTCGCGGCACAACCCGCCCGGCCGCCGGAGGCCCTGCCGCAGCCCGCCCGGCCGCGATCCGGCCGCTCACATCGCGTCCCGCACGCCGCCGCGGGCTCACCGCTCCTCCTCCGCCGCGCCCGCTGAACCCGTCACCGTCCACGGCCAGTTCACCAGGCCCGGGAACAGCGCGGGCACCTGCAGGGAGACCTCCGCGCGGACGACGCCCGTGCCGCGCCCGCCGCACTCCGGGCCGCCGCGCCACGCCCCCGGCAGGTCCGCCCGCGCGGCCGCCGCGCAGTCGCCCCCGACGGCGGCCGCCCGCGCGCCCTTGTCCGCCGCGTTCCCGGCGAGCGCGTACGTGTAGCCGACCAGCACGCACTGCCACACCACCACCAGCACCGCGAGGATCAGCGGCAGGATGCCCAGGAACTCCACGGCGACCTGCCCCCGGTCGCCGCCCCCGCGCCGCCGGAAACGGCCCATCGGCACGGGAGAGAGCTGATCGGCCCCGGTGCCGCCGCCGCTCCCTATGGCCCGCCTGCGCCGTGCGCCGCCGGTGAGCGACCGGCCCGCATGGGCGGCGGCGCCGCGTAAGGGCCCGGCACCCGCGCCCGGGGCGGTGATCAGGCCGAGCTCCCCCGCGAGGGCCCACAGGGCCTGCCGCACCCCCGAGCGGGCGTCGAGGTCCTGCATCCGCCCCGAGTCGACGGCGGGCTGCAGCTCCTTGTAGCCCGCCGGGACCGTCGTCCGGGCGGTCCGCGTGCCCGTGGTCCGCTCCACCAGGGCGGGCTGGATCTCGCTGTGCCGGGTGTGCCGGTTGAGGACGGTCACGGTGTCGGCGGCCTTGCGGACCTGCAGCCGGTCCCACAGCCGCACCATGCGCTTCGCGGCCCGTACGGACACCACGTCCGGCGTCGTCACCAGCAGCGCCACGTCGGCCGTCTCCACGACGGCGGCGCCCGCGGCCGTCATCTGCGTGCCGCAGTCGGCGATGACCAGTTCGTACCGGCTTCGCAGCGCGGCCGCGATCTGCCGGGCCGCGAGGTCGCCGACCTCCTCGCCGCGCTCCCCGTCGGCGGGCGCCAGCAGCAGCCCGAGGCCCGTCGGGTGCGGGAAGACGGCGTCCTGCAGGACCCGCGGCGAGATGTCGCTGATGCCCGCCAGGTCGGCGATCGACCGGCGGAACTGCACGTCCAGGTACGAGGCGATGTCGCCCGACTGCAGGTCCAGGTCGACGAGTACGACGCTCCGTCCGGCGGCGCACGCGGCGAGGGCGAGCTGGACGGCGGTGACGGTCGTCCCGACGCCGCCCTTGGCGCCGGCCACCGCGAGGAGCGTCCCGCCCGGCCCGCCGCCGGACCCCTCGCCGGCGCTGCCCAGGTGGCGGCGGACGCCGGTCGCCCAGTGGGCGGCGGCCTGGACGCGGGCGCCGACCTCGTCGTACACCAGCGGCAGGCCGGCGAGGCCGCGCGCGCCCGCGTCCATGGCGGCGGCGTAGAGGGCGGGCCCCTGGTCGGCGGTCACGAGCACGACGCCGGTCGCCGGGAAGCGCAGGGCCACTTCGCGGATGACCTCCAGCGCGGGCAGGGGGCCGAGCCGCTCGTGGACGAGCACGACCTCGGGGAGCTCGTCCACGGAGGCCGCCGCCAGCACGGCGAGCGTGTCGAGCAGGCGGGCCGAGTCCCCGACGGCCTGCAGCGGTTCGACGCCGGGCAGCTGGCCGAGCAGGCCGCCGATGGCGCGGGCGGCGTCCGGGTCGCCGACGGCCGGGAGGATCCTGATGGTCACCGTTCTCCCCTGCTCTACTTGTCGCCGTCGAGCGTGTAGGTGCGGTCGCTGCCGCTGACCGCGTCGTCGCCGCCGGGGGCGACCAGCGCGAGCCGGACGTGGGAGGCGAAGGACTCCGCGTAGGCCACCCGCTGGGCGTCCTTGGTGTCCAGCGCGAAGGTGATCGGCACGGCCTCCCCGCCGCGCCGCACCCCGGCCGTGCCGCTGCCGCTGTCGCGGTCGAAGGGCGTCAGCTTGCCGACCTGGATGACCTGGGCGTTGGTGACGATCACCTTGGACACCGGCTTGCCGCCCTGGTCTTTGCCGTCGAAGGTGGCGTAGACGTTGACCTTCGCCCCGGCGTAGATCTTGCCCGCGACGCCCGTCGCCGCGTCGATCATGATGGCGATCTCCTGCTGGCCGGGCCGCAGCGCCGGCCGGGCGACGGCCATGTCCTGCTGGAGCAGCGATCCCCTGCGGAGGGGAGTGACGGAAATCTTGCCGTCGAGGTAGCGCAGGTCGGTGACGGCCGTGGACGGCAGCCAGCGGCGGGGCATCGAGACCTTCTCGAAGCGGTCCTTGGCGTCCTCCAGGTGCTGGTAGGCCGGGATGTCGGCCTTCAGCCGGTACGCCGTGGCCTCGGGGCCGAGCTTGGACTCGGCGTCGTGGACGACCGCGAAGACTCCGGCGAACGCGGCGAGGGCGCAGAGCACCGACAGGAGCAGGAGGATGATCCCGCGGCGCTGACGTGAATTCATGGGGCGGCGAACCTCGTTCGGGGACGTGACCGGGCGGACGCGGCGGACCGGGGGGCGCCGAGGACAGTGCTCAGCGGCGGGCCGGGACGGCGGAGGCCGCCGGCCGGACGCGGCGTGGCGGCGGCGGGCCCTGTCCCCGGCCGCCGCCGTCGGCGCGCGGCAGGGGCCCGGTGCAGAACGCGCATCGGTCGCCGATGAGTTCGAGACCGCACCAGTGGCACTCCTCCCGCCGGACGGACGCCACGAGCTGGTAGAGCACGGACGGATCCGGGATGGCCGCCGCGAACTCGACGGCCCGCCGGGTGCCCCACCAGCGCCGGGACTCCTCGGGCAGCACGGTCTCCTGGGCGCCCCGGACCTGCCAGCGGGGGGCGAGGGTCCCCAGCACCCAGTCGTCGCCGCGGACGGGCTTGCCGCGGGCGACGGTCATCCACGTGGCGAAGCCGGGGCCGGCCGGGACCTCGCCCCCGCCGACGCGGACCAGCCGCGGGCCGGGGTTGAGGAGGACGGCGAACCGCGCGCCGGGCAGCGCGGACGCGACGTGCGCGCCGAGCCCGACCTCGACGCGGTCGAGCCGGGTGACGCTGGAGAGGAGGGCGCCCGCGTGGATGTAGTGGGCGAGCAGCCGGGCGGCGGAGGCGAGCACGCCGGGGCTCAGGTCGGAGACCGACAACTGCCGTAACTGCCGGGCCAGTACGCCCACGGCGAGCGGCGGCAGCGCGACGGGCAGCAGCGCGATCCGCTCGCTCTCCAGCACTGCCCGCACGGCGTGCAGGCGCCGCACGTACGGGCCGGGGAGCGAGTCGGGGTAGAGGACGACGACGTGCCCGCACCGGTCGAGCAGGACGGACGCCCGGGCGACGGCGGTCTCCAGCGGCTCTTCGGCGGGCGGCCGGAGGACGGCGGCGTCGGGAACCGGCCCGTCGGTCGGTGAGATCACCAGGTCGGGGCTGGTGACTGCTATCGCAAGGGGCACGTCGGCTTCCCGTTCCCTCCGGTGCCGCGGGGCTGCGGCGGATGCAGCACGACACTGGCTGCCCTGTGCCGGCGCCTCCGCACTTTATCCATGAACGGAGCGGCTGAGAACCGGTCCTCGGAGAACCCTTGCCCGAAACCCCGCGATCCACCGGAGGCCCGCTCACCCGGACGCCTGCCGCCGGACCGGCCCGGAGGCCCGTCCGGCAGCGGGTCAGGGACGGAGGAACGTCACGGCTTGGGCAGTTCGCAGCCCGGGAGGCCCAGGTCCAGCTTGTTGCCGGTGGTGAAGCACTTGGCTATGCCGTACGTCTCCTGGGCGTAGTTGATGCCCTGCCGCACGGTCACCTGGCCGTTCTCGTCCTCCTCGCACGGGTTGTTCATCGTGCAGCGCTCGCCGCTCTCGTTGCCGGTGTTGTTGATCGCGACGACCTTGCCGGTGTTCGCGTCGAGGACCGGGGAGCCGGACGTGCCGCCTATCGTGTTGCACGACGAGGTGTAGCGGAGCGAGTCCTTCCAGGTCCAGTCGGCCTCGCGGAGGCGGTAGACGAACCCGTCGGCGTTGCAGCTGTAGATCTTCTTCCAGAAGCCGGAGACGACCTTGATGGACGTGCCGGCCACGGGGTGGTCCGAGGAGAGGCTCAGAGCGTCGATCTTGTAGCGCTGCTTGATCTGCGCGTACGTCGTGTTCAGCTCGTAGAGGGTGACATCCGTGTCCGTCATCGTGGCGTATGAGACTTTTGTGGCGCGCAGTGTGGCAACCTTGCCCGCACTGGAGTTCAGCAGGCTGAAGGTCCGCGTGGACGGCCGGTCGGTGATGACCTCGCCGGGCCCCGGCATGCCGGTCTCCAGGCAGTGACCGTTGGTCATGACGAGGCCGGGGTCGTTGTCCGACGAGCCCGGTAGGCGGACCAGGGAGCCTGAACAGTTGCTGAGCGCCACGGTGCCCGCGAAGCCGACCGCCTTGGGCCTGTCCTTGGCGCCCGCGGCGCCGTCCGGGGAAGCCGCGGTGGCGGTGCCCGCACCGGCCACGGTCGCTCCCGTGAGGAGCAGCGTGGCGAGCGCACCGACGAGAGGTCTTCTCATGGGGGGTGGTTCCTCTCTGAGCCGAGCCGAAGCCCTGTTCGGTTTTGACATGCGCATTGTTGGTGTCGGTGGGGGTGGGCGCAATCAGCCGGACCGAAGTCACCGGAGTGAAGGGCAACTTGGCCGGAATCCCTCGCCTCTCTTACGTTGACCTGTTCATGACAGCGCTCGACACTGACCACGCAACCCCCTTATCACCCCCCCGCGACACCCCCCACCCGTCGCACGACTGGAACCCCCCAGGAGACCGCATGCGACCCCGTTCGCGCGGCAGATGGGCGACCGCCCTCGCCGCAGTGCTCACCCTGGCCCTGGCCGTCCCCGCCGCCTCGCGCGGTGCCGAGGAGGCCCGCGGGACCACTCACGAGTACGAGGTCACCGGCCCTCGTACCGCCGCCCAGCGCACCGCCGTCGCCGCGACCGGCGTCTCCGTCGACGCCGTGCGCGGCACCTCGATCGTCGTCACGGCCGACGCCGCCCAGGCCGAGCGCATCCGCCGGATGGGCTACGGGGTCAGCCGGTTGCCGGGGCCGCCGGACCGCTCGGGCGGCCGGGCCACCGAGCCGTACGACTTCCCGCCGGAGGACTCGAAGTACCACAACTACAAGGAGGCCATGGCGGAGGTCGACGCGGACGTCGCCGCCCACCCGGCCATCATGAGCAAGAAGGTCATCGGCAAGTCCTTCGAGGGACGCGACATCGTCGCCGTCAAGATCAGCGACAACGTCGCCACGGACGAGGACGAGCCCGAGGTCCTCTTCACCGCGCACCAGCACGCGCGCGAGCACCTCACCGTCGAGATGGCCCTCTACCTGCTCAAGGAGTTCGGCTCCAAGTACGGCAGCGACCCGCGCGTCACCAAGATGGTCGACTCCCGCGAGATCTGGGTCGTGCCCGACGTCAACCCCGACGGCGGCGAATACGACATCGCCACCGGCTCGTACCGCAGCTGGCGCAAGAACCGCCAGCCCAACGCGAGCTCCGCCTACCGCGGCACCGACCTCAACCGCAACTGGAACTACAAGTGGGGCTGCTGCGGCGGCTCCTCCGGCAGCCCCGGCTCCGAGACCTACCGCGGCGCGGCGGGCGAGTCCGCGCCCGAGGTGAAGGTCGTCGCCGACTTCGTCCGCAGCCGGATCGTCGGCGGCAAGCAGCAGATCAAGTCGGGCATCGACTTCCACACGTACAGCGAGCTGGTCCTGTGGCCCTTCGGCTACACCTACGACGACACCGGCCCCGGGATGAGCCAGGACGAGCACGACGTCTACGCGACGCTCGGAAAGTCCATGGCCGCCAGCAACGGCTACAAGCCGGAGCAGTCGAGCGACCTCTACACCACCGACGGGACCATCGACGACTGGCTCTGGGGCGACCAGCGCATCTTCTCGTACACCTTCGAGATGTATCCGAACGAGAGCGGCGCGGGCGGCGGCTTCTACCCGCCCGACGAGGTGATCGACCGGGAGGTCGCGCGCAACCGCGACGCGGTGCTGCAGCTGCTGGAGGCCTCGGACTGCATGTACCGGGTCATCGGCAAGGAGGCGCAGTACTGCAAGCAGAAGTAGCCCGCCGCACGAGCGGTCCCGGCGGAGAGCCGCCGGGACCGCGTCACGGCACCACCGCGCTCAGGGCCGCCGCCACCGCGAACCCCGTCACCGACAGCACCGACTCCAGGACCGTCCACGACGCCAGCGTCTCCCGCTCCGGGATGCCGAAGTACGTGGAGACCATCCAGAACCCGCCGTCGTTGACGTGCGAGGCGAAGACCGAGCCCGCCGAGACCGCCACGACGACCAGGGCCAGTTGCGACTGCGAGTGGCCGCCGCCGGACAGGAGCGGGGAGACGATGCCCGCCGTCGTCACGATCGCGACCGTCGCCGAGCCCTGCGCCACCCGCAGGGCGACAGCGATCAGCCACGCCAGGACGATGACCGGCAGCCCGGCGCCGGCGAACGCGTCGGCCAGCGCCCGGGCCACCCCGCTGCCCTTGAGGACCGCACCGAAGACGCCGCCCGCACCGACGACGAGCAGGATGTTGCCGACCGGCTTGAGCGAGGCGGTCGAGACGGCCTCCAGCGACGCGCGGGACCAGCCGCGCCGCAGGCCCAGCAGCCAGTACGCCAGGAGCAGGGCGATGGTCAGCGCCACGAAGGGGTGACCGAAGAACTCCACGACCGAGCGGCCCGCGCTCGGCGCGAACGCCACCGAGGAGAACGTCGCGAGGAGGATGAGCAGCAGGGGCGTGCCGATGACGGCGAGCAGCGTGCCGAGCGCGACCGGCTTCCCGGGGGCCGGGCCCCGCTGCGCCGTCGCCGCCCGCTTCGCCTCCTCGGCCGCCGCCGCCATCTCCCCGGGTACGGGGAGGAAGAGGCGGCGGCCGATCCAGGCCGCGTACGCCCACGCGGCCAGAACCGCCGGCAGGCCCGCCGCGGCGCCCATGAGGATCACCCGGCCGAGGTCCACGTGCAGCAGCCCGGCCGCGGCCACGGGGCCCGGGTGCGGCGGCAGGAAGGCGTGGGTCATGGAGAGGCCGGCCAGCAGCGGCAGCGCGTACAGCAGAATCGATTTCCCGCTGCGCCGGGCTGCCGCGTACACGATCGGCGCGAGGACGAAGATGCCGACGTCGAAGAAGACCGGTATCCCGAAGACCACGCCGGTCACGCCCATCGCGAGGGGCTCGCGCCGCGCGCCGAAGAGGGCGAGGAGCCGGCCGCTGAGGGCCTGCGCGCCGCCTGAGACCTCCAGGACCGAGCCGAGCATCGTGCCGAGCCCGACGATCACGGCGATGTGGCCGAGGGTGCCGCCCATGCCGGCCTCGACGAGCGACACGGCGCCGGACTTCTGAACCGTGCCGAAGAGCTCCGTCACGGACAGCCCGGCGCCGAGTCCGACGGCGATGGAGACGGCCAGCAGGGCCACGAAGGGCTGCAGCCTGGCCTTGATGATGAGGAAGAGGAGCAGGGCGATTCCGAGGGCGGCGACGGTCAGCAGACCGCCGGTGCCCGGGACGAGGGCGAGCAGCCCTCCGGTGCGGCGCTCGGCCGCGTACGTGACGGATACGACGGACACGCCGGACACGGCGTCCACCACCCCCCGGCCCCGGGACGGCCGTCAGCCGAGGACGGCGAGTGCGTCGATCTCGACGAGCAGGCCGGCGGGGAGGCCGACGTAGACGGTCGTACGGGCGGCGGGTACGGACTTCAGGCCGGCGAAGTACGCGTCGTAGATCTCGTTGAACTCGGCGAAGTGGGCGGTGTCGGTGAGGTAGATCCGCATCATGATCACGTCCTCCCAGGCGGCGCCGCCCTCCTCCAGGACCGCCGCGACGTTGGCGAGGGTCTGCAGGGTCTGGGCGCGCAGGGAGTCGCCGGCGGGCGTCGGCGGCTGCCCCGCCACCGCCGGCAGGAAGCCGACCTGGCCGGCGACCTGCAGGATGTTGCCCTTCTTCACGCCGTGCGAGAACTTCGCGGGCGGGGTGGTGTGGGTGGGGGGCGTGACGGCGGTCTTCTCGGTCATGGTTTCGCTTTCTGCAGGGGTGGCGGTGTCGTACCGGAGTACTCCGCGCTGATGGCGTCCGCGGTGCGGCGCAGCAGCGGGAGGAGTTCGAGGAGTTCGGCCGTGCCGACGACGACGTTCGGCGCGGAGACCGAGCAGGCGGCGACGGCGCGGCCGTCGGTGCCGCGGACGGGTGCGCCGATGCAGTTGATGGACTCCTCGTGGCCGCCGAAGTCGGTGGCCCAGCCCTGTTCCCGCACGGTCGCGAGCTCGTCGAGGTACGCGGCGGCGTTCGGCGTCGAACGGGCCGTGTAGGCGGGGTAATCGAGCCGCTCGGCGACGGCGCGCCGCTCGGGCTCGGGCAGGTCGGCGAGGAGCAGCTTGGCGACGGCGGCGACGGTGATCGCGACGGGCTTGCCGATGCGCGAGTACATCCGTACGGGGTAGCGGCTCTCGACCTTGTCGATGTAGAGGACCTCGCCGTCCTCGTACACGGCGAGGTGCACGGTGTGCCCGCAGCGCTCGTTGAGCGCGGCGAGGTGGGGGTGGGCGATCTCGCGGACGTCGAGGTTCTCGGCGGCCTGCTGGGCGAGGGCGAACAGGCGGGTGCCGAGGCGGTAGCGCTGGTCCTGCTGCCGGTAGACCATGCCGTGCTCGTGGAGGGTGCGCAGCAGGCGCAGCGCGGTCGACTTGTGGACGCCGAGGCGGGCCGCCACCTGCTCCAGGTTGGCCGGACCCTCGGCGAGGAGCGGCAGGATCCGCAGGGCGCGGTCGACGGTCTGGCTCATGGGGTGCGTTCCTTCGCGCTGGCGGGGGCGGCGGGGGTGGGCTCGGTCCAGCCCGGGCCGAGTCGCAGTCTCCCCCAGGCTTCGGGGCCGAGGGCGGCGAGCCGGTCGGCGTGGTCGCGGCGGGGCGGGGCGGCGAGGTCGCCGGGGGCGGTGAGGGCGGCGGCGGCCATGAGGTGGCCGTGGCGCAGGCACTGTCCGGGGGTCAGCCCGCGGAGGGTGCCGTGGAGGAATCCTGCGGCGAAGGCGTCTCCGGCACCGACGGGGGCGACGACGTCGACGGAGGGGGCGGGAGCGGAGACGACGACGTCGACGGAGGGGGCAGGGGCGGAGACGACGGCGTCGGCGAGGGGGGCGGCGTCGGTGCGCGGCGTGCGGGCAGCGGCAGTTCGTGCGTCGCCCGTGCCCGGCCCGCCCCCGGCCGTGAGTACGGCATCCGTGCCCGGCCCGCCCGCGGCGGCGCGCACGTACGCCGTCGCCCCCGCCGCGCCCTGCTTCACGACGAGGACCCGCGGCTCGGGCAGGGCGGAGCGGATCGCGGCGGCGCCGTGGAGGCCCCAGGCGGCCTCGGCCTCGTCCTCGCCGACGAAGACGAGGTCGCTGCGGCGGGCGAGGGAGGCCAGGACGGCGGGACCCTCGGGGGCGTTCCGCCACAGCGCCACGCGGTAGTTGACGTCGAAGGAGACGAGGGGGCGTCCGGGGCGGCGCTCGGTGAGGGCGCGGAGAAGGGCGAGGCAGCCGGCGGAGAGGGCGGCGGTGATGCCGGTGAGGTGCAGGACGTGGCCGGACCAGGCGGTGGCGCGGGGGATCACCTCCGGCGACATGGCGGAGGCGGCGGATCCGGCGCGGTAGTAGAGGACTTCGGAGTGGGGCGGGCCGGAGGCGCCGGGCGGGTCGGGGAGGCCTGCGGACCGCTCCCCGGCCGTACGGAAGTACACGCCCGTCGGCCGGTCGGGGTCGCGCTGGACGGCGGAGACGTCCACGCCGTACGCGGCGATCGCGGCCACCAGGTGGTCGCCGAAGCCGTCCGCGCCGACCCTGCCGACCCATCTCGTACGGTGCCCGGCGGCGGCCAGGGCGCAGGCGACGTTGGACTCGGCGCCGCCGATGCCCCGGGCGAAGGTGGCCGCGCCGGCGAGCGGCGCGCGCTCCGCCGCCGGGCGGAAGGCGACCATCGACTCGCCGAGGCACACGACGTCGGCGGGTCGGTGGTCGCCTTCCGGGGTCCTCCGGGCGGCTGCGGTCACGGTCGGCCCTCGCTCCTGGTCCGGGGTTTGTGCGTGTCCGGGTTTGTGCGCGTCCGGGTCGTACGCGCCCTGGTCGTCCGCGTCCTGGTTGTCCGCGTCCTGGTTTGTACGCGTCCTGTCACGGTCGTGCCCGGCGCGTGAGACGACCGTTGACCCGGTACTTGGCGGGATGTTAGACAGCAGCCAGCGCAATGCGCAACGGTCGTTGCACAGAGTGCAACGACAGCACACACCAGACCCACCCCGGGAGGCTCCATGGCCACCGCCGACGCGACCACCGGCACCGACGGCCCCGACGGAACCGCCGTCGACGCCGTCGCCCGGCTCGCGGACACCCGCGTCGACCACCGCTTCAAGGGCCTGCCCCCGGACGCCGAGGGCCTGACCGTCGGCGCCCTGGCCGCCGAGCGCCGCTCGCTCTTCACGGGCGGCTTCACCACGCCCGTGCTCGCCCTGTCGGCGGAGGCGCTCGACCACAACCTCGCCCTCATGGAACGCTGGTCCGCCGGGCACGGCCTGGCCTTCGCCCCGCACGGCAAGACCACGATGGCGCCGCAGCTGCTGGAGCGGCAGATCGCGCACGGCGCGTGGGGGATCACCGCGGCGACCGTCTCCCAGGTGCGCGTCTACCGCGCCCACGGGATCCGCCGCGTCTTCCTCGCCAACGAGGTCGTGGACGCCGCGGCCCTGCGCTGGCTCGCCGCCGAGCTGGACGCCGACCCGGAGTTCCGGCTCTTCACCTACGTCGACTCCGTACGCGGCGTCGAGCTGATGGACGCCGCCCTCCGCGCCGCCGGGGCCCGCCGCCCCCTCGACGTCGTCGTCGAACTGGGCGCCGCGGGCGGCCGCACCGGCGCCCGCACCGAGGCCGATTGCACGGCCGTGGCCGACGCCGTGGCCGCCGTGAGCACCCTGCGGCTGGCGGGCGTCGGCGGCTACGAGGCGGAGATCCCGGGCGCGGACGGCGAGCTCGTCCGCGCGTGGCTGCGCCGGCTGACCGCACTGGCCGCCGGGTTCGACAAGGCGGGCCGGTTCGCCGGCGTGGAGGAGGTCGTCGTCAGCGCGGGCGGCAGCGCGTGGTTCGACGCGGTCGCCGAGGTCTTCGCGGAGCTGCCGGCGCTGTCGGTGCCGGTGCTGAAGCTGCTGCGGTCGGGTGCGTACATCACCCACGACGACGGGGCGTACCGGAAGAAGACCCCCTTCAACCGCCACCCCGAGGAGGGCGAACTCCGCCCGGCGTTCCGCCTCTGGGCCCAGGTCGTCTCCCGCCCGGAACCCGGCCGCGCCTACCTCAACGCCGGCAAGCGGGACGTGCCCTACGACCTGGACCTGCCGGTCGTACGGGCCGTGCGGTCCGCACGGGACGGCTCCGTGCGGGGCGGCGACGGCATGACCGTGATCGGCCTCGCCGACCAGCACGCCTTCGTGGAACTCGCGGAGGGCACGGAGATCGAGGTCGGCGACTGGGTGGGCCTGGGCCTGTCGCACCCGTGCACGGTGTTCGACAAGTGGCAGCTGATTCCCCTGGCCGCGGAGGACGGCACGGTCACGGATTACATCCGCACGTTCTTCTGACGGCCGGCCGCCCGGCGACGGCGGGTCCCGCACGATGCCGCACCGGCCACCACGACGGCCGTCCAGCACCGCCGGACCGCGCCGTCGTGGCTGATCGCCACCGCGACGGGAGGGGGAGGCCCGGCCTCTCGACGCAGCCCGCCACGGCTGCGGCCCGTCCCCGGCGGACATGAGAGGCGCAGCCTCTCAACACCCCCGCCGCGGCGGAATCCAGAGGCCGGCCCCTCCACACGCCCCCGCCGCCAGGCGTAACCTCCCGCCGCAACAGCGAGCAACCCCCACGGCGGAAACCGGCGGTGCCCGACCCGCCCCAGGCCCGTACAGCACCGCCGGACCGCCCCGCCGTGGCCGATCGCCACCCCGGCGGACATGAGAGGCGCAGCCTCTCGACAGCCCCACCGGACGTGCCCGGCGGTGCCGGACCGTCCTCGACTCCGGGAGCGCAATCAATGGACACCGTGTTCCGCGACGCTCGCGTCATCGACGGCTCCGGCGGGCCCTCCTACCGGGCCGACGTCGCCCTGGCCGGAGACCGGATCGCCGAGATCCGGCGCCCCGGTGCAGGCCCCCGCCCCACCGCCCGCCGCGTCGTGGAGGCGAACGGCCTCGCCCTCTCCCCCGGCTTCATCGACATGCACGCGCACAGCGACCTCGCCCTCCTGCGCGACCCCGCGCACACCGCGAAGGCCGCCCAGGGCGTCACCCTGGAGGTCATCGGCCAGGACGGCCTGTCGTACGCGCC
The DNA here is from genome assembly GCF_000719265.1 of Streptomyces roseoverticillatus. Lineage (GTDB taxonomy): Bacteria > Actinomycetota > Actinomycetes > Streptomycetales > Streptomycetaceae > Streptomyces > Streptomyces roseoverticillatus. Next base: position 54,931 of record NZ_JOFL01000014.1, on the reverse strand, counting down.
GGTCGACGACCGCACCCTCGCCGCCGTCCGCGCCCAGATCGCGGGCTGGAACGGCGACGGTGCGGACATCGACTTCACCTGGCGGACCACCGGCGAGTACCTGGACCGCCTCGACCACGGCTTCGCCGGCGAGGGCATCGCCGTCAACGCCGCCTACCTCATCCCCCAGGGAACGCTCCGCGCGCTCGCCGTCGGCTGGGAGGACCGCCCGGCGACGCCGGCCGAGACCGAGCGCATGAAGCGGCTCGTCGCGGAGGGGCTGGCACAGGGCGCCGTCGGCCTGTCCTCCGGGCTCACGTACACACCCGGCATGTACGCGACGGACGCCGAGCTGACCGAGCTCTGCCGCGTCGTCGCGGCGTACAGCGGCTACTACTGCCCGCACCACCGTTCGTACGGGAAGGGGGCCCTCGCCGCGTACGAGGAGATGATCGCCCTGACCCGCCGCGCGGGCTGCGCCCTGCACCTGGCCCACGCCACCATGAACTTCGGGGTGAACGAAGGCCGCGCCCCCGAGCTGCTGGCCCTGCTCGACGCGGCGCTCGCCGCGGGCGCGGACATCTCCCTGGACACGTACCCGTACACCCCCGGCTGCACGACGCTCGCCGCGATGCTGCCGAGCTGGGCGGGCGAGGGCGGCCCGGAGTCGGTGCTGGCGCGCCTGCGCGACGACGCGACGGCCGGGCGCATCCGGTACGCGATGGAGACCGAGGGCGCGGACGGCTGCCACGGCGTGCCCATCGACTGGGAGGCGATCGAGGTGTCGGGCGTGGCCGATCCGGCCCTGGCCTCCGCCCACGTCGGCAGGACGATCGCCCGCGCGGCCCGCGAGCGCGGCGAGGAGCCGTGGGCGACGGCCCGCCGCCTGCTGATCGCGGACAGGCTGGGCACGGCGATCCTGCAGCACGTGGGTCACGAGGAGAACGTCCGCACGATCATGCGGCACCGCGTGCACACGGGCGGCAGCGACGGCATCCTGCAGGGCGCGAAGCCCCATCCGCGCGCTTACGGAACGTTCCCGCACTACCTCGGCCGGTACGTGCGCGAGCTCGGCGTGCTCTCCCTGGAGGAGTGCGTGGCGCATCTCACGTCCCGTCCCGCGGCCCGGCTGAGGCTCCCCGACCGGGGTCTCGTACGGGTCGGGCACCATGCGGACCTCGTCCTGTTCGATCCGGAGACGGTGGCCGCCGGTGCCACTTTCGAAGCCCCGCGAACCCTTCCGACCGGCATTCCTTATGTCCTGATTGCCGGACGCTTTGTGATGGAAGACGGCCGCCGCACGGACGTCCTCGCGGGCCGGACCGTCCGGCGCACCGCACGGCCGTGATCAGCGGCTTCGCGGCGGTGCCGGCGCCTCCGCAAACGGCGCGCGCCCCGTGTCGCGCCCCCGTATGGTGGCCGTCATGCAGGTGATCCAGTCAACGAAGCTCGCCAACGTCTGCTACGAAATCCGTGGCCCGGTGCTCGAGGAGGCCATGCGGCTGGAAGCGGCAGGTCACCGCATCCTCAAGCTCAACACGGGCAACCCGGCGATCTTCGGGTTCGAGTGCCCGCCGGAGATCCTCGAGGACATGCTGCGCAACGTCGGCGACGCGCACGGCTACGGCGACGCCAAGGGTCTCCTCTCCGCCCGCCGCGCGGTGGTGCAGCACTACGAGACGAAGGGCATCGAGCTGTCCGTCGAGGACGTCTACCTCGGCAACGGCGTCTCCGAGCTGATCCAGATGTCGATGCAGGCGCTGCTCGACGACGGCGACGAGGTCCTCGTCCCCGCGCCGGACTACCCGCTGTGGACGGCCTCGGTCTCCCTCGCCGGCGGCACCGCCGTGCACTACCGCTGCGACGAGCAGTCGGACTGGATGCCGGACCTCGCCGACATCGAGCGCAAGGTCACCGACCGCACCAAGGCCATCGTCATCATCAACCCGAACAACCCCACGGGTGCCGTCTACGACGACGAGATGCTGCGCGGCCTGACCGAGATCGCCCGCCGCCACAACCTGATCGTCTGCTCCGACGAGATCTACGACAAGATCCTCTACGACGGCGTCACGCACACTCCGACCGCCGCCATCGCCCCCGACCTGCTGACGCTCACCTTCAACGGCCTCTCCAAGTCCTACCGGGTGGCCGGCTACCGCAGCGGCTGGATGGCGGTCTGCGGCCCCAAGGCCCACGCCGACAGCTACATCGAGGGCCTGACGATCCTCGCCAACATGCGCCTGTGCGCCAACATGCCGGCGCAGTACGCGGTGGCCACGGCCCTCGGCGGCCGGCAGTCGATCAACGACCTGGTGCTGCCGGGCGGCCGGCTGCTGGAGCAGCGCGACGTCGCGCACGAGCTGCTGACGCAGATCCCGGGCGTGACCTGCGTAAAGCCGAAGGGCGCGCTGTACGCCTTCCCGCGCCTCGACCCCAAGGTCTACAAGATCAAGGACGACCGGCAGATGGTGCTGGACCTGCTCCGCGCCGAGAAGATCATGGTCGTCCACGGCACGGGCTTCAACTGGCCGGAGCCGGACCACTTCCGCCTGGTCACGCTGCCGAGCACCAAGGACCTGGCGGACGCGGTGACGCGCATCGGGAACTTCCTGGACGGCTACGGCCAGCCCTGAGCGGCCCGAGCGGCCCGAGCGACCCTGAGCGAGCCTGAGCGACCCGAGCAGCACAGAGCGGCCCCGATTGACCCTTCGGACCCAATCTGATCGAGTATCCCTGTAGACAGGACAACTTTAGACGCCGTCTAAGTTAGGATGGCCTTCTGAGGCATTCCCAGGAGGCCATCCATGTACGAGCCGATCCGGACGCAATCGGTCCACACCATGGCCGCACAGAGCTGCAGCATGCGCGGCCTGCACCGCTCCCGCGAGGAAGAGCTGGACATCCGGCTCGCGGGGCACCTCACCGCACTGCTGACCATGACCGACGAGCTCCGCGCCCTCACGCCGTCCCGCACCCTGGACGACGCGGCGGACCGGCTCGCCGACCGCATCACCCGCATGCGCGGCCACGCCCCGCTCCGCGCCACCCCCTCGGCGGAGCACAGCACCCCCGCCCGCATCACCGCCCTGCACCAGCGAGCCCACCAGCTGGCCGGCCAGGCCCTGGTCGTCGCGACGACCGTCGGCGACACGGCGGGCGAGACCCTCGCCGCGGAACGCCTGGCGGCGCACGCGGCGGCACTGGGCATCGCCGAGCCGGGCAACTAAAGGCGGCCGGCCCGACCAGGTTCCGCCCGGTCGGTCATCCGATGCGTCGGGCCGGATCCCCGCGCTGATCAACGGGCGCCGTGGCGGTCACGGACGGAAGCACCGGATGCGGCATGGCTAGCATGGCGGAATGAGCGACAACACGTCCGACGACTACAGCCCCGGCCCATCACCGGCCTCGCGGTCCGGGAAACCCATATCGCTGCGCACGCTCAGGCGCGCGACCCGATGGGAAACATTCGCCCTTCTCGTCGTGCTGCTCATCGTCGTCTTCGCCTTCGCCTAGAACTGCCCTGGTAGTCATACGCGGAGCCGGATGACGGGGGCCGCTTGAACCGGTGCCGCCACAAAGCGCCGCCACCGACCGGGGGTCAGCCGACCGGGCGTTGACGGCCCACCCGTAGAGTCGGTGGTGACCAGGTCGTTTCACCGTTGGGAGGACATGGAATGAAACAGGCCCCGTTCGGCGTCCTGTTCGCTGTGCTCACCGTGCTCGGAACTGCACTTGTATCCTTCGCGTTTCAGTTGCGCGCAGAAGGCTACGAACAGTACGTCCAGGACGTGACTTTTGTGGCCGGCACGGCGTACTTCACCGCGATCATGACCGTGGTGATGTGGGTGCGCGCTCGCCGGATGCCCTTGAGCTGAGTCCTTCGGCCACGGCGCAGGCGCCTCGGCAAGGGCCTGCCTGGTGGGTCCGGTCACTCAACTCACCTGGCACGCCCTATGCCGCCAGCGGCTCCGGGCCGTCGCCGCGCACCACCAGCTCCACAGCCGCCCGCATGGTCTCCACCGGCCACAAGCCGGGCCACGGCCGACCCGTCCGCCGGTCGAACCACTCGCTGCCGGACCCCACCCGGCCCACACCCTTCCTGAGAACTGGACTGGTACCAGGTGGGGTTCTCGCACGAACACACACCCAGGCGGGGCAACCGCCGCCGCAACGCAGCTCAGCGAAGTCTCGGGTGGTACCAGCCACGACGTAGTGATGGGGCATTTGAGCTGACTTGTCATGAGGGCTGTTAGATACGAGACAGGGTTCCTCCCAACTCGCGCCTCGGCGCCCCCATGAGGACACTGCTTCACCGGTTCCGGCACGGCCCTTCGGACATGCGCCTAGGCGCATCTCGTCGGTGCTCATCCCGCTTCTGTGCGGTTGCTGCCAGTGTTCTCGTCGGTCAGCGGCCGGATATCGGCGTCAAGCTTCATGAATCCTGCTGGCCGGATCGGCGATGCGCTACTCACCTTGTGGACTTGGCCGATTTACCTGCTGGTTGACGGAAGTCGCACGCGACAAGATTGGCTCGCTCGCCGAGGTTTTCACTAACTCTGGCCGGCGGTGCTACGCGTGGTCTTACGGCTCGATTCCGGGAGTCAAGAATCACAGGCAGAAAGGTGATCGGTATGCGTGAGACGAATTTCCACATCGACATCGTCATGCCGGAACAGACGGTCCTCGATCTGGAACACGGCGGGTACCATCTCTTCGGCTTCAAGGCGGTCACGACCTCCTCCCCCAACGGATCTCCGGTGGTGTGGATCAAGTCTCAGAAGTACTCCACACACACCACGATCAAGTGGAGCGAGCACTTCCAGGCGTATGCCTCAGTGTCTGACATCCAGCCGGGCTACGAGATCACGGGACGGAACGCCAAGGACATCACCCTGGGGCAGAAGTTCATCATCTACTCCAAGCATGCGATCGGCCGGGTCGAAGGTGGCGGCACCCCGGAAGTCATCAGCGCCATCAACGAAACAACGGAACGGTTCTCGACCGGAATCTCGCAAGCCCAGCCGGGCCAGGACCCTGCGCCCCTGTGCGCAGTTGACCTTCGCGGACTGCAATCAGTGGCGTTCGCTCCTAAGGAACGCGTGCTCCTGGCCTTCGCCACCAACCCCTTCAAGGTCGGAACGGTCACGGTGCAGATGTTCGGCCCCGGGGCTCTGATCGATATGGGGTTGGAGGACAACCGAAGGGTCGCTTTCGACATGGACAAGGGCTGGAGTGCCGAGGGGACCCCACCGTGGCTGCAGCTCGTGAAGTCGGGCGATCTGATCACCCCGCTGCTCATCTCTCACTCCATGGAACTGGCCGCCCAGGTCGAGGAGGTCAAGCTGCTGCCGTGAGTGGCCGAGCAGTGAACTGCTGAACAGCCTATAGGCGGGCCCCGTGTCAGGCCGGATACTTTCTGTCCTGACACGGGGCCTCGAACATGGAAACTTACCGGCTGTTTTGAGGTAGTCGATCATAAACTCCCACCGCTATGCCGGTCGAAGATGCCGGGCTGCATCAGATCGGCATCACCGTAAATAAGCTTGCTGAAACCAGCAGCCGCTGCGATGGGATCGGCCCGGCGGGGGAGTTCTGTCCGGCCGAGGCCGAGGTTAAGCGGCCAGTGATTGCGGGCCGTCCCCGCGCACGACATCCACCGCCGGAACGCGCCTACGGACGGATCCGGAGACGGTCACCGAGAAAGGTGGCACGGCCGCTGGTGGTACGGCCGTCCCAGACGTGGCCGCGGCCGCCGTAGCGGGGGCTGAAGAAGTGGTAGGGGACGTTGCCGGCGACGAAGTGGCCCAGGCCTTCGAGGTAGGCGTCGAGGCCCGGCCGACCGCCCCGGGGCCCGCTGCGGACGGCCTCGGTGACGTCGAGCAACTGCCGTTCGTGATCGGCGATGAGCCCGCACAGCCTGTCCGTCGCCTCCTGGAGGTCCAGGCCCTCGTGGAAGTGGAGAATGCCCAGCGCGTTGAAGGGCCACTGCCCCTCTCGGCACTCGCGGCCGAAGGAGAAGAGATCGTTGACCAACGCCGAGTGCAGCACTGCGAGTTCCCGTGCACGGCGCAGCTCAGGGCTGTCGAGGAGGTCGTCGGGCAGGTCCACGTCCAGGACGAAGTCGAGCATCGCTGTCCAGGGCCGAGCCCCGATGGCGTAGCCGCGCATCGGCAGGTACTCGTCGATGGTGAGGCGGCGGCCGGTCCGGTGGACTTCGTCGGCCATGGCTTCGCCCCTGACGTAGTCGTGTATCCCGGCGAGCACGCGCCAGCGCTGGCTCGGGCGCATGGGAGAGGTCAGACCGTTCCATGCCTCGGCCGCCATGACGGCCAGCGGGTCGTCGCCGGGCGGGGCGCCCCCGACGACCTGCAGGACGGCGGCCGTCACGGCGGCGGTGCGATCGGGCCGCAGGCCGCGCTGCATGTCGGTGAGCAGGTTGTCGCAGACCGACACGCAGATCGTCAGATCGGCCGAGCCGCGCACCCTGTCGGTGACGCCCCGCGGGTAGACCCAGCACGGCCAGTTGTCGTGGCGCATGGAGACGAAGACGTCGGTCCAGTCCGCGTCGAGGCCCATGCGGTGCAGGTGCTTCCTGGTCCAAGGGGTGGTCACGGCCCGGATGGACTCGTGGTCAGGGTGGAGTTCGGCCTTCAGGCCGGCCAGCAGCTCGGGCAGGAGCACGGTGCGGCCCAGGGCGTCGGTGCGCGGTGTGAGGAGCATGGCGATCCTCCTGAGGGTGGTCCCTGCCGGCGAGCTGCTCGTACTCAGTGGCCGTAACGGCGGTGCCGTGACGCGTAGGAGTCCAGTGCGCTGCGGAAGTCTTCCCGGCTGAAGGCTGGCCACGGGGCTTCGCAGAAGTAGTACTCGGCAACGGCCGCCTGCCACAGCAGGAAGCCGGACAGGCGCTGTTCAGGGGCGTGTGCCCCGTCGCGCGACGGCTGTTCAGGCGGCGGAGGTGTTAGGAGAAGACGTGCACGCACTTTGGCCGGCGCTCCGGCAGGCACGTGCCGCACGCGCCGTCAGTCCTGAACTGGTCACGCTCTACGACCAGCGCGCGGACGTTCCGGTATCCCGCTTCGCCGACCTGTTCGCCCAGGCCCGCGAGCACATCGACGTACTCGTCTATGCCGCGGTCTTCCTGCACGAGGCGTACCCCCGACTCAACGATCTCCTTCGTGAGCGGGCCGCTGAAGGATGCTCGATCCGGATCGCGCTGGGCGACGCCGACAGCGCGAACGTACGGCAGCGCGGTGAGGAAGAGCGGTTCGGCCACGGCATCGAGTCCCGGTGCCGGCTGGCGCTGATGCACTACCGGTCGTTGGTCGGGGTGCCCGGAATCGAGATCCGGACCCACGGGACGACGCTGTACAACTCCCTCTACCGGGCGGATGATCAACTACTGGTCAACGCTCACATCTGGGGAGCGAACGCGTTCGCGGCACCTGTCTGGCACCTCCGCCGCAGCGGCGCCGGAGGGATCTTCGACACGTACGCGCAGAGCTTCGACGCGGCGTGGGCGACAGCGACGCCCGTCCAGGAGGAGTGACCGTGTCCCGCACCGAGTACTACGACGACCCGGAGGCCCCCGAGCCCAACAGCATGGTCGTCGCCGCGTCCGCCGTCGTCACCGACGACCAGGGGCGCATCCTGCTGCAGCGGCGACGCGACAACGGTCTATGGGCCTTGCCCGGTGGCGGCATGGAGATGACCGACTCCCTCCCGGGCACAGCCGTGCGCGAGGTCAAAGAGGAGACCGGGCTGGACGTGGAGATCACGGGGATGGTCGGCACTTACACCGACCCGCGCCACGTGATCGCCTACTCCGACGGGGAGGTGCGGCGGCAGTTCAACGTCTGCTTCACCGCCCGCGTGACCGGCGGGAAGCTGGCGATCTCCGACGAGTCCACGGAGCTGCGGTTCGTCCGCCCCGGCGAGATCGCTGCTCTCCCGATGCACCACACCCAGCAGCTCCGCATCCGGCACTTCCTGGAGCACCGGGAGCGCCCCTACCTGGGGTGACGGGCCGCGATGTCAGTCCTCGACCGGCGCGATCCCCGTCGGGCACGAGCCGCCCCAGTTCGTCTCGAACGGGTCACTCAGCTTGACGCCCGTCCGTCGGCTGCATGCTGCCACGTGGCCTTGCACGCGGTTGGCTGCTGGGCGCGTCGACATGGCCGGCTTTGGTGAGAGGTCGATCGAAGTGAGCAGGAACCGGGCGCTCGATAGGGGTGTTCCCGAGCTCTTCGGTGGGGAGCTTCCAGCGGTGATGAATGAAACGTTGCTCAATGAGCCCAGATGGAGCGATCACCATTGCAGGCCCTGCAGTGATCCAATGCTCAGCGGATCGCTTCGTCCATGAGTACGTACAGCACGCCCACCAGGGATCCGCTGCTGACGATCTCCCGGCGGTCGATCATGCCGCGTACCTTGTCCAAGGGGACCCACTCGATCCGGTCAGACTCGTTCTTCTCGGTCGGCGGGCCGATGTACGTGGCGCTGTCGGCGCGGAACACGTAGTGCTGCGAGTCCGTGATCCCGTTCGCGGGCTCCGCGTACACCAGCGGTCTCACCGACTCGGGGCGCCAGCCCGTTTCTTCCTCGACCTCCCGGACGGCCGCTTCCTCGGGGGTCTCGCCCACCTCTATCAGACCCATGGGGAGTTCCCAGGCCCACGAGTCCGTGATGAACCGGTGCCGCCACATCATGAGGATCTCGCGCTGCTCGTTCACCACGGCCGCCACGGCGAGGTGCCGCAGCCGGACCACGTGGTGTTCCCACCGCCGGCCGTCCGGCTGTTCAACGTCGACCAGGCACAAGTTCACCCACTCGTTCGTATAGATCTGCCGCTCGCCATGGGTCTTCCACTGCATGCGAGTTGCCCTCCGTCGCCAACTGCACCCCAGCATCCCAGAGGGGTATCCCAAGTGGGTAAGTCCCGGTCGGCAGGGGAGTTGACGCACGGGCGTGCTGCCGTGAGTTCAGCGCTTCCGGAAGCGGGGCTCCGGCGTGTACGGGATTTAAGCCCTGAGGACGCTGTTCGCCGGATCCGGTCCCGCCAGCAGCGCCTCCAGCGTTGCCACCGCGCCCGCAGGCAGCGGTTCAGTCACTGGCCGTTAGCCTCGGCCACGCCGATCGGGCAGCTAACACCAGTCCCGCCGATCCCGCAGTAGCCGTTAATGTTGCGCGCAAGATACTGCTGGTGGTAGGGCTCCGCGTAGTAGAACGGGCCCGCCGGGAGGATTTCCGTGGTGATGGGGCCGTAGCCCGAGCCCGTCAGGACCTGCTGGTACGCCTCCCGGGAGGACTCCGCGGTCGACTGCTGGGCGGCGGAGTGGGTGTAGATCGCCGAGCGGTACTGCGTGCCGCGGTCGTTGCCCTGGCGGAAGCCCTGGGTGGGGTTGTGGGATTCCCAGAAGAGCTTCAGGAGGGTGGCGTAGGAGACGACTGCCGGGTCGAAGACCACGCGGACCACCTCCGTGTGGCCCGTCAGGCCGCTGCACACCTCCTCGTACGCCGGGTGCGGCGTGTGGCCGCCCTGGTAGCCGACGAGGGTGGTCCGGACGCCCTCCGTCTGCCAGAACTTGCGTTCCGCGCCCCAGAAGCAGCCGAGAGCGAAGTCCGCCACTTCCAGGCCCGCCGGGTAGGGGCCGCCCAGGGGCGTGCCCAGCACCGTGTGGCGTTCCTGGAGGGGGAATTCCGGTTCCGGGCGGCCCTTCAGGGCCTCTTCCGGGGTGGGGAGGCGGGGTTCTCGGGTGGGGAAGAGCATGTCAGGGCCTCCAAGGCGTCAAAGGCAAGCACGGCGCGGCTTTACAGCCAACGGTTCGCCGCTCCCGGCGATTCCCCGCCCGCCAGCGCCACCGCGCGGTACGCCGCGTACGCCGCGACCGGATCCGCCTCGTACGACCACGGCACCGCACCGATGTGGCCGTCCACCCGGCGCAGCTGCTCGATCGCCTCCGGGTAGCGCTCGGCGTTGACCAGGAACCAGACGAGCAGGTGGCGGACGTGCGGCAGGACGGGGTGGTCGGACGGGGCGTGGACGGCGGCGTACTGCGCCGCCTCGATCGCGCGGGTGATCACCTCGCTGCGGTACAGGCCCTGGACGACGTTCACGTCGGGCAGGTGGTCGTGGACGGCGAACAGCGGCAGCGCCGGCAGCAGGCTGCCCTTCGCCGCGCCCGCGGCCGCCCGCTGCGCGAAGGCGTCGGCCTGCTCGCGGGAGCCGTGCCACTTCGCGCTCCAGTAGCGCAGCGCGGCCAGGTGGGCGCCCATGTGCTGGGGGGCGCGGGCGGCGACCCGCTCCCACGCCGACTGGAACTCGGCGGCTCCCACGCCCATGCCGCGCGCCACGCCCAGCTCGACGATCAGCGGCACCACATCCTCCGGGGCCAGCCGGGCGGCCTCCGCGCAGACCGTACGGGCCTCCTCCAGGATCATGCGGTAGTCCTGCGAGGACGGGTCGCGCAGGGCCTGCTGGACCAGGAACTCGGCCTGCACGGCCGCGCCGCCCGCGTCCTCCGGGGCCACCACGCGCCAGTGCCGCAGCCACAGGCCGCCCGTGCCCGGTGCGCCGGCCAGCTCGCGGACCGCCGCGCCCGCCAGCGTCTGTACGCGCTGCCAGCGCTGCTCCGGGTCGTTCGTGCGGGAGAGCAGCTCGGCGGCGGGCTTCCAGTCCTGCGTGCGGCGGGCCTCCTCGACGGCGCCCAGCAGCTCGGGGTCGGGGCCGGGCAGGCGGACGTCCAGCTGCTCGGGCGGCAGGAAGCCGTGCGCGGCGGCCGCGTCGACCGGGCCGGGTCCGTGCGGTCCGCCGGCCAGCCCGGCGCGGGCCCGCCGGCGGCGCAGCGCGGGCCCGGCGAGGACGGCGCCGATCGCGACGACGGCCAGCATGATGAGCAGAAACTCCATGAGCGGTCCTGAACGTGGGTGGGGCAGCGTACGGCTATGTGAGGAACAACGCGCGGGATCCGCGGATCGTTCATCCTCCGGTTACAAGTGAACACGGGTGTTCGGGTGTGCGGAGTACTAGGCTCGGGAAAATGAGCGATCAGCATGCCTTCGAAACCCTGGCCATCCACGCCGGGCAGGAGCCGGACCCGCTGACCGGGGCCGTCGTGCCGCCGATCTACCAGGTGTCCACCTACAAGCAGGACGGGGTCGGCGGTCTGCGCGGCGGTTACGAGTACAGCCGCAGCGCCAACCCGACCCGTACCGCTCTTGAGGAGAACCTGGCGGCGCTGGAGGGCGGTGTCCGCGGCCTGGCGTTCGCGTCCGGCCTGGCCGCCGAGGACACCCTGCTGCGTACGCTCCTGGCGCCGGGTGACCACGTGGTCATCCCGAACGACGCCTACGGCGGCACCTTCCGCCTCTTCGCCAAGGTGATCAGCCGCTGGGGCGTGGAGTGGTCGGTCGCCGACACCTCCGACCCGGCCGCCGTGCGCGCGGCCCTGCGGCCCTCGACCAAGGCGATCTGGGTCGAGACCCCGTCGAACCCGCTGCTGGGCATCAGCGACATCGCCGCCCTCGCCGAGGTCGCGCACTCGGCCGGGGTCCGCCTGGTCATCGACAACACCTTCGCGAGCCCGTACCTGCAGCAGCCGCTCGCGCTCGGCGCGGACGTCGTCGTGCACTCCACGACCAAGTACATGGGCGGCCACTCCGACGTCGTGGGCGGCGCGCTGATCACCGCGGACGCGGGCCTCGCCGAGGAGCTCGCCTACCACCAGAACGCGATGGGCGCCGTCGCCGGCCCCTTCGACTCCTGGCTGACGCTGCGCGGCATCAAGACCCTCGCCGTGCGCATGGACCGGCACAGCGCCAACGCCGAGCGCGTGGCCGAGCTGCTCGTCTCCCACCCCAAGGTCACCCAGGTCTACTACCCGGGTCTGCCCGAGCACGCGCTGCACGAGGTCGCCGCCAAGCAGATGAAGTCCTTCGGCGGCATGGTGTCGTTCCGTGTGGCCGGCGGCCAGGAGCAGGCCGTCGAGATCTGCAACCGCACCGAGGTGTTCACCCTCGGCGAGTCCCTCGGCGGCGTGGAGTCGCTGATCGAGCACCCGGGCCTGATGACGCACGCGTCGACCGCCGGGTCCCAGCTGGAGGTCCCCGCGGACCTGGTCCGCCTGTCGGTGGGCATCGAGTCCGTCGACGATCTGCTGGCCGACCTCACGCAGGCGCTGGGCTAGTCGCCGGTCCTTCGCCGGTCCTTCGCTTTCCCCCTACGCCGGGCGGGCCGCATTACGCGGCCCGCCCGGCGCAGTGCGTTTCAGCGCGTTCTACGGTGCGCTCAGCGCGTTGCTCGATGCGTTGTTCGGCGCGTTACTCGGTGCGATGTTCAGTGCGTCCTTCGACGCGTTCTTCGGTGCGGTCACGCCGTCGGCGTCACCGGCGGCAGGGCGTTGTGCACCTCGGACAGCGCGGTGTTGAAGCGCGTGAGCAGCGAGCAGAACGCGTCCCGCTCGCCCTCGCTCCAGCCCTCCGTCACCAGCGCCATCAGCGCGCGCCGCGAGGCCCGCACCTCCTCCAGGCGCGCCTTGCCGCGCGGGGAGAGCTGGAGAACCACGGCACGGCCGTCCTCGGGGTGCGAGGTGCGCTTGACCAGGCCGGTGTCGACCAGCGGCGCCACCTGGCGGGTGACGGTCGAGGAGTCGATGCCCATGCCGGCGGCGAGCGCCTTGACGCCCATCGGGCCTTCCTGGTCGAGGCGGTTGAGCAGCAGATAAGCGGCGCGGTCCATCGAGTTGCGGACCTGTCCCACGCCGCCGAGCCGCGTCTGTTCGGCGCGGCGTGCGAAGACGGCAACCTGGTGCTGGAGCGCGTCGAGGACACCTGGGGCGATGTCGGTCGTCATGTCCGAAGGGGTGGGCATGGCCTGGGGCTCACTTCGTGCGTCGGGCAGGGAAGATTGGGGGACAGAGTACGCGGCCCGGAGGGCCCCTGGGCCGGTGGCGGACAATCCGCTGGAGCGGTGCCTGACAATCCGCTCGGTATGCATGGATATGCACTGCGATGCGCACCGGAATCGGCCGGACGATATGCGTCGGTCACGACGGTCGTTACGTAAGGTCGTTACGTAAACGAGCCGCAAGCGAGCCGAAACCGAGCCTCGGACCCACCGCGGGCCCGCTCACCGGAGCCGTGCGCGGGCCGCCCGCCCGGCTGCCACACTGGCCTCATGGCCGTACGCGCGGCGGACCGGCCCGGCCTGCCCGCTGCCCCCGCTGTCACCCTCGACGACGTCCTGCGCGCCCGGAAGGTCCTCGCGGGCGTCACCCGCGTCACGGCCCTGGAAGGCAGCCGCCACCTCTCCCGCCTGATCGGCGCCCCCGTCCGCCTCAAGTGCGAGAACCTCCAGCGGACCGGCTCCTTCAAGGTCCGCGGCGCGTACACCCGCATCGCCGGGCTCTCGCAGGGGGAGCGCGCGGCGGGGGTCGTGGCCGCCAGCGCGGGCAACCATGCGCAGGGCGTGGCCCTGGCAGCCGCGCTCCTGGGCGTGCGCGCCACGGTGTTCATGCCGGTGAGCGCGCCCCTGCCGAAGGTCGCCGCGACCCGCGCGTACGGCGCCGAGGTGCGCCTGCGGGGACAGGTCCTGGACGAGGCGCTGTCCGCCGCCCGGCAGTATGCCCGCGCGACGGGCGCCGTCTTCGTCCACCCCTTCGACCACCCGGACGTCATCGCCGGTCAGGGCACCGTCGGCCTGGAGATCCTCGAACAGTGCCCCGAGGCGCGCACGATCGTGGTGGCCATGGGCGGCGGCGGGCTCGCGGCCGGGATCGCGACCGCGGTCAAGGCGCTGCGGCCGGACGTCCGGATCGTGGGCGTGCAGGCTGCGGGCGCGGCCGCGTACCCGCCGTCGCTGGCCGCCGGGCACCCCGTGGCGGTCGCGGAGCCGGTGACGATGGCCGACGGCATCCGGGTGGGCCGCCCCGGGGACGTGCCCTTCGGCATCGTCCGGGAGCTGGTCGACGGGGTCTGTACGGTCTCCGAGGACGCCCTCGCCGGGGCGCTGCTGCTCTGCCTGGAGCGGGCCAAGATGGTCGTGGAGCCGGCAGGCGCGGGCCCGGTGGCGGCGCTGCTGGCCGATCCCGACTCGTTCGAGGGACCTCTCGTCGCCGTGTTGTCGGGCGGCAACGTCGACCCGCTGCTGCTGCAGCGCGTCCTGCGGCACGGGATGGCGGCGGCCGGCCGCTACCTGAGCCTGCGGCTGCGGCTGATCGACCGCCCCGGGGCGCTTGCCGCGCTCCTGGAAGTGCTCTCCGCCGCCGACGCCAACGTCCTGGACGTCGGCCACGTCCGCACCGACCCGAGGCTCGGCCTGGCCGAGGCGGAAGTGGAGCTGCACCTGGAGACGAAGGGGCCCGCGCACTGCGACGAGGTGTTCGCGGCCCTGCGGGAGGCGGGATACCGGGTGGCCGGATGGCCGGGTGAGAGTGCCGCCCCCATATGAAGCCCGACGCCCGTACGAGGCACAACGGCCATGCGAGGTCCGATGGCCGTACGAAGCCCGACGCCCGTACGAAGCCCGATGGCCGCACGAGGCCCGATGGCCGTACGAAGCCCGACGGCCATACGAGGCCCGACACCCGCACGAGCCCCGACGGCCGTACGAGCCCCGACACCCGCACGAGGACAGGGTGTTGCCCTTCCGCACCCTGCACGGATTGACCCGCATTGCCCGCGTTTCCCTGCACAAGCGGGGAACGGCATTCACAGGGCGAGATCGCACCACCGAACGTAAAATCAGGTAATACGTCATTCAGCGGGGAGAACTTCCATGCCAGGCGCCATTTACGCCGAAGGCCTGGTGAAGACCTTCGGCGACGTCAGAGCTCTGGACGGCGTCGATCTCGACGTACCGGAAGGAACCGTTCTAGGACTGCTCGGCCCCAACGGCGCCGGCAAGACCACGGCGGTACGCGTCCTCACCACGCTCATCAAACCCGACAGCGGCTCCGCCTCCGTGGCGGGCATCGACGTCCTCAGAAAGCCGGACGAGGTCCGGCGCTCCATCGGCCTCTCGGGGCAGTTCGCCGCCGTCGACGAATACCTGACGGGGCGTGAGAACCTGCGGATGGTCGGCCAGCTCTACCAGATGTCCGCCCGCGACGCGAAGGCGCGGGCCGACGAGCTGCTGGAGCGCTTCGACCTCGCCGACGCCGCCGACCGCATCGCCAAGACCTACTCCGGCGGCATGCGCCGCCGCCTCGACCTCGCCGCCGCCCTCGTCGTCAGCCCGCCCGTGATGTTCATGGACGAGCCCACCACCGGCCTCGACCCGCGCAACCGGCAGGGCCTGTGGGAGGTCATCCAGGAGCTGGTGGCCGGCGGCACCACCCTCCTGCTCACCACGCAGTACCTGGAGGAGGCCGACCACCTCGCGCACGACATCTGCGTGGTCGACCACGGCCGGGTCATCGCCCGCGGCACCTCCGACCAGCTCAAGGCCCGAACGGGCGGCGAGCGCGTCGAGGTCGTCGTGCGCAGCCCCGAGCACATCGCTCCGGCCGACGCGGTCCTGCGCGGCTTCGGCAAGGGCACGTCCTCGGTCGAGAAGCACACCCGCAGGGTGACCGTGCCGGTCTCCGGCGGCGCGAAGCTGCTCGCCGAGGTCATCCGGGAGCTCGACGGCCGCGGGATCGAGATCGACGACATCGCCCTGCGCCGCCCGACCCTGGACGACGTCTTCATCTCGCTCACCGGGCACGCCGCGGAGGCGGATGCCGACGAGACGGCGGGGACGGGAGGGACGGCGGGGACGGCCGAGCCGACCGAGGATCCCGGCGCGCAGCAGGAGGTCAGGTCATGAGCGTCATCGGAAGCCCCGCCTCCAGAGCCGCCGCCCTCCGCGTCCACGGCGGCATCGGCCGCTCCGTGCGCGACTCCCTCGTCGTCGCCAAGCGCAACCTGATCCGGATGATCCGCATCCCCGAGGTGGTCATCTTCGGGCTCATCCAGCCGATCATGTTCGTGGTGCTGTTCAGCTACGTCTTCGGCGGCTCGATCGCCGTCGGCGGCAACACGGACCCGGCCGCGTACCGCGAGTTCCTCATGGCGGGCATCTTCGCCCAGACGGTCACCTTCGCCACGGCCGGCGCCGGGGCGGGCATCGCCGACGACATGCACAAGGGGCTCATCGACCGCTTCCGGTCCCTGCCCATGGCCCGCGGCGCCGTCCTCACCGGCCGCACGCTCGCCGACCTGGTGCAGACGGCCCTCACCCTGGTCGTACTGGCGATCGTGGCGGTGATCGTCGGCTGGCGGATCCACGAAGGCGTCCTCAAGGCCATGGCGGGGTTCGCGCTGCTGCTCCTGCTCGGCTACGCCTTCTCCTGGATCGGCGCGCTGATCGGGCTGTCGGTGCGCACCCCGGAGGCGGCCACCTCGGGCGGGCTGATCTGGCTCTTCCCGCTCACCTTCATCTCCAACGCCTTCGTGCCCGCCGACAACATGCCGACGGTGCTGCGCACGATCGCGGAGTGGAACCCCTTCAGCGCCACGGTGCAGGCGGCGCGCGAGCTGTTCGGCAACCTGCCGGACGGCTATCCCGTGCCGGCGGCGTGGCCGATGCAGCACCCGGTGTGGGCGTCGCTGATCTGGTCGGTGCTGATCATTGCGCTGTTCCGGACGCTGGCGGTGCGGAAGTTCCGGTCGGCGACGGCCTGAGCATGGCGACGGCCTGAGCGCGGCGTGTCGCCCCGAGGGACACCCCCGAGCACGGCGAAGGCCCTCCCGCCCCCTTGAGAGGGGACGGGAGGGCCTTCGTGCGCCGCGTGCGACGCCCTGCGACACGTACCGCGCGACCCGGCCGTCGGTCAGCCGGTGAAGCAGTCAGCCCGTGAAGCTGGTCAGCTGGTCAGCCGGTGTACGGCTTGGCCTCCAGGATGCGGACCATGGCCTTCTTGCCGTTCGGCAGCTCGTACTGGGCGTCCTCGCCGATCTTCTTGCCGTTGACGCCGGAGCCCAGCGGGGACTGCGGCGAGTACGTCTCGATGTCCGAGCTGGCGTACTCGCGGGAGGCGAGGAGGAAGTCCAGGGTGTCGTCCACGTCGCCGTCGAAGGCGATGGTCACCACCATGCCGGGCGCGACGACGCCGGTGGCCGCCGGGGCCTCGCCGACCTTCGCGTTCTCCAGCAGCTGGGTGAGCTGGCGCACGCGGAGCTCCTGCTTGCCCTGCTCCTCCTTGGCCGCGTGGTACCCGCCGTTCTCTCGCAGGTCACCCTCCTCGCGGGCGGCCGCGATCTTGGTCGCGATCTCGGTGCGAGCGGGACCAGACAGGTACTCCAGCTCGGCCTTGAGCTGGTCGTACGCCTCCTGAGTCAGCCAGGTGACGTTGTCGCTGGTCTGGGTCACAGGTGCTCCTCGTCGGTACTGGGGAATGCTTGGGGATACATCGCGATAACAAATGAACGCCCTACTCAGAAGGGTGCACCTTCAAAGCGGGGCGAAACCACGAGCCTAACAATTGGGTCCGGAGAGGGGGAAGAAGTAAACGGGAGAAATCACGCAAGAATCGCGTCAATGCAGGTCAGGCAGGTGACTGCACTCCGTATCGGATCAGCTGCGGCGCGTGGCGCCCGGCCGACGGAACCCCTGCTTCAGCACGCCGGCGTTCGCCCGGGCCCGTCACCCGTCGCCCGTCAGCGCCCCGGCGTCGCCCGGCAGCCCTCAAGCTCCGTGGCCGCCGCGTGCTGCGTCGTCCGCATGACGACGAACTCGGTGAAGTGCTCCTCGCGGCGGTCCAGCGTGACGTCCTTGCGGCCGACCTCGGAGCCGTCGGCGCCGAGCGAGCGCAGCGTGCACACGCCGGTCTGGTCCTTGCCCTTGCGGATCTCCACGACGGCCTGCACGGTGTCGTCCGAGACCGGCTTCGAGCGGAGGAGCTGGCCGGTCACGTCCGACTTGGTGATGTAGTGGATCCCGGACCAGGCGATCACGCCGAGCAGTCCGGCGCCCAGCACCGCGCCGACGACCTTGAGCTTGCGGTCCGCGCGCGTGTCCGCCGAGCGGCCGTAGCGACCGTCGGGCAGCCCTTCGCGTGCCGCAGCCATGATCTTTCCTCCGGGTCGGTGCCGCTCGGGAGAACAGGAATGAAACGCCCTCCCGCTTCGGTCACTATAGGAGGCGCCCCGACACACCGATAAGACGGGCCATGACCAGTGACTGAGGATCGAGCCTTGACTGAGCAGCTGCGACTGATGGCCGTGCATGCCCACCCCGACGACGAGTCGAGCAAGGGCGCGGCCACGATGGCCAAGTACGTGTCCGAGGGGGTGGACGTGCTGGTGGCCACCTGCACGGGCGGCGAGCGCGGCTCCATCCTCAACCCCAAGCTCCAGGGCGACCCCTACATCGAGGAGCACATCCACGAGGTCCGCGCCAAGGAGATGGCCGAGGCGCGCGACATCCTGGGCGTCAAGCAGGAGTGGCTGGGCTTCGTCGACTCCGGTCTGCCGGAGGGCGACCCGCTGCCGCCGCTGCCGGAGGGCTGCTTCGCCCTGCAGAACGTCGAAGAAGCGGCGGAGGCGCTGGTGCGGCTCATCCGCGAGTTCCGTCCGCACGTGGTCACCACGTACGACGAGAACGGCGGCTACCCGCACCCCGACCACATCATGACGCACAAGATCTCGATGGTGGCCTTCGAGGCGGCCGGCGACGCGTCCCGCTACCCCGAGGCCGGCGAGCCGTGGCAGCCGCAGAAGCTCTACTACAACCAGGGCTTCAACCGGCCGCGCACCCAGGCGCTGCACGACGCGCTGCTGGAGCGCGGCATGGAATCCCCGTACGGGGAGTGGCTGGAGCGCTGGCACACCATGGGCCGCGAGCGCACCCTGACCACGTACGTGCCCTGCGGCGACTTCTTCGAGATCCGCGACAAGGCGCTGATCGCGCACGCCACGCAGATCGACCCGGACGGCGGCTGGTTCCGCGTGCCGCTGGACCTCCAGCGGGAGATCTGGCCGACGGAGGAGTACGAGCTGGCGAAGTCTCTCGTCGGCACGTCCCTCCCCGAGGACGACCTCTTCGCGGGCATCCGCAACAATTGACCCCATGATGAGCTCCCTCGCCGCCACGCAGCTGGTGCCGCTCGCCGAAGAACTCGACAAGAACAAGGTCACCCCCGGTGTCCTCGGCTTCATCGTCTTCGCCGTCATCGGCGTGGCGGTGTGGTTCCTGATGAAGAGCATGAACCGGCACATGAAGCGGGTGGACTTCGTCGAGGAACCGGACGCCTCCGGCGCGGTGCCGGGTGACAAGGCCAGCCCCACGGTCTGACGGCCGAGGCGGTCCGGCACCGCCGGAAGCCGCCGCCGGACTTCGCACCGTTGCGGCGGAAGGGATCGTCCCGCCGCAACGGCGATCAGCCACGCCGGCGGGGTCCTGCGGTGCCGGACCGGCCCGCACCGCAGGACTGCGCCCGCGCGGCGGAAGGTCCGCCATGGCGGAAAGTCGTCCGGCCGTGCCGGACCCGCGCCTGCCACCGGGTGGTGCGCCGGGGCCGACCCCCGCGGGCGGACACGGCCCCATGGCCACCCGCCCGGGAGGGCACCCCGTGCGCAAGGATGGGCCCATGCCCAACCGCCTGGCGCACGAGACGTCCCCCTACCTCCTCCAGCACGCCGCGAACCCGGTCGACTGGTGGCCGTGGTCGGCCGAGGCCTTCGCCGAGGCCCGGCGCCGGAACGTGCCGGTGCTGCTGAGCGTCGGCTATTCCAGTTGCCACTGGTGCCATGTGATGGCACACGAGTCGTTCGAGGACGAGGCCACGGCCGCGCTCCTCAACGAGCACTTCGTCGCCGTCAAGGTCGACCGCGAGGAACGGCCCGACGTCGACGCCGTGTACATGGAGGCCGTCCAGGCCGCGACCGGCCAGGGCGGCTGGCCCATGACGGTATTCCTCACGCCCGAGGCCGAGCCGTTCTACTTCGGCACGTACTTCCCGCCCGCGCCCCGGCACGGCATGCCGGGCTTCCCGCAGGTCCTGGAGGGCGTGCGGGCCGCGTGGCGGGACCGCCGCGACGAGGTCGGGCAGGTCGCGGGCCGCATCGTGCGCGACCTCTCCGAGCGCACGCTCGCCCTCGGCGTCCCGGCGGAGAAGGGCGCGCCCGCACAGCCGCCCGCCGCCGAGGACCTGGGCGCGGCCCTGCTGGGGCTGACCCGCGAGTTCGACGCGGTCCGCGGCGGCTTCGGCGGGGCCCCGAAGTTCCCGCCGTCCATGACGCTGGAGTTCCTGCTGCGCCACCACGCCCGTACGGGCTCCGAGGGCGCCCTGGAGATGGCGCAGGCCACCTGCGAGGCGATGGCCCGGGGCGGCATCTACGACCAGCTGGGCGGCGGCTTCGCGCGCTACTCCGTCGACGCGGAGTGGGTGGTGCCGCACTTCGAGAAGATGCTGTACGACAACGCCCTGCTCTGCCGCGCCTACGCGCACCTGTGGCGGGCCACGGGCTCCGAGCTGGCCCGCCGCGTCGCGCTGGAGACGGCGGACTTCCTGGTCCGCGAGCTGCGCACCGAGCAGGGCGGGTTCGCGTCCGCGCTGGACGCCGACAGCGACGACGGCAGCGGCCGGCACGTGGAGGGTGCCTACTACGTGTGGACGCCGCAGCAGCTGCGCGAGGTGCTCGGCGAGGAGGACGCGCTGCTCGCCGCGGCCCACTTCGGCGTCACCGAGGACGGCACCTTCGAGGAGGGCGCCTCGGTCCTCCAGCTCCCCGACTCCGAACGGCTCCTGGACGCCGGCAAGCTCGACTCGGTGCGCCGCAGGCTCCTCGCGGCGCGCGAGCAGCGGCCCCGGCCCGGCCGTGACGACAAGGTGGTGGCCGCCTGGAACGGGCTGGCGATCGCCGCGCTGGCCGAGACCGGCGCCTTCTTCGACCGGCCGGACCTCGTCCAGGCCGCCACCGACGCCGCCGACCTGCTCGTCCGTACGCACATGGACTGGCACGCGCGGCTCTTCCGCACCTCCCTCGACGGCACGGCCGGCGCCCACGCGGGCGTCCTGGAGGACTACGCGGACGTCGCCGAGGGCTTCCTCGCGCTCGGCGCCGTCACCGGCGAGGGCGTGTGGGTGGACTTCGCGGGCCTCCTGCTGGACACCGTCCTCGCCCGCTTCACCGGCCCGGACGGCGCTCTCTTCGACACCGCCGACGACGCCGAGACCCTCATCCGGCGCCCCCAGGATCCGACGGACAACGCCACGCCGTCGGGCTGGACCGCCGCCTGCGGCGCGCTGCTGACGTACGCCGCGTACACCGGCAGCACCGCGCACCGCGAGGCCGCCGAGCGGGCGCTCGGCGTGGTCCGGGCGCTGGGCCCGCGGGCGCCGCGCTTCATCAGCTGGGGCCTGGCGGTGGCCGAGGCGCTGCTCGACGGGCCGCGCGAGGTCGCCGTCGTCGGCCTGGCCGACGACCCGGCCACGGCCGCCCTCCACCGCACGGCCCTGCTGTCCACGGCCCCCGGCCTCGCCGTCGCCGTCGGCGCGCCGCCGTCCGCGGACGATCCCACCGCGGTGGAGGTGCCGCTGCTGGCGAACCGTCCCCTGGCGGACGGTCGGGCGGTCGCGTACGTCTGCCGGGGCTTCGTGTGCGACGCGCCGGCGACGGACCCGGAAACGCTCACGCTGCGCTTGAGCTGAGCGATTCCCGCACGGGCTGAGGCGGTCCGGCACCGCCGGATACCGCCGTCGGGGCCGACCACCGTCGCGGCGGAACGACGGAATGCGGTTGCACCCCCGGCCAGGGACCGGGCCCCTGGAATCCGCCGCCCCGGCAGTGCCGTACGAGCTGAGGCGGTCCGGCACCGCCGGACACCGCCGTCAGCGCCGGCCGCCGTCGCGGCGGGACGACGGAATGCGGTTGCACCCCCGGCCGGGGACCCGGGCCCCCGGAATCCGCCGCCCCCGGCAGTGCCGCACGAGCTGAGGCAGTCCGGCACCGCCGGATACCGCCCTCGGCGCCGGCCGCCGTCGCGGCGGGACGACGGAATGCGGTTGCACCCCCGGCCGGGGACCCGGGCCCCCGGAATCCGCCGCCCCGGCAGTGCCGCACGAGCAAAGGCAGTCCGGCACCGCCGGATACCACCGCCGGGGCCGACCGCCGTCGCGGCGGGAGGAAGGATGCGGCTGCACCACCCGGTCAAGGGGCCCGGCCCCTTGGATCCGCGGTGCGGCTGCGCCTGTTCGCGGCGGCCTCTCCTGGCCGGGGCAAGGGGCTCGCAGGCCCTTGAATCCGCCGCCGCGGTGCGCAACCACGACGGTGGAGCCCGGCGGTGCCGTGCAGGCCGCAGGCTGCAGGCCGTGCGTGGCGCACGCCCGCATAGCCGCATGGCCGGCATCGCCGCACGGCCCGCATCGCCCGCATCGCCCGCATCGCCCGCATCGCCCGCCGCGAGGCTCAGAGCGTCAGGCCGCGGCCCAGGACGTCCAGCGTGCGTTCGATGAGCGTGACGATGTCCTCCGTCTGGCCCCGCTCGTCCCAGTACATGAGCGCCTCGTTCATCGCCGCGAAGACCGCGGTGACGACGATGCGCAGCTCGATGTCGTCCGCGGCCCGTCCCGTGCGCTCGGCCAGGACGCCGCAGAGCATGTGTCCCGACTCGCCCATCCCCTCGGCCGCGCGGCGGCGCAGTGCGGGCACCTCCCGCATGAGCCGGGCCCGCTGGCGGAACTCGGTCATGTCGCGGGCGACGATGTCCCGCATCGAGACGATGACGCCCTGCCGGATGGCCTCGACGGGCGGCTCCTCCGCCGGTCGCGCACGGATCGCGGCCTCCAGCGCCGGGTCGTACTCGTCGGTGAGGACGATGTCTTCCTTGGTGGGGAAGTAGCGGAAGACCGTGCTGGGAGAGACGTCGGCGGCTTCCGCGATCCGGTCGACGGGCGTCGCGTCGTAGCCCTGCTGCTCGAAGAGGCGGTAGGCGGCGCGGCGGATCGCCTGGCGGGTCTGGATCTTCTTCCGTTCGCGCAGGCCGAGCCGGGGCCCGGGCTGCGCGGCGGAGGGGGTTTCTGCGGAGGCCATGGCTGCATTCTCAGGCATCGGCCCCCACGGCTTCGCGGGTCCCCGCCGCGGCGGCCGTGGCGGGGGGCCTGCCGGGCAGGCGGACGGCGGTGAGCAGCGCGGCGGCGACGGCTCCTGCGGCGCACACCAGCAGGGCGAGGTCCATGCCGTGGACGAAGGCGGCGTCCGCCGACCGGGCGAGGGCCGTGTCGCCGAGCCGCGCGGCCACCGCGTGCGCGGCGACGACGGAGTCGCCGGCGGCGTCCGCCGCGGCCGGCGGCAGGGCGTGGGTGTCGAGCCGGCCGGCGAACGAGCCGGCGATCAGGCTGCCGAGGACCGCGACGCCGATCGCCCCCGAGAGCTGACGCAGTGTCATCAGCAGGCCGGAGCCGCTGCCCGCGCGGTCCCGCGGCAGGGCGCCGAGCGCGCCGTCCATGGCCGGGATGATCCCGAGGCCGAACCCGAGGCCGGCGAGCGTCAGCCACACGGCGGCGAACCCGTAGCCGTCGTGGACGTTCGTACGGCTGCCGAGCAGGGCGGCGACGGCCAGGACGAGCAGCGCGCCGGGGATGACCACGCGGGACCCGAGGCGCTTGACGAGGGGCCCGGCTGCGCGGGAGGCCACGAGCAGGCCGCCCATCATCGGCATCATCCGCAGCCCGGTGCCGAAGGCGTCCCGGCCCTGGACCGTCTGCAGGTACTGCGGCACGACGAACAGCAGGCCGGTGAGGGCGAACGTGACCAGGGCCGCGGCGAGCGTGTTCCACCGGAACGCGCGGTGCCGCAGCAGCGAGACGTCCAGGACGGGCCGGGCCGCGCGCCGCTCGCGCAGCACGAGCGCGGCGAGCAGGACGGCGGACGCGGCGAGCGCGGCGATCACGAGGGGCGAGGTCCAGCCCCGCGCCGGGCCCTCGTTGACGCCGGAGACGAGGGCGGCGAGGCCGGTGACGGTGAGGACGGTGGACAGCGGGCTCAGCTTCGGCGCGGCGGGGTCCCGGGTCTCGGGGAGCAGGAAGAGGCAGGCGGCTATGCCGAGGAGGACGAGCGGGACGTTGACGAGGAAGACGGAGCCCCACCAGAAGTGGTCGAGCAGCCAGCCGCCGACGATCGGGCCGAGCGGCATACCGAGCGCGGAGGCGGCGGAGACGGCCCCGAGCGCCTTGGAGCGCTCCTCCGCGGGGAACAGCGAGGGCAGCACGGACAGGGCGAGCGGCATGATCAGCGCCCCGCCGGCGCCGAGGACGACGCGGGCGGCGATGACCTGGGCGGGGCTGGTGACGAAGGCGCCGAAGAGGGAGCCCGCGAGGAAGATCCCGAGGCCGGCGAGGAGCATCCGGCGGCGCCCGAACCGGTCGCCGAGCAGGCCCGCGGGGAGCATCAGGGCGGCGAAGACGACGAGGTAGGAGTCGGCGATCCAGGTCTGCTCGGCCGTGTCGGCGCCGAGCTGGGCGGCCATCGCGGGCAGGGCCACGTTGAGGATCGTGCCGTCGAAGCCGAGGACGAGCATGCAGGCGACGAGGGCGCCGAGCGCCCACCAGCGGCGCGGGTCGGGCCGGGTGCTCATGGCACACCTCCGAGGGGAGAGTTGGAGTCGAATGATAGTAACTCTCAAAAGATGGGCACTGTCAATCAAGAGTCCCTTTCGGTACGGTGGGGCAGCGCACGAAAATGGCCGCGACCTGTGCGGTCGCGGCCATGTCCGGGAAGGGCGGGGCGGTTCAGGCGTGCGTGTACGCCACCAGCGAGATGCCGACGTAGTGCACGATGAACGCCGCCAGCGTGAGCGAGTGGAAGACCTCGTGGAAGCCGAACCAGCGCGGCGACGGGTTCGGCCGCTTGATGCCGTAGATGACGCCGCCCGCACTGTAGAGCAGCCCGCCGATGACCACCAGGACGAGGACGGCGATGCCGCCCTTGCGCAGGAAGTCGGGCAGGAAGAACACCGCGGCCCAGCCCATCGCGATGTAGCAGGGGGTGTAGAGCCAGCGCGGGGCCCCCACCCAGAAGACGCGGAAGGCGATGCCCGCCGCCGCGGCCGCCCAGACGGCCCAAAGGAGGACCTGCCCCCGGCCGCCGGGGATCAGCAGCATCGTAAGCGGAGTGTATGTACCGGCGATGATCAGAAAGATGTTCGCGTGATCGAGGCGGCGCAGCACCGCGTTGACGCGCGGGCTCCAGTTACCCCGGTGATAGAGGGCGCTGATGCCGAAGAGGGATCCCGCGGTGAGGACGTAGACCGCACAGGCGATCCGGCCGCGGGTGCTGTCGGCGAGGGCGGTCAGGAAGACGCCGGCGATCAGCACGGCGGGGAACATCCCCGCGTGCAGCCAGCCGCGCAGGCGCGGTTTGGCCGGGATCGGCGGCTCGGCGAGCGGGGTGGCGGCGGAGTGGGCAGCATCGGTGGGGAGGGCTGCTGCGGCCGCGCCACCGGCGGGCGCGGGGAGCGCGGGAGGCGCTGCGTCGGGCGCGGGAGTCATGGCCGACATGCTACCTACGCCACCGTAAGTTACGGATCAGTATCACGTGGCGATGGTCACGGGAGTGCCCCCTGGACAGAACGTAAACGGAGTCGGATGATCAAATGAGTGCGGGCGGCACCGGATGAGCGGTCACGAAGCGTCTGGGTCGCAGCCCCCAAGGGGCAGACAACGACGAAGCGGGCTTCCTGGTGCGCCGAGCACCGAACGGGTCCGTTCAACCCTCAACCTCTACGCCGGGGCAGCGTGGTTTCCGGCGGGACGGAGCGATCGTGGCGCGCATCAGTGCGGCTCCCACCACCCCCACCCAGCACCAGGAGCTGATCTCCTGGGTCGACGAGATCGCCGCCCTCACCCAGCCTGACCGCGTGGTCTGGTGCGACGGCTCCGAGGCCGAGTACGAGCGCCTGTGCGAGGAGCTCGTCGCCAAGGGCACCTTCAAGAAGCTCGACCCGGTCAAGCGCCCCAACTCGTACTACGCCGCCTCCGACCCCAGCGACGTGGCGCGCGTCGAGGACCGCACGTTCATCTGCTCCGAGAAGGAGGAGGACGCCGGCCCGACGAACCACTGGAAGGCCCCCGCCGAGATGCGGGAGGTCTTCTCCGGCAAGGACGACCAGGGCGGCATCTTCCGCGGCTCCATGCGCGGCCGCACCATGTACGTCGTGCCCTTCTGCATGGGCCCGGTCGGCTCCCCGCTGTCCGCCATCGGCGTCGAGATCACCGACTCGGCCTACGTCGCCGTCTCCATGCGCACCATGACCCGCATGGGTCAGGCCGTCCTCGACGAGCTCGGCACCGACGGCTTCTTCGTCAAGGCCGTCCACACCCTCGGCGCGCCGCTCGCCGAGGGCGAGGCCGACGTCCCCTGGCCCTGCAACTCCACCAAGTACATCTCGCACTTCCCCGAGGACCGCGAGATCTGGTCCTACGGCTCCGGCTACGGCGGCAACGCCCTGCTCGGCAAGAAGTGCTACGCCCTGCGCATCGCGTCGGTGATGGCCCGCGACGAGGGCTGGCTCGCCGAGCACATGCTCATCCTCAAGCTCACCCCGCCCCAGGGCGAGTCCAAGTACGTCGCCGCCGCCTTCCCGTCCGCCTGCGGCAAGACCAACCTCGCCATGCTGGAGCCCACCGTCTCCGGCTGGACGGTGGAGACCATCGGCGACGACATCGCCTGGATGCGCTTCGGCGAGGACGGCCGCCTCTACGCCATCAACCCCGAGGCCGGCTTCTTCGGCGTCGCGCCCGGCACCGGCGAGCACACCAACGCCAACGCCATGAAGACCCTGTGGGGCAACTCCGTCTTCACCAACGTCGCCCTCACCGACGACGGCGACGTGTGGTGGGAGGGCATGACCGAGGAGCAGCCCGCCCACCTCACGGACTGGAAGGGCAACGACTGGACCCCGGCCTCACCGACCCCGGCCGCCCACCCGAACGCCCGCTTCACCGTGCCCGCCGCGCAGTGCCCGATCATCGCGCCCGAGTGGGAGGACCCCAAGGGCGTGCCGATCTCGGCGATCCTCTTCGGCGGCCGCCGCGCCTCCGCCGTCCCGCTGGTGACCGAGTCCTTCGACTGGCAGCACGGCGTCTTCCTCGGCGCCAACGTCGCCTCCGAGAAGACCGCCGCCGCCGAGGGCAAGGTCGGCGAGCTGCGCCGCGACCCGTTCGCCATGCTGCCGTTCTGCGGCTACAACATGGGCGACTACATGGGCCACTGGATCAAGGTCGGCAAGGGCCGGGACCAGGCCGCCCTCCCGAAGATCTTCTACGTGAACTGGTTCCGCAAGGACGCGGACGGCCGGTTCGTGTGGCCGGGCTTCGGTGACAACAGCCGCGTCCTGAAGTGGATCGTCGACCGCCTCGACGGCCGCGCCGAAGGCGTCGAGACCCCCATCGGCATCCTGCCGACCCGCGAGGCGCTCGACACCCAGGGCCTGGACATCTCCGACGAGGACCTCGACCTGCTGCTCACGGTCGACCAGGAGGTGTGGCGCGAGGAGGCCGCGCTCATCCCCGAGCACCTGAACACCTTCGGCGAGCACACCCCGAAGGAGCTGTGGGACGAGTACCGGGCGCTGGTGCGGCGCCTCGGCTGACGGGTGACGGCCCCCGGGTTCGCGGTCCGGGGGCCGTGCGCGGACGCTCCCGCTAGGGGGTGGGAACGATGCCCTGCGGGTACGTGAACAGCCTGTCGGGGTCGACTGTGCGTTTGACCCGCTGCAGCTTCTTGTAGTTGTCCCGGCCGTAGTAGGCCGTCTGCCAGTTGCTCAGCCCGGGGTCGGGGAAGTTCTGGTAGGCGTCCGTGCCGAGGGTCTTACTCAGGACGCGGTAGAGCCCCTGGAGCCGGTGCCGGTTGGCGTCGGCCACCCAGGACGGGTCGGTGTCCGACCAGTACGTTGCCAGGTCCACGATGAACGTGGCGTCACGGTGGACGTACGCGGTGTCCGCCGGGCGCAGCGCCGTGTCCTCGCCGCCCATCGCGAAGAAGGAAACGGTGGCCCGGGAGGCCGGGGAGGCGGACTTCCAGCTGCCGAGGGAGTCGACGAGCTCGTCGACGAGGGGTGCGCCGAGATCCTGTCCGGCCACGATCGAGCTGGAGAGGTACGGGTCCCCCGACGAGGTCTCGTAGAAGCGGTGCATGCACTCCCAGATCCCGGCGGCGCCGGTGAGGCTCCTGCCCGGCCGCAGCAAGGTGACGAGCTTCCGCAGGGTCTGCTCGGAGCCGAAGAACAATCCCTGGGCGTAGACGCGCGTCTCGCCGGACGTACGGAGACCGAACTGGCAGGTGAGGTTCTTCCGGTACCGGGGGTCCGCGATCAGTTCCGCGAGCCTCTTCAGCGCGGGCGCCGCGTCCTTCCAGTCCCATGACAGGTCGTACCAGGCCGTCGCCTGCCGGACCCGGTGCAGGTCGAACGTGAACGACGTGTTGATCCCGAAGTTGCCGCCCGCCCCTCCGCGGCACGCCCAGAAGAGCTCGGCGTTGCTGTTGTCGTTGCAGCGCGCGGTGTACCCCTCGCCCGTCACGACGGTGGTGTCGGTGAGACTGTCGCAGCTGAGGCCGTAGGCACGCGTGGCCAGGCCGATGCCACCGCCCAGGACCAGCCCGCTGACGCCGACGTCCGGACACCGGCCCCCGGGCAGCAGCAGATCGGTGTCCTTGAGCGCCGCGTACACGTCGGCGTTGCGGGCTCCGGCCTCGACCGTGACGGTGGTGCCGTTCCGCGTGACCTTGCGCATGCCGCCCAGGTGGACCAGAAGGCCGCCGTTCGTCGTCGAGTAGCCCGCGTAGTTGTGGCCGCCGCTGCGTGGAACCGGGGAAACCTTGTTGGCCGCGGCCCACAGGACCGTCGCGGTCACTTCTCCGGCGGTCCGCGGGTAGGCGATTCCTGCCGGGATCCGGTTGGCGTAGAGGTGGTTGGACGGCAGGTTCAGCGGCCAGAAACCGGGGTCACCCGGGCGGAACAACCGGCCGCCGAGCGCCTTCTTGAGAGCACCCCAGTCAGGATCCTTCGGCGCCGCCGGGCGTGCCGCCGCCGTCGCCCGCCCCGCCGGCGCCCATAAGCCCGCGGCGAGCCCCGCCCCCGCTCCCGCGCGCAGCACGGTGCGTCTGTCCATGGCCTTCACGATGGTGCCCCTCTCGTGTCGGAGACGGGGCAGCACCGTACGCGTGGGACAAGGGAGCCGGAAGGCGGTCGGCCGGTCCTGGCTGTGTTTCCGCCAGTGTTTCCGCCAGTGGGTGATGACCGGATACGCCCTGCTTCCGCTCCTCGTGCTGCTGCAACACCGATCGATTACCCAGCGGGAACGTGACCGGGTTCACGGCGTGTGCCGGGAGGGGATCCGGGGTAGGCCGGGGCATGCGCAGCGTGACCTTTGTCGTCGGCTCGGGGCGGAGCGGCTCCACCGCCCTGTCCCGGATCGTCCATGCCCATCCGGACGTGCTGAGTCTCAATGAGTTCTGGGCGTCGGTCGGCACGCGCGCCTTGCCCGACCGGCCCGTCGACGGGGCGGAGTTCTGGCGGCTGATCGCGGATCCTCACCCCGCCTTCGACGCCATGGTCCGCAGCGGGATGCCGATGGCCGAGTTCCTGCACCCGCGCGCGGCGAGACGGGACGAAGGCGCGGGAATCCCCGCGCTGTCGCTCATGGTGCTGCCTCACCTCTCGGACGACCCGGACGGGCTGCTCGAAGAGCTCAAGGAAGCGGTCATCAGGTGGCCGCGCCGTACAGCCCCCGAGCACCACCAGCGGCTGTTCGACGCGCTGTGCGCGCGCTTCGGGCGGACGGCTGTCGTCGAGCGTTCCGGCTACTCGGGGCACAGGGTGCCGCAGTTGCACGCCGCCTTCCCCGGGGCGAAGTTCGTGCACATGTTCCGCGACGGGCCGGACTGCGCGCTGTCCATGAGCCGGCATCCGGGGTTCCGGCTCATCCTCCTGCGGCGCGAGATCCAGGCCCGGACGGGTGCGGCGAGTCCCGACGAGGCGCTGACCGGGGAACAGGTGCGGTCCCTGCCCCCGGAGCTGGCAGGCCTGCTGAATGTCCCCTTCGATCCGGCGCTGGTGCTGGACCGGCCCCTTCCCGTGGCGGAGTTCGGCACCCTGTGGTCGCAGATCGTCAGCGAGGCGGCGGCGCACCTCGGCCGGCTGCCGCAGGAGCAGTGGATGCCGCTCGCGTACGAGGATCTGCTCGACGCACCGCGCCGGGAGCTGAGCCGCATTGCGGCGTTCTTCGGCGTCGAGCCGCTGCCGCACTGGCTGGACACGGGGTGCGCGATGCTCGAAGGGGGCCGCCGGGGCGCCTCGCTGCGGCTGCCGCCCGGTGAACTCGCCGCGCTCCACCGGCAGTGCGCTCCCGGTATGCGGGCGCTGAAGGCGACGGCCGGCAGACCGTCCTCGACTGCCGGCTAGAGCTGCTTCTCCAGGAGGGTGACCGCGTACGTGCTGCCCAGGCCGCCGTTCTTCGCCCGCTGTTCGCCGACGACCGTGTAGCCCGCCGCCTCGTAGTAGTCACGCAGCCGCGCGTTGTTGCTCAGGCAGTCCAGCCGGCACAGGGTCCGGCCGGTGGCGGCGATGCGGCGTTCGGCCTCGGCGAGCAGGTGGCGGCCGGTGCCGGGCGGGGCGGTGCGGCGGTCGGTCATGAGGCGGTGGACGTAGCCGGCGTCCGGGGACTGGGGACCCCAGGCCGCCGGGTCGTCCCACCACAGTTCCCAGGCGCCGGTGACGGGGCCGCCGGGGCCGTGGGTGGCGATCCAGACCTCGCCGTCCTCCAGGCGCGCCCGGAAGTGGTCCTCGCCGAGTTGCCCCGGCTTCCACTGGTCGATGCCGCGGCCGATCTGCCAGCGTGCGGCGTCGTCGCGGAGGCGGGTCAGCTCGGTCAGGTCGTGTTCGTCCGCGCGGCGGAAGGTGAGGTCGTTCATGACGGGGCACTTTACGGCGCGGCTCAGTAGAAGAAGAGCGGGAGGTCTTCCACGGAGCCCGGGCCCGTGAAGAAGGCTTCGGCCGCCGCGAGTTCCTTTTCGAGGCGTGGGTGACGTGCCCTGATCTCCTGCGCCAGGGACTGACCCCGCGGCAGGGTGCGCACCGTGGCCAGGAGGAGTTCCTGCCACTGTTCGCCCTGTTCGGCGAGTGCGTAGATGCCGGACAGCAGGTCGGCCATGCCGGCGGGGCGGGTGAGGGCCGACGGGTCCCGGCCCGTCACCGGGGAGAGTTCCCAGCCGCCGGCGCGTGCGGCGAGGCGGAGCGCGCCGGCCCAGTTGGTGATGCGGCCGATGCGGACGTACAGGGAGTCCCCGGTGTGGGGCGGCAGGTTGCCGCCGTGCAGCGGGTTGGTCGCGGCGACCAGGTCGGCGAGGACGCGCCGCTCCGTGTCGTCCAGTATCCAGTCGCCGTCCTGCTGGGCCCCTATCGCGAGGTCCAGCCAGTCCTCGGCAGCGGTCAGGCGGGCGGCGAAGTCGGCATCATGAGGCATCCCGCCAGTGTGGCCCGGCCGGGCCGGCCCTGCGCGCGCCGTCCCCTGTGCGGCGCGCGCAGGGCCGCTCATGAGCCGGCCGCGCCGCCCGCACCCGGCGCCGCCCCCGCCGCCCGCATCTTCGCCGCCAGCTCCGCCGGGTCGTAGCCCGGTGCGACGCCGTCCACGAGGATGATCACGCCCTCCACGTGGTCCGTACGCAGCGGGACGATGGCCTGGTATGCCGGTGACGCGTACCAGGCGCGGGCCTCGGCCGGGCCCGGGAAGCCGATCAGGACCATGTTGCCGGGCCAGTCGCCCTCCAGGACCTCCACCTCCGCGCCATGGACGAGGAAGCGGCCGCCGAACGGATCGAGGGTGGCCTGGATGCGTTCGACGTACGCGATGATGTCGGGGTGGGGACCGGCGCCGGCCGCGGCGGGGGCGATGTCACGGAAGCTGCCCAGGGCGTACGCGGTCATGAGGGTTCTCCTTCAGCGCGGTTGCGGTGCGGTGCCGTGTGATCGCGGTGTGACGCGGCGATCTGCATCAGTGGTGGTCTCCGTCAGTCCGGAGTCTTCCGTCCGCCCTCCCGTTCCGTCGATTACCTGCCGGGTAATCCCCCGGCCCCGGCTCACCGGCCCGGCTCACCGCCCCCGCTTCGCCACGAAGCGGAAACTCCCCTTCCCCACCGTGACCGTGCACTCCTCGAACCCCGCCATCCGCAGCCGCGCCTCCAGCGTCTCCGGCGGCACCGGAACGCATGTGTCGCCGACGTGGATCAGCCGGAAGCCCCAGTTGCTGAGGGCGTCGCAGCCGGTGAAGACACCGCCGGGGCGCAGCACGCGGTGGGCCTCGGCGAAGAGGCGGTCCTGGGCGGTGAGGGCCGGGACGTGGTGGAGCATCGTGAAGCAGGCGACCGAGTCGAAGCGCCCGTCCGGCAGCGGGATGTCGGCGCCGTCCCCGTAGACGACGTCGACGCGGTCACCGAACAGCAGCCGCAGCCGGGCCGCGTACGACGCGTCCGACTCCACGACGCTCAGCCTCTCCACCTTGCGCACCAGGACCCGCGTGGTCGCCCCGTAACCCGGCCCGATCTCCAGGCAGTCCTCGCCCAGCGGGACGTCCTCCAGGGCCCAGGGCAGAAGTTCGTCCCGGATGGCGCGGAACCACCGGTCGGAGGAGCAGAGGCGGCGGTGGATGAGGTTCATCGGCATGTGTCGAGGCTAGGAAGGGGATGGCGATGTCGTATACGGGCCAGGAGGTCAACTCATGTCGCTGAACGGACAGCAGGAGGCACGGCGGGCGAGCCGGGAGCCGCTCCCCCACCTCGTCTCCCCTCCCGGCGCCGCCGTCGCCGTCGCCAGCTTCGCCCTCGACGACGGCGAGTGGTTCGCGCGCCACGAGCACGCGGCCCACCAGCTGGCCTGGGCACCCCACGGCGTCCTCGCCGTGCGCGCCTCCGGCCGTACGTGGGTGCTGCCGTCCACCGTCGCGCTCTGGATCCCCGCGGGCACCCCGCACGCCACCGGCGCGACCTCGTCCGCGCTCCTCCGCAGTCTCTACTTCTGGCCGGAGCGCTGCCCGTTGGCCTGGGCCGAGCCCCAAGTCGTGCCCGTCTCCGGCCTCTTGCGGGAGCTGATCAACTACCTGGCGCAGGAGACCGGCTCCCTCGCCGCGGAGCCCCGGCAGCGCGCCGAGGACGTCGTCCTCGACCTCCTCCGCCCGGTCTCCGTGACGACCGTCCGCGCGCCGCTGCCCGCCGACCCCCGCGCCCGCCGCATCGCGGAGGCCCTCCGCGCGGACCCCTCGGACGGGCGCACGCTCGCGGAGTGGGGCGCGGTCGTGGGCGCGAGCGCGCGGACGCTCGCGCGGGCCTTCGCCGCCGGTACGGGCATGACGTACGGGCAGTGGCGCACGCAGCTGCGGCTGCAGGCGGCGATGCCGATGCTGGCGGCGGGCGCAACGGTCTCGGCCGTGGCGCGGCGCGTCGGCTACGGGTCGCCGAGCGCGTTCGTGGCCGCCTTCCGCCGGGGCGTGGGGGTGCCTCCGGGGACGTACTTCGCCCCGGGGGACCCCCGGTAGTGCTAGCCCAGCTCCGCCGCGTCCGCCGCCTCCGCCCCCCGCGCCCAGCCGTCCGCGTCGCGCCCCCGCAGCCGGTGCGACGTGGTCTCCGGGAAGAGCCGCTCGGCGGTCTCGCCGACCGCGAGGTCGCGCGCGGCGAGCACCGGCAGCACCTCGGGCCGCGCCTCCTGCGCGACCGCCTCGGCCGTCGCGTCCCGCACCGCCGCCGCGAGCCGTTCGCTGATCCGGGACGCGTAGGCGATCAGGAAGGACTCGCGGAAGTCGCGGGTGCGGCGCGAGCGCCCGCCCGCGTGGTGCGCGTCGGCGGCCCGGTTCATGGCGGTGGTGGCCTGGACCAGCAAGGACGTGTACATGAGCTCCACCAGCTCCAGGTCGGCGTCGAAGCCGACGACGGTGGAGAAGCAGTGGTCGGCGGACCAGACCGCCTGGCAGTGGTTCGCGCCGGCCACCGCGTCCAGCAGCAGCGCCTTCGCCGACTCGTACGGGCCCTCGACACCGATCCGGCAGGCCCCGGGCCCGTCGGCGACGGCCCCGTCCGCG
Organism: Streptomyces roseoverticillatus; assembly: GCF_000719265.1. Lineage (GTDB taxonomy): Bacteria > Actinomycetota > Actinomycetes > Streptomycetales > Streptomycetaceae > Streptomyces > Streptomyces roseoverticillatus. The sequence continues at coordinate 20,906 of NZ_JOFL01000014.1, read as the reverse complement.
TGGGCGGCCAGGAGCGCCTCGTCCATGGAGTGGCGGGCCATGAGCTCCTGGGCCTTGCCGGAGAGGGCCTCGGCCTCCTCGGGGAAGTCCGTGGACTCGGCCTTGGCCAGCAGCGCGCGGATCCGGCCCAGGACGCGCGGCTCGACGTGCGCGCCCGGCCGGGCGTACGCGGCGCCGGGCAGCGGTCCGACCGCGCCCGTCCTCGGCAGGCGGGCGGCCAGCCGCAGCGCGCCGAGCGCGCACGCGACCGTCTCGAAGCGGCTGAGGCGCTCGCGCTGCGCGAAGCCCTCCAGGAAAGCGGCGTCGTCGTCCCACCACACCTGCGCCCGGAGGTCGTGCAGCTGCGCGGTCCAGCGCGCGCCGAGCGTGTCGGAGGCGTACCGCCGCGCCTCGGCGGCCACGGCCGCGACGGCGAACCGCACCTCGGCGGGGCCGAGTTCCCGCCGGGCGAGCCGGATCACGTCGGCGGGCTGCCAGCCGCGCTCCCAGCAGCCCCGTACGGTCGCCGAGGCGGTGCGCACGACGGCGCGGCTGAGGGCCTCCCAGCCGGCGGGCGCGGCGGCCAGGGCGGAGGCGGCGGCGTAGAGAGCGTCGTCGAGGGTGTCCGGGCCGTGCGCGCGGAGGGAGGAGAGCGCCTCCTCGACGGTCTCCAGCAGGGCGGCGTCCTCCTGCCGGACCTGCCGGTCCTGCTGGTCCTGCCGGCGACCCTGCTGCTTGTTGCGTTCGGCCACGGGACTCTCTTCCTTGCATGACGCATGACGGATCACCGCGTCGGACGGGTTCACCGCGATGCGGCACCGGTACGGCGCCGGTACGGTCCATTGTCCGTGACGCCCGCTGCACCAGGTGTTACCGCCCAGGTCAGCGGGCGGAGGCTACCATTCCGCGGGCTGTCGGGGGAGCCCTCGGACAAAGCCCGGGAGGACTCCCGGGCGCCTCCCGGGACGAGCCCTGTGGATCCCGGCGGAGCCGTACGAGCTGACGTGCGCTCGGCACCGCCGGGAACGTCCGCTGTGGCGGATCATCGCCGCGGCGAAAGAATCCCGGGGCACCCGCAAACGTACGGGTGCCGCCCCGGCCGGCCCCTGCCCGCCGCAGCGCCGCACGACCACGACGGTGGAGCCCGGCGGTGCCGCTCACGGTCCGGCCGCGGCACCGGGCCCGCGCAGCGCCTGAAGCGCTACTCCGGCACCCGTGCCTGGAAGATCCCCACGGACCGCTCCGGCCGGTAGCCGAGCAGCTTGTTGACGGCCCGCATCGGGCCGTTGTCGTCGGCGACGTGCGTGCAGATCTCCCGTACGGACGGCTCCTGCGCGCGCAGCACCTGCAGCATGCGGAGCTTGACGGCCCGTCCGAGGCCGAGGCCGCGGTGCGCGGGGGCGACGGCGGTCTCGTACTGCTGGGCGCGGAGGTCGCCGGGCGAGCGCACGCCCACCTCGGTGAGAGCGGCGTACGTGCCGTCGGGCGCGGCGACCGTGACGGTGTACAGCAGCCCGCCGCGCTCCACGAACCCGCGCTGGGCGGCGGCGATGCTCTCCGCGTCCCACCGCATGGGCTGCTGGTCCAGTTCGCCCATGGGGGCGTCGGCCATGGCGTTGCGGACCCCGGCGAAGAGGGCGGCGTTGGCGGCGGGAACGGCCCCGGTCCACACCACGAAGCGATAGCCGTCGGGCAGCTCGGGCGCGGCGGTCTCGTCGGCGATCCGCTGGACGTACAGGACGAGCTGCAGCCCGCACGTGAACCCGCGGTCCTTGGCGAACTGCTCGCCCACGCTGCCGATTTCCAGCTCCAGGCTCACCGAGTCCCGCCGCTCGTGCTCCAGGACCGCCCGTATCTCCCGCCACAGCAGGGTGCCGACGCCGCGGCGCCGCTGGTCGGGCCGGACGGCGAGCCGCCCGATCCAGGCGGTCCTGCGGTTCACGTCGTCGTCGAAGAGCCGGAGCATGGCGACGCCGGCGTACCCGGAGCCGTCTCCGTCCGGCGACGGGACGGCCAGCTTGACGATCCGGCTGCGCGCCGCGGGCACCCGCAGCTGCCCCGCAGTCTCCACCCGCCCCGGCCCGGGCACCCCCGCCGGCATGTCGTGGCGGTGGGCGGCGGTGACGACGGCGTGCCAAGCGTCGGTCTCGGTATCGGAAGGAGTGCTGCTCAGGCGCTCGACGACGCCCGTTCGCGAAAGATCGCTCATCCTGCGCACGGTACGGATCGCGCTGCCGCTTGTCGTGCGGATTTCATGTCGTGCGGATTCACGGCTCCTGTCCGCACGGCACCGCCGGTCCACAACGTCGTGGCGACGCGCCGTTGCGGCGGAGTCTTTTCGGCGGAACCGCCGGAGCAAGCGCGACGCGCGGCACTCCACGCGAAAGGTGCCACCCGGCGAAGGTGCCGTCCACACGACAGGGCGGCGGCCCCCACTCTCGTGGGGACCGCCGCCCTGGGAAAACCGCTTACCTGCCCGGAGGGCCTACGCGCCCGTGGCGCTGCCCGCCACCCACGCGCTCCAGTCCATGTTCCAGCCGTTGAGGCCGTTCTCGGGGGCGATGGTCTTGTCGGGCGAGTTCTTCACCTCGACGACGTCACCGATCTGGGAGTTGGTGAAGAACCAGGCACCCGAGGTGTTGGGGTCGTCCGCGCCCTGCTTGTCCTGCAGGCCGATGCAGCCGTGGCTGGTGTTGGCGACACCGAAGATGCCGCTGCCCCAGTAGTTGCCGTGGATGAACGTGCCGGACGTGGACAGCCGCATGGCGTGCGGCACGTCCTTGATGTCGTACTCGCCCTTGCCGTCGCCCTTGGTGAAGCCGACGGTCGAGCCGTCCATCCGGGTCTCCTTGAACTTCTCGGAGATCACCATCTTGCCGTTGTACGTGGGGTTCTCGGGGCTGCCGGCGGAGATCGGGATGGTCTTGATGGTCTTGCCGTCCCGGACGACCGTCATCTGGTGGGACTTGCTGTCCACCGTGGAGACCTGGGAGTGACCGATCTTGAAGGAGACGGTCTTCTTCTGCACGCCCTTGACGCCCGGCGCGCCCTCGACGCCGTCGAGGTCGAGCTTCAGGGTGACGTCGGAGTTGGCCTTCCAGTACTCCTGCGGGCGGAAGTCGATGCGCTGGTCACCGAACCAGTGGCCGACGACCTTCTGGCCGCTGCTCGAGTTCACCTCGATGTGCGACTGGACGGCCTTGCGGTCCTTGATCGGCTTGTCGAAGTTGATCGACACGGGCATGCCGACGCCGACGGTCGAGCCGTCCTCGGGCGTGAACGCGCCGATGAAGCTGTTGGTGGGCGAGACGGTGGTGAACGAGGAGTTCTCCGTGGCCTTGCGGTTGGCGGAGTCCACGGCCTCGACGACGATCTTGTACTTGGTCGAGCGCTCCAGCTGGGCCTTGGGCTGCCACGACGTCTTGTCCGGCGATATCGTCCCCTCGACCGGGGCGCCCTTCTCCGTCGTCATCTTGACGCTCACGAGCGTGCCGTCACTGACGGTGACCTTGGCGTTGTCCGCCGCGATGCCCGCGTTGGTCGAGCCGTCCTTCTGAGCGATCTTGATCTGCGCCTTGGAGGCTTCCTTGGCGGCGGCGGCATCGACCTTGTTCTGCTCCTTGCCGCTGCTGCTGGAGCTGCTCTTGCCGCCGTCGTCATCGCCGCCGCAGGCGGCGAGGGTCAGTACACCGCCGAGCACAGCGGCCGCGGCCGCGAGGGCCTTGCGGCGCTTGCCGTACGTCATCACACGCTTCTCCATTGCTCCTGCGGCCCCTATCCCCGAGCCGAACCGTGGGGCAGCACGATTCCCGGCTACTACTTCAAGGAACGCCTGCACCGGTTCGTCCGTTCCACACCCCTGGAGAATGTGGGGAAGGCCACGCCTGCCTGCTCCCCTCGGAGGGGCGCCATGATAGCGGGGGAGCCGATGACGGCGGGGCGGTTGACGGGGCGCGGGGCGGCGGTGACCGACGGAAACCCCACGACTTCCTCCCGGCCGTTCGTATCACTACCATCGGGTCACTGACATCGAGTCAGTCCGGAGGAGGCCGCCGTGCCGCGCCCTCAATCTCCGCCGCCTCAAGGGGGATTCGTCCGTGACCGCACGCCGACCGCTGCTGACCGCCGTCGCCGCAGGGTCGCTCCTGTGTGCGGTGTGGTTCATGCCTACCGCGAACGCCACGGTCGAACGGGCGGAGCGCGCCGCGCCGCGCCCGGCGCCCACGGCACAGCCCGCGCAGGCCGCTGAGCAGCACCTTTCCCTCGCCGACTCGGGCAGCGTGGACACCACTCCCTACGTTTTCGGGGGAGTTGCCCTCGTGGCGGCGGGCGGTGCGCTGGTGACGGTCGCCGTACGCAGGACGCGCACGGCGGACCGCTGACCAGCTTTTACCTTTTTTACCTTCGCCTTACGCCAGCGGACCCGTTACGGGTTCAACCGCTTCGACGAGCTTCCCGGCCCGTACGAACTCCTCCGCGCGCGCCAGGTCCGGGGCGAGGAAGCGGTCCCCGCCGGGGCCCTCCACGCCCGCCGCGCGCACGGCCTTGAGCACGGCCTGCGTGGCGGGCGAGGGGGTGAGGCCCTCGCGCAGCTCGACGGCGCGGGTCGCGGCGACGAGCTCGACGGCGATGACGCGCGCGAGGGCGGCCACGGCCGTACGGAGCTTGCGGGCGGCCGACCAGCCCATGGAGACGTGGTCCTCCTGCATCGCGGAGGACGGGATGGAGTCCACCGAAGCGGGGACTGCCAGCCGCTTCATCTCGCTGACCAGGGCGGCCTGGGTGTACTGGGCGATCATCAGGCCGGAGTCGACGCCCGCGTCGCCGGCCAGGAACGGCGGCAGGCCGTGCGAGCGGTTCTTGTCGAGCAGCCGGTCGGTGCGGCGCTCGGCGATGGAGGCGAGGTCGGCGGCGGCGATGGCGAGGAAGTCGAGGACGTAGGCGACGGGGGCGCCGTGGAAGTTGCCGTTGGACTCGACGCGGCCGTCGGGCAGCACCACGGGGTTGTCGACGGCGGAGGCGAGCTCGCGGTCGGCGACCAGGCGGGCGTGCGCGAGGGTGTCGCGGCCGGCGCCGGCGACCTGCGGGGCGCAGCGGATGGAGTAGGCGTCCTGGACGCGCGGCGCGTCGTCCTGGTGGTGCCCGGTGAGCCCGGAGCCGGCGAGGACGCGCAGCATGTTGCCGGCGCTGGCGCCCTGGCCCGGGTGGGGCCGGATGGCGTGCAGTTCGGGCGCGAGGACCTTCTCGGTGCCGAGCAGGGCCTCCAGCGACAGGGCGGCGGTGACGTCGGCCGAGGTGTAGAGGCGGGCGAGGTCGGCGCAGGCCATGACGAGCATGCCGAGCATGCCGTCGGTGCCGTTGAGGAGGGCCAGGCCCTCCTTCTCGCGCAGCTCGACGGGCTCGATGCCGTGCTCGGCGAGGAGCCGGCCGGCCGGGTGGACGGCGCCGTCGGGGCCCTCGGCGTCGCCCTCGCCCATGAGCGTGAGCGCGCAGTGGGAGAGCGGCGCGAGGTCGCCGGAGCAGCCCAGGGAGCCGTACTCGTGCACGACGGGGGTGATGCCGGCGTTGAGGATGGCCGCCATGGTCTCGACCACGAGCGGGCGCACGCCGGTGCGGCCCGAGGCGAGGGTCTTCAGGCGCAGGAACATCAGTGCGCGGACGACCTCGCGCTCGACGCGCGGGCCCATGCCGGCGGCGTGCGAGCGCACGATGTTGCGCTGCAGCTGGGCGCGCAGCTCGGGGCTGATGTGGCGGACGGCGAGGGCTCCGAAGCCGGTGGAGACGCCGTAGACGGGGTCGGGCTTGGCGGCGAGGTCGTCGATGACGCGGCGCGACGCGGCAACCGCGGCCAGCGCTTCGTCCGATACGACGACGCGCGCGGCGCCCCGTGCCACGGCGATCACGTCTTCCGCGGTCGTCCCGGCCGTCCCCACCACCACAGTGTGCATATCCATATTCAGGCACCCTAGAGACTGAATCGCTGCCTGTACATAGCCGACGGGTTGCCTGTCAGGTACAACGCGTAGGGACCCGTTCCGCATGCCGGACCGGGAAGAATGCCCGGGGCCTTTGCCACGGCTGCCCGAGCCCTCGTCACGGCAGCACGGGCCTTCGTCACGGCCGCCGCCCCCGGAACCGCCGCCGCTCGGCCACCGGCGCGGCGGGCGGATGATCGGCGAGCCGGACCACGGGGTCGGCCGGTCCCCCGGCGCGCCCGGCGACGACCGGCTCGGTGGCCCGCGCCGCCTTCGCCCGGTACTGCGCCGCGTCGGCGAGCCGGAACAGCCGCCGGGCCGTGGCCACCGGGCCGATCGGGTCGCCGGTGGAGGCGATGCCGCAGGAGACCCCCTCGCCCAGCTCCAACGCCGCGGCCCGGCGGCACAGTTCGCCGGCCACGGCGACGACCTCGTCCGTGCCCGGCCCCACCGTCAGCAGGCAGAACTCGTCACCGCCCAGCCGCGCCGCCAGCGCGCCCGGCAGCATCGCGCCGCACAGCGACAGCACGGAGCCGAAGCGCTCCAGGAGGCGGTCGCCGACCGCGTGCCCGAGGGAGTCGTTGACGCGCTTGAGGCCGTTGAGGTCGCACACCACGAGGCTCACGACGACCCCGTCCGCGAGGTGCCGTTCCACGGCCTCGTCGAGCCGCGCGTCGACCGCGCGCCGGTTGGCGAGCCCGGTCAGCGGATCGGTGAAGGCCAGCCGCCGGACCTCCTCCAGCTGCTCGGTCTGCGCGATCCCCGCCGCCGCCACGGCCGCCAGGACGGTCGCGAAGTCGGCGTCCGCACGGTCGAAGGCGGGCGCTCCGGGCGGCCGGGCCACGTACAGCTCCCCCCAGGCCCGCCCGTGCAGGACGACCGGCGCGACGACACAAGCGCCCCGGCCGCGGCGGCGCAGCGCGGCCACCCGCTCGTGCCGGTACGCGCCCTGCCCGCCGCCCGTCTCCGCGGCCCCGTCCATGCTCTCGACCCACGCGCGCGGCTCGGTGCCGCCGCCCGCCCACTCCTCGTGGAGGAACTCCGCGATCTCGGGGAAGTCGTGCACCGGATAGGACTCGTCCTCCGGGTAGCGCTCCTCTCCCGCGGTCAGCTCCCCCGCGTTGACCAGGACGCGCAGCCGCCCGCGGTCGCGCTCCCACACGGACACGGCGGCGAAGCTGCCGCCCAGCGCGGTCATCACCCGCTCCGCCGCGGCGGCCACCGTGTCCAAGGGGGTACGCGCCGCCGCCATCGACTGGGCCAGCTCCACCACGGCGCGCAGCCGATCGTCGCACTCCCCGCCTGCTGCCACCCGAGCCTCACATTCCGTTGCTGAGCGCAGATTCTGCACTCCAGCCTAAGAATGTCGGGCCCATTCCGCCCCATGACGGCCGTAGCGCCCTCCCGTCACTTCTTCCTCAGGGGCGACAGCAGTACGGCTACAGGCCCGGCCAGTCGGGCTTGCGCTTCTCGTTGAAGGCGGCGACGCCCTCGGCCCGGTCGCCGGAGAAGGCCACGGACCGCCAGGCCGCGTCCTCGACCTCCAGACCGGCGCGCAGATCGAGACCGTGCCCGAGCCGCAGCGCGCGCTTGGCGGCACGAAGGCCCACGGGCGAGTTGGCGGCGATCCGCGCAGCGAGGGCGAGCGCCTCGGCCCGGTCCTGGCCTTCGCCGACCAACTGATCGACGAGACCCAATTCCCTGGCCTCCACGGCCTCCACCCGCCGGGCACTGAAAATCAGCTCGGCAGCACGGGCCGCACCCACCCGCCGGGGCAGAAGCTGAGTACCGCCCCCACCCGGAATGACACCGACGGACACCTCAGGCAGCCCCACCACAGCAGTCGCATCGGCAACGATGACATCGCACGAGAGGGCAAGCTCGAACCCACCCCCGAGCGCGAACCCGTGCACGGCGGCGACAGTCGGCATGGGGAGCTCCAGAACACCGGTGTACGCGGCACGAGCATGAGGCCGCTGCCGGCTGAGATCAGCATCAGTGAAGGAGTTCCGCTCCTTCAGATCAGCACCCACACAAAAGGCGCGCTCATGCGTGGACGTAAGAACGACGACCCGCACGGAATCATCCGCGGCAAGAGCGGAGGTCGCCTCAGCAAGCCGCCCGGCCAGCTCACTGGAGACGGCGTTCATGGCCTTGGGCCGATCCAGCACGAGCTCGGCCACGTGCCCGTGCCGCCGAACCGCAATCCACTCTCCGAAACGCTGCTCGCTCATGGCCTTCACCCTCCGGGTACGGGTTAACGCTCGTAAACCTGCGGTACCCAGATCATGCCCTGCACCCACCCGGCGAGGCCATACCCGAATGCGAGCCGGGGCGCGGGCTCAGCGCAACTTCGAACGAGCCCCGCCCGGACGACCACTCCGCGCCCGCCGCCGCGCCCGCTCCGGCAGCGGGGACAGCTCCCGCTCCATCCACCGCTCGGCCCGCGCCCAAGCCTGCTTGACCATCAAGGCCTGCAACGGGCCGGGAATACCCTCGGCGTGCCGTCGGCACGCCGACTCCCCACAATGCAACGGCGAAGCCTCGGTACCCAGCTCCGGGTACCTCATCGCCTTGGGCGGCAGGTAGGTGCACCCACACCCCACACAGACGAAGACCGGACGCATCTGACCCTCGGGTGTGCTCATCCTGAGACCTTTTCGGACATGTCACATGCCCCCTCTCGGTGGCACAAACCGAGGCTAGCCCAACGCAACCCCCTCCGGACTGAGAACTGCAGGAGGGGGCGGGGGCGCAGGGGTGGGGGTCCGGGGCGCTGACGTGTATTTGTGGGCCCAATACCGGGGCACCCTCGACGCCTACGGCAACGGGCCCGTAAATATACGGCCCCGGACCCCCACCCCGGAGCCCCCACCACCGGCACCCAAGCGCGCCCGCACCGGCACCGAAACGAACCCGCACCGACGCCCCGTCAGCCGCCCCTCCGGCGCAGGAGCCACGGCTCCACCATGCCCAGCCCCCGCACAGGCCGCTGCCACATCGGCTGGAGCGCGAACCGGTACCCGTTTCCGGCCCCCTCCTCCACCTCCGCCTCCGACTTCGGCGCCTCCCCGCTCCGCGTCAGTTCCTCCGCCAGCGCCTGGTCGACCAACACGGCGTCCTTCGGCGCTATCGACGTGAGCCTCGACGCGAGGTTCACCGTCGTGCCGAAGACGTCGCCCATCCGCGTCGTGACCGTCCCGAACGCGATCCCGACCCGCAGCTCGGGCATGGTCTCGTCGTGCGTCATGGTCTCAATGAGCCGCAGCCCGATCTCGGCAGCCGTCCCCGCATCATCAGCGGAGTACAGCACCTCATCACCCAGCGTCTTGATCAGCCGCCCCCCATGCGCAGCCACCAGATCCGCCGCGGTGGTCTCGAAGGCCTCGACGAGCTCCCCGAGCTCCTCCTCCTCCAGCCGCCGCGTCAATCGCGTAAAGCCGACCAGATCAGCGAACCCGACGGCCAGCCGCCGGTCCACCATCTCCGCGTCGTCCTGGGCCTGGACCACCCGTCCCGTAGCGGCCGCCAGCTGTCGCCGCCACACGTAGATCAGGAACTCTTCCAGCTCGGGCAGCAGCAGCTCGACCAGCGGGTACGTGATCTCCGTCCGCGTCATGCCGGGTTCCTGGGGCTCCGTCAGGCCCTCCAGGAAGGAGTCGATCTGCCAGTCGGCGAGCCGGGCCGTGGTCTGCCCGGTGGACCGGGCGACCTGCACGGCCATCGGCTCGCTGAGCAGCCCGGCCTCCACGAGGCCCGCGAGCCGCCGCAGGGCGAGCACGTCCGCCTCGGTCAGGGCCCGGGCCTGCCCGATGTCGGCGAAGCCCATGGCCCGCCAGAACCGGGAGGCGAGGTCCATGGAGACGCCGGCCGCGCGGGCGGCCTGGAAGGGGGTGTAGCGACGCTCCGCGCCGAGGATCAGCGCTTCGAGCTGCAGCGCAATGGGGTCGCCGCCCTCGTCTCCGCCCTCGTCGCCGTCGTACTCCTCGACGCCACCAGTGGCGGCACCTTCGACCCCGTCGGCGGTCACCGCCCGCCCCCTGTCCGATCCGTGCGCACTGCCCTGCCGATCACTGCTCGCTTAGGTTCCGGGCACAACGATACGACAGGTGTGCCGTAGCTCACTCTTCCGACGGGGCGGAGGGCCCACCGGACCCTCGACCGAACCGTCCACCGGCCTCCCCGCCGAACCACCCACCGGCCCCTCAGCCGGCTCCCCCGGCAGGCCGCACATGAACAATGTCCCCGGCCCCCACAGGCCGCTGCACCCCGTCCCCCGTGGCCAGCACCAGCCGCCCGTCCCCGTCGACGGCCACGGCCTCCCCGACGAGCTCACCGCCGCCCGGCAGTTCGGCGCGTACGTTCCGCCCGAGCGTCGCGCACCCCGCCGTGTACGCCTCCTGCAGCCGGCTCTGCGCCGGATCGCCCGCGGCGTCCCGCCAGAGGCCGTACCACTCCTCCAGCGAACGGAGTACGGCGCGCAGCAGCGGATCGCGGTCGAGGACCTGCGCCCCGGCCAGGGCGAGCGACCCCGCCGTGGGGACGGGCAGCTCGTCCGCCCGCAAGGACACGTTGAGCCCGATCCCGACCACGACCGCGTCGCCGGTCCGCTCGGCGAGGATCCCCCCGGCCTTCCGCTCCTCTCCCTCCACCGTCACCAAGAGGTCGTTCGGCCACTTGAGCGCGGTGTCGACCCCGGCGGCCCGGGACAGCGCGGAGGCGGTCGCGACCCCGGCGAGGAGCGGCAGCCACCCCCACCGCTCCACGGGCACGCCCGCGCCGGGCCGCAGCAGCACGGAGAAGAAGAGCCCGGAGCGCGCGGGCGCGGACCACGTGCGGTCGAGCCGCCCCCGCCCCGAGGACTGCTCCTCGGCCACGAGCACGGCCCCCTCGGCCTTGCCGGCGGAGGCGGAGGCGGAGGCGGACGCGGCCTCGACGAGGTCGGTGTTGGTGGACCCGGTCCGGGTGACGACGTCCAGCGAGGTCCACAGCGAGCCGGGCCGGAGGAGCCCGCGCCGCAGCGCGGTGACGTTGAGCGGCGGCCGGTCGAGATCGGACCAGCGGCTTCCATCAGAAGGAGGGGTCATGGGGCCCACCATAGGAGAGGGGAAGCGGAAGCAATCCGGTGTGGCCAACGACGCACTGCCACGGCGCAGCCGCGCGGATACGCTACGGACCGGTAGCAAGGATCAGCAGCGACAACACCGGTGACCGGCCGGCGCACCGCGAGCACCGGTGACCAGCCGGCACCGCGTCAGCCCGCCGCAACGCCAGACCTTCAGTTCAGTCCCGTCAGCCCACCTCTGGACGAGCAGGAGCCGCATCCCGATGTCCGAGCCGGAACACGACATCCACACCACCGCGGGCAAGCTCGCGGATCTGCAACGCCGGATCGACGAGGCCACGCACGCCGGCTCCGCCCGTGCCGTGGAGAAGCAGCACGCCAAGGGCAAGCTGACCGCTCGTGAGCGGATCGAACTCCTCCTGGACGAGGGTTCCTTCGTCGAGCTCGACGAATTCGCCCGCCACCGCTCGACGAACTTCGGTATCGAGAAGAACCGTCCGTACGGCGACGGCGTCGTGACCGGCTACGGCACGGTCGACGGCCGCACCGTCTGCGTCTATTCGCAGGACTTCACGGTCTTCGGCGGTTCGCTCGGCGAGGTCTACGGCGAGAAGATCGGCAAGGCCATGGACTTCGCGCTGAAGACCGGCTGCCCGATCATCGGCATCAACGACGGCGGCGGCGCCCGCATCCAGGAGGGCGTGGTCGCCCTCGGTCTGTTCGGCGAGATCTTCCGCCGGAACGTGCACGCCTCGGGCGTGGTCCCGCAGATCTCCCTGATCGTCGGCCCGTGCGCGGGCGGCGCGGTCTACTCCCCCGCGATCACCGACTTCACGGTCATGGTGGACCAGACGTCGCACATGTTCATCACGGGCCCGGACGTGATCAAGACGGTCACGGGCGAGGACGTCGGCTTCGAGGAGCTGGGCGGCGCCCGTACGCACAACACCACCTCGGGCGTGGCGCACCACATGTCCGGGGACGAGAAGGACGCCATCGAGTACGTGAAGGCGCTCCTCTCCTACCTGCCCTCGAACAACCTCTCCGAGCCGCCGGCCTACCCCGAGGAGGCCGACCTGGAGATTTCGCCGGCCGACGGCGAGCTGGACGCGCTGATCCCGGACTCGGCCAACCAGCCGTACGACATGCACACCGCGATCGAGCACGTGCTGGACGACGGCGAGTTCCTGGAGACCCAGGCCCTGTTCGCGCCGAACATCATCACCGGTTTCGGGCGTGTCGAGGGCCGGCCGGTCGGCATCGTGGCCAACCAGCCGCTCCAGTTCGCCGGGTGTCTCGACATCAACGCGAGCGAGAAGGCCTCCCGCTTCGTGCGCACGTGCGACGCGTTCAACGTGCCGGTGCTCACCTTCGTCGACGTGCCGGGCTTCCTCCCGGGCACCGACCAGGAGTACAACGGCATCATCCGCCGCGGCGCCAAGCTGATCTACGCGTACGCGGAGGCGACCGTCCCGCTGATCACGGTGATCACGCGGAAGGCGTTCGGCGGCGCGTACGACGTGATGGGCTCCAAGCACCTCGGCGCCGATCTCAACCTCGCGTGGCCGACCGCCCAGATCGCCGTCATGGGCGCCCAGGGCGCGGTCAACATCCTGCACCGCCGCACGATCGCCGCGGCGGAGACGGACGAGGAGCGGGAGGAGCTGCGCGCGCAGCTGATCGCGGACTACGAGGACGCGCTGCTCAACCCGTACGCGGCGGCGGAGCGCGGCTACGTGGACGCGGTGATCATGCCGCACGAGACGCGCCGCCACATCGTGCGGGGCCTGCGGGCGCTGCGCGACAAGCGCGAGGCGCTGCCGCCGAAGAAGCACGGCAACATCCCCCTCTAGGTATCCCTCTAGGTCCCTCCGGGAGGCGTCCGGTGATCAAGGTAGTACGGGGCAACCCGACCCCCGAGGAGCTCGCCGCCGCCCTGGCGGTGGTCCGGGCCCGCGCGGCGGCGGGCGATGCCGCCGCCGCGCCGGCGGCGGGTGAGGACCGCCCGGAGTGGTCGGCGCCGGCGCGGCGCCTGGCCGCGGCCCGGATGGCGAGGCCGGGCCCCAGGGCGTGGCGCACGACGTACTGGCCGTCATAGTCGTACATGTGAATCTTCGTTCGACTTCGTCCCTGTCCGCCGCCCTCGCCCTGGCCCTCGGGCTGGGGCTGGGGCTGGGGTCGGCCGCGGCCCCACCGGCCGCGGCCGGCGAACGCCCGCGCGAGTGCGAGCGGAAGCCGCTCGACTACTACCCCCCGTCCGCCACGCTGTCGCTCGACAGGGCCGAGGTCGGGCAGGGGGAGGAGGTCGAGGTCGACTGGCTGGACGAGTGGATGGACACCGGCGAGAAGACGGTGACCGTCATGTCGGCGGCCTTCGAGCGGCCGGCCGTCCTCACCTTCGCGGGCCGCCAGTACACGGGGAAGGCGAAGATCAGGGCGGGGGCCGGGCCGGGGCCGCAGTACGCCACGCTCACCAGCCACGGCGGCTGCGGTCAGCTGACGAAGACGTTCACCATCACCGCCCGGGGCAGCGCCGGCGCCGCGACCCCGGAAGCGGACGAGGAGCCCTGGACGTTCACCATCACGCAGGCGGACCCCGAAGAGGACGAGAGCTCCTGGCGGGGCCCGGCCCTGGCCGCGGGCGGCGCGGCGGCCGTGCTGGTGATCGCAGGAACCATCGCTCTGCGGCGCCGCCGCGGAAAGTCCTGACGCCAAGCTGAGTACGGGTACTCAGGCGGTAACAGCCCGCTCACGCCACGATGGATCCGATGCTGTGGTCGGATCCATCGAACGAGCCCCCCGAGGAGCTGCGCGAGGCGCAGGCGATGCTCCGCCGGGCCGGTCTCGTACTCGCGATCGGCATGATCGCGGCGTTCATCATCCTCGGCCTGCACTGACCTCCCCGCACTCAGGCACCCCACCGGGCACCCCACCAGGCACAGGAAACCCACAGTTACAGGGGACCTGCAACCAAATCCTCCCCACCCGCATCATCGCTAGTGAAATGCCGCGAACCGGGGAGTGCGTCACACCATGAACAAGCCCGTGCGCCACATATCCGTCTTTGTCGGAGTGCTGGTCCTGGCGCTGCTGGTCCAGGCGACCTGGGTCCAGTTCGTCCGCAGCGACGAGCTGTCCAACCACAAGGACAACAAGCGGGTGAAGATCGCCTCCTTCGCCCAGCCGCGCGGCAACATCATCGTCGGCGGCCAGCCCATCACGGGCTCCTCGGAGACCACGGGTGACTACAAGTACAAGCGCACGTTCAAGGACGGCGAGATGTACGCCCCCGTCACCGGCTACTCCTCGCAGCTCTACGGCAACAGCCAGCTCGAATTCGTCAACAACAAGCTGCTCAGCGGCACCGACGACAAGCTGTTCCTGCAGCGCACCACCGACATGCTCACCGGCAAGAAGCCCCACGGCGGCGACGTGGTGACGACCATCGACCCCAAGGCGCAGGAAGCCGCGTTCAAGGGCCTCGGCAAGTACAAGGGGGCCGTCGTCGCCCTCGACCCGCGCACGGGCAAGATCCTCGCCCTCGCCTCCACCCCCTCCTACGACCCCTCGGTCTTCTCGGGCAACACGCTCAAGGACCAGGAGGAGTACAAGAAGCTGGAGGCCGACAAGGACAAGCCGCTGGTCAACCGGGCGATCAAGGAGCGCTACCCCCCGGGCTCCACCTTCAAGATCCTCACCGCCGCGGCGGCCCTCGAACACGGCATCGTCACCGACATCAACGCCAAGGGCAGCGCCCCCGTCCCGTACCCGCTGCCGCTGAGCACCACCAAGGTCCGCAACGACGTCCAGACCGACGAGTGCGTCAACGGCTCCCTGATGGCCGGCCTCCAGTGGTCCTGCAACAACGTCTTCCTCGACCTGGCCGACAAGCTGGGCAAGGACAAGATGCGGGAGACCGCGGAGAAGTTCGGGTTCAACAACAAGGACCTCTTCATCCCCAACGGCACCGTCGAGAGCATCTACCCCAAGAACCTCGACCGCCCGCAGACCGCCCTCACCGGCATGGGCCAGGGCAGCCTCGACAGCACCCCGCTGCAGATCGCGATGATGACCGCCGCCCTCGCCAACGACGGCAAGCTCATGAAGCCGTACCTCGTCGAGGAGCTCCGCGACCCGAACCTGAACACGCTGGAGAAGCACAAGCCCGAGCAGATGTCCCAGGCCGTCTCCGCCGACACGGCGAAGAAGGTCCAGCAGATGATGGAGAACACCGCCAAGAACGGCACCGGCAAGGCGGCCCTCATCGACGGCGTCACCGTCGGCGCCAAGACCGGCACGGCGCAGCACGGCGTCAACAACGAGAAGCTCCCGTACGCCTGGTTCGTCTCCTACGCCAAGCAGGCCGACGGCTCCCCCGTCGCCGTCGCCGTCTTCATCGACCCCGACGGCTCCGGCATCGACCGCGACGAGATCCACGGCGGCGCGCTCGCCGGCCCGATCGCGAAGAAGGTCATGGAGGCCATCGTCAAGAAGTAAGGGCCCGGGGATCACCCGCGGGGTTGTCTACGATGGCGGGCATGACCGCTCAGCGCCGCCGTCTCGTCCTCGGCTCCCAGTCCCCCGCCCGCCTCGGCCTGCTCAAGGCCGCCGGGCTCGACCCCGAGGTTTGCGTAAGTGGTGTCGACGAGGACGCGCTGACGGCCGCCACGCCCGGCGAGCTCGCCCGCGTCCTCGCCGAGGCCAAGGCCGACGCGGTCGCCGCCCGGCCGGAAGCGGCCGGGGCGCTGGTCATCGGCTGCGACTCCGTCCTGGAGCTGGACGGTCAGGCCCTGGGCAAGCCCGCGGACGCCGAGGACGCCACCGCCCGCTGGAAGTCGATGCGCGGCCGGTCCGGGATCCTCCGGACCGGCCACTGCATCATCGACACGGCCACGGGCCGCCGGGTGTCGGCGACCGCTTCCACGACCGTGCGGTTCGGCGACCCCTCCGACGCCGAGATCGCCGCGTACGTCGCGACGGGTGAGCCGCTGTACGTCGCGGGCGCCTTCACCCTCGACGGCCGCTCCGCCCCCTTCATCGAGGGCATCGAGGGCGACCACGGGAACGTCGTCGGCCTGTCCCTGCCCATGCTGCGCAAGCTCCTCGCCGAGCTCGGGGTCCGGATCACGGACCTGTGGGCCTAGCGAGCCCGCTCGCTACATCGGCAGCAGACCGGTCACCGGCGCGAGGATCCCGAGCACCGGGTCGAGCGCCTGGGACGCCTGCCCCAGCTGGTTGAGCTGGTTCAGCTTGTTGAGCTGGTTCGTGCCGTCCGGGTAGATGCTCGTCGGCGGCTTCGCGTCCATGCCGTCCGACGGGGCGACGGGCGGGGCGACGACGCTCCCGGAGTGGGAGACGGGCGGCTGAGGCATCGGGGCCGCCGAGGCGGCAGTGGCGGTCAGGGCGAGAGCGGCGCCGCTGAGGACGGCGACAGAAACGATGCGCTTCATCATGACCGCCACAACGAGGTCACCGCGCCTCGGTCACCATTCCTTCCGCCACTCGGGGGGCGCTCCCCAGAAATGCACGGGCCGTGCTGAGCAGGAGAAGTGTGTGCACGAGCCTGCCGTCCGCGGTGGGCTTACACCACCACGAGAGCGGCCATGTGGCGCCGTACAGCGCGGGAATGAGTACGTAGTCGAGCCGAGTGACGCCCTTCGGCCATGAGCGGCCGGACGTACTTCCGGGGTTGAGGAGGAAGTACATGGCCTCGCCGTTGTTCGCTTCCGCGATGATCGGACCGGGCCGGCCGCGGGTGAGCATGGCCATGGCATTGGCCAGACGGCGGCCGTCGCCGCCGGGGACGCGGACGGCGTCGAAGTGGACGCCGGTTTTACGGAGTTGGTGACCGGAAGCGGGCAGCCACTCGATTTCGGCCATGTGGGCTTGCTGATTCATGTGACGAGCATCACCGCAGGCGGCTAGGTTTTCCATCACGGAGCGTGGACGCACGTTAACGGTGCGCCGCAGTCGAACGCGTCTTGAGCGCAGTTGAGTGCAGTGGAAGGCGGGGGTCGGGAATGGCGAGCCAGGAGAACAAGGACCGGGCGTCGACGGCGGCGCAACTCACGTCCGATATCACACGGTTGCTGCGCAAGCTCGCGGGCATGACACAGGAGGAGCTGGGGGCGCAGATCGGCTACACGGGGTCGGCCATCAGCGCGTTGGAGACAGGCGCGCAGCCTGCGACCGAGCAGATGCTGGACGGCCTGGAGAATGCCATCGGCAGCGGGATGGGCATCTTCAAGGCGGCGAAGAAGTACGTACGGCTGGACAAGTACCCGACGCACTTCAAGGACTTCGCGCGGCTGGAACAGCAGGCGCTGACGCTCTGCACGTATCAGAACTTCGTGATCGACGGACTGTTTCAGACGGAGGACTACGCACGGGCACTCATCAGCGGCGGATATCCACCGCTACCGGAGTCCACAGTGGAGGAATTGGTCGCAGCCCGAATGGCGCGCAAGGCAGTCTTCGACCGCGAGCCTACGGCGTTGATCGAGTTGATCCTCGAAGAGTCGACGCTAAGCCGCCCGTTCGGAAGCTGGGACATCATGCGCGGGCAGCTGAGCCACCTCATCGACTGCTCGGAGCGGCCGAACGTCTGCATTCAAGTACTACCCATGGACCGTGGACTGCGAGGGCGGCACGCCGGCGCCAGGGGGACGATGCAACTCGTACAGTCCCCAGACCACCGCATGATGGTCTACTTGGAAGTACAGGGCACCAGCAATCTGCTCAGCGAACCGGCCGAGGTGACCCGTCACTTCCACCTCTATGCGAAGATCCGCGCGCAGGCTCTCGGCCCAGATGAATCGCTGGGCTTCGTCAAGCGGTTGGCGGGAGAACTATGAGCACGGCCTTGCAATGGCACAAGTCCAGCTACAGCGACGACAGCGGCGGCCACTGCGTCGAAGTCGCGGCCGATTGGCGCAAGTCGAGCCACAGCGACCCCAGCGGCGGCAACTGCCTGGAGGTCGCCAGACGCCCAAACCGGGCCCCGGTCCACATACAAGGGGTCCACATACGCGACTCCAAGAACCCCACCGGCCCCACCCTCACCGTGGGCCTCCCCGCCTGGTCGACCTTCCTCAGCTACGCGGCATGCTCGCGATGACGTTGCCGGGGTCGTCCAGCCAGACCCGCTCCCCCGCACCGTCGACGACAAGCCCCGCACGGTCGCGGCCGGGGGCGCCGTCGTGCTCGTGGTGGAGGAAGTCCCGCAGGCGCCCCCGCCGCCGGGGCGGCTGCGGGTGTGCATGAACGCCGGGTTTCCGGTGAAGCGGCCTTCGGCACGCCCGTCGGAGACGTCGAGGACGGCGAAGCTGTAGTGGAACAGGCCGCCGCCCCACGGGGCGACGATCCGCCCGCGCGGCGGGTACCTCAACCGTCGTCAACAGTTGAGGAACACCGGCCCGTCGCAGGGCCCGTGGAGCCCCACGCACCCCACCCTCACCATCACCCACCTCGCCCGGTCACGTTTCCTGGGACATGTCAAGGTGCATATTCCGGTAGAGCCAACGACTCCATCCCCCGAGGAGCGAGGAGCCAGCCATGCCGAGGATCCTGATCACCACCGGAGACGCCGCCGAGGACCTGGAGGTCCTGTACCCCTACCAGCGCCTGCTGGAGGAGGGCTACGAGGTGGACATCGCCGCCCCCACCGTGAAGCAGCTCCAGTTCGTCGTGCACGACTTCGTCGCGAGCTTCGACACGTACACGGAGAAGCTCGGCCACAGCTGGCCCGCGGACGTCGCGCTGGCGAACGTGAACCCCTCCGACTACGCCGCGGTCGTCATCCCCGGCGGCCGCGCGCCGGAGTTCCTGCGGCTGGATCCGGACTTCCAGCGGATCATCAAGTGGTTCTTCGCGCACAACAGGCCCATCGCTCACATCTGCCACGCCGTGACCGCCCTGACGCCGCTGGGCGTCCTCAAGGGCCGCCGCACCGCTGCTTGGCCCGCCTGCAGGCCGGACGTCCAGCTCGCGGGCGGCACGTTCGTGGACGCGGAGGCCGTCGTCGACGGGAACATGGTGTCGGCCCGCGCCTGGAACGACCAGCCCGCGTGGATGCGCGCCTTCGTGGAGCTGCTGCGGGAGCAGGCGCCGGTCAAGAGCTAGCGCCCGCCGCCCACGGGGTTCCCTGTGCGAGGCTGGTAGGTCCGTCAGCCGGATCCGCCCGAAGGGAACCCCGTACACCCATGTCCCAGTCCGTGGACCGCGCCCTGGACGTCCTGGACGCCGTAGCCGCGGCAAGCGGCCCCGTGCCCGCCAAGGCGCTGGCCCGGCAGCTCGGCTACAGCCTCTCCACGGTGTACGAGATCCTCGGCACGCTGACGGACCGCGGCCACCTGGTCCGCACCCCCGGCGGGTACGCGCTCGGCTATCGCGTACCCGCACTCCACCAGGCGTTCCAGCGGCAGATGCAGCTGGACGACGCCGTGCACGCCCTCCTCCTGCGCGCCCGGCGCGAGGCGGGCGCGGACACGTACTTCAGCACGTACCGCGACGGGGCCATCGCCGTCCTCGCGGGGAACTCCGCGGTGCCCTCCACCGGCGGTTTCACGGTGGGCCGGGACCTCGACGGGCATGCCACCGCCCACGGCAAGGTGCTGCTGTCCGCGCTGCCGCGGGCCGCGCGGATGCGCTACCTGACCGGTACGGGGATGCGGGCGATCACACCGCGGACGATCACGTCACCGGCCCGCCTCGACGCGGAGCTGCTGCGCGTGCGGCGGGAGGGGGTCGCCGTGGAGGTGGAGGAGTGCGCGCCGGGAGTGGCGTGCGTGGCGGTGCCCGTACCGGCCGCGGCGCCAGGCCGCTCCCTGAGGGCCGTATCGGCGGCCCTGCCCCTGGAGGACTTCCACCGCCGGCGCCTTCAGCTGACGGACACCTTGCGCCACGTGGCGGCGGAGGCGGCGAAGTTGGCCGCGCATCAGCGCGGCGGAACGGCGGCTTCCGCGCTCTGAGCCCGCCCCTCCGGGTCGTACGCCAGCAGCGTGCAGATCAGCAGCGCGAGGACGGTCATGACGGCCGCGAACGCGCCCCAGCCGACGAGGGCGACGCAGAACGCGCCCAGCAGGCCGTGCACGACGCCGCAGGTGATCAGCAGGATCCTCCCGGCCGTACGGGGCGGGCGGTCGCGCAGGGCCGCGCGCAGGGCGACGAAGGCGCAGAGGAGCAGGTAGACGGCGAAGAGCCCGCCGGCGATCCACGCGGCGAGGGACATCAGCCCCGGATCGCTGCCCGCGAGGGACATCCGCTGGCGGCGGACGACGACGCCGAGGATCCAGTTGATGAGGGCGATGCCGAGCCCCTCGACGGTGAGGGCGAGGGCTGCGAGGGCGGCGACGGACCGGCGGAAGCGGACGGTCCGTCGCCGGCCGGTCGTCCAGGCAGTCATGCGCCATCCCTCCCACCACCCCGTGCGGGTGATTGCTGCGCGTTACCGCGGGTACGACGTCATGGAGGACGCTACTCACGGGTAGATCCCGGGGCAAGGGGCGCGACGACCCCGTGGCGCGGATCTCGGATCCGCAAACTTTGGCCCACCCGTTCGTAGGGACTGAACAAAGAAAGCGGTTTCCCGCTCCTCGCCGCGGTTCGAGAGCTGCGCCACAGCCAAAGGTCGGCGGAGACCCGTATACCCGGCGTACCGTGGGAGAACTGGGGACTTTGGCGCGCACACGGCCTCCGGTTCACGCTCCGTGTGGGCAAGCTCACCTAGGGAGTCGGCTCGGCACAGAGTGTCGCCAGTACCTAAACTCACCTTGTTTCAAGGAGGGAGCCATCGTGCGCAAGGTGCTCATCGCCAACCGTGGCGAAATCGCTGTCCGCGTTGCTCGCGCGTGCCGGGATGCCGGGATTGCCAGTGTGGCGGTCTACGC
>NZ_JOFL01000013.1 GCF_000719265.1 Streptomyces roseoverticillatus | reverse complement strand
GAATTCCGGCACGCCGAAATTCATCCCGTTCAGGGGCCGTGCAGTGGTGAGTGCCGCCGGTGCGGCTCGATCGCCGCCCCGTTGTCCTTGCGGACCCCGTGGCAACTCGGAGAACACTACACGAGGTTTCGGGGCCTCATTGCCACCCCCCTCGGTCCCCTCGGCCGCCCCGGGCCGGGTGCCGGCGCCTACCGCTTGCGCCTGCCCTTGCCCTTCCGCTCGGTCCGCCGCTCGTACCGCGCGACGGCCTCCTTGTACTCCCGTCGGTGGAGCTCCTCGCCCGGTGCCTCCTTGAACGTGCGCAGGGCGTAGGCGAGGAGGGCGCCGATGAAGCCGATCACCATCAGGCTCTGCATCGACCGCTCGGCGTGCGGGTCGGCCGCGGGGTCGGGGCGGCGGCCGAAGCGTTCCCAGGTGCGGCGGAAGGCCAGGGCGCTGCACACCGCGAAGGCGACGACCACCATGGTGTTGACCAGGCCGCCGACCTTGGCGATGGCCAGGCCCTCGTAGCCGAAGCGCAGGACCAGGGCTCCCGCTGCTGCCGCGGCCAGCGCACCGATGCAGGTGCCGGCTCGCCGCAGCCCGTATCCGCCGTCGTGATTCAGCCACGTGGTGCCGTAGAACCTGATGGGTTCCGGCTGGGGTCCCGGCTCGTCGCTCATGTCTCGATTATGTCGACCGGACATGTCGACCGAGGCGTGCCGGGAGTCGGTGCGCCGTCAGGAGCAGCGGATCGTCACGAAGCCGTCGCTGCCGGTCTTCACGTAGGCGTCCGACACGTACTGGCCGGGGGCGATGCTGTCCCAGATGTCGGTGGTGCCGTAGGGGCCCGTGATCGTTTCGCCGCGGGTCTGGCAGCGGATGGCGACACGGGAGTCCTCGGGGAGGACGCGGACGATCTGGCTGCCGGTGTTCGGGCCGCGGCGCACGTTGATCTGCTGGCCGGGGGCCACCGGGTAGTAGACGGTGGCGGCGGCCGCGCGGGCCGACAGAGTCGAGGACTCGTTCTCGTTCATGTTCTCGCCCGCCGTGTTCTCGTTCGCGTTCTCGTTGATCTCGCTGGTGGCCATGCGGCCCTCCCCCGTTTGCGTGTTCACCGTCGATCAATGATGCGTTGATCGCTGCTGTGTAGATCAAAGACATGCGATGTCATGTGCAGGCTAGCAAGGCGCGGCACGCCTCCCGGGATTGCCGGATGCCATCGATTAGGCTCCGGACGCCGCGCTTTTGGCGGCCGACAGACAACGGGGGTGGGGGAATGCCGCCGCTGCGCAGTGCCGGAACGGGACCGGAAGCGGAGGATCCGGGTTATGCCGGTGAGTACCGGCTGGAAGGGCGCCTCGGCTCCGGCGGCATGGGTGTGGTGCATCTGGCGCGTTCCGCTTCGGGGCTGCGGCTCGCGGTCAAGGTGGTGCATGCCGAATATGCGGTGGACCCCGAGTTCAGGGCCCGGTTCCGGCAGGAGGTCGCGGCCGCCCGGCGGGTGAGCGGGGCATTCACCGCTCCTGTCGTGGACGCGGATCCCGATGGCGAGCGCCCTTGGATGGCGACGCTCTACATTCCCGGCCCCACGCTTTCCGAGCGGGTGAAGCGGAACGGGCCTCTTGCGCCGGAGGAAGTCCGTCGCCTGGCGGCCGGGCTGGCGGAGGCGCTGCGGGACATCCACCGGGCCGGGGTCGTGCACCGGGATCTCAAGCCGAGCAACGTACTGCTGGCCGAGGACGGCCCGAAGGTCATCGACTTCGGGATCTCGCGCCCGTACGACAGCGAGCTGCGGACCGAGACGGGGAAGCTGATCGGGACGCCGCCTTTCATGGCGCCCGAGCAGTTCCAGCGGCCGCGGGAGGTGGGGCCCGCGGCGGACGTGTTCGCGCTGGCGTCGCTCCTCGTGCACGCGGCGACCGGGCGGGGGCCGTTCGAGTCCGAGAGCCCGTACATCGTGGCGTACCAGGTCGTGCACACCGATCCCGATCTGACGGGGGTGCCGGCCGATCTCGTACCGCTGGTCCAGGACTGCCTGGCGAAGGACCCGGAGCAGCGGCCGACGCCGGACGGGATCATGGCTCGGCTGCCGCGCGAGCTGCGGCAGGGCGGGGCGCGCCGGGTCGAGTCCGCTGTCCTGGACGATTCCGTCCCCACGCATGTGCGCGTTCCTCCTCCCCGGGAGCACGCCGAGGAGGCCCCCCGCCCCGCCGTTCCCGCTCCCGCGCCCGGCTCCGGCCCGCGCCGGCGACGACGGCGGCGTATGCCGTGGCTCGTTTCCGCCGGTGTGGCGACCGCGGCCCTGGTGGCGGGCGGGACGTGGGCGCTGAGCCGCGGCGGTGACGCGGAGCAGCCGTTGCAGACGCGGCCGACGGTCGCCTCCGCGGACTGGCGGCCCTGGGAGGTGCCGGTGCCGGACGGTGCGACGGGAGCGTGTGCGTACGGAGGGGAAGCGCTCTACTGTTCCGCGCGCGGTCTGCAGGCGGCACGCATTCAAACCTCCAGTGGGAACGTCGCCTGGCGGAAGACCGCCCCCGCCTCTGCACCCGCCTCGCCCGGCGGTGGCGAGACGGGTCCCGTGCCCGCTCCCGTCGTTTCCGGCGGGCTCGTCCACGTCCTGTCGCCGGACGGCCGGAAGCTGTCGGCTTTGGATCCGTCCACGGGTGAGCCGCGCTGGACGCGGGACGTCTCCGCGTACCCCGGGCGGGTCTACCACGCGGGGGACACCGTGCTGCTGGTCGCCGGGGACGGGACGGTGACGGCGGTCGACGGCGGTACGAACGAGCAGCGCTGGCAGCACGGGCTCGGACTGCCGGGGCACGCCAAGCCGGTGTTCTCCTTCTACGGCACGGGTGCCGGCGGGCCGGGGCAGCCGGTGTACGCCGTGGCCCCGGCCGGTCAGGGGCAGCACCGGACGCGGATCCTCGCGCTGGATCCGGAGCGCGGGACGACGCTGTGGGAGCGGACGGCCGACGGTGACCTGACGGCGGTGGGCGCGGGGACGGGCGGTGCGCTGTTCCTGACGGCCCCCGACCGGGACAACCGGGTGTCGGCCGTCGTCCGCTACGACCCGGGGGCGCGGCGGGAGACGCGCGTGCCGCTCGGTGCGCCGCTCAACGTGGCGAGTGCGGTGGCGCGGGGCGATGCGGTGTACCTGCTGTCCACCGACGGTGGACTCACTGCCGTAGGTCCGAAGAGGCAGTCGTGGCGGCTGGACACGTCCGTGGCGAACGCGTCCGCGCTGGTCGCCGCCGACGGTGACCGCGTGTACTTCTCGGCGGCGGACGGGCGGCTGCTGGCCGTCGACACCGCGAAGGGCGCGCTCCTCGGCCAGACGGCCCCGCGGCCGGCCCGCGCCGGGCGCGGCTACCTCGACCTGCCGCCCGCGCCCGTCGCGGCGGACGGGAAGGTCTTCGGCACGGCGCCCGACGGGACGGTCTTCGCGGTCAGCGCCGGCGATCCGGGCCGCTGGCGTTGACGCGACCGGCGCTCACCTGACGCCGGCCGGGCTCCGCACGGCACCGCCACGTCGGCTGAGCGCCGTTGCCGCAGTGAGCAGTGGGTGCGGCTCAGCCCGCTGCCCAGGGGGTGAGGCCGTGCTCCGCTCGGCACCGCCGGTCACCGCCGTTTCGGCTGAGCGCCGTCGCGGCGGATGCGAGGTAGCTGTGGCTCACCTTGCATCCGCTCCGAGGCGAGCGACCGGCTGCGTACGGGGCCCGTGCCTCCGACCCGCCGTCAGGCGCCCACGCGGCTGACGTCCCGCACGGCGCCCCGGTCCGCGCTCGTGGCCATGGCCGCGTACGCGCGCAGCGCCGCCGAGACCTTGCGTTCGCGGTTCTTCGGGGCGTACGTGCCGCCCAGCGCCGCGCGCCGCGCGTCGAGCTCGGTCTCCTCCACGAGGAGTTCGATGGAGCGGTTCGGGATGTCGATGCGGATGCGGTCGCCGTCCTGCACCAGCGCGATCGTGCCGCCCGAGGCGGCCTCCGGCGAGGCGTGGCCGATCGACAGGCCCGACGTGCCGCCGGAGAAGCGGCCGTCGGTCACGAGGGCGCAGGCCTTGCCGAGGCCGCGGCCCTTGAGGAAGGACGTCGGGTAGAGCATCTCCTGCATGCCGGGGCCGCCGCGCGGGCCCTCGTAGCGGATGACGACGACGTCGCCCTCCTTAATCACCTTGGAGAGGATCTTGTCGACGGCCTCTTCCTGCGACTCGCAGACGACGGCCGGGCCCTCGAACGTCCAGATCGACTCGTCGACGCCCGCCGTCTTCACGACGCACCCGTCGACGGCGAGGTTGCCCTTCAGGACGGCCAGCCCGCCGTCCTTGGAGTAGGCGTGGGCGGCGTCGCGGATGCAGCCGCCGGCCGCGTCGGTGTCCAGGGACTCCCAGCGCTCGGACTGCGAGAAGGCGGTGGCGGAGCGGACGCAGCCGGGGGCTGCGTGCCAGAGCTCGACGGCCTCGGGGGTCGGCGAGCCGCCGCGGACGTCCCAGGCCTCCAGCCACTCCTTGATGCCGGGCGAGTGGACGGTGTGCACGTCCTCGTTGAGGAGGCCCGCGCGGTAGAGCTCGCCGAGGATGGCGGGGATGCCGCCGGCCCGGTGGACGTCCTCCATGTAGTACGTGCCGCCGGGGGCGACGTTGGGGGCGACCTTGGCCAGGCAGGGGACGCGGCGCGAGACGGCGTCGATGTCGCTCAGGTCGTAGTCGAGCCCGGCCTCCTGCGCGGCGGCGAGGAGGTGGAGGATCGTGTTGGTGGAGCCGCCCATGGCGATGTCGAGGGCCATGGCGTTGTCGAAGGCGGCGTGGGTGGCGATGTTGCGCGGCAGGACGGACTCGTCGCCGTCCTCGTAGTAGCGCTTGGTGATCTCGACGACCGTGCGGGCGGCGTTCTCGTAGAGGGCCTTGCGAGCGGTGTGCGTGGCGAGGACGGTGCCGTTGCCCGGCAGGGAGAGGCCGATGGCCTCGGTGAGGCAGTTCATGGAGTTGGCGGTGAACATGCCGGAACAGGAGCCGCAGGTCGGGCAGGCGTTCTCCTCGATGCGCAGCACGTCCTCGTCGGAGACGTTCTCGTTGACCGCGTCGACGATGGCATTGATGAGGTCGAGCTTGCGGACCGTGCCGTCGACGAGGGTGGCCTGGCCGGCCTCCATGGGGCCGCCGGAGACGAAGACGACGGGGATGTTGAGGCGCATGGCGGCCATCAGCATGCCCGGGGTGATCTTGTCGCAGTTGGAGATGCAGATCAGGGCGTCGGCGCAGTGGGCCTCGACCATGTACTCGACGGAGTCGGCGATCAGGTCACGGGAGGGCAGCGAGTAGAGCATGCCGGCGTGGCCCATGGCGATGCCGTCGTCGACGGCGATGGTGTTGAACTCGCGGGGCACGGCGCCGGCCGCCTTGATCGCCTCGGAGACGATCCGGCCGACCGGGGCGAGGTGGGTGTGGCCCGGGACGAACTCGGTGAAGGAGTTGGCCACCGCGATGATCGGCTTGCCGATGTCCTCGCTCGCTACGCCCGAGGCCCGCATGAGGGCGCGGGCGCCCGCCATGTTGCGGCCGTGGGTGACGGTGCGGGACCTCAGCTCGGGCATCCTGCTCCACTCCTCGCAGTGCGTGGGCGCCGCCGTGTCGCGCCGACGCCTCTACCTACGCCGTACCGGCGTCTTTCGAGCCTACGCCCGTACTCCAGGGGGCGGACGGCTTCTCCGCCATGTGAGACGCGGGTCTGCGAGTTCTCACGCCTTCTTGTCCGTCTTCTTGTCCGTTCTTACGTCGTCTGCGCGCCGTCCTCCGCGAGGTGCCGCTGCACCGCCGGCGCCACCATCGCCACCACCCGCTCCACGTCAGCCGACGCCAGCGGCTCGACCTTGATCACGTAGCGCAGCATGGCGACGCCGACGAGGTGGGCGGCGGCCAGCTCCGAGCGCAGCTCCGCGTCGGGGACGTCGAGCTCGCCCGCAATGCGGGTCATGAGCCTGCTGGTGACGAGGTCGCGGAAGATCGCGGCGGCGGTCTCGTTGGCGACGGCCGAGCGGACGATCGCGAGGAGCTGTTCGCGGGTGGCCGGGTCCTCCCAGACGCCGAGGATGAAGCGGGTGAGCCGCTCCCCCAGGGTGTCCGGGCCGCCGGTCCGGATGACGCCCGGCGCTTCGAGTGCAGGTGCGAAGTCCGTCTCGATCGCGGCCGCGAAGATCTGCTCCTTGGGGCCGTAGTAGTGGTGGACGAGCGCCGGGTCGACGTCCGCGCCCTTGGCGATGGCGCGGATGGACGCGCGGTCGTAGCCGCGGGCGGCGAACTCGGCGCGGGCGGCGGCGAGGATGCGCTCGCGGGCGCCGGGGCCGCTGCCCGCGTCCGTACGGGCGGGGCGGCCGCGTCTGCGGGGGGTTCCGGCGCCGCCGGGGCCTGCGGCGGTCACGGCCGCGGCACGCCGGTGGGCGAGGCCAGGTGGAGCCGGGTGAAGGCGAGGGCCTCGGCGAGGTCGGCCTCGCGCTCGGCCGCGGACATGGCGCGGCGGGTGTTGACCTCGATCACCACGTGCCCGTCGAAGCCGCGGGTCGCGAGGCGCTCCAGCACCTCGGCGCAGGGCTGCTTGCCGCGGCCGGGCACGAGGTGCTCGTCCTTGGCGGAGCCGTTGCCGTCGGCGAGGTGGATGTGGGCGAGCCGGTCGCCCATCCGGTCGATCATCGCGAGGGCGTCCGTGCGGGCGGTGGAGGTGTGCGAGAGGTCGACCGTGAAGTGGCGGTAGTCGTCCTTGGTGACGTCCCAGTCGGGCGCGTAGGCGAGCATCTCGCGGTCGCGGTAGCGCCACGGGTACATGTTCTCGACCGCAAAGCGGACGTCGGTCTCCTCGGCCATCCGCCAGATGCCGCGGACGAAGTCGCGGGCGTAGCCGCGCTGCCAGCGGAACGGCGGGTGGACGACGACCGTGCTCGCGCCGAGCTTCTCGGCGGCCGCGCGGGCGCGCTGGAGCTTGACCCAGGGGTCGGTCGACCAGACGCGCTGGGTGATCAGCAGGCAGGGGGCGTGCACGGCGAGGACAGGCACCTGGTGGTAGTCGGACAGGCGGCGGAGCGCCTCGATGTCCTGGCTGACCGGGTCGGTCCACACCATGACCTCGACGCCGTCGTAGCCCAGGCGGGCGGCGATCTCGAAGGCCGTCGCCGTCGACTCGGGGTAGACCGAGGCCGTGGACAGCGCGACCTTCGCATCCGGGATGCGCACCACTGGCTCTGTCACGAAGGACAGCGTACGACCGCCTCTCGTACGGCGGGCGGGTACCTCCGATGTGGCGGGTCCGCGCTCCCCTCCCTGCGGGTTCAGCCCTGCGGCGCCACCGGCAGGTGGTCCAGCCTGCGCAGGATGACGCCTTCGCGCAGCGCCCACGGGCAGATCTCCAGCTCGTCCACGCCGAACAGGTCCATCGTCCCCTCGGCCACCAGGGCGCCCGCGAGCAGCTGGTGCGCCCGGCCCTCCGACACGCCGGGCAGCTGGGCGCGCCGGTCGGAGGTCATCGTGGCCAGCCGCGGCACCCAGTCCTCCAGGGCGCGGCGGGTCAGGGCGCGCTGCACGTACAGGCCCTCGGTGGAGCGGGCGGCGCCCGCGATGCGGGCGAGCTGCTTGAAGGTCTTGGACGTGGCGACGACGTGGTCCGGCGCGCCGTGCCGCGCGAAGTCGCCGACGATGCGGGCGATCTGGGCGCGGACGTGGCGGCGCAGGGCGCGTACGTCCGTGGGGTCGGGCGGGTCGCCGGGCAGCCACGCGGAGGTGAGGCGGCCGGCGCCGAGCGGGAGGGACGCGGCGGCGTCCGGTTCCTCGTCCATGCCGAAGGCGATCTCCAGGGAGCCGCCGCCGATGTCGAGCACCAGCAGCTTTCCGGCCGACCAGCCGAACCATCGGCGGGCGGCCAGGAAGGTCAGGCGCGCCTCCTCCTCGCCGGTCAGGACCGGCAGTGTGAGGCCCGTCTCCTTCTGGACCCGGGCCAGGACCGTGTCCGCGTTGGCGGCCTCGCGGACGGCGGACGTCGCGAACGGCAGGACGTCCTCGCAGCCCTTGTCCTCGGCCGCCTGCAGGGCGTCCTGCAGGACGGCGACCAGCCGGTCTATCCCGGCGTCGCTGATCGCGCCGTCCTCGTCGAGGAGCTGGGCGAGGCGCAGCTCGGCCTTGTGGGAGTGGGCGGGCAGGGGGCGCGCGCCCGGGTGCGCGTCCACCACGAGCAGATGGACCGTATTCGAACCCACGTCGAGGACACCGAGTCTCATGGCCTGAACGCTACTGCGGCTGTCCGGGGCGCATAGGCTGGAGGGGTGGCAAAGACGAAGAAGGCCAAGCAGGGCAAGCAGGGCGGGCAAGGCAAGCCGGACAAAAAGCGCGATCAGCAGATCGCGCCCGTTTCCGACTCCAGCTCCGACGAGGTCGGGCTCGACTTCGCCCGCGCCTGGGTCGAGTTCCCCGACCCGGCGGACGACGAACAGGTCTTCCGCTGTGACCTGACCTGGCTGACCTCCCGGTGGACGTGCATCTTCGGCAGCGGCTGCCAGGGCATCCAGGCCGGGCGCGCCGACGACGGCTGCTGCACCCTGGGCGCGCACTTCTCCGACGAGGACGACGAGAAGCGCGTCGCCGGGCACGTGGCGCGGCTCACGCCCGACATCTGGCAGTTCCACGACGTGGGCACGGACTCCGGCTGGACGCAAGCAGACGAGGACGGCGACCGGCAGACACGCCGCTGGAAGGGCTCCTGCATCTTCCAGAACCGGCCCGGCTTCGCGGGCGGCGCGGGCTGCTCCCTGCACATCCTGGCCCTCAAGGAGGGCCGCGAGCCGCTGGAGACCAAGCCGGACGTCTGCTGGCAGCTGCCGGTGCGGCGCACGTACGACTGGATCGACCGGCCGGACGACACCCGCGTGCTGCAGATCTCCATCGGGGAGTACGACCGCCGGGGCTGGGGCCCGGGCGGCCACGACCTGCACTGGTGGTGCACGTCGGCCACGTCCGCGCACGGCGCCGGCGACCCGGTCTACGTCACGTACCGGCCCGAGCTCACGGAGATGATGGGCAAGGAGGGCTACGAGCGGCTGGCCGAGCTCTGCGAGGAGCGGCTGGCCGCGCTGCTGCCGATGGCTCCGCATCCGGCGGACCCGTCGCCTGCGGCGCGCTCGTAGGACCCCGGCCCGGCATAGGACCCCGGTCCGGCCGGGAATGCGCACCGCCGCCTCGGCTGTGGCCCCGTGCCGCCGAAACCGCCGCAGCGGCGATCAGCCATCGCGGCGGTGACCGGCGGTGCCGCGTACGCCTCCGGCCGGTCCGGCGCCGCCGGGCTCCACCGTCGTGGTGACGCACCGCCGCGGCGGAAGGAAGTACCGGCCCCGGCCGAAAGAGCCGCACCTGCCCGGGTATCAGCCCCCTGGAGGGGCGCCGGTCCGGCGCCGCCGGACTCCACCCTCGTGGTGACACCGCCGCGGCGGAAGGAAATCGGCCCCGGCCGAAAGAGCCGCACCTGCCCGGGCAGCAGCCCGCCCCCTGGAGAGGCGCCGCCGCGGCGGGCCGTGCTCACCCCGCAGGGGTGGGGCCCGCCGGGCTCGGTGACGGCGGCGGTGGGGACTGGGTGGCCGCCGGGGTGGAGACGACCGGGCGACCGCGGCCCTCGATCGTCACCGTCGTGCCGCCCGGAGCGATGACCACCCGGGCCCGCCACGGCCCCACCGGCTCGCGTTCCGCGTCGATCTCGACCACGACGGTCGTGGTCTGCCCGGGCTGCAGCACCCCGCCCGGCTTGCTCAGCCGCAGCCAGGGCGCGTCGGCCGTCATGGACCACACCACCGCCCGGCCGCCGCTCGCCGTGAGCGTGACGATCGTGGCGGTGCCGCTGGGCTGGGCGCTGACCGTCAGCCGGCCGGGACCGGGCGCCGGGTCGCCCGGGGCGGCCGGGCCGCCGGGGGCGGGCAGCCCGGCGGGGCCGCCGGCCGGGGACGGCGGGGCGCTGCCGGCCCGCGGGGGCGGTACGGGCCGGCCGTCGGGGCCGATGACCGCGACCGACACCTCGGTGACCAGGCGCCCGGACGCAGTACCCGTGCTGCTGCCGACGGGCCGCGGGGCGGGGCCGGGCCCCCGGTAGGGGCGTTCGCTGACGCCGCCGGTCTCCTTCGAGGAGACGGCCGCGGCCTCCGGGCGCGACTCCCCGGTCTCCGGCGCGCCGTGCCACGCGGCCCACAGGGCGAGCACGGGCGCGGCGACGACGGTGACGACGACAGTTGTGGTGACGGCCCGGCTGCGCAGGCGGCCGCGCCGCGCCGTGCGGTCCTTGGGGTCGACGGGATAGCCGCGCCGGTCGAAGCGCGGCACGGCGGGCGCGTGGGCCCCGCGCTGCCGGCCGCCCGCGCCCGCCGCGGACAGCATCGCGGCGTACGCGCGGGCTCTGGAGGCTTCCAGGACGGGCAGCGGGGCGGAGGAGGCGGCCGTGCCGGGCCAGGGCTCCCCGGCGGTGGCGCGCTCGGCGGTGCGGCGGCAGTCGGCGCAGTCGTCGACGTGCCGGACGAGCTCGCGCCGCAGGGCCGCGCCGAGCAGCACCTGCGTGTCGCCCGCGAAGCGGGCGACGACGGGGCAGCGGCCCGCCTCGACGACGGCCAGGGCCGTGCGCGTGCGCTCGACCTCGCAGGCCGCGGAGGACAGCAGGGCCCGCGCGGCATCGGTCTCCAGGCCGAGGACGGCGGCGACCTCGGAGGCGGCGAGGCCGTGCCGGACGGCCAGTTCGAGCGCTTCGCGCTGCTCGGCGGTGGTCCCGGCGGCCTCGGGCCAGGCGAGCAGGGCGAGCTCGGCCCGCCGGCGCGGGTCGGGCGGGGCGGGCGCCTCCCCCGCGGCCGCGCCGGAGGCGACGAGGCGGCGCAGACAGGCCCAGCGGGCGAGGGCGTAGAGCCAGGGGCGGCGCAGGTCCTCGTCGGCGGGGGCGCGGTCGGCGCGCTTCTCGGCGAGGGCGAGGACCTCTCCGAGGGCGGCGGTCGCGGCGTCGTGCTCGCAGAGGACGGACAGGCAGTAGGTGAAGAGCCCGTCGAGGTGGGGGTCGTACTTCAGGGGCGGCTGTTGCGCGAGGGTCGCGTGCGGACCGGGCGCGGCGGGGGCCGGGGCGGTCTCCACCACACGGACGGCCTCCGTCTCCGCCTCCGCCTCGTACCCCGGCCGAGCGGTCTGATTGTCCCGAGGCGCGCGGGCCTCGCGCGGCGCACCGCGGTGTGCGCGATGCGCGCCGGTGGCGTGCGGGCGGTGCTCTGGCCTCCTGGTCATCATCCCGGCGACGGTAGGCGGGTGACGGGCCGTTGCTGCCGCTGCCGACCCAGGTTTAACCCATTCGGGTGATGTTCTCCCACAAAATGGGGACACTGCTGCGCCGTCCCTCCTGTGTTTCCGGGGAGAGGGGCTCCGGGCAGCAAGAACAGCACGAAGGGACGGCTTCCGGGTTCTGGTAAAGGGCCGCCGTGCGGAGGGCCGTCGCAAGGGGCCGGGCGGGCCGGGTTGTCAGTGGGGCCCGCTACGGTGACTCGCATGGCTGCCCGTACCGCACGCTCGTCCGCCAAGGACCGGCCCTCTTACCGCTGCACCGAGTGCGGCTGGACCACGGTGAAGTGGCTCGGCCGCTGCCCCGAGTGCCAGGCGTGGGGCACGGTCGAGGAGTTCGGCGCGCCCGCGGTGCGGACGACCGCGCCCGGCCGCGTGTCCACCGCCGCGCTGCCCATCGGCCAGGTTGACGGCCGGCAGGCCACCGCGCGCAGCACGGGCGTGGATGAGCTGGACCGCGTCCTGGGCGGCGGGCTCGTGCCCGGCGCGGTGGTGCTGATCGCGGGCGAGCCGGGCGTCGGCAAGTCGACGCTCCTGCTGGACGTGGCGGCGAAGGCCGCCTCCGAGGAGCACCGCACGCTGTACGTGACGGGTGAGGAGTCGGCGAGCCAGGTGCGCCTGCGGGCGGACCGCATCGGCGCGATCGACGACCACCTGTACCTGGCGGCCGAGACGGATCTGGCCGCGGTGCTCGGGCACCTCGACTCCGTCAAGCCGTCGCTGCTGATCCTGGATTCGGTGCAGACGGTGGCCTCGCCGGAGATCGACGGCGCTCCGGGCGGCATGGCGCAGGTGCGCGAGGTGGCGGGCGCGCTGATCCGGGCCTCCAAGGAGCGGGGCATGGCCACGCTCCTGGTCGGTCACGTCACCAAGGACGGTGCGATCGCGGGCCCGCGCCTGCTGGAGCACCTGGTCGACGTGGTGCTGAGCTTCGAGGGCGACCGGCACGCGCGCCTGCGGCTGGTGCGCGGCGTGAAGAACCGCTACGGGGCCACGGACGAGGTGGGCTGCTTCGAGCTGCACGACGAGGGCATCACCGGGCTGGCCGACCCGAGCGGCCTGTTCCTCACCCGCCGCGCCGAGCCCGTTCCGGGCACGTGCCTGACGGTGACGCTGGAGGGCCGCCGCCCGCTGGTGGCCGAGGTGCAGGCGCTGACGGTCGATTCGCAGATCCCCTCGCCCCGCCGCACGACGTCCGGTCTGGAGACGTCCCGGGTGTCGATGATGCTGGCGGTGCTGGAGCAGCGGGGCAGGATCAGCGCGCTCGGCAAGCGGGACATCTACAGCGCGACGGTGGGCGGCGTGAAGCTGTCGGAGCCCGCGGCGGACCTGGCGGTCGCCCTGGCCCTGGCCAGTGCCGCCAGCGACACCCCCCTGCCGAAGAACCTGGTGGCGATCGGCGAGGTGGGCCTGGCCGGCGAGGTCCGGCGGGTCACCGGGGTGCAGCGGCGGCTGGCGGAGGCGGCCCGGCTGGGCTTCACGCACGCGCTGGTGCCGGGCGATCCGGGGAAGGTGCCGAGCGGCATGCGCGTCCTGGAGGTCGCCGACATAGGCGAGGCGCTTCGAGTGCTCCCCAAGCGGGTACCCCGGGAGAACCGGCGCCGAGCCGGGTCGGACGCCCCGGCCGGGGAGAGCCCTGTCGGCCCTGTTCAAGCGTGAAGAGGCCCTCTTTAATAGGCTGGGCGCCCGAACACGCCAGTAGACTTTGCCCTGGTCTCGCCCGTACGTACGGAAAACCGGGCGGGTTGCGGCACCGTTGACCTTGCGACCGGAGGAGTGCAGTGGCAGCCAACGACCGGGCATCGGGCCCCGGCAAGGCCGGGGGTTCCTCCGGTGCCGACGGTCTGATGCGCGCCTCGCTGAGCGCCGTCGCGCCCGGCACGGCCTTGCGCGACGGCCTGGAGCGCGTCCTCCGTGGCAATACGGGCGGCCTGATCGTCCTGGGCATGGACAAGACGGTGGAGTCCATGTGCACGGGCGGTTTCGTGCTGGACGTGGAGTTCAGCGCCACGCGCCTGCGCGAGCTGTGCAAGCTGGACGGCGCCCTGATCCTCGACAAGGACATCACCAAGATCGTGCGGGCGGGCGTGCAGCTCCTGCCGGACGCGTCGATCCCCACCGAGGAGACCGGCACCCGGCACCGCACAGCGCAGCGCGTCTCCATCCAGTGCGGCTTCCCCGTGGTGTCGGTCAGCCAGTCGATGCGCCTGATCGCCCTCTACGTGGACGGTGAGCGGCGGACGCTGGAGGAGTCCGGCGCGATCCTCTCCCGGGCCAACCAGGCCCTGGCCACCCTGGAGCGCTACAAGCTCCGGCTGGACGAGGTCGCGGGCACCCTCTCCGCCCTGGAGATCGAGGATCTGGTGACGGTCCGCGACGTGACCGCGGTCTGCCAGCGCCTGGAGCTGGTCCGCCGCATCGCCACGGAGATCGCGGAGTACGTGGTGGAGCTGGGCACCGACGGCCGCCTGCTCTCCCTGCAGCTGGACGAGCTGATCGCCGGCGTCGAGCCCGAGCGCGACCTCGTCGTGCGGGACTACGTCCCGGAGCCGACCGCCAAGCGCACCCGTACGGTCTCCGAGGCCCTTTCCGAGCTGGACGCCCTCACCCACCCCGAGCTGCTCGAACTGCCCATCGTGGCGCGCGCCCTGGGCTACAGCGGCTCCCCGGAGACGCTGGACTCCGCGGTCTCGCCGCGCGGCTACCGCCTGCTGGCGAAGGTGCCGCGCCTGCCGGGCGCGATCATAGAGCGGCTGGTCGACCACTTCGGCGGGCTGCAGAAGCTGCTGGCCGCCAGCGTGGACGACCTGCAGACGGTCGACGGGGTCGGCGAGGCCCGCGCACGCTCGGTCCGCGAGGGGCTGTCGCGGCTGGCGGAGTCCTCGATCCTCGAGCGGTACGTCTAGCCGAAGCGGTGTGTCTAGCTGAAGCGATACGTCCGGCCGGAGCCGTACGTACGTCCAGCCGGAGCGATTCGCCCGGCCGGGCGTCCCGTCGTACGTCCGGCCGTCAGTCCTTCTCCAGAGTGAATTCCACCTTTTCGGTGACGCCCGCAATTCTGACCTCGGCCCGGTACTTACCGGTGCCCGCCGCCCCGTCACCGGAAGGCGTCGCGCAGTGCGGGGCACTGCGCTTGCGGTCCCATTCCACGGTGCGCTTCGTCTCACCCGAACCGGGGAGCTCCACGAGCACCGGGCCCGTGGCGCGGGGGCAGTCGTCGGAGGCCCACACGCGGTCGTCGCCGTCGATATGCGTGATCTTCAGAATCGCGGCGGTCGCCCCGAAGTTGACCTTGCAGGCACTGCCGCCGGAGTTCTTCACCACGACCTCGAACTTCGGCTTCTCGCCGGGCCGGTAGGCGTCCTTGACGCTGCGGATCGCGAGCCGCACCGCGCCCGGCGAGCAGTCGGGCAGGGACGAGCCGACCGGCACGGCCTTGCCGTCGCCGGTGCCCAGCGCGCCACCGCCGCCGGTGCCCGTCGTACCGCCGCCGCCCGTACCGGCACCACCGGTCCCGGACGCGCCCGTACCGCCGCCGGAGCGGTCGTCGCCGCTGCCGCCGGAGCCGCTGCCGCCCGACTCGCCGCGCCCGCCCGGGCGTTGGCTGTAGTGCGGGCCGGAGGGCACCGGGCCGGGGGTGATGGTGGTGCTGTCGCCCGGGTTCTTTCCGTCCGTGCCCTTGCTCTGGCTGTCGCCTGAGTCACCGTCACCCCCGAGGGTGACGAACCAGAGCCCCAGCAGAACGAGAAGGCCGAGCAGGCCAAGCGCAACTGCCCTCCGCCGCCAATAGATGGAGGAGGGAAGCGGCCCGATCGGATTGCGCAGTGATCCCACGCGAAGACTCTACGAGACATCGGCGGGGGCACCAGCCCCTACCCGCCGGGTGGGTGCCGGATTTTCTCATCATCGGTCCGCCGCGAGCCGATTTTCCATTGCTGCCATCTGACGAAAGTCCTACCGCACGCATGCCGATAGCCCGGTGTGGCGCGGAAGTGACGGACCGTAGGCTCCCGGGACCATGGACACCGTGGACAACGACCTCTATCGCGACGTCACCGAATTCGCCCGCTCCACACCGGAGTGGGTGCACACCCTTGCGGAAATCGGCACCGAGGCCGGGCTGTTGCTACTGATGGCCGTGGCCGTCGCCGTGTGGTGGCGCAACCGGAGCGCGGGGGCGCGCAGCGTCGCGCTCGCGCTGCTCGTGCCGGTCACCACGGCGATCGCCTACGGCATCAGCGAGGTCGCGAAGAGCCTGGTGGACGAGGAACGGCCGTGCCGGGCGGTCCACGGGGCGGTCACCTCGCTGGCCGCCTGCCCGCCGCACGGCGACTGGTCCTTCCCGAGCAACCACGCCACACTCGCCGCGGCCCTCGCGACCGGCATCGTGCTCGCCCGGCGGGCGCTCGTGTGGGCCGTCCTGCCCATGGCGCTGCTCGTCGCGTTCTCACGGGTCTTCCTCGGCGTGCACTACCCGCACGACGTGGCCGCGGGCCTGCTCCTCGGCGCGGTCGTGGCGCTGCTCGGCGGGCTGCTGCTCGTACGGCCCGCCACGGGGCTGGTGGAACGGGCGGAGCGGGGGCGGCTGCGGCCGCTCGTGAAGGCGTAAAGGCGTAAGGCATAGGGGGAGGGGCAGGGGCAGGGGCCCCGGAGGGGTCAGGCCGCGGGGCGGGTCCACTCCGTCTTGTGGCCGAAGCCCTGCCCGTTGTCGATCAGGCGCAGCCAGGAGGGGCGCAGCTCCCACAGGTCGGTGCGCTCCATCGCCTGCCGGAGCCGGTCGTTGTGGTCGACGTACGGGAAGCGCTCGCTGTACGCGCGCCACGCGGCCTCGCGCTCGGCGCCCTCCAGGCGGCGGCACGTGCCCCGGCCTTGAATCCCCGTCAGGGCCGTCCACACCTGCCCGTCGCGCTGGGCGGTGAAGGCGACGCCGGCGCCGCTCGCGAGGGCGCGGCCGTGGCGCGTGGTGACCGAGGTGACGAACAGCAGCGCGGTGTCGTCGCCGTCGGCGGGGGCGTAGAGCACCGCGCACGCCTGCGGGCCGTCGTCATCGGCGTAGGCCAGGGTCAGGGTGGAGTGCGCGTCGAGCGCCGCGCGGATGTCGCGCGGGGGTCGCGGCTGCGTTTCACTCTCGTTCATGGCCCCATTCCATCGTGGCGGCCCCTGCGGGGCCAGCCGGAGCGCGCCGGTGCCGGTGGTGTCACATTCCGCCGGACCTCGCCGTGGTGGCACTTCGCCGTCGCGGCGGGCGGCTTTTGCCGGGGCGAGCGCTCCTGCCGCCGCAGCGAAGATCTTTCCGCCGCAACGGCGAGACGCCACGACGCCGGATGCCGGCGGTGCCGAACCCGCGCTCAGGGGGTTTCGCCGTGGGCCGCCGAGGCGCCTACGCGCCGGTGGGCGTGCTCGCCACCAGCCCCGCCTCGTACGCGACGATCGCCGCCTGTACCCGGTTGCCGACCTCCAGGCGGTCGAGGACCGCGCTCACGTAGCCCTTCACCGTGCCTTCCACGAGGTGGAGGCGACGGCCGATGCCCGCGTTGGAGAGGCCCTCGCCGAGCAGGGCGAGCACCTCGCGCTCGCGGGCGGTGAGGCCGGCGATCCGGGCACGCGCGGCGGCCCCGCGGGTGAGCCGCTCGCCGCCGAGTTCGGCGATGACGTGCCGGGCCACCTTCGGGGAGAGGTAGGCGCCGCCGTCGGCGACCGCGCGGACGCCGGTCATCAGTTCGTAGGGGTCGCCGGACTTGAGGAGGAAGCCGGTGGCCCCGCCGCCCAGGGCGCGGGAGATGTAGGCGTCCTCGGAGAAGGTGGTGAGGATGGCGACGGCCGTGCCGGGCGCGGTCCGGCGGATCTCC
Source organism: Streptomyces roseoverticillatus (assembly GCF_000719265.1). Classification (GTDB taxonomy): domain Bacteria; phylum Actinomycetota; class Actinomycetes; order Streptomycetales; family Streptomycetaceae; genus Streptomyces; species Streptomyces roseoverticillatus. Next base: position 188,715 of record NZ_JOFL01000013.1, on the reverse strand, counting down.
TCGCACGCGGCGAGGCCGTCCATGCGCGGCATGCGGATGTCGAGCAGCGCGACGTCCGGCCGGTGGGCGCGGACCGCTTCGACGGCCTCACGGCCGTCCGCCGCCTCCGCGACGACCTCGATGCCGGGGTCGGCGGACAGGATCGCGCAGACACCGGCGCGGATCATCGCCTCGTCGTCGGCGACGAGGACTTTGACGGCGTCACCCGTTCCCGTGGTCATCCCCGCGTTCATCCCCGTGGCCATCCCCGTGTTCAGCGCAGCCATTCCTTCTCCTCCTGTTCCACGACGCCGGCGGCGCCGGCGCGCGGGATGCGGCTCTTCGCGACGAGGTGCCCGTCGCGGAAGCAGAGCCGGAAGTGTTCGACGCTGACGAAGAGTTCGCCGCTGGCCCGGTAGTAGCGGCACTCCGCTCCGGCGGGCGGGGTGGCCGGGTCCCGGTCGGCGGGCGGGTCGGCGACCTGCCGGTCCGGGAGGAGGGGCGCGACGTCGGCGTACGGCGCCCCGACGCGCAGGGCCGCGTAGTCGGCGGGCTTCAGCACCGAGTGGGCCTTGATGTAGGCGTACCAGCCGAAGGCGCCGGCGACGAAGACGGCACCGGCGGCGGCCGCGACGGCGAAGGGCACGGCGAACCGCCGCCGGGCGGTGCGCCGGGCGTGCGCGAGGGCGTCGGTGTCACGGCTGCCGTCCGCGGGCTCCTCCGGGCGCGCCGCGTGTCCGGCCCGGGCGGCGTCCGCGAACCCGGCCCGGGGCCCCGGCTCGTGCGGGAGCCGCGCGCTCACCCTGAATTCCCCGTCGTCCCCGGCCGCCCCCGCCGTGAACTCGCCTCCCGCGAGCGCCACCCGCTCCCGCAGCCCCAGCAACCCCGTACCGCCGCCGCCCGCGGACGGCGCGCCGCCCTCCGGGGGCCCGCTGACGACCGTCACCAGCGTCTCCCGCGGCCCGGTGTCCACCGTGACGGCCACCTCCGCCCCGGGCGCGTGCTTGGCCGCGTTCGTCAGCGCCTCCTGGACGACGCGGTACGCGGCCCGCTCCACGAGCGGCGGCAGCGCGGCCTCGCGGGGCAGCTGGGCGCGGACGGGCAGGCCGCAGGCCGCCGCGCGGTCCACGAGGGCGGGCAGCGAGTCGTCCGGCGGGGCCAGCGGCGCGGGGCCGGGCGGGGCGGCGTCGCGGAGGACGCCGATGATGTCGCGGAGCCGGTCCGTCGCCGACGCGGCGGCCTCGCGCAGCTCCGCGGCGGCCGCCCGGTGCGCCGCGTCGAGGCCCGGTGCGACCTGCAGGGCCCCGGCGCGCAGGGCGATCAGGCTCAGTTCGTGGCCGAGGGAGTCGTGCATGTCCTGGGCGATGCGGGCGCGCTCGCGCAGCCGGGCCCGGTCCGCGACGATCTCCTGCTCGCGCTCCAGCTGGGCCGCGCGGCTCCAGCCCGCGGCGACGAGCTCGCGCGCCTGGCGCCGGTACCGGCCGGCCAGCCAGGGGAAGACCGCGCCGAAGAGCAGCGTGCCGATCAGAACCAGCCATTCGACGACGGGGTCGGTGTGGCGGGCGAGGACGAGCACCGTGCCGGCGGCCGCGACGGCCGGGAACGCGTACAGCACGGGGCGCGTCCGGGCCGAGCGGCGGCCCAGCAGGAAGGCGAGGACGGACAGCGCGGGCCCGTAGGAGAGCGTGAACAGCGAGGGCGACGCGGCGAGGCCCAGCCCGGCGGCGAGGCCGAGCGCGAGCACCGGCCGGGCGCGGGAGACGGCCACGGCGGCGGCGAGGACGGCGGCTCCGGCCGCGGTCTGCCACCAGGGCCGGGGTGCGTTCAGGCCGAGGAGGTCCGCGGCGACGCCGGGCGCGGTGAGCGCCGCCCACAGCAGGGCGTCGGGCAGGGCCCTGGTCGGGAGCCCGGTCCCGGCCCTGGTCAGGGCCGTTGCCGGGGCGGTGGTCGTGCGGCGGCTCACCGGTCCGACGGTACAAGCCGGGGCCGTTCGCGCGCCCCTGACGAAAGTCAGACGAAAGTCGGGTGAACGGGGCCCGGCGCGTTTCTCCGCCGTCCGCGGCCGTGCCAGGATCGGAAGCGCCATGACTGTGACAGACCGCACCGACGCCCTGCCCGAAGCCCTCTCCGAGCCCCTCTCCGGCGCACTCCACGGACCGGTCATCGACTGGTTCGACGCGCACGCCCGTGACCTTCCCTGGCGGCGCCCGGAGGCCGGCGCGTGGGGTGTGATGGTCAGCGAGTTCATGCTGCAGCAGACGCCGGTCAGCCGCGTCCTGCCGGTGTACGAGCAGTGGCTCGCGCGCTGGCCGCGCCCGGCGGACCTGGCGGCCGAGCCGCCCGGCGAGGCGGTGCGCGCCTGGGGCCGGCTCGGCTATCCGCGGCGGGCGCTGCGGCTGCACGCCGCCGCGACGGCGATCACGGAGCTGCACGGCGGCGAGGTGCCGAGCGACCACGCCAGGCTGCTGGCGCTGCCGGGCGTCGGCGAGTACACGGCGGCGGCGGTGGCCTCGTTCGCGTACGGGCAGCGGCACGCGGTCCTCGACACCAACGTGCGCAGGGTGTTCGCGCGCGCCGTGAGCGGCGCGCAGTACCCGCCGAACGCGACGACGGCGGCCGAGCGCAAGCTGGCCCGCGCCCTGCTGCCCGAGAGCGAGCCGGTCGCCGCCCGCTGGGCCGCCGCGACGATGGAGCTGGGCGCGCTGGTGTGCACGGCGCGCACGCCGGTCTGCGGGCGCTGCCCGATCGCCGACCGGTGTGCGTGGCGCGCGGCGGGTTCCCCGGCGCACGACGGGCCACCGCGCCGTGGCCAGACGTACGCGGGGACGGACCGGCAGGTGCGCGGAAAGCTGCTGGCGGTGCTGCGGGAGGCGCTGGAGCCCGTGCCGCAAGTGGCTCTGGACGCCGTCTGGGACGAGCCGGTGCAGCGGGCCAGGGCGCTGGACGGGCTTGTGGCGGACGGGCTGGTGGAGCCGCTGGCGGACGGGACGTACCGGCTGCCGCTGGGATGAGTGCGAACCCCGTCGCGGAACCCGTCACACGGCTGCCGCCGGCGCAGCGCGCGGCCCCGTCACACGGCCGCCGCCGGGCGCAGTGCGCAGCCCCGCCATGTCTCTGTCACGGAGTCCGTCACACGGCCGTGTCGCAAGACCCGCCGTGACCTGCCGAAAGGCCCTCGCGAACAGGACAGAGCCCCCTTTTCACGCCCTACCGCCCCTGCTCCCGCAACGCTGTTACACAACCTATGGACAGCTGTGCACCAGCCGCAGTGCTGCCGCACATCACGCCGCAACAGCACCTCCGTAGCGTCCTTCTCGTGCTGGGAGACCACCAGCGTGACGCGGGGATGCAAGCGGAATGGAGGCTGCGAGATGGCCAGCAGCGGCAAGGTTCTGGACTTCGAGGAGTACGTGCGCAACCGTCAGGACGCGCTCCTGCGCAGCGCCCGCCGTCTCGTGCCGGACCCCATCGACGCGCAGGACCTCCTCCAGACCGCCCTCGTGCGCACCTACGGCCGCTGGGAAGGCATAGCGGACAAGTCGCTGGCCGACGCCTACCTCCGCCGTGTCATGATCAACACTCGTACGGAGTGGTGGCGCGCCCGCAAGCTCGACGAGGTGCCCACCGAGCAGCTCCCCGACGCCAGCGTCGAGGACGGCACGGAGCAGCACGCCGACCGCGCGCTGCTGATGGACATCCTCGGTGTCCTGGCGCCCAAGCAGCGCAGCGTCGTCGTGCTGCGACACTGGGAGCAGATGAGCACCGAGGAGACCGCGGAGGCGCTCGGGATGTCGACCGGAACGGTCAAGAGCACGCTGCACCGGGCCCTGGCCCGGCTGCGTCAGGAGCTGGAGAGCCGCGACCTGGACTTCCATGCCCTCGAGCGCAACGAGCGGGGGCAGGAACGGTGCGCAGCCTGAAAAAGGCGGCTCCCCCCAGGCCGGTTCTGATCACCGGCGGCACGGTCACCGCGTTGGCCGCTGCCGCCGGTCTTCTGCTTGCCGGATGCAATGCGGGCAGCGAGGGCGTGCGCAAGGAAGGCACCGCGCAGACGCAGTCCGCCGCGAAGCCGACCCGGCTGCCCTCGGCCTCGGCGACGGCGGAGCGGCCGCAGGACAAGGTCGACGCGGTCAAGCTGCTCAAGGGCGACCCGAAGATCAGCGCGCAGGTCAAGAAGGACCTGAAGCCCTGTGTGAAGAACCAGTACCCGCTGGACGTGATCTACGGGAAGCTGACCGACGGCTCCCGGGACGACATCGTCGTGAACATCCTGACCTGTGGCGATTCCGTGGGCGTGGGCTCGTATGTGTACCGTGCCAAGGGCGACGGCTCGTACGAGAACGTGTTCATGATCGAGCAGGCGCCGGTGTACGCCGAGATCGACCGCCGCGACCTCCGGGTCACCAAGCAGGTCTACGGGCCCGGTGACGCGGTGTGCTGCGCGTCGGGCGAGGATGTCATGACGTACCACTGGTCGGGGTCGGAGTTCCGGGAGACCGGGCGCACGCACACCGACTACAGCAAGGCCGGAAACAACGACAAGGGCGATTTCCCCAGCGTGGGAACGGAGGGCTGAGGGCAGCGTGGCCGATACGCATGTGCTCTTCGTGGAGGACGACGACGTCATCCGTGAGGCGACCCAGCTGGCACTGGAGCGCGACGGCTTCGAGGTGACCGCGGTGCCGGACGGGCTGCTGGGGCTGGAGAAGTTCCGCGCCCGCAAGCCCGACATCGCGCTGCTCGACGTCATGGTCCCCGGCCTGGACGGGGTCAGCCTCTGCCGCCGGATCCGCGACGAGTCGACCGTGCCGGTGATCATGCTGTCGGCGCGCGCGGACTCCATCGACGTCGTCCTGGGCCTGGAGGCCGGGGCCGACGACTACGTCACCAAGCCCTTCGACGGCGCCGTGCTCGTCGCCCGCATACGGGCCGTGCTGCGCCGCTTCGGGCACGCCAGCGGGCCGGGCGGCGCGGCCGGGGCCGACGCCCCCGAGGAGCTGGAGTGCGGCGTGCTGCGCTTCGGTGACCTGGAGGTCGACACGGACGGCATGGAGGTCCGCAAGGGCGGCGAGCCCGTCGCGCTGACCCCGACCGAGATGCGGCTGCTGCTGGAGTTCTCCGCGGCGCCCGGCACGGTGCTCTCGCGCGACCGGCTGCTGGAGCGCGTCTGGGACTACGGCTGGGGCGGCGACACCCGGGTCGTCGACGTCCACGTGCAGCGGCTGCGCGGCAAGATCGGCCAGGACCGGATCGAGACGGTCCGCGGTTTCGGCTACAAGCTCAGAGGGTGACACGGGTGACCACCCCATGGTGATCCGTTCCGTGGTGATCCGCTCCATGACGACCGGGGCGCCCGGGGTGACCGGGGTGACCGGCTCGTGGTGAAGCTCGCCCTCCGCTCGGGTCTGCGCTGGAAGGTCAGCCTCGCCATCGCGGGCGTCGGCGCGCTCGTCGCGGTGGCGCTCAGCCTCGTCGTGCACAACGCCGCCCGCCTGTCGATGCTCGACAACAGCCGCGACGTCATGGACGAGCGCGTGCAGATCGCCCAGCGGTACTACGAGAACACCGGCCGGCTGATGCTGCACGCCAAGATCGACGACCCCACGCTGCCCAAGCCGCTGCGCGACGCCGCCGCGATCGGCCAGCGCGCCACCTTCCTGCAGGACTCCGGCGGCGGGGACTCTCCCGAGGTCTGGGCCTCGGTGCCGGTCCGCAACGGCAAGATCCTCTCGATCCACACCCGGTTCAAGGACCGGTTCTCCATCATCGACGCCCTCGACAAGGCGCTGATCATCGGCTCGGTCTCCGTCGTCCTCGGCGGCTGCGCCCTCGGCATCCTCATCGGCGACCAGCTCTCCCGCCGGCTGCGCAAGGCCTCGGCGGCCGCCCGCAAGCTCGCCGACGGCGACTCGGAGGTACGGGTCCGCGAGGCCATCGGCGGCCGCGTGCGCGACGAGACCGACGACCTGGCCCGCGCCGTCGACGGCATGGCCGAGGCGCTCCAGCGCCGGCTGGAGGCCGAGCGGCGCGTCACCGCCGACATCGCCCACGAGCTGCGCACCCCCGTCACCGGGCTGCTCACCGCCGCCGAGCTGCTGCCGCCCGGCCGGCCCACCGAGCTCGTCCGCGACCGGGCGCAGGCCATGCGCACCCTCGTCGAGGACGTCCTGGAGGTGGCCCGGCTGGACGGCTTCGCCGAGCGCGCCGAGCTGCAGGAGCTCCTGCTGGGCGAGTTCGTCGAGCGCCGCGTCCGCGCGTTCGACCCCGAGGCCCGCGTACGGGTCGCCCGGGACGCCTACGTCTCCACCGATCCGCGCCGCCTGGAACGCATCATCGGCAACCTCCTGGCCAACGCCGCCAAGCACGGCAAGCCGCCGTTCGACGTGACCGTCGAGGGGCGCGTGCTGCGGGTGCGCGACCACGGGCCCGGCTTCCCCGAGGAGCTGCTGCAGGAGGGCCCGAGCCGGTTCCGCACGGGCAGCAAGGACCGCGCGGGCAAGGGCCACGGCCTGGGCCTGACCATCGCCGTCGGCCAGGCCCGCGTCCTGGGCGCGCGCCTGACCTTTCGCAACGCCGACCCGGAGGTCGAGGGCGGCACGGGGGCGATCGCGGTGCTGTGGCTGCCGGAGTCGGCGCCGACGAGCACGGGCACGTTCCCGGTCATCCAGGTGCAGGACTGAAGAGCGCGGGCCGCGGCCCGCCCGGGGTCACATCGGGTCGACGCACTCGTCCCAGGCCTTGTCCATGTCCAGCCGCTCGGTGCGCTGCGTCAGCGAGAACCAGTTGCCGGAGTCGTCGCGCAGGATCGCCTCCGTGCCGTAGGGCCGCTCCCGGGGCTCCTGCAGGAACTCCACGCCCTTGGCCTTGAGCGTCTCGTAGTCGCGGTGGATGTCGTCGGTGCGGAGCACTCCCGCGCCCAGCGCGCCCTTGGAGACCAGCTTCTTCATGGCCTCCGCCGACTCCGGGTCGAGCCCGGGCGGGCCGGGGACCATCAGCGTGAGCTCGACGTCCGGCTGGTCCTTCGCGCCGACCGTGAGCCAGCGCATTCCCTTGTCGCCGCCCATGGTCATATCGGTGCGGACTTCCATACCGAGCTTGTTCGTGTAGAAATCCCTCGCCCGGTCCTGATCGAGGACCCAGACGGTGGTGATGGCAATTCCCTTGATCATGACGCGCTCCGATCACCGGATTGTGCGCTGCATTACCACCGTAAAAGCCGGAGCCGGTGCACCGCGTGTCGCGGTGCACCGGCTCCGGGGCGGATCCGATTGATCAGACGGATCAGAGGGTCTCGCCGTGGGCCTTCAGGAAGCCGACCGGCTCGACGGCGGTGCCGTAGTTCGGGGTGGTGCGGATCTCGAAGTGCAGGTGGGGGCCGGACGAGTTGCCGGTGGAGCCCGACAGGCCGATGACCTGGCCGGTCGTGACGGTCTGGCCGACCGAGACCTTCACCTGCGAGAGGTGGGCGTACTGCGAGTACGTGTTGTCGGCGTGCTTGATCACGATGGCGTTGCCGTAGGCGGGGCCGTCGCCGCCGCCGTTCGGGCCGGCCTTGACGACGGTGCCGCCGTGGACGGACATGACCTGCGTGCCGGTGCCGACGACGAGGTCCTGGCCGCTGTGCTTGTGGGCCCACATGGCGCCGGCCTTACCGAACGGCTGGCCGATCTGGTAGCCGGCGACGGGGGCGACCCAGGCGTCGGCGCGCTTGCGCGAGGCCTCGGCCTGCTTGCGGGCGTCGTCGGCACGCTTGTCGGCGTCCCGCTTGGCCTGCTCGGCGGCCTGCTTCTCCTTCTCCGCCACCTTCAGCTGCGTCTCGGCCTGCTTGTTCAGCGCGTCCTGCAGCGTCGCGACGGACGCGAACGCCGGGAACTCGCTCACCGAGGCGGTGGTGTCGGCTGCGAGCGCGACCCCGGAACCCAGCGCGACCGAGGCTCCCAGGCCGGCCGCCACGACGGCGGCGCGGGTACGGAGAACGGTCTTGCTCGGGTTACGGAAAGCGGTGCGCTTCGACATACGGATAAACCTCCAGGCATAAACAGGTCCCGGCTGCGGACCGGGATCGCCCTACCTTGGTAACCCGCATTCGCCGGGCTGCCAAGGACGGCCTCTACTAACGAATGCCGTAGCGGAGGGAGGGAAATCGCACCCCTTCCGACCAGGGATTCCGAGGGATTCCGCCCGTTTTTCGGCGGTTACCAGGCGGGGGCCTTCTGCTATTTCCCTTAGTACGTGACCCACGTCCTATGGCGGGTGTCACCGCCGAAGGACATTCGGCCTCCCCGGTTCCGGGACCAAAGGCCCGGCCGCGGCGGTACGCTCCCCGTCGGCGGCCGCACACGGAGCGTGCGGCCCACAGGGGCTGGGGGCGGACGATGAGCAGCGGGTTCGAGGAGATCGAGCTGGCGGATGCCGTACAGGCGGTCCGGGAGGGCCTGACCTCGGCGGCGGCCCGGGGCACGGGCCAGGACCTGGCCTTCGAGGTGGGCGAGATCGCCATGGAGTTCACCGTCGAGATCCGCAAGGACGCCAAGGGCTCGGGCGGGGTGAAGGCCTGGGTGATCAGCGCGGACGCGGAGGCGTCCCGCGGCTCCACCCGTACGCACAAGGTCGCGTTCACCCTGACCCCGAAGGACACGCGCACGGGCGGCAGCTGGCGCGTGGGCAACCAGCGGCCGGGCGGGGTGTCGCGGTTCGGGCCCTCCGGGCAGTAGCGGTGGGCGGGGCGAGAGCGTCGCTGCCGTCCGTGGAGGACCGGCTGGTGGCCGTGCTGGGGGCGCGGCAGGGCAGCGGGGTGCTGCTGACGCCGGAGCTGGTGCTGACGAGCGCGCACCTGTTCCGGAAGGACGACGTGGTCGAGGTCACCGCACCGGACGGCGGCGGGCCCGTGCTCTGCGACATCGCCTGGTCGGGCGACCCGGAAACGTGCGACGTGGCGCTCCTCGTGGCCCGTGAGCCCGTGCTGCCCCTCGCACAGGTGCCGCCGCTGCGGTGGGGCAAGTGCGCCGGCTGGCAGCCGATGCCGCGCTGCCAGGTCCTGGGGTTCCCGAGGGTGCAGCGGTACGCGGGCGAGGAGCTGGAGGCCGTGCAGGTACCGGGCACGCTGATGCCCCTGGCCGGGCGGATGCGCGGCCGGTACGTGCTGCACGCGGACCACCACCCGCCGGCGCCCGTCCCGGACGGCTCGCCGTGGGCGGGCCTGTCCGGCGGGCCGGTGTTCGCGGGCCCGCTGCTGATCGGTATCGCGAGCGGGGACCCGATGGGCTGGCAGCACTCGTCCGTCGAGTCGGTGCCGCTGGCCGCGGTGATCGCCGACTCCGGCTTCATGACGGCCCTGCTGGACCACTGGCGGGACCTCCCGGCGTTCGAGGAGATCTCGTCCGCCTACCCCGAGGACCTGGCCTACGAGCCCGCCTACGCGAAGGCCGTCAAGGCCGCCTACAGCCGGCTGGAGATCTTCGGCCTGGACGAGCTCGGCCCGGGCGACTGGGATCTGGACACGGCCTACTTCAGCCTGGAGGCGCAGTCGCCGCGCCCCTCCGACCCGGATCCGTACGGTGTCCCGGACCCGCTAGGGACTCCGGAGCCACTGGGGGCACCGGAGCCGCTAGGGACCCCGGAGCCGCTGGGGGCCCCGCCTCCGGACGTCCCGGAGCCCCGGCGCATAGAGGACCTCCTCGGCTCCCGGCCGAGGACGGTCCTCCGGGGCGAGGCGGGCGCGGGCAAGACGACACTCGTGTGGTGGCTCGCCTCCCACACCGTGTGCCGCACCCTGCCCGAGCAGCTGGCCGAGCTCGACGGCCTCATCCCGTTCGTGGTCCCCATGCGCAGCCTGGCCGCCCGGGGCATCACCTCCCCCACCCCGTCCCAGCTCCCCAAGATCGCGCGGCTGCCGGTGGACCGGCCGCCCGACGGCTGGGCCGGGCGCGTGCTGGAGGCGGGGCGCGGGCTCCTCCTGGTCGACGGGATGGACGAGATCCCGCAGGCGGACCGCGAGCTGGCCCGCAAATGGCTCGCCGGGCTCCTGCGGATGTATCCGCGGACGCGCTGCCTGGTCACCGTGCGCCCGCTGGCCGTAGGCGGCGACTGGCTGGATCAGGAGGGGTTCGAGGAGCTGCGGCTGCTCCCCATGGGCGACGAGGACATCCGGTCGTTCGCCGCCGCGTGGCACCGGGCCGCACGGCTGGAATGCGACAGATATGCCGACGAGCACTGGGCGAAACGGCAGCGCGCCCGGCTCGACAAACTCGAACCCGAACTCGGCCATGAATTCGAACGCAATTCCGTATTACGTGACCTGGCGCGGACGCCGCTGCTCTGCGCGGTCATCTGCGCCCTGCACCGGCAGTGGAACGGTCTCCTTCCGAAGACCCGCTGGGACCTCTACAGCGCCGCGCTGAACCTGATGCTGGCCAGACGCGACGCGCACCGCCGCATTCTCAAGCCGGAGGGCATTGAACTCACGGCGGACGAGAGCCGGCAACTGCTGCAGAGAATCGCCGTCTGGCTGGTCCGCAACGGCCGCGCGGAACTCAGCCGGGAGCAGGCGGTCCGCCAGCTCGACCTGGCGTTGCGCGGGCTGCGCCGCGTAAGGGCCCAGGGCGCGACGCCCGTCGTGCTGACGTATCTGCTCAATCGCAGCGGCCTGCTCCAGGAGCAGGCCCCGGATTCGATCCAGTTCATCCACCGCACCTTCCAGGACTATCTGGCGGCGAAGGAGCTCCAGGAGAGCGACTGCCTGGACGAATTGCTGCTCCACGCGGCGGAGGAGCAGTGGCAGGACGTGCTGCGGCTGGCCGTCGGCCATTGCGGGCGCAGCGAGGAACGGCGTCTCATCGCCGGTCTGACGGCGGCGGCGGACGCGGCCCCGGACCGGGAGGCGGAGTGGCCCTTGCGGGCGCTGGCGGCCCACTGCGCGCTCAATGCGAAGTACATCGAGGACGACCAGTACCAGCAGGTGTGGGCGGGTCTGAAAAGGCTGCTGCCGGCCCGCGACCAGAGGGAGCTGCACTCCCTCGGCCAGGATGTGGTGGCGGCCATTCGCTGAAAACGCGGGCCGGCCCCGGAACCGTGGGGTTCCGGGGCCGGCCCGCTGTCGCGGAATGAGCGAAGGAGCGGAACGCTTACGTGTCCTTGGACAGGTTGGGACCTGCCCCGCCCGCGGCCTGCTCGATCGGCGGAGTGTCCGGCAGGGCCGACTTCTCCTCGCCGCGGAAGGTGAACTTCTTCTCCTCGCCCTCGCCGTCCGTGCCGACGACCACGATGTGGCCGGGGCGCAGCTCGCCGAAGAGGATCTTCTCGGAGAGGATGTCCTCGATCTCGCGCTGGATGGTGCGGCGCAGCGGACGGGCGCCCAGGATCGGGTCGTAGCCCTTCTTGGCCAGCAGCTGCTTGGCCTCCGCGCTGAGCTCGATGCCCATGTCGCGGTCCTTCAGCCGCTCGTCCACCTTGGCGACCATCAGGTCGACGATCTGGATGATGTCTTCCTGGGAGAGCTGGTGGAAGACCACCGTGTCGTCGACACGGTTGAGGAACTCGGGCCGGAAGTGCTGCTTGAGCTCTTCGTTGACCTTGGCCTTCATGCGCTCGTAGCCGGTCTTGACGTCGCCCTGGGCGGCGAAGCCCAGGTTGAAGCCCTTGGAGATGTCCCGGGTGCCGAGGTTGGTCGTCATGATGATGACGGTGTTCTTGAAGTCCACGACCCGGCCCTGGGAGTCGGTCAGGCGACCGTCCTCCAGGATCTGCAGGAGCGAGTTGAAGATGTCCGGGTGGGCCTTCTCGACCTCATCGAACAGGACCACCGAGAACGGCTTGCGGCGGACCTTCTCCGTCAGCTGGCCGCCCTCTTCGTAGCCCACGTAGCCGGGGGGCGAGCCGAAGAGGCGCGAGACGGTGTGCTTCTCGCTGAACTCCGACATGTCGAGGGAGATCAGGGCGTCCTCGTCGCCGAAGAGGAACTCGGCGAGCGTCTTGGACAGCTCGGTCTTACCGACACCGGAGGGGCCGGCGAAGATGAACGATCCACCGGGACGCTTGGGGTCCTTGAGGCCCGCACGGGTGCGCCGGATGGCCTGGGAGAGCGCCTTGATGGCGTCCTTCTGGCCGATGACGCGCTTGTGGAGCTCGTCCTCCATGCGCAGCAGGCGGGAGGACTCCTCCTCCGTCAGCTTGAAGACCGGGATGCCGGTGGCCGTGGCGAGGACCTCGGCGATCAGCTCGCCGTCGACCTCGGCGACGACGTCCATGTCGCCGGCCTTCCACTCCTTCTCGCGCTTGGCCTTCGCGGCGAGGAGCTGCTTCTCCTTGTCGCGCAGGGAGGCGGCCTTCTCGAAGTCCTGCGAGTCGATCGCGGACTCCTTCTCCCGGCGCACGTCGGCGATCTTCTCGTCGAACTCGCGGAGGTCCGGCGGCGCGGTCATCCGGCGGATGCGCATCCGGGAGCCGGCCTCGTCGATCAGGTCGATCGCCTTGTCCGGCAGGAAGCGGTCGGAGATGTAGCGGTCGGCGAGCGTGGCGGCCTGGACCAGCGCCTCGTCCGTGATGGAGACGCGGTGGTGGGCCTCGTAGCGGTCGCGCAGACCCTTGAGGATCTCGATGGTGTGCGGCAGCGACGGCTCGGCGACCTGGATGGGCTGGAAGCGGCGCTCCAGCGCGGCGTCCTTCTCCAGGTGCTTGCGGTACTCGTCGAGCGTGGTGGCACCGATGGTCTGCAGCTCACCGCGGGCCAGCATCGGCTTGAGGATGCTGGCGGCGTCGATCGCGCCCTCGGCGGCGCCCGCACCCACCAGGGTGTGGAGCTCGTCGATGAACAGGATGATGTCGCCGCGGGTGCGGATCTCCTTGAGGACCTTCTTCAGGCGCTCCTCGAAGTCACCGCGGTAGCGGGAGCCGGCGACCAGGGCGCCGAGGTCGAGGGTGTAGAGGTGCTTGTCCTTGAGGGTCTCGGGCACCTCGCCCTTGACGATGGCCTGGGCCAGGCCCTCGACGACGGCGGTCTTGCCGACGCCGGGCTCGCCGATGAGGACCGGGTTGTTCTTGGTGCGGCGGGACAGCACCTGCATGACCCGCTCGATCTCCTTCTCGCGCCCGATGACCGGGTCGAGCTTGGACTCACGAGCGGCCTGCGTCAGATTGCGGCCGAACTGGTCCAGGACGAGCGAGGTCGAGGGGGTGCCCTCGGCCGGGCCGCCGGCCGTGGCGGCTTCCTTGCCCTGGTAGCCCGAGAGCAGCTGGATGACCTGCTGACGGACCCGGTTGAGATCGGCGCCCAGCTTCACGAGGACCTGGGCGGCGACGCCCTCGCCCTCGCGGATCAGGCCGAGCAGGATGTGCTCGGTGCCGATGTAGTTGTGGCCGAGCTGAAGGGCCTCGCGGAGCGAGAGCTCCAGGACCTTCTTCGCACGGGGGGTGAAGGGGATGTGCCCGGACGGGGCCTGCTGGCCCTGGCCGATGATCTCCTCCACCTGCTGGCGGACCGCCTCGAGCGAAATCCCGAGGCTCTCCAGGGCCTTAGCGGCGACACCCTCACCCTCGTGGATCAGGCCCAGGAGGATGTGCTCGGTGCCGATGTAGTTGTGGTTGAGCATCCGGGCTTCTTCCTGAGCCAGGACGACAACCCGCCGCGCACGGTCGGTGAACCTCTCGAACATCGTTAATCGCTCCTCAGAGCGGTCAGGCAAGTAGGGGTCGGTCCCCTCCCTGTCCTTCCGCATGCTAGTCCCGCGGGACGGGACAGCTCATTCCAACTGCCGACATCCGTCCGGATCACCCCGCGTCGGCGGGGAAACCTGCTGCCGAACAGCCGACATCTCCTCCAACCCGATGGTGGGAGACGATGTTCCCGCAGGCCAGGCATATACGCTCGCCGTCACTACGCCGACGGCGAACGCGAGCCCGGCCCGACACGCCCGCCCATCGCCCGCCGCCACCCTCGGTGACGCGCTCCGCGCGGTGTCGCACCGCCTCTTCCCATGGGGAACCTCTTACCCGCAAGGATTGACAGTCCATGCGGCGCGGGCACCGTCCATCCGCTACGGGCGAACACCCTCGCACCGCCCGAAGCGCCTGTGCGCCCCCCAGCCCTTATACGGAGTGTGCCCAACTACCAACCCAGAGTAACCTCTTGGGTGTTTCGCAGTTGCACCGCATATGACCGTTGTCCACCCGTGCCCCGGGGGCCCCGCAGATCCATGGTGCCAGGCGCGGCGGTGGTACGAGCGCGCGCTCGGCTGGCCGACCTCCGGCGAGGCGCCCCTGGAGCTGCTGACCGGGGTCCGCTTCGACGCCCTGGGCCTGCCGCTGGACGCGGGGGCCGCGGTGCTGGGCCGCCCGGTGCGCACCGGCCCGGTCGTGTTCGACGCCCGGGCCCGGAGGCTGTGGTTCCTGCTCGCCGCGGGCAGCGCCGACGAGCTGCCGGAGCTGCTCGACTGGCTGGAGTGGGGCACGGTCGCCCTGGACCTGGCCGTCCTGGGGCCGGGCGGGCGGATCGCCGCGCCCGTGCCCGCCGGGCCGGAGCGGGCCGTGTGGGTACGGCCTCCCCGGCCGGGGAACCGCGGGGGCGGGGTCGAGCCGCCACTGCCGGTGACCGGCCTCGGGGGCGAGGGAGACGCCCCCGATCTCGCACGGCTGGTGGGCGCGGCGGCCACGGAGGCCCACCGGGCCCGGCTGCTGCGAGCCCTGGGGGCACGCCGCCGTCCGCCGGAAGGTCAGCCGTTGGCCTTCTCGTACGCCTCACGGATGTCGGCGGGCACGCGGCCGCGGTCGTTGACGTTGTAGCCGTTCTTCTTGGCCCAGGCGCGGATCTTCGCGGTGTCCGGGCTGCCGCCCGAGACCGCGGCCGTGCGGGTCTTGCCGCGGCCGCCGGCGGCACGGCCGCCGGTGCGGCGGGCGGACTTCACGTAGTCCGCGAGCGCCTGGCGGAGCTTGTCGGCGTTGGCCGTGGTGAGGTCGATCTCGTACGTCTTCCCGTCCAGGGCGAACGTCACGGTCTCGTCGGCCTCGCCACCGTCGAGGTCATCGACAAGAAGGACCTGAACCTTCTGCGCCACGGGGAATCCTTTCAGTGGAAAATGGGATTACGGAGGAATAGCAAACCGCCTTTCCCGGAAAAACACAAACCCCCCGGGAAGGTTCAGCCCGCCTTCCGCGTGGGAAGCATCCCTTCCGGAGCCATGTGATAGGGGCGCGATTCGGACATAGGGACCGCGATCACAGATGCAGAAGCATCCGGCTGTTGCCAAGGGTGTTCGGCTTCACCCGTTCGAGACCCAGGAACTCGGCGACGCCCTCGTCATAGGAACGCAGCAGCTCGCTGTAGACATCACCGTCCACGGGTGTCTCACCGATCTCCACGAAGCCGTGCTTCATGAAGAAGTCGACTTCGAAGGTGAGGCAGAAAATGCGCCGCACGCCGAGCCAGCGCGCCGTCTGCAGCAGCTTGTCCAGTACGGCGTGCCCGACCCCGCCGCCCTTGACGTCCGGGTCCACCGCGAGAGTGCGAACCTCCGCGAGGTCTTCCCACATCACGTGCAGGGCCCCGCAGCCGACGACGGCGCCGTCCTCGTCCCGCTCGGCCACCCAGAACTCCTGGATGTCCTCGTAAAGAGTGACGGTGGCTTTGCCGAGGAGGATGCCGTCACGAACGTACGTGTTGATGAGGCGGCGCAGCGCCGCCACATCGCTGGTCCGGGCACGGCGGACGGTGACGACTTTAGATAGCGCGGGCATGCCCGGACGCTATCGCCCCGGGGCGCCGCCGGCGTCGCCGGGCCCGTCGAGTTGCACGACCCGGATCGCGTCCCGCAGGGCTTCGCGTTGTTCGGCCGACATCATGCCGAAGAAGGCGACGAGAGCGGCCGCGGGGTTGTCGCTCACGGACCACGCTTCGTTCATCAGTGCGGCCGAGTAGGCGGCCCGGTTGGAGACCGCCTCATATCGATAGGCCCGGCCTTCCGCTTCCCGGCGCAGCCAGCCCTTCTGATACAGGTTGTCCATTACGGTCATGACCGTCGTGTAGGCGATGGACCGTTCCTGTTGAAGGTCTTCCAGCACTTCTCGAACAGTGACCGGCCGGTTCCAGTCCCACACGCGCGTCATGACGGCGTCTTCCAGATCACCCAGGCGTCTGACCACACGCGAATAATAGTGGGAGATGTCTGGAATGACGCTTTATCGGAGCGGCAAAGGGGCAGCAAAAAGGGCGCACGGCGGGAATTGCGGTCCCTTGCCGTACGCCCCGTGAGCACCGGCGCCCGCCCCGCGGGCGCGCCCGCGTCAGGCCGGGCTGCCCTTGCCGGTCTGCTGCGCGGCCTCGGCCCGGGCGAGCGCGGCGTCGACCGCGGCGTCCTCCTTGGCCTTGTTCGCGCCACCCTGGCTCTTGATGATCGTCACGACCAGGGCGGTGAAGGCGATCGCCATCACGACGGGCGGCACCAGTGCGGCGACATAGTCCATGGCCGTCGGCTCCTTCTGGATCTGGATCGGGATTGCACGGTTTGTCAGCGGCCCGTCCAGATTACGCGCGCCCCGGGCCGCCTTTCAGGCGGGTCTGGCATGCGGCGCCCCGGCGCTCGGGGGCGGAGCGGGCTTGCGGCGGGGCGGGAAGACCTCGCCGGGGGTGGGGACGGGCCGGTCCGGGCGCGGCGCGGACGGTTTGCCGGGCTCGCCGCCGGGCTTTCCCGCCGGTTTCTCGGCCGGTTTCTGCCCCGGCTTCTGCCCGGGGCGCGGCGCGGAGGCCCCGGCGGCGGGCGGGCGGCCGCCGGGCAGGGCGAGCAGCGGGGTGCGGCGCAGCCGGATGCGCGCCGCGGGCACCGCGCAGGCCGTGCGGTCGGCGGCACCGGGCCGCCCGGAGGCGAGCTCGCAGCGGCGCAGCAGGGCCCGGTAGGCGGCGCCGGCGGGCCCGGCGGTGGGGACGGCGGTCAGGGCGCGGAGCGCGTCGAGGTCCTCCGCGCGCGGCCGGTAGCCCGCCGCGAGGGCGTCCTGGAGGCGCTCGGCGTAGCCGGAGGCGGCGCCGGGGAGGGCGGCGCGGTAGCGGGCGAGGTCGGCGCGGAGGAAGGCGCGCAGCCGTCCGCTCTCCAGGACCGCCTCGTCCACGGCCTCGGCGAGCCGGAAGCAGTCGCGCACCTCCGCGGCGCGCTCGGGGCCGGGGCGCCCGGGGACGGCATGGGGATGGCGGGCGATGGCGAGGGCTCGGCGCAGCACGCGCAGTTCGTCCGCGCTGAACGCCATGCCGCCGCGGGATCCGTATGGCGTGGGCATGCGCCGACTTTAAGTGCTAAACGGACAATTTTCGCCTAGCGCCACCTTTTACGGCGTGGCATGTCTCTTGTGCGCGGGCCCGGACCGGGGCCGCAGCACGGTTCGGCACCGGCGGTCCGCGCCGTCGTGGTGCTGCGGCATTGCGCCGGAATACCGGAGTATCTGCCCGCCGCAGCGGCGAGAGGCCGGCGGAGTGCGCGACCACCGCATCCGGCGCGTTGCCGCGATCCGCCGGGGCTACCGCTTGCGGCGGCTCACGCCGAAGGCGATCGCGCCGGCCGAGACCGCGGTGCCGGACGTCGTGGCGAGCAGGAGCGTGCTGTTCGTGTGCGGCGAGGCGGGCCGCGGCGGCTCGGGCGTGCGGTCCACGACCTCGACGCGGATCGGCGCCGTGTCGTTGCCGGGGTCCGGGTCGGTGGACGGCTCCCCGTCGCGGGCGAGGATCCGGACCAGTCCCTCCGCTCCGTCGACCTTCCCGTCGATGCGGACCCGGAAGCTGAGCGTGTCCCGCTCGCCGGCGGAGAAGTTCTCCCCGATGGAGCAGATGTACGAGCCCGGCGCCGCATCCGGGCTCACCGCCGCCGCACAGGGCTGCCGGGCGCCGCTGTGCGGGGCCGCGACGATGGCCGTGCCCGGGGGCGGCGTCACCTCGTACGTGCCCGCGCCGTGCCCGGGCCGCCCGCCGGCCGGGCCGGGGCCGCCGTTCCTGACCCCCAGCTCGACCTCGACGGTCTCGCCGACCCGGCCCACGACCGGATGAGCGATGGCCTGATAGTCGGCGCGGGGGGCCTGGTCGGCCTGCGCCGGGGCGGCGCACAGACCCAGCCCGGCCGCCAGCGCCGCGGCGGGGACCGCCGCCCACCGCATTGTCCGCTTCATTCCCATACGCCTCACGCCCGTCGGATGCAGGATCAGGTTCCGCAGCTGACAGGACAGTTGAAAGGGACGGTTGGTTGCGTGCGTGCCCGGACCGCCGCCCTGCGGACCGCCGCCCTACGTGCGGGAGACGTTCCGCTCGTACACCAGCCGCAGGCCGATCAGCGTGAGCCACGGCTCGTGCTCGTCGATGACCGACGCCTCGCCGAGGACCAGGGGCGACAGCCCGCCGGTGGCGATGACGGTCACCTCATCCGGATCGTCGGCCAGCTCGCGGGCCATCCGCTCGACGACGCCGTCGACCTGCCCGGCGAAGCCGTAGAGGATGCCGGACTGCATGGCCTCGACCGTGTTCTTCCCGATGACGCCGCGCGGGCGGGCCAGCTCAATCTTGCGGAGCTGCGCGCCCTTGACGCCCAGCGCCTCCACCGAGATCTCGATGCCCGGGGCGATCACCCCGCCCGCGTACTCGCCGCGGGCGCTGACCGCGTCGAAGGTCGTGGCCGTGCCGAAGTCGACGACGATGCACGGGCCGCCGTAGAGCTCGACGGCCGCGACGGCGTTGACGATCCGGTCGGCGCCGACCTCCTTGGGGTTGTCCATCAGGATCGGCACCCCGGTCTTCACGCCCGGCTCGACCAGGACCGCGGGCACGTCGCCGTAGTAGCGGCGGGTGACCTCGCGCAGTTCGTGCAGGACCGCGGGGACCGTGGAGCAGATGGCGATGCCGTCGATGCCGTCGCCGAGCTCCTCGCCGAGCAGCGGGTGCATGCCCATCAGGCCCTGGAGGAGGACGGCCAGTTCGTCGGCGGTGCGGCGGGGGGCGGTCGACACCCGCCAGTGCTCGACGATCTCCGCGCCGTCGAACAGACCGAGGACCGTGTGGGTGTTGCCGACATCGATGGTGAGCAGCATCAGGCGGTTTCCCCCCGCGCCTCGTCCTCGTCGCCCTCGCGCAGGTCGAGGCCGATGTCGAGGATCGGGGAGGAGTGGGTCAGCGCGCCGACCGCCAGGTAGTCCACGCCGGTCTCGGCGTAGGCGTGGGCGTTGACGAGGGTGAGCCGGCCGGAGGACTCCAGCAGGGCGCGGCCCGCGACCAGTTCGACGGCCTCGCGGGTCTGCTCGGGGGTGAAGTTGTCCAGCATGACGAGGTCGGCGCCCTCGGCGAGGACCGGCTCGATCTGGTCGATGCGGTCGACCTCGACCTCGATCGCGAGGCCGGGGCAGGCGTCCCGGACGGCCTTGAAGGCCTCGGCGACGCCGCCGGCCGCGACCACGTGGTTGTCCTTGATGAGGGCCGCGTCCGACAGGGACATGCGGTGGTTGACGCCGCCGCCGCAGCGGACCGCGTACTTCTCCAGGGCGCGCAGGCCGACCGTGGTCTTGCGGGTGTCGCGGACGGCGGCCTTGGTGCCGTCCAGCAGGTCGGCCCACTCGCGGGTCGCGGTGGCGATGCCGGACAGGCGGCACAGGATGTTGAGCGCGCTGCGCTCGGCGGTGAGCAGGTCGCGGGTGCGGGTGCGGACGGTGAGCAGCTTCTGGCCCGCGGTCACGCGGTCGCCGTCCGCGACGTGCCGCTCGACCTCGAACTCCTCGGTGCAGACGACCGAGAGGATCGCCTCGGCGACGTGCAGGCCGGCGACAGTGCCGTCCGTGCGGGCGGTGAAGTCGCCGGTGGCGACGGCGTCGGCGGGGATGGTGGCCAGGGTGGTGACGTCCTCGCCGCCGTCGAGGTCCTCCTCGATGGCGAGGTGGGCGATGTCCTCGACCTGCAGGGGGTCGAGGCCGGCGTCGGCCAGCAGGCGGGCGAGATCGGGGTCGAGGCCGCACTCCATGGCGTCCTCCGCGAACGTCTCGCCGCAGCCGCAGCCGTCACCGCAGCCGCCGGTGGCCGTTTCGAGGTTCACCTGGATGTCCTGGCCGATCTGGTGGAGGGGGAGGTCGTTCGGGGTGGTCACGTGGTGCTCCTCGGTTCGGCGCCGTTCGTGGGCGGGTGGGGCGTCGGGGCCGCTGCGGACGGGAAGGCGGCCGTCTCGGTGGTGGAGACCGAGAGCGTACGGTCCGGGCGCAGGGTCACCAAGAGGTGGCGGCGCCAGGCATCGTCCCGGTCGGGGGCGTCCTCGCGCCAGTGGCAGCCGCGGGTTTCCTCGCGGCGGAGGGCGGCGGCGACGAGGACGCGGGCGACGAGCAGGAGGTTGGTGGCCTCCCAGCTCTCCGTGCCGGGCGCTTCCAGCGCGGCGGCGGCGTCCTCGTCGATGCGGGCCAGCTCCGCGGTCGCCCGTTCGAGACTCTCCCTGGACCGCAGGACACCGGCGCCCTCGGCCATGATGCGCTGGATCTCCAGCCGGGCCTTCGGACCGGCA
This sequence comes from Streptomyces roseoverticillatus, assembly GCF_000719265.1. GTDB lineage: Bacteria > Actinomycetota > Actinomycetes > Streptomycetales > Streptomycetaceae > Streptomyces > Streptomyces roseoverticillatus. The sequence goes on along the minus strand of NZ_JOFL01000013.1, from coordinate 168,241 downwards.
AGCACCGTGCCGGTACCGGTGCCGGTGGTGGTGCCGGTGGTGGTGCCGGTGGTGGTGCCGGTGGTGGCCGGCCGCGGGGGCGCGCCCGGCTCCCGGAGGGCCTCGGTGACGTCCGCGGCGATGCGCTCCGCGAAGACGAGGCCTTCCAGCAGCGAGTTCGACGCGAGGCGGTTCGCGCCGTGCACGCCCGTGCAGGCGACCTCGCCGCACGCGTAGAGGCCCGGCACGGTGGACCGGCCCGTCAGGTCCGTACGGACGCCGCCGGAGGCGTAGTGCGCGGCGGGCGCGACCGGGATCGGCTCGGTGACCGGATCGATGCCGTGCGCGCGGCAGGCGGCGAGGATCGTGGGGAAGCGGTGCTCCCACATCTCAGCGCCGAAGTGGCGGGCGTCGAGGTACATGTGCTCGGCGCCGAGCTCCTGCATGCGCCGCATGATGCCCTTGGCGACGATGTCGCGCGGGGCGAGCTCGGCGAGCTCGTGCGCCCCGACCATGAAGCGGTGGCCATCGGCGTCGACGAGGTGGGCGCCTTCGCCGCGCACGGCCTCCGACACGAGCGGCTGCTGCCCCTCTGCGTCGGGGCCGAGCCACAGCACGGTGGGGTGGAACTGGACGAACTCCAGGTCGGAGACCTCGGCGCCGGCCCGCAGGGCGAGGGCGACGCCGTCGCCGGTGGAGACGGCCGGGTTCGTGGTCGCGGAGAAGACCTGGCCCATGCCGCCGGTCGCGAGGACGACGGCCCGGGCCCGTACGGCGCCGACGCCGTCGCGCTCGCCCTCGCCCATGACGTGCAGGGTGACGCCGGCGGCCCGGCCCTCCTCGTCCTTGAGGAGGTCGAGGACGAGGGCGTGCTCGATCGTTTCGATGCCCGCCGCGCGGACGGCCTCGACGAGGGCGCGGGAGATCTCGGCGCCGGTCGCGTCACCACCCGCGTGGGCGATGCGGCGGCGGTGGTGACCGCCCTCACGGGTGAGCAGGATGGCGCCGGTCTCGGCGTCGGTGTCGAACTGCGCGCCCGTGGCGATGAGCCGGCGCACCGCGTCGGGGCCCTCGGTGACCAGGGTCCGCACGGCCTCGTCGTCGCAGAGGCCCGCGCCGGCGACGAGCGTGTCGTCCAGGTGCTGCTCGGGGGTGTCGCCCTCTCCGAGCGCGGCCGCTATCCCGCCCTGGGCCCAGCGGGTGGAGCCGTCGTCGAGGAGCGCCTTGGTGACGACGGTGACGTGCGCGCCGGCGGCGGCGCAGCGCAGGGCGACGGTGAGCCCGGCGACGCCGGAGCCCACGACGACGACGTCCGCGTCGACGGACCAGCCGGGGCGGGGCGCGTGGAGCCGTATGCCGGTCATCGCTGCGCTCCCGTGGCCGGTCCGACGGTCAGGGGGACGTTGTCGATCAGGCGGGTGGTGCCGACCTTGGCGGCGACGGCGAGGACGGCTTCGCCCGCGAAGTCGCCGGGGACGTCGGTGAAGTCGGCGGGGTCGACCAGGGCCGCGTAGTCGAGGTGCAGCGGGGGGTCGAGCCGGGCGGCCTCGTCCAGGACGGCGCGGGCGGCGGCCAGGGCGGCCGGGGCGGCGGCCTTCTCCTTCTCGGCCGCGGCCAGGGCGCGGGACAGGGCGAGGGCGGTCCGCCGCTCGGCGGCGGAGAGATAGCGGTTGCGGCTGGAGAGGGCGAGGCCGTCGGCCTCCCGTACGGTCGGCACGCCCACGATCTCCGTACGGAAGTTGAGGTCGCGCACCATGCGGCGGATCAGGGCGAGCTGCTGGGCGTCCTTCTGGCCGAAGAAGGCCAGGTCGGGGCGGGTGAGATGGAGCAGCTTGGCCACGACCGTGAGCATGCCGTCGAAGTGCCCGGGGCGGGAGGCGCCTTCCAGGCGCTCGCCCATGGGGCCGGCGGTGAGGCGGACCTGGGGCTCTCCGCCCGGATACACCTCCTCGGCGGAGGGGGCGAACACGGCGTCCGCGCCCGACGCCTCGGCGATCTTCAGGTCGGCGTCCAGCGTGCGCGGATAGCGGTCCAGGTCCTCGCCCGCACCGAACTGCAGGGGGTTGACGAAGACCGTGGCGATCACGAGGCCCTTGCGGCCGACGCGCTCGCGCGCGGCGCGTATGAGCGTGGCGTGGCCCTCGTGGAGCGCGCCCATGGTCATCACGACCGCGGTGCGGCCGGGGACCGCGTAGTGGTCGAGGAGGTAGTCGAGATCCTCGACGGCGGGTACGAGCTCGAAGGCGGGCTCGCGGTCCCGGTCCTTCAGCCACTCGGCAAGCGTCACGGCCGTCCTCCGTCGGACAGTACGCCGAGCAGGTCCTCGGCCAGTTCGGGCTTGAGCAGGCCGGCCGCGAGGGCGCGGTCGGCGGTCGTACGGGCCATCGCCAGATAGCCGGCGACGGCCTGGGGCGCGTGGGTGCGCAGCTCGGCGATGTGCGCGGCGACCGTGCCGGCGTCGCCGCGGGCCACGGGGCCGGTCAGGGCCGCGTCGCCGCTGCGCAGGACGTTGTCGAGCGCGGCGCCGAGGAGCGGGCCGAGCATGCGGTCGGGAGCCGAGACGCCGGCGGTCCGCAGCAGGTCCATGGCCTGGGCGACCAGGGTGACCAGGTGGTTCGCGCCGAGGGCGAGGGCCGCGTGGTAGAGCGGGCGGGCCTCTTCCGCTATCCACTCGGGCTCGCCGCCCATCTCGATGACCAGGGCCTCCGCGGCGAGCCGCAGCTCCTCGGGAGCGGTGACGCCGAAGGAGCAGCCGGCGAGGCGGTCGACATCGACCGGGGTGCCGGTGAAGGTCATGGCGGGGTGCAGGGCGAGCGGGAGGGCCCCGGCGCGGCGGGCGGGGTCGAGGACGGCAGTGCCGTACCGGCCCGAGGTGTGCACGAGGAGCTGGCCCGGGCGCACGGCGCCCGTCTCGGCGAGGCCCGCGACCAGGCCCGGCAGGGCGTCGTCGGGCACGGTGAGCAGGACCAGCTCGGCGCGCGCGAGGACCTCGGCGGGCGGGACGACCGGGACCTCGGGCAGCAGGGCCGCGGCCCTGCGCACCGAGGCGTCGGAGACTCCGGAGACGGCGACCGGGCGGTGCCCGGCGAGCCGGAGCGCGGCGGCGAGCGCCGGGCCGACGCGGCCCGCGCCGACGACGCCGACGGTGAGCCGGGCGGGGCGGTCCTGGGGGCTCGGGTGCTCCGGGAGGATGTGTGCGTTCACGCGGCGATGGCCTTCCGTTCCAGTCCGCGGGGGGTACCGGACGATTCCTTCGTCATGCTACGCGAGGCGCGAGGAGTGGCCCCCGGTCGTCCCCAGCCCTGTGGATAACGCCGGAGATGTGGATAACTCGGCCACACGTTCGAGTGATCGGTCAGGGGAAGGCCGACGATCGCCGGTGGCCGGGTCTAGCCTGAAAACCTCAGGTAGAGGGAGGCACGCCGTGACCGCACTGGATGAACGGCCGCACACCGATGACGACTGAGCAGATGCTGACCAAGCAGTTCGAGAACCTCGCCGAAGCCACCATGCGCGAAGCCGAGGGGCTACGTCTGGAGCTCATCAACGGAAAGATGGGGGTCAAGGCCGTGCCCGATGGGCTCCACGAGACGATCACGATGTGGCTCGTCCGGCAGTGCCTGCAGCACCAACCCTCCCTGGATCTTCACACCGGGCAAGGCCTCAAGATCGAGACCTACCGCATGGGGCGTGCCCGCCCCGACGGGACCCTCGCTCCCACCGGCCATTTCGTCCAGGCCGGGAAGTGGGCCGAGCCGGACGGCGTGCTGATGACCGTCGAGGTCACTTCGCACGACTACGACACCAATAAGCGCGATCGCGTCGAGAAGCCCCGCGCCTACGCCGAGAGCGGCATTCCCGTGTACTTGCTCATCGACCGCGACGCCGACGAGGTCACCGTGTACAGCGAACCTGCAGAGGGCACCTACCAGGAACGTCACACCGCTGCCTTCGGCAAGAGCCTCGAACTGCCCGCACCGGTTGGGTTCATTCTCGACACCGAGCCCCTGAAGGCATGGAATGCCGGACGGGAGAACGCCCGGTAGTCCGGTCCCCGGTGCCGGGCGTCTCGTTCACCGAGGTCACCGTCGGCGCGTCAGCACTCGGCTGGACGGCCGCAGACGTCCGGGACGCGGCGGGTGCGGCCCTGCGCCGGATTCGGACGGACGACGGACGGGCGGAGGGCAGCGGGACGGACGACGGCCGGGCTGAGCACTGACACGCGCCGCGAGCCGCGGAGCAGGAGGAAACGGAACAGCTCCGCCCGGCGGGCGCGGCGGGCTGCGACCCGCTCGTCGACGACGCCCTGGAAGGCGCGCCAGGTACGGAAGGAGCGGTAGGCCTCCACGTCCCCGGTGCCGGGGGCGGGCGGAGCCGGCTGGTTGAGCTGGGCGGCGCGGTAGAGGTCGAGCATGTGCTGCTGAGCTGCGTTCATGTCCTCAACGGTGCGCCGGTGGGCGCTGACCTGCCGCGTCAATTGACGAGAGCCGTCAAATGACGGCCGGACCCTCGCGGGGGCAGGCACGATGGGCACATGAGCGTGGAGATCAACATCGCCGGGCTGCCGCACGAGCGCATCCTTTTCAACCCGTCGCCGCTGGCAGAGCTCGGTGCGATGCTGCACGTCCTGGCGGAGCCCGGCCACCACCCCGGGCTGCACGGCTGGGCCACGGCCACCGCCTCCGGGCTCCGGCCCGACCTCGCCGACCGGCTGACCGAGGCCGACTTCCTGTGGCGCTCGGCCCGCTCCGACCTGCTGCTGCCCGCCGCGCCACGCGCCACGCTCGCCGAAGAGCTCGACGACCTCGACCGCATGGACGACGAGAAGTTCGTGGCCGCGGCCTTCGAGGTCACCTGCAGCTCGCAGCCCGTCCCCTCCCCACTGGTGGACGCCGGGCAGCGGGCGCGGGTGCGCGAACTGTCCGCCGCCCGGGGCCCGCGGCAGGCGCAGTTCACCGACCGCATGCTGGAGAACCCGACCGCGCTGCGCGCCTGGCTGCGCAGGCTCATGGAGGACTGCGAGGAGGCGTTCTTCGCCGACAACTGGCAGCGCGTACGGGTGCAGCTCGCCGCGGACGCCCGTCACAAGGCGGACCTGCTGCGGCGCAAGGGGCTCGCCGAGGCCATGGCCGCGGTCTCCACGGCCGTCTCCGTCGGCGCGGACGGCACGCGGATCGTCTTCGACAAGTTGCAGGACGGCCGGGCGACGGCCTACGCGGACGGCCTGACGTTCATACCGACCGCCTTCGGGTGGCCGCACCTCATCGTCCTGAACCGGCCCGGCTGGCAGCCGATGGTGCAGTACCCCGTGGCCGCGCCCGAGCTCCCCAAGGGCCTCGCCCTGCAGCTGGTGCAGCAGCGGATGGAAGCGCTCGCGCACCCCGTCCGGATGCGGCTGTGCCGCACGCTGGCCCGCGGCCCGCACACCACCAGCGAGCTGGCCACCGTCTTCGGCCTGACGCCGCCCGAGGTGTCCCGGCACATAGCCGTGCTGAAGAAGGCGGGCCTGCTGTCCACGCGCCGCCGCGGCCGGTACGTCCTCCACCAACTGGACCTCCCGCTGGTGGCCCGCCTGGGCAGCGACTTCCTGGAGACGGTCCTGAGATGACGCGCCGGCTGCACCGGGCGCCCGGGGATGGGCACCCGCACCCATGAACCCGCCGCGACGGCGGCCGGCCCCCACGGGCGTGACCGGTGGTGCCGTACGCACCTCAGGCCAGCCCGGCACCGCCGGACACCTTGCAGGTGGCTGAGCGCCGCCGCGGCGGAAGAAGGTTGCCGGACCAGCAAAGGGCCGGCCAAGGCCACCGCCCATAAACCCGCCGCGACGGCGCCCAGCCCCCACAGACCTGACCGGCGGTGCCCTACACGCCCCACGCCGGCCCGGCACCGCCGGGCACCTTGCCGGTGGTCACGCACCGCCGCGGCGGAAGAAGCTGCCGGACCCGTAGCAGGGGGAACAGGCACGGGCCCCCGCGGTCAGCGGACCCCGTACACCCGCCCCGTCTGCGCGCCCTCGATCGCGCGGACGTACGCCGTTGCCACCCGGGACGCCGGGACCGCTTCCATGCCGGGGAAGAACGGGGCGTAGCCCGGGAGGGATTCCTCGACCACGGTCGGGCTGACCGCATTGATCCGCTGCGGCGCGAGCTCGATCGCCGCGGCCCGTACGAACGCCTCCACCGCCCCGTTCGCTGCGGAAGCCGCCGCCCCCGCCACGATCGGCTCGTCCGTGAGCACCCCGCTGATCAGCGTGAACGACCCGGTGGGGGCCACATGCCCCGCACCCTGGCGCACCAGCTCCACCTGGCTGAGAGCCTTGCCGCGCAGCGTCGCCGCGAAGTCGTCCGCCGTCAGCTCGCCCAGCGGCTTGAAGACGGCGTCACCGGCCGCGACCGCCACCGCGTCGAGCCCTTCCACCTGCCCGTACAGCCGCCCGACCGCCTCCGGGTCGGTGACGTCGCAGATCACGTCCCCGCCGCTGCGCCCCACGCCGATCACCTCGTGGCCCCGCGCGGCCAGCGCCCCCCGCACCGCGCCGCCCAGCGTCCCGCCCGCGCCCACCAGAAGGATCCTCATAATCCACCGTCCCCACATCGGAAATCGCTTGTGGAACCGACGCTACGGAGCCCTCCCCCTCCCCCGGAAATGCCTTCTGCGCAGCAGCTATGCTTCCCATGCATGGATGTGGAGCTGCGTCACCTCAAGGCTTTGGCCGCCATCGCCGACGAGGGCACCGTCACCGCCGCGGCGGCCCGGCTGCACGTCACGCAGCCTGCCCTGTCCCGGACGCTCGCCCAGTTGGAGGCCCGCGTCGGCGTGCGGCTCGTCGACCGTTCGTCCCGGCACCTGGACCTCACCCCGGCCGGGGTCACCCTGCTCGGGCACGGCCGGGCCATCCTGGCGCACCTCGACGCCGCGCTCGCGGACACCAAGGCCGTCTCCCGCCCCCTCCGCCTGGGCTACACCTGCGCGGTCCTGGGGCAGCAGACCGTTCCCCTGCTGCGCTCGTGGCGCCGCTCGCACCCGCACGTGCCCCTGGAAGTGGTCCGCCGGGACAACCACACCGCGGGCCTGGCCACCGGCGACGCCGACGTGGCCGTGCTCCGCACCCGCCCCCGCGACCCGCGCATCCGCAGCGAGGCCCTCTACACGGAGGACCGCATCGCCGCCCTCCCCGACGACCACCCGCTCGCCGGCCGGCCCCGCGTGCGCCTCGCCGAGCTCACCGAGGCCCCGGGCCTCCCCCTCGCGATGTGGCCGGAGACGGGCACCGCCTCGCCGGACCTGTGGCCCCCGGCGCAGCGCCCGTCCCGCACCGTCGAGGTGCACAACGTCGACGAGTGGCTGAACCTCATCGCCACGGGCGACGCGTTCGGCCTCGCGGCGGCGGGCACCGGGGAGAGCCACGGCCACCCCGGCGTCCGCTTCGTCCCGGTCGAGGACGCCCCCGCCGCGACGGTGTACCTCTCCAGCCCCGCCCACCCCACGCACCCCCGCACGGAGGAGTTCCTGGCGGCGGTGCGCGAGATCGTCAGCCGGTAGCGGCGCGCGGAGGGGCTACTGCTGCGCCGCCCCGCCCCCGGCCCGCACGAGGCCGCTCTCGTAGGCGAGCACCACGACCTGGACCCGGTCCCGCAGCCCCAGCTTGGTGAGGATGCGCCCCACGTGCGTCTTGACGGTGGCCTCGGACAGCACCAGCCGCGCCGCGATCTCCCCGTTGGACAGGCCCTGCGCGACGAGCAGCATGACCTCGCGCTCGCGCTCGGTGAGCCGCCCCAGCTCCGCGGTGGCCGGTTCGTTGTTCGTGCTCGGCAGCATGGGGGTGAAACGATCCAGCAGCCGCCGCGTCGTGCTCGGCGCGACCACCGCGTCCCCGCTGTGCACGGCCCGGATCGCCCCCAGCAGCTCGGCCGGCGGCACGTCCTTGAGCATGAACCCGCTCGCGCCGACCTTCAGCGCCGAGAACGCGTACTCGTCCAAGTCGAACGTGGTCAGGATGAGCACCTTCGGCGCACCGTCCTGCGCGCAGATGCGCCGCGTCGCCTCCACGCCGTCCAGCCGGGGCATGCGGACGTCCATGAGGACGACGTCCACGTCCGTGCCGGCCAGCACCTCCAGGGCCTCCGCGCCGTCCCCGGCCTCGGCGACGACCTCCATGTCGGGCTGGGCTGCCAGCACCATGCGGAAGCCGGTGCGCAGCAGCACCTGGTCGTCCACGAGCATCACGCGGATGGACATGCGGATGTCCCTTTCCTCGATATGAGCATTGATACGAGCGATATGAGCATTCCAGCAGTAAGCGTCAACGACATCATCATCGTCAGCGGCCGCCCGGCTTCACCGGCAGCAGCACGCTGATCCGGAAGCCTCCGCCCGGCCGCGGCCCCGCGTCCAGCGTGCCCCCGACCATGCCGACGCGCTCGCGCATGCCGATCAGGCCGTGGCCCATGCCGTCCGCGCCGCCCGATTCGTACAGCTCGTGCTGCGCGCCCCGGCCGTCGTCCTCGACGAGCAGGCCGAGCCCGTCGTCGAAGTAGGTGAGGCGGACGCTCGCGCCGGCCTCCGGACCGCCGTGCTTGCGCGTGTTGGTCAGGGCTTCCTGCACGATGCGGTACGCGGTGAGCTCCACACCGCTCGGCAGCGGCCGCGGCGCGCCCTCGACCTCGTACTGCACGGGCAGGCCCGCGCCCCGCACCTGCTCGACCAAGTCGCCGATCTGCTCGACGTCGGGCTGCGGCACGTAGTCCCCGCCCTCGGTCGTGCCCTCCTCCGTGCGCAGGACGCCCAGCAGGCGGCGCATCTCGGCGAGCGCCTGGCGGCCCGTGCCGGAGATCGTCTCCAGGGCCTGCTTGGCCTGCTCGGGCGAGGCATCGAGGACGTACGCGGCGCCGTCGGCCTGGACGACCATCACCGAGACGTTGTGCGCGACGACGTCGTGCAGCTCGCGGGCAATGCGCGCCCGCTCGGCGGTCACGGCCATCCGGGCCTGCTGCTCGCGGTCCTTCTCCAGGCGGGCGGCGCGCTCCTCCAGCTGGGCCCAGTACGCGCGGCGGGTGCGCATGGAGTCGCCGAGCACCCAGGCGAGGATGAAGGGGGTGGTGAGGAAGGCGAGCGTGATGAGCGTCTGCCCGGGCCCGTGGCCGACGAGCGGCCAGCGGATCAGGAAGAGCACCGGTGCGGCCAGCCCGCCGGCCAGGGCCACCCTCGACGCCCAGCGGACGTGGCCGGAGGCGACGGTGTAGACGATCGCGAGCATCGCGATGTCGGCGAGCGTGCCCTGCACGTCGCCCGCCAGCTGGGCCAGGCCGCTCGCGATCGCGAGGAACAGCATGGGGACGGGCGCGCGGCGGCGCAGGGCGACCACCAGGCTGAGGGTCACCACCGTGCCGACGTTCACGGCCCTCTGGACCGCCGACGTGCCGTGTTCTTCGGCGGCGGCCAGCAGGCTGATCCCGAGCAGCAGCAGAGCCCAGAAGGTGTCCACTCCGGTCGGGTGCCTGCGGAGAAAGTCGTAGAGGCGGTGCACGTCACCCAGCGTAGGCATGCCGGGTACGTGCCGGGGTCAGCCCGGCGATCGATCCGGTGACACTCCTTCTACTCCGCAAGGTGGAGGCGGCGTGCCCGCGAAGGGCGCATAGCGTGTGCGTATGGCAAGCGGAACGAGAACATGGAGCGCTGCGACCGAGGCCGCGCTCTACGGCCCGGGCGGCTTCTACCGGCGCCCCGAGGGCCCCGCCGGGCACTTCCGCACCTCCGTGCACGCCTCGCCGCTGTACGCCGGTGCCGTCGCCGAGCTGCTGTGCCGGGTCGACAAAGCGCTCGGGCACCCGGCCGGGCTCGCGTTCACGGACGTCGGCGCGGGGCGCGGCGAGCTGATCACCGGCGTCCTCGGGCAGCTGCCGGAGGACGTGGCCGCGCGGCTGCGCCCGTACGCGGTCGAGCGCGCCGCCCGCCCGCCGGGGCTGGACGGGCGCATCACCTGGGTGGGTGACGTCCCGGAAGGCGTCGAGGGCCTGCTGTTCGCCAACGAGTGGCTCGACAACGTGCCCGTGGACGTCACCGAGACGGACGCGGAGGGCGTCGCGCGCCAGGTGCTCGTCCAGGAGGACGGCGAGGAGCTCCTCGGGGAGCCGGTCACGGGCGAGGACGCCGCGTGGCTCGCCCGCTGGTGGCCCGTCGAGGGCGCGCCGCCCGGCACCCGCGCCGAGATCGGCCGGCCGCGCGACGCCGCCTGGGCGCGGGCCGTGGGCAGCCTGCGCGCGGGCCTCGCCGTGGCCGTCGACTACGCCCACGAGCGCGTCGGCCGTCCGCCGTTCGGCACGCTGGCCGGCTTCCGCGAGGGCCGCGAGGTGCGGCCGGTGCCGGACGGCTCGTGCGACATCACCGCGCACGTCGCCATGGACGCGTGCGCGCGGCCGGGCAGCACCGTGCTGACCCAGCGCGAGGCGCTGCGGGCGCTCGGCGTGGACGGCAGCCGCCCGCCGCTGTCGCTCGCCTCGACCGATCCGGCCGCCTACGTGCGGGCACTGGGGCGGGCGGGCGAGGCCGCGGAGCTCACCTCGCCGGCGGGGCTGGGGGCCTTCGGCTGGCTGGTGCAACCGGTGGGCGAGGCCTGCCGGGGGCTGCTCCCGGACGCCCCGGAGCGGGCCTCCGGCAGCGCCCCGGACGGGCCCGCCCCAGAAGGCTGACAGACTTGTCCCCATGACCCCCATGACGGAGACGACAGTCGGCATCGGCGGTGCGGCGGAGAGCACCGACATGGTGCTCAACATCGGACCCCAGCACCCGTCCACGCACGGCGTGCTGCGCCTGCGGCTCGTCCTCGACGGTGAGCGGGTCCGGGAGGCCGAGCCGATCATCGGCTACATGCACCGCGGCGCGGAGAAGCTGTTCGAGGCCCGCGACTACCGGCAGATCATCGTGCTCGCCAACCGCCACGACTGGCTGTCGGCGTTCTCCAACGAGCTGGGCGTCGTCCTGGCCGTGGAGCGGATGCTCGGCATGGAGGTCCCCGAGCGCGCCGTGTGGACCCGCACGCTCCTCGCCGAGCTGAACCGGGTCCTCAACCACCTCATGTTCCTCGGCTCCTACCCCCTGGAGCTCGGCGGCATCACCCCCGTCTTCCACGCCTTCCACGAGCGCGAGGAGCTCCAGACGGTGATGGAGGAGGTCTCCGGCGGCCGGATGCACTACATGTTCAACCGCGTCGGCGGCCTCAAGGAGGACCTGCCGGCCGGCTGGCTCGGCCGGGCGCGGCACGCCGTGGCCCAGGTCCGCTCCCGCATGGACGTCTACGACCGGCTCGTCCTCGGCAACGAGATCTTCCGGGGCCGCACGCGCGGCGTCGGCGTCCTCGCGCCGGAGACGGTGCACGCGTACGGGGTGAGCGGCCCGATCGCCCGCGCGTCCGGCGTCGACTTCGACCTGCGGCGCGACGAGCCGTACCTCGCCTACGGGGAGCTGCAGGACGTGCTCAAGGTCGTCACCCGCGAGGACGGCGACTGCCTGGCCCGCTTCGAGTGCCTGCTGGAGCAGACGCACAACGCGCTGGAGCTCGCGGAGGCCTGCCTGGAACGGATCGCCGAGCTGCCGCCGGGGCCGATCAACCAGCGGCTGCCGAAGGTGCTGAAGGCCCCCGAGGGCGCCACGTACGCGTGGACCGAGAACCCGCTCGGCCTCAACGGCTACTACCTGGTGTCGAAGGGCGAGAAGACCCCGTACCGGCTGAAGCTGCGCTCGGCCTCCTTCAACAACATCCAGGCCCTGACCGAGCTGCTGCCGGGGACGCTGGTCGCCGACATGGTGGCGATCCTGGGGTCGCTGTTCTTCGTCGTGGGCGACATCGACAAGTAGGGCACGTCGGCAGACACCGGCGAGCAGGGCCCGAGGCCCTCGGAGACGCAGAACCCCCCGGCGGGAGTCCCGCCGGGGGGTTTCGTTTCTGCAGGCCGGGCTCCGGAGCCGCCTACGAGACGGCCGTCCGCAGCTCGGCCACGTCTATCTGCTCGGTCTCGTCGTGCGCGGTCAGGTCGATGACGTCGTCTCCGGCCGCCTCGCCGTCCGCCTCGGCCTTCGCCTCGGCTTCCGCTTCGGCTTTGGCCTCGGCGAGCGCCTCCTCGCCGACGACGTCCGCGAGGTCCGTCTCCTCGACGGGGCGCTGGGCCGGGGCGGGGCCCTGGGTGCCGAAGAAGTCGAAGCCGCCCGTGGTGCGGGAGGCGGGGCGCCGGCCGGCCGGGGCCTGCGGCACAGCGGGCTTCTCGGCGTGTCCCTCGGCGGGGGCGGCAGGCGCGGGACCGGCAGCGGGGACGACGGCCTCGGCGCCGTCTGCGGCCCGGGCCGCAGCGGCGTCGGCCGGACCGGCGGCCGCACTGCCCTTGCCCGCGGCCTGACCGGCGCCGTCCGGGCCGCCCCGGCGGGCCTCCGCACGCGGCTGGGGCACGGCCTTGGGCGCCGCCTGAGGCGCCGTCACCGGCTGCTGCCGGGGCCCGGCCGCGGGCTTCAGCCCGGCCCGGGGTCCCGCCCCGGCCTTCGCCTGCGCGTCCGGCTCGCCGCCGGCAAGGCCGCGCAGCACCTCCGCGGCCTTGCGGAACGCGGCGGGGTCGACGGCCGGGCCGGGCACCGTGAGCGGGGCGCCGGACTCCAGCGCCGGCGCCCCGCCGCGGGCTACGCGGCGGCCCTCCAGCGCGCTGGCCCGCCCGGTCTCGGCGGTGGCGTAACGGCGCAGCAGGTCGGCGTGCTCGGTGCGGAGACGGGCCAGCTCGGCGCGCTTGCCGCGCAGCTTGGACTCCAGCCGGGCCTTGGCCGCCCGGGTGTCCTCCAGATCCGTCTCGAGCTCGGCTATGCGCTCCTCGGTCTTCCACTCGTCGCGAGTGCGGGCGGCGGTGAGCTGGGCGACCCGCTTCCCCGCGGAGCGGTCCCAACGGCGCATCAGCACGGCGCCGACCACCGCGGCGGCGGCAGCCGCCGCGGCGAGACCCCGGATGACGACCGTTTCACCTACCACCCAAGCACCGGCGGCGCAGGCGACCGATGTCGCGGCGACCGCCGATGGGGGAAGGAGCCTGTGCAGGGATGGCGAATGGCGGTGGCGTCCTCGTGGCATGGCCTGAAACTTACCGTGCGTCGCCTCGGGAGTGTGACTCCACCACGAAACTGTTCCCTTGATCTTACTTGTCGCCTACACCTCTCACTTCGTCAGCAGCCCCTTCTCCTTGAGGTACTGCGCGGCGACATCGGCAGGCTTGAGCCGCTGCGCATCCACCTTCTTGTTGAGTTCGGTGAGATCTTCCGTGGTCAGCACCCTGGTGAGCTTCGCGAGGGCGTCCGCGACCTTCTGCGAACCCGCCTTCTGTGCATTCACCACCGGCAGGACGTTGTCGGAGTTCTGGAGCTTCTTGTCGTCCTTGAGCAGAACCAGTCCGAACTGTTCGAGCGTGGCGTCCGTGGTCGTGGTCAGGAGCAGCTGGGCCTTGCCGTCCTTGACCGCCTGCTTGGCCTGGACGCTGCCCACCTCCAGCGGGGCGATGCCCGTGACGCGGATGCCGTACGTCTTCTCCAGACCGGGCTGGCAGAAGGGCCGCTGCGGGCATTCGTCACCGGCCGCGAGCTTGACCTCCTGGCCCGACTTTCCCAGGTCCGAAAGCGTCTTGAGCTGGTGTTTCTCCGCGAACTCCGTGGTGACCGCGAAGGCGTTCTGATCGACCGCGCGGCCGGGGTCGAGCACCTTCAGTCCGCGCGGCTCCGTGAGTTTCCGCAGGGCCTTCACCGTGGCGTCGGCGTCGGCGGACGCCACGGCGGGAGCGTCCTTGCCGTTCTGCTTCTTGTTCAGGAATTCGGCGAGCGTCGCCGCATACTCCGGGACGACGTCGATCCGGCCCTTCTCCAGCTCCGGTTCATAGAGCTCGCGAGCCTCGGTGGTCTTGATCGTCGGCGAATATCCGGCGTCCTTCAGCAGGCCCGCGTATATCTCTGCGAGCACTCTGGACTCGGTGAACCCGGCCGAGCCGATGACCAGCGCGTTCTCCCCCGGTTTCGCCGAGCCGCCGCCTCCCCCGGTGCCGGACTTCTCCAGGCTGTCGCCGCCGCACGCGGCGAGACCGGCCGCGAGGACGGCGACGGCGGCCGTCGCCAGCAGGGCGCGGGGGGTCCGTGCCCGGCGCGGGGTGCTGCTCATGGGGAACTCCTTCGGTTCCGGCGGCCGCTCTCCGGCCGCCGTCGGTTCGCTGACCGGCGCCGCGCCTACCCCGGCACCGGCACCGTACGCCGCCGCGCCGGGTCAAACAGCCGCTCCGCCAGCATCAGCACGCCCTCGACGAGCAGCGCGAGCGCCGCCACCAGCACGGCGCCGGCCACCACCTGGGCGGTGTCGGTGAGCCGGAAGCCCGCCGTGATGATGCGGCCCAGGCCGCCGCCACCGGGCAGGGCCGCGAGCGTGGTCGTGGCGACGACCTGCACGGCGGCGGTCCGCACGCCCGTCACGATCAGCGGGAACGCCAGCGGGAGCTCCACGCGCGCTATGAGCTGGCGGCCCGTCATTCCCATGCCGCGGGCCGCCTCGATCACATCGCGGTCCACCTCGCGCATGCCCACGTAGGCGTTGGTCAGCAGCGGGGGTATCGCGAACAGCACCAGCGCGATGACCGTCGGCCAGGAGCCGTGCGTGCCCAGCGGGCTGAGCAGCAACAGCACCAGCACCGCGAAAGTGGGCACGGCACGGCCCGCGTTGGAGATGTTGACCGCGAGGGCGCCGCCCTTGCCCAGATGGCCCAGCAGCACGGCCACCGGCAGCGCAATCGCGCAGGAGATCGCCAGGCACACCACCGTCAGGAAGAGGTGCTCGCCGAGCCGGTGCCACACGCCGTCCGTGCCCGACCAGTGCGCGCCCGTGATCAGCCAGGTCCACGTGCGCTCCACGACGCCCATCAGAGTGCCCCCTCGGCCGCCGGCCGGACCGCCGTCTTCCCGGCCTTGCGGCCTGCCGTCCTCCCCGCCCGCGTCCACGGCGTCAGCAGCCGCTGGACGAGCAGCAGGAGCAGATCCGCGGCGACGGCCAGCGCGACGCACAGCACCGACGCGGTGAGCACCTGCGCCTTGAAATAGCTGTGCATGCCGTCGTAGACGAGATTGCCCAGGCCGCCGTAGTGCAGGATCGCGCCGACCGTGGTGAGCGAGATCGTGGACACCGTGGTGATCCGCAGACCCGCCATCAGGGCGGGCAGCGCCAGCGGCAGTTCCACCCCGAAGAGCAGGCGCACCGGGCCGTAGCCCATGCCGCGCGCCGCCTCCCGCGCCTCCTCCGGCACCGCCGCGAGCCCCGCCAGGATGTTCCGCACGAGGATCGTCAGCGAATACAGCACGAGGCCCGTGACCACCACCGACACCGACAGCCCGAAGAACGGCACCAGCAGCGAGAACATCGCCAGCGACGGCACCGTGTAGAGCACGGTGGTCAGGCCGAGGACCGGGCCCGCCGCGGCGCGCCACCTGCGGGCCAGCAGCGCGAGCGGAAAGGCCACGAGCAGCCCTATGGCCACCGACGCGAGCGTGATGCCGACGTGCTGGAGCGTGGCGTCCGTCAACTCCTGGCCCCGGGTCCGCAGATACTCTCCGCAGATCCAGTCATTGCTGATCAGGCAGGACTGCCCCGCCATGCGCTCCCACCTCCCCCTGGCCGTACGACCCACGGATTACCGGTCGCCAACGACCCTAACCCGGGGCACTGACATTCGAGCCGGCCGCCACACAAAGGCAACAATGTCCCCAGCGAGTACGGCCAGAATGGGGAACCATGATCCGCTTCGAGCACGTCACCAAGCGCTACGCCGACGGCACGACCGCCGTGGACGACCTGTCCTTCGAAGTGGCGGAGGGCGAGCTCATCACGCTCGTGGGGCCCTCGGGGTGCGGCAAAACCACCACGATGAAGATGGTCAACCGGCTCATCGAGCCCACGTCGGGCCGGATCCTCCTCGACGGCGAGGACATCGCCGGCGTCGACCCCGTCGAACTGCGGCGCCGCATCGGCTACGTCATCCAGCAGGTCGGGCTCTTCCCGCACAAGACCGTGCTGGAGAACACGGCGACCGTCCCCCACCTGCTGGGTTGGCAGCGCAAGAAGGCCCGGGACCGGGCCGCCGAGCTCCTCGACCTCGTCGGGCTCGACCCCGCGGTCCACGGCTCCCGCTACCCGCACCAGCTCTCCGGCGGGCAGCGGCAGCGGGTCGGGGTCGCCCGGGCCCTCGCCGCCGACCCGCCCGTCCTGCTCATGGACGAGCCGTTCGGGGCGGTCGACCCCGTGGTGCGGGAGCGGCTCCAGAACGAGTTTCTGCGGCTGCAGTCGCAGGTGCGCAAGACCGTGCTGTTCGTCACGCACGACATAGAGGAAGCGGTGCGGCTCGGCGACCGCATCGCCGTCTACGGGCACGGCCGCATCGAGCAGTTCGACGCGCCCGCCACGGTGCTGGGCGCGCCCGCCACGCCGTACGTCGCCGACTTCGTCGGGGCCGACCGGGGGCTCAAGCGGCTCTCCGTCACCCCCATCGAGGAAGGCGACCTCGAACAGCCGCCGGTCGTGCGGCTGGACGACACGGCCGCCACGGCCGCCGCCGCCCTCGCCGCGGACGGCGCCCGGTGGGCCGTGGTCCTCGGCGACGCCGGGCGGCTGCACGGCTGGGTCTCGGCGGAGGCCCTCGCGGGCGGCGGCACCGTACGGGACCGGGCCCGCCGCATGGACGCGTGGCTCCCCGTCGGCGCCTCCCTCAAGCAGGCCTTCAGCACGATGCTGCAGCACGACGCGGGCTGGATCGCCGTCCTCGACGGCGACGCGACGGACCGGTTCGTCGGCGTCCTGACCCCGGCCAGGCTGCACGAGGCGCTGCGACGCTCGATCGACGCCGATGCGAGGGGCGCTGCGCGCGGCGATGTGGATCTGGAGAGCATCCCGGGGTCCTAGCCCCTGCGGGGCGGGCGCGCGCTCTCTTCCGCCGCGGCGGCGGCCGGCCACAGCGGCGGCATTTCGGCGGTGCCGAGCCCGCCTGCGGGCCGTACGGCACCGCCGGTCGGGTCCATGGGGGCTGAGCGCCGCCGCGGCGGCTTGATGAGTGCGGGCGCCCACGACCCATCGGCCCCCGGCCGGAGGCCGCACGGCACCGCCGGACTACACCGTCGTGGTTACGCACCGCCGTGGCGGAATCAAGGGCGCGGGCACCCATAAACCCACGACCCCCGGCCAGAGGCCGCACGGCACCGCCGGGCGCCACCGTCGTGGTTACGCGCCATCGCGGCGGAATCAAGGGTGTGGGCACCCAAAAGCCCATCGGCCCCCGGCCGGAGGCACGACACCGCCGGGTGTCACCGTCGTAGTTGCGCGCCATCGCGGCGGAATCAAGGGTGTGGGCACCCAAAAGCCCATCGGCCCCCGGCCGGAGGCCGCACGGCACCGCCGGGCGCCACCGTCGTGGTTACGCGCCACCGCGGCGGAATCAAGGGTGCGGGCACCCATGACCTACCAACCCCGGCCGGAGGCCGTCCGGTGGGTCAGAGTGCCCGGGCCGGGTCGCCGTTCTCGTCGTCGTCTTCCGGGAGTTTGCAGACGCGTTCCAGGAAGAACGCCGCGGCGATCACGGCGATGCCCGTTACTACGGACGCGCCCGCGTAGATCACCTGCTCGCGGCGGGGCTCGACGTCCAGGCCGTCGAGGCCGAGGAAGACGCCGACGCCGCCGTACATGCCGGCGACGAGCGCGGCGACCAGCGCACTGGCCTGGCCGAAGACGACCGCGCGGGCGGCCACCAGCGGATCGACGCCCTTCGCTCCGGGCCGCCGCTCGCGCTGCGCCCGCAGCCGGGCGCGCAGCGAGAGCGCCGTGGCCCCGAGGACGACGGCGATGACCGCCAGCACGATGGGCGCGGCCACCGGCACCCGCGGCAGCGTGCCGACCGAGTCCCACAGCCGGGCGCCCGCCCAGGAGAGGACGCCGGCCACGGCGAACAGCCCCGCCAGCACCCCGATCCGCAGTTGCCTCACCGAGCCGTCGCTCCTCATGTCGTCATCCCGATCGCGTTCTCACGCAGTCCAACGCCTACTCGGGCAGCCGGAGTTCCAGGTCGACACGGGGCTGTACGCCCTCCGTGCCGACGGCCGCGAGCAGCTCGACGACCGCGCCCCGGCCCGGGACGACGGCCTCGGGGTCGACGTCGTGCCAGGGGGCGAGGACGAAGGCGCGCTCGTGGGCGCGCGGGTGCGGCAGGGTCAGGACGGGGTCGGCGGAGACGATGTCCTGGTAGGCGACGATGTCGACATCAAGGGTGCGCGGGCCCCAGCGCTCGTCCCGCACCCGCTCGAAGGCCTCCTCGATGGCGTGGCCGCGCTCCAGCAGGGAGTCCGGCGGGAGGGTGGTCTTCACGAGGACGACGGCGTTGAAGTAGGAGGGCTGGGTGCCGGGCTCGACGCCCCACGGCTCCGTCTCGTAGACCGGGGAGACGGCCTTGACCCGGAGGCCGGGCGTGTCCTCCAGGGCGTCGATCGCGCCCTGCAGGGTCTCCAGGCGGTTGCCGAGGTTGCTGCCCAGAGAGATCACGGCTCGTTTGGGATTGCTCAGGGTCACGTCCGCCGCGTCCACCTGCTCCACCACGGAGGCGGGCACCGGCTGCACGGTCGGGTCGCTGCTGCTCATACTCGGCTCCGCGTAATAGTGATCGTCACATCGTCAAAGGGCACGGTGATGGGGGCGTCCGGCTTGTGGACGGTCACCTCCACCTCGCGCACCGCATCGTGCTTGAGGCAGTTGCGGGCGATTCGCTCGGCCAGGGTCTCGATGAGGTCGACGGGCTCTCCCTGGACGATATCGACCACTTCCTCCGCGACGACGCCGTAGTGCACGGTCTTCGTGAGGTCGTCGGAGGCGGCGGCGGGCCGGGTGTCCAGGCTCAGGACGAGGTCCACGATGAAGGTCTGGCCCTCCTCGCGCTCCCGGGGGAACACGCCGTGGTGCCCACGGGCCTTCAGGCCGCGCAGCGCGACACGATCCACACGAATCACTCCTGCTGGTCGTCGGACGGGGGCACCTCCCATGCCTGGTACCCACGTCGAATCTACCTGCGGGCACCGACAGCGCTCGCACATGGAGGCTAGGGATTTCTCCACATATTCACAGATACTTCCGCACGTTCCGGGCTCTTTCGGACGCCCTCCGTGCCGGGCCGGCCACGACTCCCGCCGCGCTTACCCGCAGACCCCGTCCCCCACCCCTACCCGGCCGCCGAGCAGCCCGAACGAGTGACGAGGACCCACTGCGCTGACGTCTCGCGGTCCCTCGGGGAACACGGCGCAACGCGAGATACGTCACGCCCCCGGAATACCGTCCGCCCCGCCGTTCGCACCGTTCGTGCCGTCTTCGTCCTCTTCCTCGTCGCGCCCGGCGAGCACCGGCGAGCCGTGGTGCGACCACACCTTCCACTCCTCGCCGACGCGCCGGAAGGCGTTCGTCGCCACGACCAGCTGGCCGACGAGGGGCCCCAGCTCGCCCTCCTCCTCGGCCGGGCCGCCGCTGAGGATGTTCTCCGTGCAGGTCACGAGGGCCGTGTCGCCGGCGACCGCCACCTCGACGTCGGTCAGGAAGAACTGGATGTAGTCCGTGCTCGCCATGATCAGCGCATATGAACGGAGCACCTCGCTCCGCCCGCGCAGCACCGGCCACCCCGGGTGGACGCACGACACCTCGGCGTCGGGATCGTCGAGCCACAGCCGGCCCATCGCGGCCGTGTCGCCGCGCTCCACCGCCTCGTACAGCGCGGTGTTCGCCAGCTCTACCTGCTCGCTGTCCGTACGGGCAGTGCTCACATGCCCCCCTCGGCGCCCGACGCGCCTGCCGCACCCGCCGGCCGCGGTGCCTCCGCGGCCTCGGCGATCTCCCCGGACTCGGCGGCCTCCTGCACCGCCCGCACCACGCGCACCGCGTCCGCGCTGGCCCGCACCTCATGCACCCGGACCGCCCACGCTCCCTCGCGCGCCGCGAGCGCCGAGACCGCGGCCGTCGCGGCGTCCCGCTCCCGGGCCGGCGGCGGCTCGCCCCCGGGGCCGGCCAGCACCCGGCCGAGGAAGCGCTTGCGGGAGGCGGCCACCAGCATCGGCAGCTCCAGCTCCCTGCGCAGCCGCGCCAGGCCCGCGACCAGGGCCAGGTCGTGCTCGGCCTTCTTGGCGAACCCCAGACCGGGATCGACGACGAGCCGGTCCGGGTCGACGCCGCCCTCGACCACGGCGTCCAGCCGCTCCCGGAGCTCGGCGAGGACCTCGCCGACCACGTCCCCGTAGACGGCCCGGCTGTTCATGTCGGCGCTGAAGCCGCGCCAGTGCATCACCACGAAGGGCACCCGGGCCGTGGCCACGACGGGCACCATCGCCGGGTCCGCGAGGCCGCCGCTCACATCGTTGACCAGCGTCGCCCCGGCCTCCACGGCCGCCTCCGCGACCGAGGCGCGCATGGTGTCCACCGACACCACGGCCCCCTCGGCCACCAGCTCGCGGACCACGGGCACGACCCGGCGCAGCTCCTCGCCCTCGTCGACCCGCGAGGCGCCGGGGCGGGTGGACTCGCCGCCCACGTCGACCAGGTCGGCACCGCCCGCGATCAGGTCCAGCCCGCGCTTGACCGCGAGTTCGGAGTCGAACCAGCGCCCGCCGTCGGAGAACGAGTCCGGCGTGACGTTGACGACGCCCATCACCGCACAGCGATTCCACTCCGGCAGACCGACGGGCCCGGGACGACCGCGCAAGGTACTCATGGGTCCAGCCTAGGGCGTGCCGCAAAGAGGAGTGCCCCCGACCGGAAGCCGGTCGGGGGCACTGCCGCACGCGTGTTCAGCGGGATCACCACGGCGCGCTCGCAAGGCGCGCTCACGCCGCGCGGGTGACCTCCGCGGCCGAGACCTGCTCGTCCGCGTCGTCCAGGACGTCCTTCGGCGGGGCGGGGCGGCGGCGCAGCAGGCGCGGCAGCTCCAGGAAGCCCTCCGCCTGCATCATCGCGAAGCCGATGCGGGGCAGGTCGCGGCTGTTCGGGAAGACGATGAAGCGGGGCTCCCAGCGCGGCCGGAACTTCTCGTTGAACTTGTACAGCGACTCGATCTGGAACCAGCGCGAGAGGAAGACCAGCACCGAGCGCT
The DNA here is from genome assembly GCF_000719265.1 of Streptomyces roseoverticillatus. Taxonomy (GTDB): domain Bacteria; phylum Actinomycetota; class Actinomycetes; order Streptomycetales; family Streptomycetaceae; genus Streptomyces; species Streptomyces roseoverticillatus. Next base: position 147,101 of record NZ_JOFL01000013.1, on the reverse strand, counting down.
GGATGCGCACGACCGGGCCGGCGCCCAGCTTGCCGCCGCGCTCCAGGGCGGAGCGGAAGAACGCGAAGTTCAGCGACAGGCGCTTGACCTTGAGCTCGGGCGCGGCCTGCAGGAAGGCGACGATCAGGAGCTCGTTCATGCCCGGGTCCGCGCTGCGGTCGCGGCGCATGAGCTCCAGCGAGCTGCCGTCCGGGCCCCACGGCACGTAGTGCTGCATGGCGCGGAGGTCGCCGAACGGGCAGTCCTCGCCCTCCTCCGGGTCCTTGTGGGCGGTGGCGATGATGGCGTCCAGGTCCTTCGGGTCGCCGATGCGGCCCAGGGCCATGGAGAAGCCGCGCTCGTCCTCGGTGTCGCGCCAGGCGTTGGCGGCCTTCTGGACGGCCTCCAGCTCCTCCGGGGAGAGGTCGCCGACGCGGCGCACCTTGGTGCTGTAGCCGTTGCGCTCGATGCGCTTGACCATCTGGCGGACGTTGCGCATGGACCGGCCGGTGAGGGAGAAGTCGGACACCTCCACGATGGCCTCGTCGCCCATCTCCAGGGCGTCGAGCCCGGTCTCGCGGGTCCACACCTCGCCGCCGGTCTCGCTGCAGCCGGCGACGGCGGGCGTCCAGGAGTGGCGCTTGGCCAGCTCCATGAACTTCTCGATCGCGCCGGGCCAGGCCTCGACGTCACCGATCGGGTCACCGCTCGCGAGCATCACGCCGGAGACGACGCGGTAGGAGACGGCCGCCTTGCCGGAGGGCGAGAAGACCGCGCTCTTGTCGCGGCGCAGCGCGAAGTGGCCGAGCGAGTCGCGGGCACCGTGCTTGGCGAGCAGCTCGCGCAGCTTGTCCTCGTCCTCCTCGGTGAGGACGGCGGCCGGGTACGCGGGCATGAAGGCCAGGTAGGCGGTGGTGGCGACGGTCAGCAGACCGAGGGCGCCCAGGGAGTAGCCGACGGTGTAGTCGACGTGCTCGGTGTAGCGGATCGAGCCCTCGAAGCCGAAGAGGCCCCAGATCACGTGCTCGATCTGCTCGATCACCGGCGGGTCGCCGATCATCTGGTCCGGGTGCGAGCCGACGATCACCCAGCCGAGGCCGAAGCTGAGCGCGCCCATCAGCACGAAGTTGGCCGCGACCTTCCAGCGGCTGCGCGGGTCCGGGAGCGCGTAGAAGGAGCTCTTGTGCCACACGAGGTAGATGAAGAGCAGCAGCGACAGGATGGCGCCGATGTAGGAGTGGCGGTAGACGAGCTGCGCGGCCGCACCGATGGGCAGCAGCACCACGGCGGCGAGCCAGGCGCGCTGCTTGGCCCGCTTGAGGCCGTGGGCCAGCATCAGCAGCAGGACGCCGACGATGATCGAACCGGCCGCGGCGAGCTGGGTCACCGAGCCGGGCAGCACCTCGGCGAGGCTGTGGACCTTGCTCCAGCGGAACCGCGGAACCACACCGGCAAGGACGTCGACCAGGCCGATGAGGGCGGCGACCGTTCCCACGACGGCAGGCACGTTCTCGGGCTTGGGCCCTCTGACGATACGCGCAAGCCTCGACAGTCGCTTGGTTCCCTCGGGAACCCCATCGGACTTTTTGCCATCTACCCTGACAGACATCTCTTCCCGTCGTCCTGTCGAGTGGACGTGCGCCATGCGGCGGCAGCGCCCGGACAATGTGCGCCCTGTAGGACGACGGTTTCGGGGTTGAGGTTCCGCGGGGGGCCGAGCCCGGAAAGACGTAACCATTCCGCGACTCGGCGCCGGGTCGCCTCGGCAGAAAGCACCTCATGGGTCTCACCAGCATGGCAGTACTGCTGCTTGCCATCGCGGCTGCGATAGTGCTCTTCGCGTTGACCATCTGGCTCTGGCCTCGCCTGGGCAAACGGAGCGTGGGCTCCATACTCGGCAGGGTGGGCATGATGCTGGCCACGCAGCTCACCCTGTTCGCAGCGATCGGTCTCTGGGCCAACCAGTCCTTCGGCTTCTACGGCTCCTGGGCCGACCTCTTCGGTCAGGTCAAGGAGGAGGGCGTGGTCGTCGACCACAGCGCCAGCGGCAAGCGGGTGCAGGTCGTGAACACCCAGGCCGTCAAGGTGCCCCGCGGCAACGTCCCGCGCGTCGGCGGAAAGATCGAGAAGATCCAGGTCGCCGGCGTCGAGTCCAAGATCAACGGCCCGGCGTACGTCTACCTGCCGCCGGAGTACTTCCAGCCGGAGTACGCGAACCGCAAGTTTCCCGCCTCCGTCGTCCTGACCGGCTACCCGGGCACCGCCGAGGCGCTCATCAAAGGGCTCGACTACCCCGTCCGCGCGCACAAGCTGAGCAAGGACAAGAAGATGCAGCCCACCGTCCTGGTGATGATGCGTCCGTCCATCGTCGGCCAGCGCGACACCGAGTGCATGGACATACCGAACGGCCCGCAGGCCGAGACCTTCTTCACCAAGGACCTGCGCAAGGCCGTCGCCCAGCACTACCGCGTCGGCGACAAGGCCGCGAACTGGGGCATGATCGGCGACTCCACCGGCGGCTACTGCGCGCTGAAGATCGCCATGCGCCACCCGGACGCGTACAGCGCCGCGGCCGCGCTCTCCGGCTACTACAAGGCTCCGCAGGACCCGACGACCGGCTCCCTCTTCGGCGGCAGCAAGCAGCTGGAGAACGAGAACGACCTGCTGTGGCGGCTGAAGAACAAGGAGATGCCGCCCGTCTCGCTGCTGGTGACCACCAGCAAGCAGGGCGAGCACAACTACAAGGACACCATGAAGTTCATCAACGCGATCAAGGCTCCGGCCCGCGTCTCGTCGATCGTCCTCGACACGGGCGGTCACAACTTCAACACGTGGCGTCGTGAGCTCAACCCGACGCTGAAGTGGATGGGCAGCCGCCTCTCCGCGTAGCGGTTCGCCGATACGTTCCGGTGACGCCTGTGGGCATTCCGCCGGACCCCCGCCGTCGTGGCTCGTCGCCGCTGCGGCGGGCATTTTTTTGCGGCAGCAAGCGATTTTGCTGCCGCATCACCCACTGTCTGCCGCCGCTGCGAAAACCTTCCGCCGCAACGGCGACCAGCCACGAGGGCGCATCCCGGCGGTGCCGGACCCAGCGATTGATCCGGCTATCGAGCCATGATCAGGCTCATCGCCTCGGCCCGCGTGGCCGGGTCACGCAGCTGACCCCGCACCGCGGAGGTCAGCGTCTTCGCGCCCGGCTTGCGGATGCCCCGCATGGACATGCACATGTGCTCGCACTCGATGACGACGACCACGCCCCGCGGCTCCAGGATCTCCATCAGGGAGTCCGCGATCTGCGTGGTGAGCCGCTCCTGGACCTGGGGCCGGCGGGCGAAGACGTCCACGAGGCGGGCGAGCTTCGACAGGCCGGTGATCTTCCCGCTGGTCGACGGGATGTAGCCGACGTGCGCCACGCCGTGGAACGGCACCAGGTGGTGCTCGCACGTGCTGTAGACCTCGATGTCGCGGACGAGCACCATCTCGTCGTGACCGAGGTCGAACGTCGTGGTCAGCACGTCCTCCGGCTCCTGCCAGAGGCCCGCGAATATCTCCTTGTACGCGCGCGCCACCCGCGCCGGCGTCTCCCGCAGGCCCTCCCGGTCCGGGTCCTCGCCCACGGCGAGCAACAGCTCCCGCACCGCGTTCTCGGCGCGCTTCTCGTCGAATGCGCCGACGCTCCGCACGGCGTCCAGGGTCACCGGGTCGGTCATGGAGTGCCTCGTTCTCTCGTACGTATGTACCAACCGGCACCGCCCGGATAAACGGGATGCCGCGTCCACCAGGCTAAAACCTGGGTGACGCGGCATCCATTCCGGGCCCTGTGGTGCAGGGCCCGTGAGCCTTACGGAGCGGCTGTGATCAGCTCTCCGGCCGGGTGTCGTCCGGGAGGGCGGACTGCTCGATCGCCTGGCCGCCGTTGCTCGGGGCGAGCTCCTTGGGGGAGAGCACCGGCGGGCGGGTGGACGGGGTGCGGCGCGAGGAGCCGGTCCACGCCGGGCGGGCGGGGCGCCGGACCACGTGCTTGAAGATCTCGGCGATCTCCTCCTTGTTCAGCGTCTCCTTCTCCAGGAGGGCCAGAACCAGGTTGTCGAGGATGTCGCGGTTCTCGACGAGGATCTCCCACGCCTCGTTGTGCGCGGTCTCGATGAGCTTCTTGACCTCTTCGTCGACCAGCGCGGCGACCTCTTCGGAGTAGTCGCGCTGGTGCGACATCTCGCGGCCCAGGAACGGCTCGGAATTGTCGGAGCCGAACTTGATCGCGCCGAGGCGCTCGGTCATGCCGTACTGCGTGACCATCGAGCGGGCCGTGGCCGTGGCCTTCTCGATGTCGTTGGCGGCACCGGTGGTCGGGTCGTGGAAGACGAGCTCCTCCGCGGCGCGGCCGCCCAGCATGTACGCCAGCTGGTCGAGCATTTCGTTGCGCGTGGTGGAGTACTTGTCCTCGTCGGGGAGGACCATGGTGTAGCCGAGGGCGCGGCCGCGGGACAGGATCGTGATCTTGTGCACCGGGTCGGAGTTCGGAGAGGCCGCCGCGACCAGGGCGTGACCGCCCTCGTGGTACGCGGTGATCTTCTTCTCCTTGTCGCTCATGATCCGGGTCCGCTTCTGCGGGCCGGCCACGACGCGGTCGATCGCCTCGTCCAGCATGTGGTTGTCGATCAGCTTCCGGTCGCTGCGGGCCGTCAGCAGGGCGGCCTCGTTCAGCACGTTGGAGAGATCGGCACCGGTGAAGCCGGGGGTGCGGCGGGCGACGGCCGACAGGTCGACGTCCGGGGCGACCGGCTTGCCCTTCTGGTGGACCTTGAGGATCTCCAGGCGGCCCTGCATGTCCGGGCGGTCGACGGCGATCTGCCGGTCGAAACGGCCGGGCCGCAGCAGCGCCGGGTCGAGGATGTCGGGCCGGTTCGTGGCGGCGATCAGGATGACGCCGCCCTTCACGTCGAAGCCGTCCATCTCGACAAGGAGCTGGTTCAGGGTCTGCTCGCGCTCGTCGTGACCGCCGCCGAGGCCGGCGCCGCGGTGGCGGCCGACCGCGTCGATCTCGTCGACGAAGACGATGGCCGGGGCGTTGGCCTTGGCCTGCTCGAAGAGGTCACGGACGCGCGAGGCGCCGACACCCACGAACATCTCGACGAAGTCGGAGCCGGAGATCGAGTAGAAGGGCACGCCCGCCTCGCCGGCGACGGCGCGCGCGAGCAGGGTCTTGCCCGTACCGGGCGGGCCGTAGAGCAGCACACCCTTGGGAATCTTGGCGCCGACGGCCTGGAACTTCGCCGGCTCCTGCAGGAACTCCTTGATCTCGTGGAGCTCCTCGACGGCCTCGTCGGCGCCTGCGACGTCGGAGAAGGTCGTCTTGGGGGTGTCCTTGGTGATCAGCTTGGCCTTGGACTTCCCGAAGTTCATGACCCGGGAGCCGCCGCCCTGCATCTGGTTCATCAGGAACAGGAAGACCACGACGATGAGGACGAACGGCAGCAACGACAGCAGGACGCCGATGAACGGGTTCTGCTTGGACGTCGAGACGTTGTATCCCTCGGGGATCATGTTCTTTTCGGCGTTGGCCTGCAGGGACTTGGCGATGTCAACGCCCTGCTCGCCGATGTAGTTCGCCTGGATCTTGCTGGAGCCCTTGACCTTCTGGCCGTCCTTGAGCTCAACCTTGATCTTGTTCTCGTCACCGGTCGTCAGCTCGGCCGATTTCACCAGGTCCTTGTTGATCGCGTTAACGACCTGGCTGGTGTCCACCGACTTGTAGCCGCCGCCGGAGCCGACGACCTGCATCAACACGACCACGGCGAGGACGGCCAGCACGATCCACATGACCGGCCCACGGAAGTAGCGCTTCACGTCCATCCATACGGGGCGCAAGCGCCCCGTCCCTCCTGCCACAGTGAGGCACGGCCAGCCCCTCGACGGGGTGCCTGTGCGTACGGTGTCCTGCTCGACCTTGAAAGCTTGACTTGAAAGTCTGAAAAAGACTGACCTTCGGACGGTACCCCAGCATTGTCTCCCGACGCCGCTGCAGACGGTCAACCAACCCGCCTTACCCTGCTCCAACGGCGGGAACCGTCATTCGGTTCCCGCGTGCCGGACGGGGTGGCCCGCACCGAGGGCCCGGAGCTCAGCCGCCGTAGACGTGCGGCGCGAGCGTGCCCACGAAGGGCAGGTTGCGGTACTTCTCGGCGAAGTCGAGACCATAGCCGACGACGAACTCGTTGGGGATGTCGAAGCCGACCCACTTGACGTCGATCGCGACCTTGGCCGCGTCCGGCTTGCGCAGGAGGGTGACGACGTTGAGCGAGGCGGGCTCGCGCGAGCCGAGGTTCGACAGCAGCCACGAAAGGGTCAGGCCCGAGTCGATGATGTCCTCGACGATCAGGACGTCCTTGCCCTTGATGTCGGTGTCGAGGTCCTTGAGGATGCGAACCACGCCGGAGGACTGGGTGCCCGCGCCGTACGAGGACACGGCCATCCAGTCCATCGTGACGGGGTTGGAGAGGGCGCGCGCCAGGTCGGCCATCACCATCACGGCGCCCTTGAGGACACCGACGATCAGCAGGTCCTTGCCCGCGTACTCCGCGTCGATCTTCGCAGCCAGCTCCGCCAGCTTCGCGTCGATCTCTTCCTTGGTGATGAGCACCGACTTGAGGTCGGTGCCCATGTCCTTGTCGTCCACCCGCGCCACTCTCGCTTGTCTACGGATCGTCCGGCATTTCCGCGGCGAGCTGAGGCCCGTTCGTGACGTTCGTGCCCGTTCGAATCAGCCCTGCCGGAGGACCAGTCTGCCACCCTGCCTGCGGACCGCGACCCGCCCGGGCAGATTGATGGCTCCCTGGCCGCGCCATCCGGTGATCAGCCGGTCGACTTCCTCGATGTGCCGGGCGAAGAGCGAACCGGCCGGTGAACCCGCCGAGATGGCCGCCCGGCGCAGCACCCGGCGGCGGACCGCGGGCGGCAGGGCGTAGAGCTTGGCGGTCTCCAGGGCGCCGCTGTCGTCCCGGACGGAGGGCTCCACGGCGGCGGCCCAGTCGTCCAGTGCGTCGGCGTCGTCCCGGGAGAGCTGGGCCGTGCGGGCGAGGGCCTCGATGACGCCCTTGCCGAGGGCCTTCTCCAGGACGGGGAGGGCTTCGTGGCGGACCCGGGAGCGGGTGTAGGCCGGGTCGGCGTTGTGCGGGTCGTCCCAGACGGGGAGGGACTGGACCATGCAGGCCTTGCGCGCGGTCTGCCGGTCGAGGCCGAGGAAGGGCCTGCGGTAGCGGCCGCCGACGCCGGACGTCACGGCCATGCCGGCGAGGGAGCGGGTGCCGGAGCCGCGGGCGAGCCCGAGGAGGACCGTCTCCGCCTGGTCGTCCCGGGTGTGGCCGAGGAGGACGGCCGCTGCGCCGTGCCGCTCGGCGGCGGCGTCGAGGGCGGCGTAGCGCGCGTCGCGCGCGGCGGCCTCGGGGCCGCCGTCCCGGCCGACGTTGACGGTCAGCGCCTCGACGGGGTCGAGGTCGAAGGCCGCGAGGCGGCTCGCCACCTCCGCGGCGCGCAGGTCGGAGCCGTGCTGAAGGCCGTGGTCGACGGTGACTCCGCCGGCCCGGATGCCGAGGCGGGGGGCCTCGAAGGCCAGCGCGGAGGCGAGCGCCATGGAGTCCGCGCCACCGGAGCAGGCGACGAGGACGAGCGGCTTGTGGCCTGCTGGGGCGGGGGGGACGGATGAGGGTGTGGTGGGGGTGAGGACGTCGTGAAGTACGCGGCGGACCGCCAGGCGTATCGCGGCGACCGCGGGATGTGGACCCATGTCCGTGTGTCCAATCGTTCCATATGGAGATCGTTCGGAGCTGCGCGAGCTTCGAAGCCTCAGTCACGCTGTGTGCGTCGATGGTGACAGAAGCGAGCCATTACCCGAGCATCGCACGCCCACCCCTGGCTCACGGTCCCTCGGACGGGTGATTACGGAGGCGTTCTACCCGGAGGTGGAGCTTCCGGTTCACGGCTCTGTACGACGGTGCACCCTCGCGACCCAGTCCGCCGGTTTGGCGATCTCCGCCTTGGTGGGCAGGGTGTTCGGGGATGTCCACACCCTGTTGAAACCGTCCATGCCGACCTCGTCGACCACGACCCGCACGAAGCGCTCACCATCACGGTACTGGCGCAGCTTCGCATCCAGACCCAGCAGCCTCCGCAGCGCCGCGTCCAGCCGGCCCGCGCCCTTCGCCCGCCGCTGCTGGAACTTCTCCCGGATCTCCGCCACCGACGGCACCACCTGCGGCCCCACGCCGTCCATCACGTAGTCCGCGTGGCCCTCCAGCAGCGACATCACCGCCGTCAGCCGGCCCAGGATCTCCCGCTGCGCGGGCGTCTGCACCAGATCCACGATGCTGCGCCCGCCCTCGTCCGCGCCGTCCTCCTCCGGAGGACGGCCACCCGCCAGCGACTGCGCCGCCTCCCGGATCCGCTCCAGCAGGGTGGCCGGGTCGACGTCCGTCTCCGCCAGGAACGCCTGGATCTCGCCCTCGACGTGGTCGCGCAGCCAGGGCACGGCCGTGAACTGCGTCCGGTGCGTCTCCTCGTGCAGGCACACCCACAGCCGGAAGTCGTGCGGGTTCACGTCCAGCTCGCGCTCCACGTGGACGATGTTCGGCGCCACCAGCAGCAGCCGGCCCCCGCCCGTCGCCGAACCGGGCAGGTCCCTGCTCGGCGGGGCGAACGTCTCGTACTGGCCGAGGACGCGGGACGCCAGGAACGACAGCAGCATCCCCAGCTCCACGCCGGTCACCTTGCCGCCGACCGCGCCGAACACCGCCCCGCCGGGGACGTTCGCGCGGCGGTCCTGCATCTTCTCCAGCAGCGGGCCGAGGATCGCGCGGAACCCGGCCACGTTCGCCTTGATCCACCCCGCCCTGTCCACGACGAGGACCGGGGTGTCGCTCCCCGTGCCCTCGCCCTTGCCGGGCCACATCCGGGTGAACGCCCTGACGTGCTCCTCGGACGTCGCCGCATGCCGCCGCAGCTCCGCGACGACCGCCCGCGCCTCCTCCCGGCTGACCTCCGGCCCGGGCCGTACGAACCGGGTCGCGGTCGCCACCGCGAGCTTCCAGTCGACCATCTCCGCACCACCGATGCTCGTCATGGCTTCACCGTACGTGGGCCGCTCCGCTCGGGGTAGCGAAGTGTCTCCGGCGAGGGCCCGGGGGCGGCGGAGCATTCCGCCGGACCCTCGCCGTGGGGGTGCGGCGCCATTGCGGCGGGAGGCCCTTGCGGGCTTGCCGAAGTGCGGCATGGCGCCCCGTAAGGCGGCGCGGGGAACCGCGCGACCAGCCACGGACGGCCCGCGGCCGGCTCAGCGGCAGCCGCAGCCCGCGACGGTAGTCGCCAGGCGATCGAGCGCGCCCTGAGCCGCCTCGCCGGACGCCGCGCCCGCCGTCATGAAGGCGAACGACAGCAACCGTCCGTCCGCGTCCACGACCGTGCCGGAGAGCGTGTTCACCCCCGTGAGCGTGCCGGTCTTGGCGCGGATGAGGCCGCGGCCGGCCGCATCCGCCCCGTACCGCCCGCTGAGCGTCCCGCTGAAGCCCGCGACGGGCAGCCCCGTCAGGACGGGCCGCAGCTCCGGCCGGGCCGGATCCGCCGCACGGGCGAGGAGCCCGGCCAGGAAGGCCGCCGAGACGTGGTCCGCGCGGTCGAGCCCGCTGCCGTCGGCGATCCGCGCCCCGGACAGCGGCAGGCCGAGCTTCTCCAGGCGCGCGCTCACCGCCCTGGCCGCACCCTCGAAGTCGGCGGGCTGCCCGGACGCGAGCGCGGTCTGCCGGGCCAGCGCCTCCGCGATGTCGTTGTCGCTGTTGGTGAGCGTGCGCTCGACGAGCGCGGCCAGCGGCGGCGAGGACACCGAGGCGAGACGTTCCGCCTTGGCGCCCGCCTGCCCCGCGGCCGGGTCGCCGTCGGCGTCCACGCCCGCGTCGTGCAGCATCCCGGCGAACTTCCGCGCCGCGTCCCCGGCCGGGTCCGTCGTGCGGTCGGCGGGGCCGTGGTCGGAGTCGTCCAGCCTCCCCTCGTCCACCATGAGGGCGCTGACCGGCGCGATGTTCTCGTTGGGCCCGATGGGGTGCAGGGCGGGCCCGGAGTAGCGGGAGACGTCGTACGCGACCTTCACCCGGCCCTTGCCCCGCGCCTTGAGGCCACGCGCGGTCGCGTCGGCCAGCTCCTTCAGGCTCGCGGCGGCCGGCGCCCCCTCCTTCGCGGGGCGGGCCGTCAGCGTCGGGTCTCCCCCGCCGACCAGCACGACGGTGTCACCGTCGCCGACGACGGTGGTCTCGATCCGGTGATCCGGGCCCAGCGCGGCCAGCGCCGCCGCGGCCGTGGCCGTCTTGATCGTGGAGGCGGGGGTGTACGGCGTGTCCTGGTCGGCCCCGTACAGCTGCTGCCCGGTGGCGACGTCCACGACGGCCGCCGACGTCTGCGCGCCCAGCGCCCCGTCCTTCAGCAGGCCCTCCAGCGCCCCCGCGAGGCCCTCCCGGGCCGGCAGCGGCGCCGTGGCCCGCCCGCCGAGGCCGGCGAGCACGGGCGGCGCGGCCGGGCGCACGGGGCCGCCGCCGTGCTCGTCGCGCTCCGCCTCCGGGCCCGCGGCCGCCCGGGCGCGCTCGGCCCTGCGCTGACCGCCCTCCCAGGGCCCGGCCGCGCCCACGGCACCCGCCGCCACGACGCATCCGGCCAGCGCGGACACCGCGACGAAACGGACGGTCCGCGCCCGCGGCGAGCCACCGCGCAACGGCTGCGGCAGCCGCGGCCGGAGCTGCAGCCGCGGCCGCCACGACCTGGTCTCCGACTCCACGACCAGCCCCTTTCGCCAGCACACACCCACGTGAGAGACACTTAATCACCAGACGTATGTGTTGATCATGGAGGAGCCACCCGTGGAGTTCGACGTCACCATCGAGATCCCGAAGGGTTCGCGGAACAAGTACGAGGTGGACCACGAGACCGGTCGCATCCGCCTGGACCGCCGTCTCTTCACCTCGACCAGCTACCCGGCGGACTACGGCTTCGTCGAGAACACCCTCGGTGAGGACGGCGACCCGCTGGACGCCCTCGTCATCCTGGACGAGCCGACCTTCCCCGGCTGCCTCATCAAGTGCCGCGCCATCGGCATGTTCCGCATGACCGACGAGGCCGGCGGCGACGACAAGCTGCTGTGCGTCCCGGCGAACGACCCGCGCATGGAGCACCTGCGCGACATCCACCACGTGTCGGAGTTCGACCGCCTGGAGATCCAGCACTTCTTCGAGGTCTACAAGGACCTGGAGCCGGGCAAGTCGGTCGAGGGTGCGGACTGGGTCGGCCGCGCGGAGGCCGAGGCGGAGATCGAGGCCTCCTACAAGCGCCTCGAGGCGGCGGGCGGCGCCCACCACTGAGCCTGCGGCTCGCTTTGCACGGGGCCGGGGTGCCGTACGCGACGTACGGCACCCCGGCCCCGTGGCCTTTCAAGGATGCGCTCGCATCCTTGAATCCGCCGCGATGGTGGATCTCGGCGGTGCCCGTACGGGCAGAGGCGCGCTCGGCACCGCCGGGGATATCCGCTGTGGCGGGTCACCGTCGCGGCGGATGGAAGCTGCCGGGGCACCCGGAAACGCATGGTGCTGTCCGGCCAGGCCAACTCCTGCCCGCCGCAGCGGTGCGCGACCACGACGGTGGATCCCGGCGGTGCCGTACGAGCTGAGGTGCGCTCGGCACCGCCGGAGACGTCCGCTGTGGCGTATCGCCGCCGCGGCGGACGAGGGGTGCCGCAACACCCGGAACGCATAGGTGCTGCCCCAGCCACCCCCTACCCGCCGCAGCGGCACGCGACCACGACGGTGGAGCCCGGCGATCCCGTACGAGCAGAAGCGCGCTCGGCACCGCCGGAGACGTCCGCTGTGGCGGGTCGCCATCGCGGCGGATAGAAGCTGCCGGGGCGCCCCGAGCCGTGCGGCGCGCCCCGCGCAACGCTCGCGCTAGAAGCCTCGTGTGCGTTTCGCCGCGCGGCGGCCCGCGGCCTCGCCCGGGACCTTGAGGAACATCCGGGCCATCTCGGAGCCGAGGTTCACCCCGATGGCGATGGCCAGCGCCAGCGCCGCCGCCTTCGTGAGGCTGGCGATGCCCGTGTTGAGCTCGTTCTTGGCGAAGTTCAGCAGCGCGAAGTAGACCGCGCTACCGGGCAGCAGCGGCCCGATCGCCGCCGTCACGTACGGCAGAGCGGACGCGTACCGGTAGCGCGAGAGCAGTTGCCCGAAGAGGCCCACCAGGCCCGCGGAGATCGCCGTGGCGGGCACCGGGTCGAGCCCGGCGGTGTCGGCGAGCGCGCCGTAGACGACCCAGGCAACCCCGCCGTTGAGGGTGACGACCCACACAGAGTGACGTTCCTGCTGGAGCAGCAGGGCGAAGGCGAACGACAGCAGCATCGCCGCGACGATCTGCACCCCGGGCCGCTCGACGCGTTCCAGCGCCGCCCCCGGGTTGAGCGTGGCCCCGCCGATGTGCACGCCCCCGTAGAGGACGATCAGCACGCCGCAGACGATGCCGGCGATCAGGTAGCCGACTTCCAGCAGGCGGGCCGCGGCGGTGATGTAGTAGCCCGTCAGGCCGTCCTGAACGCCCGCCACGAGCGCCCGCCCGGGGATCAGGGCGAACAGCCCACCGGTGATCACGGCGGACGCCTGGACGTCCACGTAGCCGTGGAGGGCGCTGAGCGCGACACCCATCGCCGCGGGCGGCAGCGCGGCCGCCACGAACTGGTAGAACTCCGGCAGCCCGCGCCCCGCCGCGAGCCACGCCAGCCGGTCGCCCAGCATCGCGCCGGCCGCGGCCGCGAGGAACACCACGAGCCCGCCGCCCACGAGCATGCTCGCCGCGCCGGCGAGCAGCCCGGAGGCCGCGGTCAGCGCCCACCCCGGGTAGGGGTGGCGGTTGCGGCGTATCTCGGCGAGGCGGCGGTACGCCTCCTCCAGCGTCAGCCCCTGCGACGTGATGTCGTGGACGAGCCGGAAGACGGCGTCCAGGCGCGTGTAGTCGGTGCCGCGCCGCCGCACCGTGCGGTTGGCGGTGACGGGGTCATCCACAAGGGACGGCTGATAGCTGACGGTCAGCAGCGTGAAGGTGACCGTCGGCTCGCAGCGGTGGAGCCCGTACGCGTGCGCGACGCCGAACATCGCCGCCTCCACGTCCTCGGCGCCCTCGCCGCCCGCGAGCAGCAGCTCGCCGATGCGGAGGGTGAGGTCGAGGATGCGGGGTACGGGCGGGCCGGGCTCGTCCTGCTTCGTGGCCCGCTCGGGCGCGGGCCGCTCCCCGACCGGCATGCGCAGCATGGTGCGCATGCGGTCCTGCCAGGGCGTGTCCTTGGTCAGGCTGACCTTGGGCATGCCGTAGGGCGGCGTGTAGCCCGGCAGCAGGGTGCTCTGCGTGGTGCTGGAGTCGGGGGCGACGGTGCCCGCGGGGAGGGTGAAGGCCGAGCCCTCGGGTTCGCCGGGCGGCTCGGGGGCGATGCCCTCGGGGACGGCGAACTCGGAGGTCGGGTGCTCGTCCTCGGGCGGGGGCGGGAGGGGGACGCCGAGCGGCGGGGTGAAGGCGCTGCGCGCCTCGTCGGACTGGGGTTTGCGATCTTCCGGTGCCTCACCCCGCTGGCGCTCAGCCACCTCGTTCTCCTCGTAACGCCCTGCCCGCCGGTCGTCCGGGGCGTTCCGCGGCCGGCCCCTCACCGCCGATGCCGGCGCACGCCGCCCGCCGAGACGGCGCGCGGCCACGACGGCGACTGTCGGCGGTGCCGGACCAGCCGTATCGCCGGAACGTCCCGCAGAGCCGTAGCCCTAGGGTCACAATGCCTGATCAGAGGTGCGTGTGCCCAGTGGGGTCGGCTCTATGCGGAATGGGGCTGCAGCCGGGCGGGAGCGCGGGCCGTCAGCGACGGGCGTGCCGCCCCCGCTGGGACGGCGGTCGCGGGCCGCCCGCAGGGCCCTGGTCCTGGTCCTGGTCGTGGCCTTGACTCTGGTCCTCGCCGGAGTACGGCACCTGGCCGGGACCCGCGTAGGGGCTCTGCCCCGGGTACGGGTTCTGGCCCGCGTACGGGCTCTGACCCGGATACGGGTTCTGCCCCGGGTATTGGTTCTGTCCCGGGTAGGGGCTCTGGCCCTGACCGCCGTACGGGCTCCGGCTCTCGCCGGGGAACCCGCTCTGACCCTCGCCGCCGTACGGGCTCTGCCCCGTGCCCGGGTAGCCGTTCCGGCCCTCGCTGCCGTACGGCGCCTGCCCCGCGCCCGGGTACCCGCCGCCGTACGGCGGCTGCGGCGCCGGCGCCGCAGCGGCCTGCGCCGCCGCCTTCTTGCTCTTCGAGCGCGCCCGCAGGAATTCAATGATGATCGGCACGACCGAGATCAGCACGATCGCGACCAGCATCAGCTCGATGTTCTTGTTGACGAACTCGATCTTGCCGAGCGCCGCGCCCAGCAGCGTCACGCCGACGCCCCAGAGGATGCCGCCGATGATGTTGAAGGTGAGGAACGAGCGGTAGTTCATCCGGCTCACGCCGGCGATGATCGGCGTGAACGTACGGATCACCGGCACGAAGCGGGCCAGAACCAGCGATTTCGGCCCGTACTTCTCGAAGAACTCGTGCGCCTTCTCCACGTTCTCCTGCTTGAAGAGCTTGGAGTCGGGGCGCCGGAACAGCGAGGGGCCGACCTTGCGGCCGAAGAGGTAGCCCGCCTGGTCGCCGAGGATCGCCGCGACCGCCACCAGCGTGCACACCAGCCACAGCGGCTTGCTGATCTGGTCCGTGGTGACCAGCAGGCCCGTGGTGAAGAGCAGCGAGTCGCCGGGGAGGAAGAAGCCGATCAGGAGGCCGGACTCCGCGAAGACGATGGCCAGGACGCCGATCAGACCGAATTGCTCGATCAGATAGTTCGCGTCCAGCCACTGCGGGCCGAGCGCGAGAGTGGTCATGGGGGTCACGGGTGACAGGCTCCTGGGTCGAGGGCGCAGGCTCGTGCGAGGCCCGGGCACAGGCTGGGTGGGGTGATGTGCGGCCCCAAGTTACCAACGCGGCGGGCCTCAGCCGCGTTCCAGTGTGATTACCAGTGTGCGGCAGCGGCCCGCCCCGCGTCCTCCCTTACGCCTCCCCTCACCCCCTCCCCCGCGCCCGTGCCTCCGGTCGGCGCAACCCCGCGGCCCCGGCATGCGTCCTGGTCAGGCACCCGCAAAACTGCACACACGGAGGTGGATGCGATGGGCATCGAGGAGTACGGCGGCGGGCAGTCCCAGTCCGACGTCCTGGTGGTGACGACGAACGACGTGCCGGGTTACAAGGTGGACCGCGTGATCGGCGAGGTCTTCGGGCTCACCGTGCGCTCCCGCCACATCGGCAGCCAGATCGGTGCGGGCCTGAAGTCCCTCGTCGGCGGCGAGCTCAAGGGCCTGACGAAGACCCTGGTGGAGACCCGCAACCAGGCCATGGAGCGGCTGATCGAGCAGGCGCGGGCCCGCGGCGCGAACGCGGTGCTGATGTTCCGCTTCGACGTGACGGAGGCGGCGGACGTGGGCACGGAGGTGTGCGCGTACGGCACGGCGGTCGTGATCTCGTCCCGCCCGTAGGAACGCGGCAGGAAAGCAGCAGGCGGGGTGGGCCGGCAGATGCGCCGGCCCCCCCCGCCTTTCACAACCCCCCGGGCCCCTCAGGCCCCTCGGACCCCTCAGGCCTTGCGCTCCGCGTTCGCGCGGATGGCGTCCCGCAGGTAGGTGCCCATGCCGGGCCGGATCGCCTCGTAGTGGGCGGCGAACCGCTCGTCTGTGACGTACATCTCGGCGATGCCGGTGTGAATCTCGTACGTGCAGTCGTAGTAGAAGCGCACGATCTGCTGCCGGTGCTCCTCGGCGAGGTCCATGGCCTCCGCGGAGTCAGCGGCCGCACCGGTGCCCATGAGGGCGGCGATGCGCGTGTTGAGGCCGTTCGTCTCGTCCTGGATCCGCTGCCAGTCCTCCTTCGTGTACGAGGCGGTCCGGCGCTGCGACTCGCGGTAGGCCTCCGTGTCGCCCCACCGCTGCTCGACCTCCTCCGCGTGCACGTCGGGGTCGAAGTCCCCGAACACCTCGAACTTCTCCTCCGGCGTGAGCTTGATACCCATCTTCTTCGCCTCCATGGCGTGCTCCACTGCGGTGGCCATGCGCTGGAGCTGCTCGATCCGCTCGGTGAGTAGGCCGTGCTGGCGGCGCAGGTGCTCGGCCGGGTCCGCGCCCGGCTCGTCCAGCAGCACCGCCACCTCGTCCAGCGGAAAGCCGAGCTCCCGGTAGAACAGGATCTGCTGCAGCCGGTCGAGATCGGCGTCGTCGTAGCGCCGGTGACCCGCGTGGCTGCGGCCTCCGGGCGAGAGCAGCCCGATCTCGTCGTAGTGGTGCAGCGTCCGTACGGTCACCCCGGCGAAGGCGGCGACCTGCCCCACGGAATAGCTCATGTCCGCTTCCTTTCGCTTACGGGCTCCACGGTGCGTCCTCCCGTTACGTGAGGTGCAAGTCCGTATCGTCACGATCATGGCCCTGCACCGAGGCGAGGACGTACGCGGCGTACGAGAGGCACACGGCGTACACGGCGGCCGCTCCGCACGCCGCCACGGCCGCCTGGCGGTGAACCCGTTCCTGTACGGCGAGGCCGACCCGGTCGGCGGGATGGCGGCCGAGCCGCCGCGCCACCGGCTGCCCGACGGGCCGATGGCCCCGCACGCCGCCTACCAGGTCGTCCACGACGAGCTGATGCTCGACGGCAATTCCCGGCTCAACCTGGCCACCTTCGTCACCACCTGGATGGAGCCCCAGGCCGCCGTCCTCATGTCCGAGTGCCGCGACAAGAACATGATCGACAAGGACGAGTACCCGCGCACCGCCGAACTGGAGCAGCGCTGCGTGGCGATCCTCGCCGACCTGTGGCACGCCCCCGACCCGTCCGCGGCCGTCGGCTGCTCCACCACCGGGTCGAGCGAGGCGTGCATGCTCGCCGGCCTGGCCCTCAAACGGCGCTGGGCCGCCCGCAACGCCCACCGCTACCCGGGGGCCGGCGCCCGCCCGAACCTGGTGATGGGCGCCAACGTCCAGGTCTGCTGGGACAAGTTCTGCAACTTCTGGGAGGTCGAGGCCCGCCAGGTGCCCCTGGCCGGCGACCGCTTCCACATCGACCCCGGCGCCGCGGCCGCCCTCTGCGACGAGAACACGATCGGCGTCGTCGCCGTCATGGGCTCGACGTTCGACGGCTCCTACGAGCCCGTCGCCGACGTCTGTACGGCCCTCGACGAACTCCAGCACCGTACGGGCCTGGACGTCCCCGTCCACGTCGACGGCGCGTCCGGCGCGATGGTCGCCCCCTTCCTCGATCCGGAGCTCGTCTGGGACTTCCGCCTGCCGCGCGTCGCTTCCGTCAACACCTCCGGCCACAAGTACGGGCTCGTCTACCCGGGCGTCGGCTGGGCCCTGTGGCGCGACCGCTCAGCCCTCCCCGAGGAGCTGGTCTTCCGCGTCAACTACCTCGGCGGCGACATGCCCACCTTCGCCCTCAACTTCTCCCGCCCCGGCGCGCAGGTGGCCGCCCAGTACTACACGTTCCTGCGACTCGGCCGCGACGGCTACCGCGCGGTGCAGCAGAACGCCCGCGACGTGGCCTGCCGCCTGTCCGGCCTGATCGAGGAGACGGGCGACTTCCGCCTCCTCACCCGCGGCGACGAGCTCCCCGTCTTCGCCTTCACGACGGCCGGCGGCATCGACGCGTACGACGTCTTCGACGTCTCCCGCCGCCTGCGCGAACGCGGCTGGCTCGTCCCCGCCTACACCTTCCCGCCCGACCGCGAGGACCTCTCCGTCCTCCGCGTCGTCTGCCGCAACGGCTTCTCCCACGACCTGGCCGACCTCTTTATGGACGACCTCCACGCCCTGCTGCCGGAACTCCGCCGCCAGCCCCGGCCGCTGGGGCGGCCGGAGACGGTGGCGACGGCGTTCCACCACTGAGGACGGGCGCCTTCCGTCCGCCCATCCGTCCACCTATCCGAGTGCCGTGGCCGCCATCACCGTGAGATGCCGCCACGGCGTCGAGGATCCTCCCGTCCATGCACGTGAAACGCACGGGTTTCCTGGACAGCACACGCTTCTGTGACGCCGGATCAAAGGCGATAGCCGACGCGGCGGCCGAGGCCACCGACGGAGCGATAACCGACCGCGACAAGGCAGTGGCGCTCTTCCGGTGGGTGCAGGATGAGATCAAGTACGCGATCCTCCACGACTGGACGCACACCGCGACGGAAACGCTGCGGATGGGCCGCGGATCCTGCTCGAACAAGGCGAACCTGCTGTGCGCCATGCTGCGCGCGCAGAACATCCCCGCCGGATTCGGGGTACTCGTCGTCAACGGAAAGGAATACTTCGGCCAAGGCTGGTTCCCCGCGCTGCGGGAGATGTGCGACGAGACGTCGCGGCACTTCTTCGGCGTCGTTCACCTCGGCGGCAAGTGGCTGCGGTGCGACCCGAGCGACGACCGCGCCCTGTCAGCGGGCGCATCCCACATCAACCGGCCGTCCACACGCATTCACTTCGACGGCACCGCCCACGCCGACATGCTCCTCGACCCCGCACACGTCCTTTCCTCCTCCTGGCCCGTGCCGGACATCGACCGGTTCCTCGCCAGGAAGACCACGAAACCGAGGGAGAATTTCGCGTACATGAACTCGTATGTCGAGTTCGTACGTCTCCACGGGTCCCGGTACGCCGGGCCGCGGGCGCTGGAGGAAGCCTTCCACGCGTGGCGGCGCGAGACGATCGCCGGGGCGGGCGCGCGAGGCGGGCAGCGCGCAGGCTGAGTACGCGTACTCATGCGTGCCCCGCAAGCCGCCCGGCAAGGTGCGGCTATGACGAGCGCACTCCCCGAACCTCCGCCCCGGCGCACATGGCGGCCCTGGTCACGCAGGACGTCACTCGGTCAGGACGTCGGCGTCGGCATTCTGCTGTTCATAGTCGAGGCGGCCGTATTCGTGGCGGTCGAATTCGGGTACGGCATGGAGGTGTGGGCCGCGCAAGGGCACGCAGAGCAGATCGAGGCGGCAAGGCTCGCGGGGCTCGCCTGGACGCAGCACTTCCTCATCGCCACGCTCGTGCTTGCCGGGCTCGCGCTGCTGTCGCGCGCGCCCTGGACAGTCCTGTCGCAACTCCTGGCCGCCGGCGCGGTAGCCGCGCTGCTCACACTCGCTCAGCACGACTACGACCGCCGCCACCCGGCTCCCCTTCCTCCCCCGAACCCGGCCTACACGCCCTGCTTCAGCGGCAGCGGAAGGTGTAACTGAGCCGACTGATCCCGATTCATTTCCCCAGGCACTTTCGGCGACGCATCGCCAGGGGCGAGTACCCGCCGAACTACCTCCTTTCCGAGACGAAGCTCGAACAGGAGTGCATGGTCGCGAGAGCGACCGTCCGCAAGGTCACGGCGGCCCTCCGCGCCGAGGGGCTGATCGTGACGACGCCCGGCATGGGCTCGTTCGTCACCGCCCAGCCTGAGACATAAAGACTGACACCGGCCGCCCCAAGAGCCCCCATCAATGCCCTGACCTGCGAGTTCTCCCGAAGTGAGAGACTGGCAACAGGGGCCTCTGAGAGGGGGCGGCCATGGACCGTTCCGACACGTCGCGGGAGCCGTTCAGCGCGAGCCACACGACCCCCGCCGATGGCTTGGACTTCTGGCAGGCGCCGGACCCGATGAAACAGCCGGACGGCCGTCTGGCTCCCGGCGTGGAAGTGCAACTCCTGGAGCGGGCCCCCAGCGGTTGGGCCCGCGTACTGAGGGCCTCCGGCGGCTGGCCCGTCTGGGTGGACGGGCGGCGCCTGGAGGAACGCGCGTCGCCTGCTTCCGCGGACGGGGAGCTCGTACCGAAGCTGCAGGCGGCGCTGTCGGCCTGTTCACGACTCCTCGAAGACCTGGCCGCCAAGCGCATCGACGCCCCGTCCTTCCGCGCCCAGGCATTCCGCGCCGGGCTCGTCGTGCACGGCGGGGAGGCGTGGATGTGGGACTTCACGAACGGCTGGTACTGCTACGACGGGGCCGCCCTGCGCCACATGGAACTGCCCGGGGACGCGCAGGAGCGCGATGAGGGGCACGAGGTACAGCCATGAACCCGTGGGACGCGGTCAACGACCTGCTGAAGATGGAAGAACTGCAGCGAGAGATCCGGGCGTGGGAGAGCATCCTGGACCTCAAACGGACGGTCCTGGACACCTGCAGGCGCTATCTCCTCTCGGGAAAGTACGTCAACTACGGCCTGACCGCCCAGACGGCCCAGAAGGAGATCCAGCTTCTGGAGAAGACCATCGAGCTCGGAACGGAGAGGGTGTCCGCGTACCAACAGGCCTTGAAGCAAGGGCCGCAGGCCGCACGCTCGATGCTGGAACAAGTGTCTGCGCAGAAGGGTGAGCTCGACCTGACGAAGGCCACGCAAATGGCTGAGGAGTACGAGGCCGCGGAAGCAGCGCAAGCGGCGGAAGCGGCGGAAGCCGCTCAGGCCGCACGCGCCGGGCAGCTGGCGCGGATGCCCGGCGCCGGTCCCGGCGTGGGTTCCGGAGTTCCCACCGGCGGCCCTCCCGGGCCGCAGTGGGCGAAGGTGCCGGGCGGCGGAGGCGTGGGGCCCGAGGTCCCGACGGGTGGCCCTGCCGCGGCGGGCGAGAGCGCCGCAGCGGGCGAAGGGGCCGCCGTGGGTGAGGGAGCAGCCGTCGGAGAGGGCGCCGCCGTGGGCGAGGGGGTGGCCGTGGGCGAGGGCGTCGCCGCGGAGAGCGCGCTTGCCGGGGAGGCCGTGGGAGCCGCCGCGACCGGCGAAGCCGTCGGCGGTGCGGCGGCTGCCGAGACCGTGGGCGGCATAGCAGGGGGGCTCGGCCTGGGGACGCTGATCGTGGGCGGGCTGGTCATCCTGGCCCTGGCGGGCGGGGCCGTCTACCTCTGGAACCGCACGCACCAGCCGTCCCCACCCCCGCACCCGCCCGGAGTGACGGCCCCGCAGCAGCCGGGGAATCCGGCCCCGGGCAACCCGTCGACGCCCGAGCCGTCGAACCCTCCGCCCGCAGCACCGGCGTCCTTCGATATCAACGGCACGTACAACGGAACCCTGAACGGGGCGGTCTGCGCGGTCCCCGAGTGCTTCGTCGACATCGCGAAGCAGAGCGACCCGACCGGCCCCGGCCCCGACGAGGCCGGGCACATCACCATCACCGTCACCGAGGTGAACTACGCCCCGGCCTTCAACGGCGTAGCCACCCTCCTCAATGAGAAGCTCGGGCCGATGGACGCGGCACTGTTCCAGGACGGCACGGTCCAGGGCTCCGGCACCACGACGGACACCGACACCAGCCCGGGCGGCAGCACCAGGACAGGGCCCTACCTCGTGAGCGGCAGCTTCAAGAACGGCACTACCGGCTCGCCCTCGTACACGCTCACCCTGACGTTGGACACCCAGTACAACCTCACCGGCGCACGCTAAGACGTGCCCGGCGATCGGCCTGGAACGGGCGTACGGCCGCGCCTTCACCCGGTCACGGCCCGTTCGCTCCCAGATCCCGGCGGCGAACTGAGCAGTGCGCTACGGTGGATGCCGTGTGGTACGGCACCTGAGGTACCGGACTACGCAAAGACGCCCGCCGCAGGGACTGGCCCCGCGACGGGCGGGCCGAGAGTTGGCCGTACGGGGCGTACTGGGTATACGCCCCGCCGGTCAGCCCTTACCGATCATCACCAGTGTCAGGACGATATCGCCTGAGCCCGGTAACTCGCATGCGTTTGACCGCTGTTCCCGCTCCCAGTCACGGTCCCGCTCGACGCGAGCCGGGCTCAACCGGCCGCGTCGGCCCGCTTCCCCGACTCCGCGAGGAGGATCGCGGAGACAACGAGACCCGCCCCGCTGAGGTTGACCGCGGTGAAGGTCTCCCCGGCGAACCAGTAGCCGGAGAGGCCGGCGAAGACCGGTTCCATCGCCATGATCAACGCGATGCGGCCGGGCGATGAGGTCGCGAACGCCTTGGTCTTGACGAAGAAGGCGAGTGCGGAGCCCGGGAGCGCGGTGACGGCCAGGGCCACCCAGACACCGCTCGTGGCGGGTGCGGCGAGAGTTCCGGTGACGAGGGACCACAGCAGTCCGCACAGGCCCACTGTCGTCAGCTGTACGACGGTGAGGAGCCCGGTGCGGGCGCCCGGGCCGATGCGCGCGAGGACGACGTTCTGCACGGTGAACGCGAGGGCGCAGCCCAGCATCAGTGCGTCGCCGCGGTTGACCGACAGGCCCTTGAGCGTGAGGAGGGCCAGTCCGGCGAGGGCCAGGACGGCGCCGGCGGTCCGGCGAGGGCGCGGTGGCGTCCGGTAGGCGAGGGCCCATAGGAGCGGGGTGAAGACGACGGCGAGTCCGGTGATGAAGGCGGCGTTCGACACGGTGGTGTCCTGAAGGCCGGCGGTCTGCAGCGCGTACGCGGCGAAAAGCACGCCTCCGGCGACGGCGCCGCCCGCCACTTCACGAGCCGTCATCCGTGCAAGGTCGCGGTAATGGAAAAGGCCGACGAAGGCTGCCGCGCCTAGGAAGCGGTAGGCGAGGAACGCCGGTACGGGGAGGAGGACGACGGCGTCCTGGACGACGACGTAGGTCCATCCCCACAGGGCCGTGATGCCCAGCATGGCCAGCGCCCACCCGGTGGAATGGCGGGCTGCCGGGCGTTGCGGGATGCGGGCGGAGTCGGGGGCGGGGGCGAGGACGGGTCCGGTGGCGTGCCGGTCGGCACGGGGGTTCACGAAGGGCATTCCTGGCAGCCGCACTCGAGTACCTCTCGTCGGGCAGCGAGGAAAGTAGTGCGAGCGGAAAACGACGTCAACGCCGGGCCGCATTCTTACACTTGGCTGAAACCGTCTCCGTAAACCGGCGTACGGAGGAGAACACTTTGAGTGGATGCCCGGTCGGCACCTGGTCGGGATACTGAGCTACGGAGATCCCCTTCGCATGGAAGATCTTTCGGAGGTGTCACAGGGGTGATTTCGGCAAAGGTATCGGGATCGGCCATCGCGTCAGTGGACCTGACCTCGGAAGATGCGGTCGCCGAGATAGGCGCAGCGTGCCGTCGCGACGGATTCTTCTTCGTGCTCAATCATGGCGTACCAACCGGCCTGGTATCGCCTGCGTTCGAGGAAACACTGCGGTTCTATGCACGTCCGGCTCACGAGAAGAAGAACCTGGCCGCCGATGTGCGCTCGCAGTTCCTGGGCTACCGGAGCGTGGGTCAGGAGAGAAGCACCTCGCACGCGGGCGGCGAGGCTTGTGAGCAGTACAGGATCGGGCGGACGACCGGTGCCCTCGCGTCGGGCCGGCCGGCGGATTTCTACCACGAGCCCTTCCGGCGGTGCGCCGAACTCTTCGAGCGCATGGTCGTCCTGGGCGACTCGCTTCTCTCCGCGTGCGTCGCCGATCTCGCTCTGAACGGTGGCTTCTTCGATTCCTGCATGAAGTCGCCGATGCACCGGCTGGGGCTCAATTACTACAAGGTGGGATACGGCGCGGAGATCGCCAATACGGTGGACTATGCGATGTCACCGCATGTCGATCACGCCCTCTTCACCGTCCTGGCGCAGGACGAGCCGGGCCTGGAGGTACGGGGCGCGGATGGCGGATGGATACCGGTTCCGGTGATCCCTGACGCGTTCTTCGTCTTCCTCGGCGACTACTTGCAACGGTGGACGAACGGCACCTACCGGGCGGCGCTGCACCGCGTCGGTCCGGTGCCCGTCGACAGGGTCTCCATCCAGTACAAGCACCGCCCTTCCTACAGCACGGTGGTCGCGCCACTGGAGCCGTTCATCAGTGAGACCGACCCGCCCCGCTA
This sequence comes from Streptomyces roseoverticillatus, assembly GCF_000719265.1. Taxonomy (GTDB): domain Bacteria; phylum Actinomycetota; class Actinomycetes; order Streptomycetales; family Streptomycetaceae; genus Streptomyces; species Streptomyces roseoverticillatus. The sequence continues at coordinate 123,248 of NZ_JOFL01000013.1, read as the reverse complement.
CGAACCGTTCGACACGGGCAGCCAGTACGCGTCCCTCCTCGAATCCCTCCTCGAAGGGCGCTAGACGCCCGGTCGGCCGGAACTCTTCTGCGCGCCCGGCAGCGGCCGGGGCCGGTTGCCCCGGCCCCCCGCGGGGCAAGGCCCCTACGGGCCCCCTGCGGGCATCGGCGAGCGGGACGGAAGGGGAACGAGATGGTGCTTCTCGATCTGCAGGTGATGGAGTCCGCCATGGCCGCGGGACAGGGCACGGGGTTCGGAGCCAGCACCGAGCCTGACAGCGGACTCAGCCTGCTCATCTGCCACAAAGCCGGGTGAAGGCGGTGCGGCACCCGCGTGGGTGCCGCACCATCCGGCTCCGGTTGCCCGGGAGTCAAGCGGCCTCGGCACTCCGGGCGCCGGCTTGTCCCCTCGTGCCGTCCAGTTCCCATCCCCGAAGAGTGCAGAACACGATCAGGACGCCGCCGCAGAACACCGCCCAGTCGGCGAGATTCATCACGCTGAAGCCGCGGACGGAGATGAAGTCGACGACCGCGCCCTGCAGGCCTCCGGGGGAACGGAAGAGACGGTCCGTCAGATTGCCGAGCGCGCCGCCGAGCAGCAGGCCCAGGGCGATGGCCCACGGGGTGCTGTAGAGCTTGCGCGCCAGGCGGACGATCGCCACGGCGACGGCAGTGGCTATGAGCGTGAACACGATGGTCGTCGTCTCGCCGATGCTGAACGCCGCGCCGGGGTTGCGCATCACCCGTAGCTCCAGCCACGAGCCGATCACCCGGACGGCAGGCCGGTTCTCCAGCTCGGCGACCACAACCAGCTTGCTGCCCAGGTCGATCAGGTAGGAGAGCCCCGCCACGGCGAGAAGCAGCAGCACCCGCCGCCTGCCCCCGGCGCTCGCTCCCCGCTCACCGGATATGCCCGCCGCGCCACTCGGCCCGCTCACGTCCACTCACCCCGAAATCGTCGTCCGGCCGTGCTGCGGCCCGCTCTTCCACACCTGCGCACGAGACCGCCCCGGCCCCCAGCGTACGGATGTCCCTCGCACGGGGAGCCGTCAGCACCGTCGGTTCCGGCGGCTTCTGGCACAACGGTTGCCTGATTGTCCGCTTGTTAGGATCCGCAGACCACGACAGAGGGGGCCCCATGGCTGACGGCTACAAGGACATCAAAGCTGCGGCGAAAGACACCCACAAGAATATTTGGGGTGCCTGGTTCTTCTTCGGAATCGTGGCAATCGCCGTCGCCCTTTTCACCGACGACGACTCGGTCACCGGCATCATCGCGGACTTCGTCGCCAAGTGGGGATGGATACCTTCGACCGTCATCGCCTTGCTCGCCTCCGGCCGGGCGAGCAGCCGGGCGGACGAGGCCCGCAAGCGGGCGCTGCAGTAAGACTCCTGTCGGCCGAATGGCCGTACCGCCCGCCGCTCCCCATGGCGGGCACCCGCCGCGTCCCGCATCATCGCAAATGATCGATTTATCGACTTTGCGAGGTTGATGTGACGGTATCGCCGCCGGCATCGGTGCCGGGCCGCTCCATCGCCGCAGGCCTCATCGGCACCACGCTCACCTGGTACGACTTCTTCCTCTACGTCAACGCGAGCGTGCTGGTCTTCAAGCACCAGTTCTTCCCCTACCTCGCCCCCTTCACCGCCGTGCTCACCGCCGTCGGCCTCTACGGCGTCAGCCTCGTCGCGCGGCCGGTCGGAGGGCTGGTCTTCGGGCACATCGGTGACCGGCACGGCAGGCGTGCCGCGCTCGTGGCCACGCTGGTGCTGACCGGCGCGGCGACGGGACTGATCGGGGTGCTGCCCCCGTACGGGGAGATCGGGATCGCCGCCCCGCTGCTCCTCGTGGCGCTGCGCCTGCTGCAGGGCCTCGGCCTGGGCGGCGCGTGGGCGAGCGCGGCCGTCGTCGCGCTGGAGTGCGCGCCGCCGGGGCGCCGCGGCCGGGTGTCGAGCTGGGCGCAGATCGGGGCCCCGGCCGGGAACCTGCTGGCGTTCGGCATGCTGACGGGCGTCTCGGCCCTGATGTCTCCCGGCGCGTTTCTGACCTGGGGATGGCGGTTGCCGTTCCTGTTCTCGGCGCTGCTCGTCGTGGCGGGGCTGTGGGCGCGGGCGCGGATCGCGGAGAGCGGGCCGTACCAAGAGCTGTCCTCGGCGGGTGACCGGGCGGCACGGCCGCTCGCCGCTCTCCTGTCCGCCCACCGGACCGAGCTGCTGACCGCCGCGGCCGTCGCCCTGGGCGCGGACGTCGTGCTGTTCGCGTTCTCCTTCGGTTCGGCGCTGTTCTCCCTGAAGGTCGCGGGCCTGTCCGTCACCGCGCTCGTGGCGGCCGCGGTCCTCGCCCCGCTGGCCCTGATCGCGCTGATCCCGTTCTTCGGCGCCCTCTCCGACCGCTGGGGCGCCCGCCGGGTCTGTCTGGCGGGCACCGCGGGAACGGCGCTGTGGGCCGCCGCGTTCGTGCCCTTGTCCCGGGCGGGTTCGGCGCCCGCCCTGGCCGCCGGCTGCGTTCTGGCGCTGGTCGCCTTCGCCGCGATGTACGCCCCGCAGGCCACGCTCGTCGCCGGGCTCTTCCCCGGCCGCGTCCGCCTCAGCGGCACCGCGGCCGGCAACCAGCTGGCCGGGCTCCTCGGCGGCACCCTCGCCCTTTCCGTCAGCGGCGCTTCCTGGGCCCGCGGCCCCCTGACGGTCCCGCTGTACGCCGTCGCCGCGCTGGTCCTCAGCGGCGCGGTGCTCCTCTTCGCCCGGCGTTTCACCCACCCCACCCACGGAGTCCCCACATGAAGATCCCCTGGCGCGTCCCCTGGCGCATAACCACCGTCGCGGCCATCGCCGCCCTGTTCGGCGGACTCCTCGTGCACGACGTCTCGTCGGCCGAGGAAGCGCAGGTCATCACCTGTACCCACACCTGGACGATGACGTTCGAACCGGCCCTGACCCTCACCCCGCAGCCCAGCGTGACGGCCAGGATCGGCTCCCCCAACGGTACGCTGAACAACTGCACCGGCGACCCGGCCGTCACCACGGCGGACTTCGTGTCCGAGGGCGTCGGCAAGAACGTGACCTGCGGTGCGGGCACGTACAGCAGCAAGCCGGAGGCGGCGAACCACGCCACCTGGAACGCCACGAGTGGGACGCCGGCCATGGACTACAGCTGGTCGCTGCAGCCCATCTCGGACCTGCTCAACGTCCAGACCCCGCTGAGCGGCGGCATCACCCAGGGCCGCTACCAGGGCGGCACCTGGACCGCGGTGATCGACGCGGTCCACTCCACGATTCCCCTGACGGACTGCTCGGCCCCCGGCGGGCTCAAGTCCATGAAGGTCTCGGGGACGCTCGTCATCACCACCCCCGCGTAGGACTCGTCATCACCACCCCCGCGTAGGAGAGGCCATGACGACAACCGTCCGTACGGCGCCGCCCCCGACCCCCTACGGCCTCGACGGCATCGTCGTCCCCGAGGTCGCCATGCCCGCCCCTCCCCACGCCCCGAGCCCTCACCTACGAGCGGCGCACGCCGCGGCGGAGGCGTGGCTGGACCGGTTCGGGCTCTGCCGGTCCGCCGCCTCCCGGCGCATTCTCCGCCGGGCCCGCCTGCCCCTCACCGCCACGCTCTTCTACCCGGCGGCGAGTCCGCCCGTGCTGGCCCGGCTCACACCGTGGCTGTACTGGATCTGCATCATGGACGACGAGTTCGACGACGGCCCGGACGGACGCGACCCCGCCCGCTGCGCCTCCACGCTCGCCACCCTGCTGGACGTGCTCGGCGGACGCCCCGGCAGAACGCCGGCCGAGCGTGCCCTCGCCGACATCCGGCTGCGCGTCCAGGAGGGCCGGTCGCCCGGCTGGAGCCGGGCCTTCCGCCGGGACGTCGAGGGCTGGTTCCGGACGTACCGCGAGGACGCCGCCGACCGGGTCGCGCACCGCTACCCCCGCCTGGACGCCTACCCGCGCCAGCGTGCCCACGCGTTCGGCGCGTACGTGATGCTGTCCCTCGCCGAGCCGGGCGCGGGCGTCGACCTGCCCGAAGCCGTACGCCGTCTCCCCGCCCTGCGGGACCTGCGCCACGCCGCCGCCGAATACCTCGGCCTCCACAACGACTTCTGGTCCGTGGGCAAGGAACGCGAAGCCGGCGCCTTCCACAACGCGGTGATCCTGATCGGGCACCACGAGCGCGTCGGCCTCCAGGAGGCCGTGGACCGCTGCGCCGGCATGCTGGACGTACGCGCCCGGCGGATGGTCGCGGCCCAGCAGGACCTGCCGGGCCGGCTCGACGCGGCCGGCGTCACAGGGCGGACGAAGGCCGACGCTTTGAAGTGCGCCACCGCGTACTGGCACGTCGTCCGCGGCGCCCACGACTACTACCGGCAGGTCGACCGCTACACCCGTGCCGACCCGGGGCCCAAGGACGGTCTCGCCCCTCCCCACGGTCTCTTCACGGGCCGGTGACCGGCCACCGCTACGACTTGCGCGCGACCACCGTCTGCGCCATGCCCGGCAGGAAGTCCGTGAACAGCTCGTGGATTTCGAGGACGAGGGGGCGGAGCACGCGGAAGCGGGCCAGGGAGATGCCGCGCGTCGTCAGGCGGGCACCGCGGTCGGCGAGGCGGCGGGTGCGTTCGCGGCCGGGCGAGCGGTCGAAGACCCAGTAGAGGACGAGGCCCATCTGGGAGAGCCACATCAGCTCCGGGAGGACGTCGCGCAGTTCGGCCGGGATCTTGGCCTTGGCTCCGGCGAGGACCTCGCGGTGGACGTCGATGGCCGCTTCCCGCGCGTGCTCGGACTCGGCGGAGAACGGACTGAGCGGGGAGTCCGGGTCGGCGGCGTTCTTGAAGAACTGGGCCGCGAACTCGTGGTACGGCGCGGCGATGTCCAGCCAGGCCTGCAGCACGCCGGAGAGCCGCGCCTCCAGGTCGGTCTCCCGGTCCAGCACCTCGCGGACCGCCGCCTGGTGCTCGGCGGCGATCCGGTCGTAGAAGCCCTGGATGAGGTGTTCCTTGCCGGCGAAGTAGTAGTACGCGTTGCCGACGGAGACCCCGGCCTCCTGGGCGATGGCCCGCATGGTGGTCTTGTCGTAGCCGCGCTCCTGGAAGAGCCGCATCGCGGTCTCCAGGATGAGGGTGCGGGTCTGCTCGCTCTTCTCGCTCTTCGCGGGTTTTTCGCTTTTCGCAGGCCGGGGCTCGTTCTCTGCTGCTGGCACGGATCAGAGCCTAAAGGGTCTTCTTGAAGCGGAACTGGGTGGCCGTGTCCCCCGGCGGCTTGATGAACAGGCCGTCGCGCGCGCCCTCGCCCGCGATCGACACCTCGTACGTCTCCCCGGCCTCGTTCTCGATCCGGATCCGCTGGTGGCCGAGCTTGGGCTTCCTCTTCAGGGACCAGGTTCCGCGGCCGGTGAACCAGGCGGTGGGCCGCTCGTCGTCCGCGGCGAAGGCGGTGGGGACGCGCACCGCGATGAACGTGCCGTCCGCGCGCAGGGTCAGGGCCCCGGCCTGGTGACTGCGCCAGGAGCCGATCACGTCCCCAGGCTCCGCCGACCCGGCGGGCGGGCTCAGCAGGACCACCAGGGCCGTCAGCACGGCCACGGCACCGAAGGCGGCGAGGCCGACCAGAGTGCGGCTACGCATTGCGCACATCGCAGCCGCCGGCCGGCTGGACGGTGAGCCGGCGGACCGGGGCGCTCCGAAGAGCGGTGCCGGTGCCCCGGAGTCCGGCGGCGCCCCGGCCGGCGGTGGCAGCGGTGGCCATCGGGCTCAGTGCCCGCCGGCCGGGGCGGCAGGCGCGACCGGCGCCGTCCACGGCCCCTGCTGCCCCGCGTAGCCCTGCGGTGCGACCGGCGGGACCTGCTCCCGGTCCATGAGACCGCGGCGGCGGAACCGGTTGAGGACGTAGACGTTGCCCAGGTGCATCGCGCCGAGCACGAGAAGGACGACGCCGAGGTTGCGCGACAGCACCTCGAAGACGCCGCGGGCGTCGGCGATCGTGCTGTCGTCCCGCAGGTACAGGGCGATGAAGCCGAGGTTGACCAGGTAGAAGCCGACCACCAGCAGGTGGTTCACGGCGTCCGCGAGCTTCTCGTTGCCGTGCAGGACGTCGGCGAGGAAGACCCGCCCGTTGCGGCTGAGCGTACGGGCGACCCAGACCGTGAGGCCGAGGCTGATCACCAGGTAGACGGCGTACGAGACGACGGTGAGATCCACGTCCCCACCCCTTCTTGAACGTGTTCAAAAGCTTTGGTGGTCGAGACTGTAGACCTGTTTTTGAACACGTTCAAGCGAGTCGCTCATGCGGAGCTACTCCTGAGGCGCGACCGCCACCGGGCACTCCGCGTGGTGCAGCGCCGTATGGCTGACGCGGCCGAGCTGGAGGCCGAAGCCCCGGCGGCGGCGCACGGAACCGACGACCAGCAGGTCCGCCGTCGCCGACGCGTCGATGAGCGCCTTGCGGGCGTGCCCCTCGTAGACGGTGCGGTGCACGGTGACGTCGGGGAACTCGCGCTGCGGCTCGCGCAGGGCCTCGATCAGCTCGCGCCCGGCGTGCTCCTCGTGCTCGATGGCGTCGTCACTGGGCAGCGGGTAGTGGTCCGCCGACTGGTGGACGGGGTGCCGCCAGGCCCGTACGGCCTCGACGCCGCAGCCGCGCGCCGCGGCCTCGCGGAGGGCGAAGCGGAGGGCCGCCGGGGCCTCCTCGGGGTCGCCGACGCCGACGACGATCCGGCCGTGATCGCCGCGCACGTTCGCCTCGCCGCCCCGTACGACGACGACCGGGCAGTGGGCGCGGGCCGCAACCGAGAGGCTGACCGAGCCGAGGAGCAGACCGGTCAGCGTGCCGCGCCCCGACGGACCGGTGACGAGCGCGACGGCGTGGCGGGACTCCTCCAGCAGCGCGTTCAGCGGCTCCTCGGGAAGGACCTCCGCCTCGACGGCGAGGGCCGGGTTGCGCCCCTGGGCCCGCAGCGCGGCGACGGCGATGACGCGCTCCTCGGCGACCGCCTCGGGGGAGGGCTCGTCATCGGACGGCAGACGGGTCTCGTAGCGCTCCCAGCGGGAGGCGTAGACCATGCGGAGCCGCACGCCGTGGCGGGTGGCGGCATCCACGGCCCAGTCCAGGGCCTGCATGCTGCCGGCGGACCCGTCGACGCCCACGACCAGGGGCGGCTGCTCCATCGTCGTCACAACATCACCATGGCACCGGGTGTGGCCCGGCTCACCTCAGCAGGGCCGTTCGGGGTGCCTGAGCAGCGGCTACGGAGGCCGAAGTGTCAGGATGAGGGCATGACGACCAAGGTTTACTTCGACATCACCATCAACGACGAGCCCGCCGGGCGCATCAACTTCAACCTCTTCGAGGACGTCGTCCCGAAGACGGCCGAGAACTTCCGCGCCCTCTGCACCGGCGAGAAGGGCTTCGGCTACGCCGGCTCCTCCTTCCACCGGGTCATCCCGGAGTTCATGCTGCAGGGCGGCGACTTCACCGCCGGCAACGGCACCGGCGGCAAGAGCATCTACGGCGAGAAGTTCGCCGACGAGAACTTCACGCTCAAGCACGACCGCCCGGGCCTGCTGTCCATGGCCAACGCGGGCAAGAACACCAACGGCTCCCAGTTCTTCATCACGACCATCGTGACCGGCTGGCTGGACGGCAAGCACGTCGTGTTCGGCGAGGTCGCCGACGAGGACAGCATGAAGCTCGTCAAGAAGATCGAGTCCCTCGGCTCGCAGAGCGGTACGACCAAGGCGAAGATCACGATCTCCGCGTCCGGCCAGCTCTGAGCACCGGCAGTCTCCTCGGCCCGCCGCCCACCGGAAGGTGAGCGGCGGGCCGGACGGCTTTCCGCCGCCTATCCGTCCATCAGGTTCGTGATGAGCTTCCGCAGCCGGCCCTCGACGACGGTTTCGACGCCGTGGACGAGCTGCGCGCCGTAGACGACGGCCGTCCTGGCGGGCGGCGCGCTGGTCCAGCGGGTGCGGGGGACGCCGGCCAGGGCCGCGAGGTCCTCCGGGCGCCCTTCGTGGGAGATCTCCCGCGCGAAGCGCGTCCCCGGCAGGAAGGCGCTCCCGGGGCCCGCGGTGCGCCCGGTCCACAGGTCCTCGGCGGAGCAGGTGTCGACGTAGAACCGCCCGCCGCGCCCGGCCTCCTGGAGGTGGAAGGCCACGCGCGCGACCCGCTGGGGCCTCGCGTCCGGGGCGCCGACGCCGTGCAGGTGCGCATCGATCCGGTCGCCGGGCCCGAGGTCGTGGTAGTCCCACGGCGTTGCGGCGGCGACGGACGGGAAGACCCTGCGGATCGCGGGCAGGGCACGCTCGATGCCGGCGGCCAGGATCTCCTGGGCGGCCCCGGGCGGGACGAGCCCGTCGGAAGGCCGCTCGGGAACCCAGCCGGTGAGGGCGAGGTGCTCGTCCAGCACCTTGGTCAGCTCGGCGGTCTCGTCGGGGGTGAGGAAGCCCTCGATCGTGTGGACGGCGAGGGTCTCGGTCATGTGGATCACGTTCCGGCTCCTCTCGCGGTGCGGATGCACGTGCAGGTGCGGGGGCACGCGTATGTGCGGGGGCACGCGTATGTGCGGTTGCGGTGCGGAGTGCGCTCGGTGCGGGCGGACCGTCGGATCGGTGCCGCCGCACCATCGAACCGGAGCCGGGTACACCTGCCAAGTGCCCCGCCGGACACGGACGGGGCCGGCGAGCCCCCTCTGACCCGCCGGCCCCGTGCCTTCACGCCCCACCCTTACCAACTCGACTTCCTCACCCCCGGCAGGTGCCCCGCATGGGCCTCCTTGCGGAGGTTCACTCGGCTCAGGCCGAACGTCCGGAAATAGCCGCGCGGGCGGCCGTCCCCCGAGTCGCGGTTGCGGACGCGCGTGGCGCTCGCGTCGCGCGGCTGGCGCCGCAGCTCGCGCGCGGCGGCGAGCCGTTCCCCCTCCGGTGCCCGCGGATCGCGGATGACGGCCTTGAGGAGGGCGCGCCGGGCCGCGTAGCGGGCGACCGTCAGGCGGCGCTGCTCGTTCTTTGCGATCTTGCTCTTCTTCGCCATGGGGCTTTCCGTCCTCCTCAGACCTTCTCGCCGCGCGCCCGGATGCGGGCGACCGCGGCCTCGATGCCGATCGCGTCGACCGTCCGGATGCCCTTCGCGCTGAGCCGCAGCCGTACGTGGCGGCCCTCGCCGGGGAGCCAGTAGCGCTTGGTCTGGATGTTGGGGTCGAACCGCCGGGACGTGCGGCGGTGGGAGTGGGAGATGGTGTTGCCGAAGCCGGGCTTGCGGCCGGTCAGTTGGCAGTGGGCGGACATCCGGCGCTCCTCCTAATGAAAATGGAAACCATTTCTGTATAGTAGCCCCCATGGCCCGCAACGAGCTACGCCCCGTCATCAAGCTCCGGTCCACCGCCGGAACCGGATACACCTACGTCACCCGCAAGAACCGCCGTAACGACCCCGACCGCATGCAGCTGCGCAAGTACGACCCCGTCGCCGGCCGTCACGTCACCTTCCGAGAGGAGCGCTGACCCCCATGCAGCCCGGAATCCACCCGCCCTACGGCCCCGTCGTCTTCCGCGACCGCGCGGCCGGATTCGCCTTCCTCACCCGGTCCACCGCCACCAGCGACAAGACCGTCGAGTGGGAGGACGGCAGGACGTACCCCGTCGTCGACGTCGAGATCTCCTCGGCGAGCCACCCCTTCTACACCGGCACGGCCCGAGTCCTGGACACGGCCGGACGCGTCGAGCGGTTCGAGCGCCGCTACGGCGCCCGGACCGTCGACGGTGAACGCGGAGGCCCGCGGTGACCGCGCCGCGCCCCCTGCCCGTGGCCCTGGTGGGCGGTCTGCACGCGGACGCCCGCCGGGCCGCGGTCGAGCACCTCCTCCGCACCGTCCCCGGCAGCGTCGCCCTCCACCACGACCTGTCCACCGCCGCCGACGGAACGGTTCGCCGGACCGTACGGGACCGCACCGGCACCCTCGACGAGGGCGAGACCCCGCTCGTCAACGACTGTGCCTGCTGCGCCCTGCGCGAGGACCTCGTGCCCGAGCTGGAGCGGCTCGCCGCGGCGGGCGCCTGCCGGCTCGCCGTCGTCGAGCTCTGGGACTCCGTCGAACCCAAGGCCATGGCCGAGGTCGTGGCCGCCCACGCGGGCGAGGACCTGCGGCTCACCGGCGTGATCACCGCCGTGGACCCCGCCCTCGTCCTGCCCGCCCTCGGCTGCGGCGACGACCTCTCCGAGGCCGGACTGGCCGCCGCGGCCGCCGACCAGCGCACCGTGGCCGACACCTTCGCCCGGCAACTGGAGTACCCGACGGTGCTCGCCCTGGCGGAGAACACGGCCGAGACCGACGACACCGCCTTCGGCGAGCCCGTCGCCCCCGCCGACGACGCCGACCACGCCCTCCTCGCCCAACTCGCGCCCACCGCACGCCGCATCGCCGCCGGCTCCGCCGAGCTCGCGGCCGCCGCGGTCGCCGGGTTCGACGTGGAGGCCGCCGCGGCCCGCCAGCACCCCGCCTGCGCACTGCTGCCGCAGGAGGCCGACGCGGACGGCGTCACCACGATCGTGTGGCGCGCCCGCCGGCCCTTCCACCCGGGCCGGCTGTACGCCGCACTTGAGGACCTGTGCTGCGCCGCCGCGCGCAGCCGCGGCCGGTTCTGGCTCGCCGACCGGCCGGACACGCTGCTCGCGTGGGACGCCGCGGGCGGCGCGCTGTGCGTGGAGAGCGCGGGACCATGGCTCGCCGCACTGCCCGACGCCGCCTGGGACATGGTGCCGCCGGACCGGCGCGTGGCCGCCTCCCTCGACTGGGACCCCGAGCACGGCGACCGCGTCCAGCACCTCGCCTTCACCTCCCCCGGGCTCGACGGCGACGGGTTGCGCGAGCTGCTGGCCTCCTGCCTGCTGACCGACGCCGAATACGCGGGCGGGCCCAGTGCATGGCGGCGGCTTCCGGCCGCATTCGACGCACTGCTCGATCCCGTTTCCTGACGCTCCCCCGCCTCTCCCCTCTTCAAGGACCTTTCATGACGCGCCGTCCCGACCGCCGCAAGGACCTCAAGCCCCGCCCCAATCCCCTGGAAACGGCGGGCATCACGTATATCGACTACAAGGACACCGATCTCCTGCGGAAGTTCATTTCGGACCGGGGGAAGATCCGCAGCCGGCGCGTGACCCGGGTCACCGTGCAGCAGCAGCGCGCCCTGGCCCGGGCGGTCAAGAATGCCCGCGAGATGGCACTCCTGCCGTACGCGAGTACAGGCAAGTAGGCGGCGCATTCATCGAAACACCTGGTCACGATGGTGTAGTCACGCTGAAGAAGTGTGAGAACACCGTAAGTGCACGTGCATTAGCTCATGCAGAAGCATGTGAACGCAGCTATGATCCGGGAGTAGTTGTCAACCCCACCATTCGCCGCCGGGCGGGCCGGGGTGCCCTGCAATTCTCCGGGAGAGTCCTGTGCCTGACGCGTACAACGGCATGGCCGCCGCGGACCTCGACGGCGTCGTCTGGCGGAAGAGCCGGCACTCCAACTCCCAGGGTTCGTGCGTGGAGTTCGCCAGGCTGCCGGGCGGTGGAGTCGCCGTGCGCAATTCCCGTCACCCGGACGGACCGGCGCTCGTCTACACGCCTGCGGAGATCGATGCGATGCTGCGCGGGATCAAGGACGGCGAATTCGACTATCTGGTGACCGACTGATCCGGTAGACGCGGTCCCACGGCCGGTCAAAGCCGCCCTCACTTACCCGCACTTACGCGTGCCGCTCCCGCGGCAACCGGAAGAGCGCCCACACGACCTTGCCGTGCAGCGCTCCCGCCAGCGGGTGCCACCCCCATGTGTCGCTGAAGGACTCCACGAGGAACAGCCCGCGCCCGCACTCCGCCGACGCGTCCGCCTCGCCCGCCGTCGGGCTCTCCTCGCTGGGGTCCCGTACGGCGCACACGAGCCGCGACGTCCACCGCATGAGATGCAGCCGGACCGGGGGCTCGTACGCGCCGCCGGATATCGGCTCAGGAGGAAGGGCGTAGCGCAGGGAGTTGGTGACCAGCTCCGAGACGACCAGCGCCACATCGTCGAAGAGTCCGCCCAGGCCCCACCCCTGAAGGGTCGTTCTGGTGAACGTGCGGGCCGTCCGGACCGCTTCGAAGCGGGGTGGGAGCGCGCAGGATGCCGAGTTGGAGACGGCCGATGGGGCGATCGGTGGCAGCCCTCGCCACAGGGGAGAGAGCACAGTCGATCCTTCGGTACCCATCCGAGGCACTCCTGGCAATCGTGGACGTGACACGCACGTGTGCGTTCCCCATCGTTCCCAATGCGCGTGGCGGATGCAAGGGCAGATGCACGTGCACATGGGGGGTTTGGGGGCGCACGTTCGCGTCCGTCCGCAATTCTTCCTACGCCCTCTTCCGTACGGCCTCCGACCTACTCCCCTCCGGGTAGCCGGATGCACACTCAATGCACACTCAACGAGGCGCGGAGATGGCAGACTTCACCGCCGGGGGTAGCGGGGGCCGCCCCCGGAGAGGGCGAGAGCGGCGAGCAGCGACAAGGCCGGTAACGGAACCGGAAGAGGAGGAGTCGCAAAGATGGCCACGAGCGAGTCGAGCGGTTCTGTGGTGCGCCGCATACTCCTGGGCTCCCAGCTCAGGCGGCTGCGGGAGTCGCGGGGCATCACCCGCGAGGCGGCCGGTTACTCGATCCGCGCCTCCGAGTCGAAGATCAGCCGTATGGAGCTGGGCCGGGTGAGCTTCAAAGCGCGCGACGTGGAAGACCTCCTGACGCTGTACGGAGTCACCGACGAGCTGGAGCGCGAGGCGCTGCTCGGGCTCGCCCGCGAGGCCAATGTCGCCGGGTGGTGGCACAGCTACGGCGATGTGCTGCCGGGCTGGTTCCAGACATACGTCGGACTGGAGGGCGCCGCCTCGCACATCGGGATCTACGAGGTGCAGTTCGTGCACGGGCTGCTGCAGACGGAGGGGTACGCCCAGGCCGTCGTCGTGCGCGGCCAGCCCGCGGCCGACGAGGCGGAGGTCGAGCGCCGCGTCTCGCTGCGCATGGAGCGCCAGAAACTGCTGTTCTCGGAGCGCGCCCCGCACTTCCACGCCGTCCTCGACGAGGCCGCGCTGCACCGCCCGTACGGCGGCGAGACCGTCATGCGCGGCCAGCTGCAGCACCTCATGGACATATCCGAGCAGGCCAACGTGACCCTGCAGGTGATGCCCTTCGCGCACGGCGGGCACGCGGGCGAGAGCGGAGCCTTCACCATGCTCCGCTTCCCCGAGTCGGACCTGTCGGACGTGGTCTACCTGGAGCAGCTCACGAGCGCGCTCTACCTCGACAAGCCCGACGAAGTGGCGCAGTACGGAAGGGTGATGGAGCGGCTGCAGGAGGACAGCCTCCCGCCGTCGGCCACCCGCGACCTGCTGAGGCGGCTGCTCCAACTCATGTGACACATCAGTACGATGACGTCCCATCAGGAGCGCGTTCCGGTTCGGGCGCGACGAGCGCCCCCGTATCTCCAGGCAGGGATGGCACATGTCCTACTTCGAAGAATTGGCCTTCCAGTACATCGACGGCGAGTGGCGGTCCGGCACCGGCTCCTGGGACATCGTCGACTTCAACCCGTACAACGGGGAGAAGCTCGCCTCCATCACCGTCGCCGGCGTCGCCGAGATCGACCAGGCCTACCGGGCCGCCGAACGCGCCCAGGCCGCGTGGGGCGCCACCAATCCGTACACCCGCCGGCTGGTCTTCGAGCGCGCGCTGCGCATCATCGACGACCGGGAGACGGAACTGGCCGCCGCGATCACCGCGGAGTGCGGCGGCACGGCACTGAAGGCGGCTTTCGAGCTGCACCTGGTGCGCGAGTTCCTGCGCGAGGCGCTCCACCTCGCGCTGCGCGCGGAAGGCCGGATCCTGCCGTCGCCGGACGACACCAAGGAGAACCGCCTCTACCGGGTGCCGGTCGGCGTCGTCGGCGTGATCAGCCCGTTCAACTTCCCCTTCCTGCTGTCGGTCAAGTCCGTCGCGCCGGCGATCGCGCTCGGCAACACGGTCGTCCTCAAGCCGCACCAGAACACGCCGATATGCGGCGGCGGGCTGGTCGCCAAGGTCTTCGAGGAGGCCGGGGTGCCGGCCGGCGTCCTCAACGTCGTCGTCACCGACATCGCGGAGATCGGCGACGCGCTCATCGAGCACCCCGTCCCGAAGGTCATCTCCTTCACGGGCTCCGACAAGGTCGGGCGGCACGTGGCCACGGTCGCCGCCGGCCACTTCAAGCGCACGATCCTGGAGCTCGGCGGCAACAGCGCGCTGATCGTCCTCGACGACGCCGACCTCGACTACGCGGTCGACGCGGCGGTCTTCAGCCGGTTCATCCACCAGGGGCAGGTCTGCATGGCCGCCAACCGGGTGCTCGTGGACCGCTCGGTGGAGCAGGAGTTCACCGAGAAGTTCGTCGCCAAGGTCCGCAGCCTCAGGGTCGGCGACCCCGGCGACCCCGCCACCCACATCGGCCCCCTCATCAACGCCGGACAGGCCGAGGCCATCGGCGCGCTCGTCGAGCAGGCCGTCGCGGACGGCGCGACCGCGCTCGTACGGGGCGGGGCCGAGGGCACGCTCGTCTCGCCGTCCGTCCTGACCGGCCTGAAGGCCGACGCGCCCATCCTCGGCCAGGAGATCTTCGGCCCCGTCGCGCTGATCATCCCCTTCGACGGGGAGGAGGAGGCCATCCGGCTGGCGAACGCCACTCCGTACGGGCTGAGCGGCGCCGTCCACACGGGGGACATCGAGCGCGGCGTGCGGGTGGCCAAGCGCATCGACTCCGGGATGATCCACGTCAACGACGGGACCGTCCACGACGAGCCGATCGTGCCCTTCGGCGGGGAGAAGGCGTCGGGGGTCGGGCGGCTGAACGGGGACTCGATGGTGGACGCGTTCACGACGACGAAGTGGATCTCGATCCAGCACGGGCGGACGAAGTTCCCGTTCTAAAGGACGTGTTCTAGGACCGGATCTGACCTCATTCGCTCCTAGCCTGATCCCACCACGACGGACCGAGAAAACAACGGGGGAGCCCCATGCCCACTCACGTGATCGAGAAGAACGTCGCCGACGAACGCGGCACGCTGCTGGACTTCGTGGAGGCCCAGCGGGGCGGCCTGCGCCGCGCGCTGCTCGGGCTGACCGACGAGCAGGCGGCGCTGAAGCCGAGCGCGAGCGAGCTGTCCCTCGGCGGGCTCGTCAAGCACGCGGCGCAGGCCGAGCGGAACTGGCTGCTGATGGCGCAGGGCCGGGGGGAGGAGACCGAGCACGACGAGTCGGCGTGGGCCGACGGCTTCCGCCTCCTGGAGGGCGAGACGGTCGCCGGGGTGCTCGCCCACTGGGAGAAGGTGGCCGCGGAGACGGAGGAGTTCATCCGCTCCGTACCCAGCATGGAGGACACGTTCCCACTGCCGGAAGCCCCGTGGTTCCCGGCGGACAGCCGGGTCTCGATGCGATGGCTGCTCCTGCACCTGGTCGAGGAGTTCGCCCGCCACGCGGGGCACGCGGACGTCATCCGCGAGTCGCTCGACGGGAAGACGGCGTTCGAACTGGTGGCGGAGGCGGCGGAGGCCTCCGGCGGCGGCCACGGCGCCTGACGGGAGCCGGCGAGGGCCTGACGCGGGCCCTGATGGGGGCTCCGACGGGGGTTGACAAGGACGGGGCCCCTCTGCCCGCCTACCCTGAGCATCCGAGCGATATCGGAGCGAGGGGAACGGAAGGCGAGATGTCGGCGATCCGGCTGCTGGTCCTGGGCGCCGTGCGGCAGCACGGGCGGGCGCACGGCTACCAGGTACGCAGCGACCTGGAGCTGTGGGGCGCGCACGAGTGGTCCAACGCCAAGCCGGGGTCGATCTACCACGCGCTCAAGGCGATGGCGAAGCAAGGCCTGCTCATCGCCCACGAGACGGCCCCGAGCGAGGCCGGCGGCCCTCCCCGCACGGAGTACGAACTGACGCCGGACGGCGAGGCGGAGTACTTCCGCCTGCTCCGGCACGCCCTCTCCGCCCACGACGAGAAGACCGACGTCCTCACGGCAGGCGTGGGCTTCCTCACCGACCTCCCGCGCGCGGAGGCCATCGCCCTGTTGCGCCAGCGGATCGCGGCCCTGGAGGAGTGGCGCGAGGAGATCCGCCGCCACTGGACCCCGGCGGAGGGCGAGGACTGGGGCCACATCGCCGAGATCATGGGGCTGTGGATCCACACGGCCGAGACGGGCGGTGAGTGGACCCGCGGCCTGATCGGACGGCTGGAGGCGGGGGCGTACGAGATGGCGGACGAGGCGAAGCTCAGACCTCGATGAGGCTGCGCAGGTCGATCTCGACGGGGAAGGGGACGTCGGTCTTGAGAGTGCTGCCGCGGCACTCGCTGTGAGGCGTGCAAAAGCCCTTCTCGCGGTGCCATCGGTAGAGGTGCGCCTCGGGAAGGCTGTCACCGTCACGCCCGATGCGCCAATAGGCGGCACCCGCCTCGATGTACAGACCAGGCTTGAGGAAGTGATCGCTGGTTCGGGTACCGGGGGACGTGACCTCGACGGCGAGGACGACCCTCTCGACAGGGATGCAGTCCAGCGTGAGCACGTCGAGGCCTTGCTTGTCGAAGACCACGATGCCGGACTTCACGACGTTGCGTTCGTCAATGGCAACGGCCCGGTCGATATTGACGGCGAGAGGCATGGTCCGGGCGTTCATCAGCGCCAGGAAGAGCCTGTCACGCACCTGGTCGTGCCACCAGTCGGTCATTTCCCGCACCGCAATGCCCCCGTCCACCAGCTCCCAGTCGAACTGCAGGACCAGCTCGCTCACCTGGTCGTACGCCCAGCCGTCCGCCGGCGGACACATCCAGTTCTCCGGGGTGGCCCTCACTGCTCCCATGGGCGAAATGGTGTGCGACATCGCGGTCACTTCTCTTGCCTACGACGGTAGTACCCCCCGCAAGGGTGAGGGCCGATCGTTTCCTCATGTCGCGAGCAGAGCACGCGCGCTATCCGCACAGGCGTTCACAAGGATGATCTAGAGGTGTTAGCTTCTTACCTAGAGACCCTAGGAAAGAGGAGGGGCGCCCATGGCCCGCGCAGGGCTCACCACCGCCAAAGTGACGGCCGTCGCCGCCGGCATGGCCGACGAGGCCGGGCTCGACAAGGTCACCGTCTCCGCGCTCGCGCGGCGGCTCGGGGTCAAGGACGCGAGCCTGTACTCGCACGTGAAGAACCTGCGCGACCTGCGCGTCCGCATCGGGCTGCTCGGCTCCGAGGAGATGACCGACCGCATCGGCGCGGCGGTCGCGGGGCGCGCCGGCAAGGACGCGCTCGTCGCCTTCGCCGACGCCTACCGGAGTTACGCCCTCGACCACCCCGGCCGCTACGCGGCGACCCAGATGCGGTTCGAGCCGGAAGAGGTCGCAGGCTCCGTAGGCTTCCGCCGCAGCGTCGAGCTGACCTACGGCATGCTCCGCGCCTACGACCTCGCCGAGCCCGATCTGACCGACGCGGGCCGCCTGCTGCGCAGCACCTTCCACGGCTACATCCACCTCGAACTCGGCGGCGGCTTCAACCACTCCCGCGACGTCGGGGAGTCCTGGGCGCGCACGCTCGACGCGCTCCACCAGGTCCTGGAGAACTGGCCGTCCCGACACGATGGGAGCAAGTGATGAACGAGCCCGCGGACAACCCCGCAATCGGCACCCTCGACGTGCCCGGCGCCACCCTCCGCTACGAGAAGCGCGGCAGCGGGCCGGTCCTGCTGCTGATCCCCGGCGCCGGTGCCGACGCCGGGCTCTACGCGGCCGTGGCCCGGATCCTCGCCGCCCACTACACCGTCGTCTCCTACGACCCTCGCGGCGTGTCCCGCAGCCCGCTGCACGGCCCGCTCACCGACCAGCAGGTGGAGGTGTGGAGCGACGACGCGTACCGCCTGCTCGAGCTGCTCTCACCGGACGCCCCCGCCGCCGTGCTCGGCTGCAGCGCGGGCGCGATCGCCGCGATCGGCCTGCTGGCCCGGCACCCCGAGCGGGTGCACCGCGTCATCGCGCACGAACCGCCGCTCGTGGAGCTCCTGGAGGACCCCGCGCCGCACCGGGCCCTGTTCGCCGAGGTGCGCGAGACGTTCCGCACGGAAGGGGTCGGGCCCGCGATGGCCCGCTTCAACGAAGGGCTCGGGGACGACCGGCCGGCGGAGCAGCACCATGCCGAACTGCCGCCCGAGATCCAGGAGATGGCGCCCCGGATGTACGCCAACCTCCCGGGCTTCCTGGAGCACATCCTGTGCCCGTTCACGTCCTGGGTCCCGGACCTCGACGCCCTCCGGCCGTCCGCCGGCAAGCTGGTTCCGGCGGCGGGTGCGGAGTCGCGCGAGCAGATGCCGCTCTACGGGCCTGCCGCCCGGCTGGCGGAGCTCCTCGGCAGCCCGCCGGCGGAGTTCCCGGGCGGTCACCTGGGCGTCACGACGCACCCGGCGGAGTTCGCCGGACGGCTGCTGGCCGCGCTCGCGAGGGAGCCGCAGCCGGCTGCGGTCTGAGCCGCCGGTGGTCTACCCCGGCACCAGCAGCAGCTCGTCCGCGTAGCACCACGCCCACTCCTCGCCCGGTTCGAACGACCGGGCGAGGTCGTGTCCGGGCACGGTGCGCGCGTGGGCGCTCGCGTGCCGGTTCGGGGAGCTGTCGCAGCAGGAGACGTGGCCGCAGACCAGGCACTCGCGCAGGTGCACCCACGTGCCGCCCGTGCGCAGGCAGTCCTCGCAGCCCTCCGTCGTGCTCGGGGTGACCTCGGCGGCCGCCTCGTCCAGGTGGGCGCAGTCCCGCCGTGTCGGGCGGCCCTCCACGTCCGCTCCCACCTTCCAGGTTCCGGTCATGTCCCCAACGTAGCCCGCGGTGACGCGGCCCGCGACAGCTCGGCCCGCGACACCGATCCCGCAGGTCAGGCCGATTGTCAGTGCCTCCTGGCAGGATCTTTTCCGTGAGGCTGGCGGTGGCGGAGACGGGCGACGGGGGTGTCCGTCTCCGCCCCGTCGACCTCATGGGGGAGCCCGCCGGGCCGGTCGAGTGGGCGGGCAGCCTGGCCGAGGCGGTGCGGGCGCGGCCGGGGGTCGAGCGGTGGGTGTGGCGGTCCACCGCGCACCATTACCCGCAGTTGCTCGCGGCGGGGCTGCGCGTCGAGCGGTGCTACGACGTGGAGGCCGCCGAGAGCCTGCTCATCGGTCATGAGGAGGGGCAGTCCGGGCAGCCCCGGTCGCTCGCCGCGGCGTGGGCGCGGCTGCGCGGGCTGCCCGTGCCCGCCGATCCGCCACCGCGGGCGGCCGGCGGGCAGCCGTCGCTGTTCGAGCCGGGGCCGGTGCCGCTGCCGCCGGGCACGGATCCGCTCGACGCCCTGATCGAGGTCCACGCCGCCCAGCTCGCCCGGGCGCGGGCGACCGAGCACCCCGGCCGGCTCCTGCTGCTCCTCGCCCTGGAGTCGGCGGGCACCCTGGTCGCCGCCGAGCTGAACCGCGCCGGCCTGCCGTGGCGCGCGGACGTCCACCGCGCGCTCCTGGACGAGCTGCTCGGCGAGCACTTCCCGGGCGGCCTGGAGCCCCGGCGGCTTGCCGCGCTGGCGGAGGCCGTCTCCCACGCCTTCAGCAAGGACGGCGAGGAGGTCCGCGTCCGGCCCGATCTGCCCGCCGACATCGTCCGGGCCTTCGCGCGCCGGGGCATCGCCCTGTCCTCCACGCGCGCGTGGGAGCTCAAGGCGATCGACCACCCGGCCGTGGAGCCCCTGCTGGAGTACAAGAAGCTGTACCGGCTGCACACCGCCCACGGCCGCTCCTGGCTGCAGACGTGGGTGCGCGAGGGCCGCTTCCGCGCCGAGTACGTGCCGAGCGGCTCCGTCTCCGGCCGCTGGACCACCAACGGCGGGGGAGCCCTGCAGATCCCCCGCGTCGTGCGGCGCGCCGTCGTCGCCGACCCGGGCCGGCGGCTGGTGGTCGCCGACGCCGACCAGCTGGAGCCCCGCGTCCTGGCCGCCGTCTCCCGCGACCCGGGCCTGATGGAGGCCGCGAGCGGCGAGCGCGACCTGTACGCGGCGCTGTCCGACCGGGCCTTCGCCGGCGACCGCGAGCGGGCCAAGCTCGCGCTGCTCGGCGCGGTCTACGGCCAGACCTCCGGCGACGGCCTGAAGCACCTCGCCGACCTGCGCCGGCGCTTCCCCGCGGCCGTCGCCCTCGTGGACGACGCGGCGCGCGCGGGTGAGGAGGGCCGCATCGTCCGCACTTGGCTCGGGCGCACGTGCCCGCCCGCCACCACGGCCCTGCCCGACGAGGCCGGCATCCCCCAGGCCGCCGGGGAGGACGACCGGCCCGGCTACGGCAGCACCCCGGCGGGCCGCGCCCGCGGCCGTTTCACGCGGAACTTCGTGGTGCAGGGCAGCGCCGCGGACTGGGCCCTGGCCCTGCTCGCCGCCCTGCGCCAGGAGCTCGCGGGGCTCCACGCCGAGCTCGTCTTCTTCCAGCACGACGAGGTCATCGTGCACTGCCCGGACGCCGAGGCGGCCGGCGTCACCGAGGCGATCCGCACCGCCTCGGCCCGCGCCGCGCGCGTCGTCTTCGGCGAGACCCCGGTGCTGTTCCCGTTCACGACGGCCGTGGTGGAGTGCTACAGCGAGGCGAAGTGACCCTGGGGGATGCGAAGCGACCCGGGCGCCGCGAAGTGCCCCCGGGCGACACCACGTGACCCCACGGGCCCTGATGGCCCGTCACCCCGCCCCACCCCGCCCTGGTGATCCGCTTCCCCCATGCGGCCCATTCCAGCGCGCACCCCGGCCTCCCGCCGCGCACGATGGCCCCAGGGGCGCCCGGCGGCAGCGGCCCGACCGTGAACTCCGACCGCCGTTCAGGGGAGGCCCTGCCATGACGTCCTTCAGCCTTGAGCAGCTGCGCCGGTGCACCGTCGCCGTGGACCTCGGAGCCGCCCGCACCCGGGTCTACCTCCGCGACAACGGCCTGATCGTGGACGAGCCGAGCATCGCCGCGATCAACACCCGGACCGGCTCGCTGATCGCGGTCGGGCAGCTCGCCGAAGGCATGGCGGGGCGCACGCCCGCGCACATCAGCGTCGTCCGGCCGGTCTCCGGCGGCACCGTCGTCGACATCGAGATGGCCCAGCGGATGCTCCGCAGCCTCGTCAGCGACAAGGTGCGCCGCGCCTGGCGGCGCAAGCCGATGCTGCGCGCCGCGGTGTGCCTCCCGCACGACGCGGACCCGCTCGCCCGCCGCGCCGCCGTCGAGACCCTGATGGGCCTGGGGACGCGGCGCGTGGAGCTCGTCGACACCCTCATCGCCGCCGCCGTGGGCTGCGGGCTGCCCGTCGAGCAGCCCGAGGCGACGATGATCGTGGTGTGCGGGGCGGCGTCCACGCAGGTCGCCGTCCTGTCGCTGGGGGCGATCGTGGCGGCGGAGAAGGTGCTGGTCGGCGGCGACGCCATGGACTACGCCGTCGTGGAGCACCTGCGCAGCCGCCACGAGCTGATGCTGCCGACCCAGGGCCTGCACCCGCTGCACCTCGCGCTGGCCGCGGACCCCGTGCAGGAGAGCGCCGAGGTTCGCGGCCGGGACGTGGCGACGGGCCTGTCCCGTACGGTCCTGGTGAACACCAGCGAGGTCCGCGAGGTCATGCACACGCCGCTGACCGCCGTCCTGGACGCGATCGGCCGCGTGCTGCGCGCCTGCCCGCCGGACCTCGTGGCGGACCTGGTCGACCGCGGCGTGATGCTCGCGGGCGGCAGCGCGGTGCTGCCCGGCCTGGACCGGATGATCGAGGACGCCACGGGGATGATCGTCCGGATCGCCGCCCATCCCGATGTGTGCGCGGTGCTCGGGCTCGGCGCGATGATGGAGGGCAAGGTGCAGCCGCTGCACCTGGATCCGCTGGCGTCGTAGACCCCGCCGCGCTATTCGGCACTTTGTCACTTTGGGAACTTGCGTACCCCTCTCCCCCGTTCTCCCCGTACACCCCCGTTGTTCTGTGTATGAGGAGAAACAGCAAATGGCGCTCTGGGACCGGCTCAAGGACTCCGCGACGGCGATGCAGGGCCAGCTGGTGGCGAAGAAGAACGACCTGAAGAGCGGTGCGTTCCGGGACGCGAGCATGGCCATGTGCGCCTTGGTGGCGGCCGCCGACGGTTCGATCGACGCCTCGGAGCGGCAGCGCGTCGCCTCGCTGATCGCCACCAACGAGGTGCTGCAGAACTTCCCGGCGGACGACCTGCAGGCCCGCTTCAACGACTACTGCCAGAAGCTCACGGCCGACTTCGACTTCGGCAAGGTCAGCGTGATGCAGACGATCGGCAAGGTGCAGAAGAAGCCGACCGAGGCCCGTGCGGTCATCCAGATCGGCATCGTCATCGGCGGCGCCGACGGCGACTTCGACAAGACCGAGCAGGCCGTTGTCCGCGAGGCCTGCTTCGCGCTGGGCATCAACCCGGCGGAATTCGACCTGTAGTCGGATCTGCGATCGGACCTGTGATCGGACCTGTGAACCGGCGCGTCATCCGGCCGGCGGCTACGCGGGCTGCGGCATCGGGCGGCTCGGCGGCGACGTCTGTTCCTCGCTCTCACCCCGGCCCGACGCGGTCCACGTCCCCAGCGAGATCTCCGCGGTGATGCCGGGGCCGAAGCCGGCGATGATGCCGCGGGCGTCGTGCGGCGCGCCGCCGTCCTGCCAGAGGCGCTCCAGGGCGTCGAAGATGACGGCGCTGGCGATGTTCCCGCGCTCGGTGAGCGTGGCCCGGCTGTAGCGGAACCATTCGGGCGCCAGGTCGAGGTACTTGCACAGGTCGTCGAGGATCCTCGGCCCGCCCGCGTGGACGATGTAGAAGCCCAGGCCGGAGACGTCCCAGTCGTGGGGCTCGGCCATGTCGCGCATGGCCGGGGCGAGCATGGCCATCGTGCCGGGCACGCGCTTGTCCAGCAGGAAGTGGAAACCGGTGTCGCGGACCGCGTAGGAGATCCAGCTCTCGGTGTCGGGCACGAGGTGGGAGCCGTTGCGCTCCAGGCGCACGCCCTCGCCGCCCTCGCCGCGCACCACGGCCGCGGCGAGGGCGTCGCCGAAGAGGCCGTTGGACAGGAGATTGCCGACGCCGAGGTCGGTGGGCTGGTAGAGCAGCGAACAGAACTCGCAGCAGACGATGAGGGCGTTGGCGCCGGGGTAGGCGGTGCAGAAGTCGTGCGCGCGGTTGATGGCCGCGCCGCCGGCCGCGCAGCCGAGCTGGGCGATCGGCAGCTGTCTGGTCGTCACCGGGAAGTCCATGTTGTTGATCAGCCAGGCCGTCATGGACGGCATCATGAATCCGGTGCACGAGGCGTAGACGATCAGGTCGATGTCGCGCGAGGTCAGCTGGGCGTTCTCCAGGGCCCGCCGGACGACGCCGGGGACGCGGGCCTTGGCCTCGGTCTCGTAGAGGTTGTTGCGCCAGGTGAAGCCGGGGTGCTTGAGGGTGTCCTCGATGGGCTGGAGGATGTGCCGGGTCTGCACTCCGGTGTTGCCGATCAGACGCAGCGCGAGCGGCAGCTGAGGGTGGTCGGCGTGCAGCGTCCGGGCCAGGTGCAGGGTCTCCTCCATCGTGATGACGTGCTCGGGTACGGCGATGGCCGGTCGGCAGAGCGTAGCCATGACTGCCTCCTTACCAAGGGACTTACCGGTCCAGGGGACTGACCGGGGGACTTACCGGGCGACGGGGCGTCGCCCTCGTGCGGGCGGCGGGCCGGCACTCCCCCGTCGGGGAGCGCCGGACCCGTCGCGCTACCAGGCCACGGGGAGGGCGAGCGGGAAACGCCAGATGGAGCCGGTGTTCCACCGCACTTCCTCCGCCGGGACGGCCAGGCGCAGTGCGGGAAAGCGGGCGAGCAGCGTGCCGACGGCGACCTGGAGCTCCATGCGCGCCAGCCGGGCGCCGAGGCAGTGGTGCGTGCCGTGGCCGAAGGTGAGGTGGGCGGGTGCGTCCTGCCGTTCGAGGTCCAGCTCGTCGGGACGGTCGTAGACGAGCTCGTCGCGGTTGGCCGCGAGGTACGAGACGTGGACGGTCTCGCCCGCGCGGATGGTGACGCCGTCCAGCTCCACGTCCTCCGTGGCCTGGCGGGGGATGCCCACGCCCTGCCGGTAGGGGATGAAGCGCAGGAGCTCCTCGACGGCGGCCGGCAGCAGCTCGGGGCGGGCCCGCAGGCGGGCCAGCTGCTCCGGATGGGTGAGCAGGGTGTAGACGATGTTGCTGATCTGGTGGGCGCTGGTGTTGTGGCCGGTGACGAGCAGGAGCATGCCCATCACCGCGACCTCGCGGGCGTCCAGGAGCTCGCCGTCCTCGCGGACCGCGGCCAGGGCGCTGAGCAGGTCGCTCCCGGGGTGCCGGCGGCGCGCGGCGGTCAACTCGGCGAAATACGCGCGGAGTCCGGCCTTCCCCTCGGCGGCCGCGGCGCCGTCGGGGGTGCCGGGGGCCATCATCGCCGTCGCCCAGCGGCGCAGCGGGGCACGGTCCGGCTCGGGGACGCCGAGCAGCTCGAAGACCGTGGTGAGCGGGAGGGGGGCGGCCAGCCAGTCGGAGACGTCGGCGGGGGAGCCGTGGTCGGCCATGGCGTCGAGCAGGGAGTCGACCACGCGCCGGGTGCGCGGGCGCAGCTCCTCGACCTGGCGGTCGCCGAACGCCGCGGCCACCAGGCCGCGCAGGCGGCTGTGGGCCGGCGGATCCATGAGGTTGATCGACTCGGCGTGGTCGACGAGGTCGGGCGTGACGCGCGGGAGGTCGCGGCCGATCAGGGCGGCGCGGCTGAAGCGGGGGTCGGAGGTGACGGCGCGGACGTGCTCGTGCCGGGTCACGAGCCAGGCGGTACCGGCGGCCGGGCCGCCGGGGCCTGCGGGGCCGCCGGCGGCCGCCGGGGCACCGGAGCTCCCCGGGATGCCGGCGCCCGATGCCCCGCGCGCGCCCGGAGCCGCCGCGCCGCCGGGACCGGAGCCGCCGAGGCCCGCTTCTCCGGCAGCACCGGCCCCTTCGCGCCCGGGACCTTCCGGATCGCCGGCGCCGGGCGTCACGGAATCCCCCGCGCCGTCCCCGCGGGGCATGGGGATGCGGGTGATCGGCGGCTCGCTGCGCAGCCGGGCCAGGAAGGGGTCGAACTCCAGGGCCTCATCGTGGCGGAACGGACAGGTCCACACCGACTCGGAGGTGGTCATCGAAGACTCCCATCCCAAGGGCCCCGCCCCGGTGGCGTGCCAGCTTATTTTCAGACCATGCCGCACCAGTCACCCCGCCACACCCCAGCCTTCGCAGTTCACCCGAATGGTGGAAATTTCAGAGAATCACCCGTCGCATCCCCCACTTTTCCCTTCTTTCTCACCACTCCCCCAGGCTCCACTCCGACTCCCTTCCACGCGCCCCTGAATTCCCCCTGGGAGCCCCCGGCCCCTCCTTCGCACCGGATGGAATCCCGTCCCCCGACTGACCGGCGTGTCCTGGGCCGGACTTCACGGAGAGCATGCTTAGCCTCATTTATCCGACATCACTGATTAAGTGATGAGAATTCAACCTGCATCGCCTTGAGGAGGCGCCGCACATGCTCACCCAAGAAACCCTCCGACCCCTCGCCTCACCGGCCGGGCCGGATGCGATCGGTTCCCTGATGGTGGAGCCGGAAGCAGCCGTCAGCGGGGCTCCGCTGCCCGCGCCGGAGGCCGCGGGCTTCCTGCTCGCACTCCTCCTGCTGTCGCCCAAGGAGCCGAAGGAGCCGAAGGGCAAGTGAGTTCCCGTGCGGCCTACGCCGCGGCGGCCGACGAGCTGGCCTCCCGCGTCCTCCGCGCCCTCCGGGGCACGGAGGACGCGGGGGACACGGCCCTCGTGGCCCCGCACCTCGACAGCGCCCCCGGCGCCTCCGGCGCCCCGGACTTCCCCGACTCCCTCGACTCCCCCGGCTCCCTCGCGGCCCTGGCCGCCGTGCGGGTGATCGGCGCCGACACCTTCACCCCGCACGTCCTCACCGGCGCCCCCTTCCACGCCTCCGACGCGGCCGCCGTGGCGCGCGCCTTCGAGGCGTTCCCCGTGCCCGGTCACAGCCCCTCCGCTCCCCCCGACGAGCGCACCGCGGCCTGGCGCGACTGGGCGACCGCCCAGCTCCTGGCCCGTACGCGCGGCTACGCGGGCAACCCGGTGCCCGCCACGCTGCCCGAAACGCGCGACGACCTCACGGACACCACCGACTGGCAGCGTTGGTCCGTCCGCATGGCACAGCTTGCGCCGCTCGCCACACCCGTCCTCGAAGGCCCCGTACGGGACGCCGCCCGCGACGCCGCCCTCCCCCTGAGCCGCGGGCTGACCCGCTCCGTGCTGCGCCGCGACTTCCCCACGGCCGTGCGCCTGCTGCGCTGGCTCGCCCTGCTCCGCCACGACGGCGTCGCCCTGCCCCTGGAGCCCGAACCCGTCCTCGACCACATCCGGCTGCTCGGCGGCGCGGGCCCGCGGACCGCGCTCGACCTGGCGGTCGC
Source organism: Streptomyces roseoverticillatus (assembly GCF_000719265.1). Taxonomy (GTDB): domain Bacteria; phylum Actinomycetota; class Actinomycetes; order Streptomycetales; family Streptomycetaceae; genus Streptomyces; species Streptomyces roseoverticillatus. The sequence goes on along the minus strand of NZ_JOFL01000013.1, from coordinate 96,742 downwards.
CGCCCACCTGCTGACGGGCCGGACCGAAGACGCACGCACCCAGCCCACGGAGGCGCCGGCATGACCCCTTCCGCTCCCGCCTCCGCCCCCGCCGCGATCCCCGCGCCCGTGACCGCGGCCGCGCGCTCCATGGCCGACCGCGCGCTGTCCTGGCTGCACGCCCACCGCGCGCTCGGCGCGCTCCCGCCCGGCACCACCGAAGAACTCACCGACCCCGACGGCGTCTACAAGCCCCTCGGGGAGACCACGCTCGCCGCATCCGTCATCCTGCGCGACGGCACGGCCGGACCCGGCCAACTGGCCGCCGCGCAGAACCTGATGGACTTCACCTGGCTGCAGCTGCGCAAGGGCGACATGCTCTACGAGCGCCAGCTGCGCCACACCCTGATGACGGACCCGCTGGAGATGTACGCGCACTTCGTGCGCTGCGGCTACCGGCACGCGAACATGGACCGGCTGCTGGCCCACCGCGTCCGCCTTCGCTCGGTGCACAGCGTCGAGCTGCTGCCCAACCGCCGCCTCGCCGTGGCCAACGCCGCCCGCATCGCCGGCCTCGACCACGGCGACGACTTCGAGGCCCTCGCCCGCGCCACGTGGCTGGGCGCCACCCCCGAGCCCTGGGCGATCAACTGGATCACCGCCTACGCGATGACCCACACCGTCTTCCACCTGACCGACTGGGGCGGCCGCCCCGAGGGCCTCCCCGCCGACCTCACCGCGTACGTCCGCACCTGGCTGCCCGTGTGGATCGACATCTGGCGCGAGGTCCGGCAGTGGGACCTCGTGGCGGAACTCCTCATCGTGGGCGCCTCCTTGTCCGAGCCCTACTGCAGGCCGGACGACTGGGAAGCCATGGCCGCCCTGCAGCACGAGGACGGCCTGATGCCCGCCGACGGCGATCCCGTCGACGACGACCCCGTCCGCAGGTTCAAGGAACACCAGCACACCACCGTCGTGACCGCCGTGGCGGGCTCCATCGCCCTGGCCCGGGCGGCACGAGCGCAGTGACGAATCCCCTGGAGACGCCCGCGCTGACCGCAGCGGCGGCGGAAGCGACGGCGGCGGCGGAAGCCGCGGCCGAAGGCCTCACCGCGCCGCCGCTGAACGCCCTGCTGCTGCCCCTGCCCGACGCGGCCCGGGGCGCGAGCGCCGTCGCGGTCGCCGCCGTGCGCGGCGACGAGCACATCGCCGTCTGCCGCGGGGCCGCCGAGGAGGACACCCGCTTCGAAATCGGCTCGCTGACCAAAACGTTCACCGCGCTGCTCCTCGCCGAGCTGGCCGCCCGCGGCGAGGTCCGCTACGACGACCCCCTCGACCGCTACCTGCCGGCCGGCGCCCGGCGCATCCCCGGCCCGCCCGTCACCCTCCTCCACCTCGCCACGCACACCGCGGGCCTGCCGCGGCTGCCCCCTGGGCTGCTCGCCCGCGCCGCCCGCACGGGATGGTTCCGCAACCCGTACGCCGCCTTCACCACGGACGACGTGCTGGCGGCTCTGCCCCGGACGCGGCTGCACCACCGCCCCGGCACCCACGTGCGCTACTCCAACTACGGCGTGGGCCTGCTCGGCCTCGCCCTGGCCCGCGCGGCCGGCGGCGGGCCCGGCGACTACCCGGCGCTGCTCGGCGAGCGCGTCCTGGACCCGCTCGGCCTGGCCGACACCGACTGCGACCCCACCCGCCCGCAGGTCGTGGGCCACTGGCACGGCCGGCCCCGGCCGCCCTGGCTCGTCCCCGGGCTGCCCGGCGCGGGCGCGCTGCGCTCCAGCGCAAGGGACCTGCTTCGCCTTCTGACGGCGCTGCTCGCGCCCGAGGCGGCCGCCCCGCCGAGCCTGCGCGTCGCGCTCACAGAGGTGCAGCGGCCCCGGCTGGCACTGCGGCGCTCGGGGCGCCGCCTGTGCCTCGTCTGGAACCTCCGCGTGCGGCCCGGCGGGCCGCTGCTGCACCACTCCGGGGGCACCCGGGGCTGCACGGCCTTCGCCGGCTTCCTGCCCGGCTCACGCACCGGCCTGGTGGCCCTGGCCGACACGGCCCCGGCACCGACGGGAACGTTCATCCAGACGGCGTACGAGACGCTGCGCGGGCTGGAGGGCAGGTAGGGAACGCACGGCTGCGGACCGTACCGATTCCGCCGGACCCTCACCGCGGGGCGTCAGCCGGCCCCGCCGGACACTCTCCGCGTGACCGCCGCCGCGAACTCCCGTGCCGCGGGGGACAGGGCCGACCACTGGCGGGCGGCCCAGCCCACCTCCAGGGGCGGGATGCCCGTGACCGGTATCAGGCGGACCGCGCCCGACGGGCCCACGAGGCCCGGCATGGCGGGTATCAGGGCGTGCCCGAGGCCCAGTTCGGCCAGGAGCAGGGCCGTGTCCCAGTCCGTGGCCCGGGTGGTCGCGCGCGAGGAGAGGGCGACCGCGCCGAGCACGTCCTCGACCTGCCGGCCGGAGCTCGTCCCGGCGGGCGGGCGGATGAGGCGCGTACGGGCGAGGTCGGCCGCGCCGAGCGCACTCTCGGCGGCGAGGGGGTCGCCGGGGTGGACGGCCAGCACCCACTCCAGGCTGATGACCGGCCGCAGCTCGACGCCCTGCGCGCCGGAGGCGCTGTGCGCGCCGTGCGCGCCGGGGTCGACGGACACCCAGGCGAGGTCGACGGCCCCCGAGCGCAGGGCGTCGATGCAGCGGTGGCTGGACCGCTCGGTGTGGAACTCCAGGCCGACGTCCGGGTACTGCCTGCTGTACTCCTCGATGGCCGCGCCCATCAGGTGCCGGATGGTGGTGGCGCCGGTAGCGATGACGACGCCGCCGCCCCGGCCGGTGCGCAGCTCCTCCAGCGTGCGCAGGCCCTCGCCGAGGGCGGTGAGCCCGTCGGACGCGGCCCGCTGGAGGATCCGCCCCGCCTCCGTGGGGACCACCCCCCGCGGCTGACGCTCCATCAGCGACAGTCCGACCTCCTTCTCCAGGCGCCGGACATGCTGGCTGACGGCGGACTGACTGCAGTTCATCTCGCGGGCCACGGCACTGAGGTTGCGGGCCTCGCACACCATGACGAACACCTTCAGGTCATCTAGCGTCACACGCCCACGATACAAGCTTTAGCTTGGATGGATCGTCTCAAGTCATAGGATTGACTTGGCAGATGGCCAGCCGCCATGATCTACGTGAAAAGCGGCGGCAACCTGTCCGTGGCTTCACACAGCAGCACAAAACGTTCCGCTGTTGCGCATGCACAGCAGCGGGCCGAGGCGTCGCTGCGGACAGGTGTCGACCAGGGCCCCGCGGGGGCGGTTCCGGTGCTCACCGCAGGACCGGTACGGCGTCCAGCAGCTGCCGCGTGTAGGGGTGCTCGGGCGCCACCCACACCCGCTCGACCGGCCCCCGCTCCACCACTCTTCCCTCGCGCATCACCACCACCTCGTCGCACAGGTAGCGCACGACACCCAGGTCGTGGGTGACGATGCACAGCGCCATGTCCCGCTCGGCGGTGACCCTGCTCAGGACGTCCAGGACCTGGGCCCGTACGGACATGTCCAGGGCGCTGACCGGCTCGTCGGCGAGGAGGACGGACGGGCGGGGGGCCAGGGCCCGCGCGATGGCGATGCGCTGCCGCTGCCCGCCGGAGAACTGGTGCGGGTAGCGTCCGGCCGCCTCCGCCGGCAGGCCCACGTCGGCGAGGAGCTCGGCCACGCGGGCCGCTGCCGCGGGCGAGCGGCGGTCCGGCAGCGGCTCGGCGACGATGTCCCGTACGCGCATCCGGGGGTCGAGGGAGCCCATGGGGTCCTGGAAGACCACCTGGAGGCCGCTGCCCGGCGCGCTGTCGCGCAGGCCGTCACCGGCCGCGTTCTCGACCGTCCCGGACGTGGGCCGGTCCAGCCCGGACAGCAGCCGCAGGAGCGTGGTCTTCCCCGATCCCGACTCGCCGACCACCCCGACCCGGGCGCCCGCGCGCAGCTCCAGGTCCAGGCCCTCCAGCGCCGTGAAGTGCGTCCGCGGGCCGAGGAGGCCGCGGCGGGGGCGGGCGTAGCGGCGGGTGAGGCCGCGGGCCCGGAGCAGCGTCCTCGGCTCGGCGGGGGCCGGGGGCCGCGGGGCCGGGACCGACAGGTCGGAGGCGCTCAGGAGGGCCTGCGTGTACGGGTGCTCGGGCTGCCGCAGCACCTGCTCCACCGGCCCGCTCTCGACGATCCGCCCGTCGTGCATGACGAGGACGCGGTGGCAGACGGAGGCGACGAGCGCGAGGTCGTGGCTGATGTAGAGGACCGCGGTGCCGCGCTCGTCGGAGACGCCCCTGATCAGGTCGACGATCTCCTTCTGGACGGTGACGTCCAGGGCGGTGGTCGGCTCGTCGCAGATCAGCAGGGCGGGGTCGTTGGCGAGGGCCCCGGCGAGGACGGCGCGCTGGCGCTGGCCGCCGGAGAGCTGGTGGGGGTAGGCGCGGGCGGCGCGGGCCGGGTCGGGCAGCCGCAGCCGGCCGAGGAGCTCGACGGCGGTGGCGCGGGCGGCGTCCCGGGCCGGACGCTCGCTCCGGGGCCCGTGCAGCCGCAGCGCCTCGGCGACCTGGGCGCCGGTCCTCATCACAGGGTTGAGGGCCGTCATCGGCTCCTGGAAGACCATGCCCGCGAGCCGCCCCCGTACGGTCGACAGCTCGCGGTCCGTGGCACCCAGCAGGTCGAACGGCACCCCGGCGAGACGGGCGCTGCCGCCGGCCCGCAGGCCCTCGCCGAGGAGGCCCAGCAGGGCGAGCGCGGTGAGGGTCTTGCCGGACCCGGACTCGCCGATGATGCCGACGCGCTCGCCCCGGCCGACGGTGAAGCCGACGTCCCGCACGAGCGGCGTGCCGCCCACGTCGACGGTGAGGCCCTCGACCTCCAGCAGCGCACTGCTCCCAGGGCTCACCGGACACCTTCCAGCGTGGGGTCGAAGCGGTCCCGCAGGCCGTCGCCGAGCAGGTTGAGGCCGAGGACGGCGGCGGCGACGGCGAGGCCCGGCCACAGGCACAGCTCGGGCTGCGAGAACAGCAGCTCCTGGGAATCGAGCAGCATGCGGCCCCAGGACGGAGTGGGCGGTGGCGTGCCGAGGCCCAGGTACGACAGGGCGGCCTCGGCGAGCACGGCGGTCGCGAAGGCCACCGACGCCTGCACGATGACGACGTCGCGGATGTTCGGCAGGACGTGCCGCAGGGCGATGGCCGCGCGGGTGCGCCGGGCGAGCCGCGCGGCGTCGACGTATTCGGCGGCCATGACGCGCAGCGTCGCGGCGCGGGCCACGCGCGCGAAGCCGGGGGCGGAGGCGATGCCGATGGCCACCATGGCGGTGAGCGTGCTCGTGCCGTAGACCGCCGCCAGCATGATGGCGAGCAGCAGGGCCGGGAAGGCCAGCAGGAAATCGCTCACTCTCATCAGCAGCGCGCTGAGCGGCCCGCCGGACATGCCCGCGGCGAGCCCCATGGGCACGCCGATGACGGCGGCGAAGCCGACGGCCACGACGCCGACGAAGACGGTCGTCCGCGCGCCGGTCATCAGCCGGCTGGCGACGTCCCGGCCGAACTGGTCGGTGCCCAGCACGTGTCCGCCGCCGGGCGGGAGCAGGCGCTGTGCCGCGTCCACGTGCGTGGGGTCGTAGGGCGTCCACAGGAGGGACAGCAGGGCGAGCGCAAGGACGAGAGTGACGAGGATTCCGCCCGCGGTGAGGGCGGGGCGGCGGGCGAGCGCATGGGCTGAGGGCATCAACGGCTCCGCAGGCGCGGGTCGAGCAGGTGGTAGAGCAGGTCGGTGACCACGTTGACGACGAGGACGGCCACCACCAGGACGATCACCACGCCCTGGACGACCAGCAGGTCGCGGTCGGCCACGGACTGCAGCAGCAGGTCGCCGAGGCCGGGGACGACGAAGACCCGCTCGACGACGACCGCGCCGACGAGCACGGCGGACAGCTGCAGCCCCAGGACGGTCAGCACGGGCACCGCGGCGTTGGGCAGCCCGTGCCGCCACAGGGCCGGCCACTGCCGGCGGCCCTTGGCGCGGGCCGTGCGCAGGAAGTCCTGGTGGAGGACGGTGAGGACGGCGGAGCGCACGTAGCGCGTGAGGACCGCCCCTTGGACGAGGCCGAGGGACAGGCACGGCAGCACGAGGTGCCGCGCCCAGGCGGCGGGGTCCTCGGCGAGCGGGGTGTAGCCGCCCGCGGGCAGGGCGCCCGCCCGGACCGCGAAGACGTAGACGAGCAGGATGCCGGCGAGGAAGGCCGGGATCGCGATCCCCGCCTGGCTGACGGCCGACAGCAGGGCGCCCGCGGGCCTGCGGTGCCCGGCGGCCGCGAGCACGCCGGCGGGCAGCGCGAAGAGGACGGCGACAGCCATGCCGCCGAGCGCCAGCCAGCAGGTGACGCCGAGCCGGTCACTGATCCGCGGGCCGATGGGGTCGTGGCTGATGTACGAGACGCCGAAGTCGCCGTGCAGCAGGCCCTGCGCCCAGTCGGCGTACTGCACGACGAGCGGCCGGTCGGTGCCGAAGGAGTGGCGCAGCGCGGCCAGTTCCTGCGTGCCGGCGTTGGTCCCGAGGACGACCTCGGCCGGGTCGCCGGGCAGGACGGACAGGAAGGCGAACACGACGAAGCTGGCGATCACGGCGCTGACCAGCAGCGACGCCGTCCTGCGCAGGAACACCCGCATCCCGGGACCGCTCCTACTTCTTCTTCGTCCAGTGGACGCCCGTGAGGTCGAAGCCCTCGCCGACCTGGTTGACCGGCAGGCCGGCGACGCTCTTGTCGGCCACCATCAGGTTGGGCATGAGGTAGAGCCAGTCGGCGGCGGCATCGTCGGAGAGCAGGCGGGCGGCGTCGCGGTAGCGGGCGGTCTCGTCCTCGGGCTTGCCGGAGTCGCCGTCCTTGAGGAGCTTCGCGTACTCCGGGTTGTCGTAGCGGAAGTAGTAGCCGGGGTCGGCGAACGTCCACAGGTCGCGCGGTTCGGTGTGGGCGATGACGGAGAGGTCGTAGTCGGCCTTGTTGTAGACCTCGGACAGCCAGCGCGCGGGGAATTCCAGGGGCTCGATCTCCGCCTTGAGTCCGACCTGGCCGAGCTGGGACGCAACGACCTGGGCCGCCGACATCGCGTACGGCATGTTGGGCACCCGGAACTTCACGGTCCGGCCCTCGGCGCCCGCGGCCTTCAGCAGCTGCCTGGCCTTGTCCGGGTCGTACGGATAGCGGCCGGTAAGGTCCTCGTACCAGGGGTCGGTGGGGCTGGCCATGGTGCCGATGAGCTTGCCGTGCCCGGCGCGGGAGGTCTCCACGAGCGCCTTGTGGTCGATGGCGTACCGCACGGCCTGGCGGACACGCTTGTCCTTGAACGGCTCGCGGGAGTTGTTCATCGACAGGACGACCTCGCCGGTGGAGGAGCCCTCGATGACCTGGAAGCGGTTGGTGTCGGAGAAGCGGGACAGCGACTCGGGGGCCTGCACCGTGCCGACGACGTCGATGCCCCCGGTGAGCATGGCGTTGTTCATCGCCCCGGCGTCCTTGAAGTACTTCAGGGTGACCTTGGACAGGGCGGGCGCGGTGCCCCAATAGGAGGCGTTGCGGCCGAGGACGATGCGGTCGCCGCGGCGGCGCTCGGCCAGCTTGAAGGGGCCGGTGCCGACGGGGTGGGCGGCGAGGTCGCTCACGCCCGTGCGGCTGAACATGGCGCCGATGCGGGTGGTCATGGCGTAGAGCCAGCCGTTGCTCGGGCGGTTCAGGGTGACCTTGACCGTGTGCTCGTCGGTCTTCTCGGCCTTGCCGACCACGTCCATCTGGCGGGCCGTCTTCAGCTTCCAGTCCTTCTTCACCCGGTCGATGGAGAACACCGCGTCGTCGGCGGTGAACTCGGCGCCGTTGGTGAACTTCACGCCCTTACGGAGGTGGAAGGTGTACGTCCGGCCGTCGTCGGAGCGCTCGTAGCGCTCGGCGAGCAGGGGCTGGACCTTCCCCTGCTGGTCGACGCGGACCAGGCCCTCGTAGATGCTGCCCAGAGTGGCCTGGGGGACGGCCGCGCCGTCGGTGGTGGTGAAGTCGAGGCTCGCGGGCTCGGCGATGAGGCCCACGGAGAGGGAGTCGGCGGAGGCGGAGCCGGCGGAGGACCCGCCGCCGGAGCCGCACGCGGCCGCGAGGGTCCCGGCTAAGAGGGCGCAGCCGGCCGCACGGGCGGAACGTCGCAGCGCTGACCCTGACCTGGCGGTTGACTTGGCCACTGTGTCTCCGTGTCTCTGCGGCTGCCCGTGCGTCTATCCGTGCGTCTATCCATGCGTCTGTCGCTGCGTTCCCGTGTCGCCGTGTCCTCCCGGAAACTAACCACCGGCGCGCGTTCCACACCATGGAAGCGGGAGCGAAGGTGATCGAGTTCACGCACAATCACGACACTCCGCCTCTGCCGTCGCTCCTCCACCAACTCCATTGACCGCGCGAAGACTTCGAATCATGATCGATGTGCCGCGCAACTGCCGCATGCTCAGCGAATCCCGAGTGGAGTCCGTATGCCTGCACCGTCCGCCGACGCCGTCCTCACCGAGCCCGTCACCGGGCCGGCCGCCTGGACGGCCGCCGACTTCACCGGCGAAAGCGACTGGGTGGTCACCCTCACCCCCGAGGAAATCGGCGACCTGGAAACGGCGCTCGCGGCGGCGAAAGCGCGCGGAATCCCGCTCGAACAGCTCACCGTCGCGGACTTTCCGCTGCCCGTCCTCGGCAAGACCTTCGAAGCCGCCGTCCAGGACCTGGAGTTCGGGCGCGGATTCACGCTCCTGCGCGGCCTCCCGGTGGAGCGGTGGACCCTGGAAGAGGCCCGCCTGGCGTACTGGGGCATCGCACTGCACCTCGGCAGCCCCGTCTCCCAGAACGCCGCCGGAGAGCTGATCGCCCACGTCAAGGACTACGGCGAGGGCGAGGTCACCGAATCCGCCACCCGCGCCTACCGGACCCGCTCCGAGCTGCCCTTCCACACCGACAGCTCCGACATCGTGGGCCTGCTCTGCCTGCGCCAGGCCGGCGAGGGCGGCGTCAGCACCCTCGCCAGCTCCATGACCGTCCACAACCACCTCCTCGCCCACCACCGCGAGCTCCTCGGCCTGTACTACCGGGGATTCGTCTACGACCGGCGCCTGGAAGAGGGCTCGGACGAACTCCCCTACTACCGGAACGCGGTGTACGGGCATTTCCACGGCAAGTTGAGCTGCCGCTTCTACATGACGCACTACATCGACTCGGCCGTGCCGAAGTCCGGAATCCCGCTGAGCGGAATCGAGCGGCACGCACTGCAGCTCTTCCAGGACATCGCGGGAATGGACGAGCACCGCATCGAAATGACCCTGCGCGCCGGCGACCTCCAGCTGCTGAACAACAACGTCGTCGTCCACGGCCGCTCCGCCTTCCGCGACGAACCGGGGCGCCGCCGCGACCTGCTGCGGCTGTGGCTCAACACCCGGTACGCCCGCGAGCTGCCCGAGGACTTCGCCGCGTTCAGGCGGGGGATGCCGCGGACCCGCTGACGGGTGCCGGTGGCCCGCCGGCCGGTGCCGCGGACCCGCCGGCCGGTGGCCCGCCCTGAGGACCCGGAGCGGGCGCAGGGGCGGGAACGACGGCGGGGGCGGGAGCGACGGCCGGAGCGGGAACGACGGCGGGGAGGGCGATGGCCGTGAGCACGAAACCGCCGCCCACGGCCCACCGGCCGGTGAACCCGTCCAGCCGGACACCGCCCACGACCGGCCCCGGCACCAGCAGCCGCGCGGAGAACGTCCCGGCATCCGGGTCGAAGTCCAGCTCCGCCTCCTCGAAGTCCAGCTCCTGCCCGGTCAGCGGATACCAGGTCTTGAAGACGCTCTCCTTGGCGCTGAACAGGAGGCGGTCCCAGTGCACATCGGGGCGGAGCGCGGTCAGCGAGCGGATCCGGGCGCGCTCCCCGGGCAGCGACACGACGTCGAGGACGCCGTCCGGGAGCGGCCCGTTCGGCTCGGCGTCGATGCCGACCGAGGCGAGCGCGCCGGAGCGGGCCACGACGGCCGCCCGGTAGCCGTCGCAGTGCGTCATGCTGCCGACGACCCCCGCCGGCCACTGCGGGGCCCCGCGGCGGTTGGGGACGAGGGGGACGGGCGGGAACCCCAGCCGGCCCAGAGCCGCACGTGCGCAGGCCCGTACGGCTGCGAACTCTTCCTTCCGCTTGGGGACGGCGCGGGCGACGACCGCGGCCTCCTCCGGGTGGAGGAAGTCCCCGGCCGACGCCGCCGGGCTGCCGGTGCTCTCCTCCGCGACGGCCTCCGCGGGCAGGATCCGCTCGATCACGAGGCCCGGCCTTCCACACCCTCGCCGACCGGCCGCGGCAGGATCTGCCGCAGCGGCTCGCGCGGCGGCCGGGGCTGCCACTCGCGCGGATAGCCCACGGAAACCTCCTCGAACCGCACCCCGTCGTGCCAGGTGACGCGTGGGATGTGCAGGTGGCCGTAGACCGCGGCGGCCGCGCGGAAGCGGATGTGCCAGTCGGCGGTCAGCTCGGTGCCGCACCACTGCGCGAAGTCGGGGTACCGCAGGATCCTGGTGGGCTCGCGGACCAGCGGGAAGTGGTTGACCAGGACGGTCCGGTGCGCGGGGTCGACGGCGGCCAGGCGGCGCTCCGTGTACTCCACGCGGGCGTGGCACCACGCGTCGCGGCCCGGGTACGGGTCGGGGTGCAGGAAGTGCTCGTCGGCGCAGACGATCCCGGCGTCGTAGGCGCGGCGCAGCGACTCCTCCTTGGTGTGCGCGCCGGGCACGCGGAAGGTGTAGTCGTAGAGCACGAAGAGCGGGGCCACGGCGACCGGGCCGCCCTCGCCGTGCCACACGGGATACGGGTCCTCGGGGGTGGCGACGCCGAGGCTGCGGCACAGCTCCACGAGGTGCCGGTAGCGCTTTTCGCCGCGCAGGTCGACCGGGTCGTGGGGGTGGGTCCACAGCTCGTGGTTCCCGGGCGCCCAGATCACCTTGGCGAATCGCTCCGCGAGCAGGCGCAGTGTCCATTCGATGTCCGCGTACTGCTCGCCGACATCGCCGGCCACGATGAGCCAGTCGGCGTCGCTCCGCGGCCGCAGCGTTTCCACGAGCGCGCGATTCTCTTTGTACGCGACGTGCAGATCGCTGACGGCCAGCAGATTTCCGCCGGTTACCGTGCCGGTCGCTGTGTTGGGCACTGTGTTTCCTTCTCGCCGATTCCCCTGGAATTCCCCGGGCGCCCCTGGAATCCCTCATTCAAACCGGAACAGCCGTGTGTTCCAGCGCACTTCGAGCCGGCACCACGCATGTCTGCACCCTACAAAGGAACCTAATACGTGCGGGGCGCCGGAAGGAACCCCCGGCCGCGGCGGACCCCTCCGACGTATGCTGCCCAGGACCCGAATGGCGTCAACGTCGGCTTCGACACCGGCTCCGCGGCCCGAAGCCCGGAGTCCGAAGCCCGAAGGGAAACCGGCACGATGGACGACAAGAAGTGGATCCGCCGATTCCATCCGGCGGACGAGGCACCGGTCCGGCTGGCCTGCCTGCCGCACGCCGGAGGGTCGGCGAGCTATTTCTTCCCGGTGTCGAAGGCGCTCTCCCCCTCGGTCGACGTCCTCGCGGTCCAGTACCCCGGCCGCCAGGACCGGCGCGCGGACCCCTGCATCGAGGACCTCGCCGAACTCGCCGACCGCACCGCCGAGGCCCTGGCCCCCGCGACCGACCGCCCCCTGGCCCTCTTCGGCCACAGCATGGGCGCGTCCCTCGCCTACGAGGTCGCCCTGCGCCTGGAGGAGCGGGGCACGACACCCGTCGCCCTCTTCGTCTCCGGCCGCCGCGCCCCCTCCCGGCACCGCGAGGAGACCGTGCACCAGCGCAGCGACGAGGCCCTCGTCGAGGAGCTCCGCAGGCTGAGCGGCACGGACGCCCAGATGCTGGAGGACCCGGACATCCTCCGGCTGGTCCTGCCGCCGCTGCGCGCCGACTACCGCGCCATCGAGACCTACCGCGCGCGCCCCGGCCTCCGCGTGACCTGCCCCGTCCACGCCCTGACCGGCGACGCGGACCCCAGGGCCACCCCCGACGAGGTCCAGGACTGGCAGCACCACACCACCGGCGCCTTCACGATCAACGTCTTCCCCGGCGGCCACTTCTACCTCAACGACCACCAGCCGGATATCGCCAAGATCATCTCGTCGGCGCTCGTGTACGGAGCACCCCTCGGAAGTGTGTAGACTTGGCCGCGCTGCTGAAGCCGGTCAGGCAAAAGGCAGCATTGCCGCCTTAGCTCAGTTGGCCAGAGCAACGCACTCGTAATGCGTAGGTCTCGGGTTCGAATCCCGAAGGCGGCTCCGATGAGGCCCAGGTCAGACACTGTCTGACCTGGGCCTTTTGGGTTCTCCGGCTTAGTTCGAGCAGCGCTGGCCGGCCGGGGGCGGGGTCGAGGTCAGCAGGTACGCGTTGACGGCCTTGTCGATGCAGGTGCTGCCGCGGGTGTAGGCGGTGTGGCCGTCGCCCTCGTAGGTGAGGAGGCGGCCCGAGGAGAGCTGCGAAGCCAGCGAGCGGGCCCAGCCGTAGGGGGTGGCGGGGTCGCGGGTGGTGCCGACGACGAGGATGGGCGCGGCGCCCGCGGCGGGGATGCGGTGCGGGGTGCCGGTGGCCTGGACGGGCCAGTATCCGCAGGTCAGGGTCGCCCAGGCGAGGGCCGTACCGAAGACCGGGGAGGCCTTCCGGAAGGCGGGGATCGCCTCCCGGACCTCGCTCGGGGAGCGGAAGGCCGGGGGCAGGTCCAGGCAGTTCACGGCCGCGTTGGCGTACATCAGGTTCTGGTAGGAGCCGTGGCCGTCGCGCTCGTAGTAGGCGTCGGACAGCTTCAGCAGGGGCCCGCCGTCGCCCAGGAGCCCCGCCTTCAGCGCGTTGCGCAGCAGGCCCCACGCCGCCTCGTCGTACATGGCGGAGATCACACCCGTGGTCGCGAGACTCTCGGTGAGCTTGCGGGACTTGCCGGTGGCGAGAGGCTTCGCGTCCGTCTTCTCGAAGAACTCGGAGAGGCGGTCGCCCGCCCGGTCGGGAGACGGGCCGAGCGGGCAGTCCTTGCGCCGGGCGCAGTCCTCGGCGAAGGACGTGAAGGCCGTCTGGAAGCCGGCGGTCTGGTCTCGGTTGACCTGCTCCGAGCCGAGGGCGGGGTCGAGGGCCCCGTCGAGGACGAGGCGGCCGACGCGGGAGGGGAAGAGGCCGGCGTAGGTGGCGCCGAGGAAGGTGCCGTACGAGGCGCCCACGTACGTCAGCTTGTCGTCGTCCAGGGCCGCGCGCAGGACGTCCATGTCGCGGGCGGCCTCGATGGTGGAGACGTGCCCCAGGAGCTTGCCGGAGCGGGAGGCGCAGCCGTCGGCGAACTTCGTGAACGCGTCGACGAGTTCCGCGGTCTCGGCGGCGTCGTCGGGGGTCTGGTCGACCTCGGTGTAGCGGTCCATCTCGGTGTCGGAGAGGCAGGTGACCGGTTCGCTGCCGGCAACGCCTCGGGGGTCCATGGCGACCATGTCGTAGTGGGCGCGGACGGCCGCGGGATAGCCGAGGCCCGCGTAGTGCTGGAGGTAGCCGACCGCCGAGCCGCCCGGCCCGCCCGGGTTGACCATGAGGGAGCCGAGGCGCTTGGCGTGGCCGGCGCCGGTGGCCTTCTTGCGGGAGACGGCGAGCTTGAGATCGTCCGCCCCGCGGGGGTGGTCGTAGTCCAGCGGGGTCATGAGAGTGGCGCACTCGAAGCCGCTGGTGCCGCAGGAGTGCCAGGTGAGCTTCTGGGCGTAGTAGCGGCGCAGGGCCGGGGGGAGGGCGGCCGGGAGGGGGGTGAGCGTGGGGGTGTCCCCCTTGCGGTACAGACCCCCGGGGGCCTCGTCCGCTGCGCCCGGCGCGCCGGCCGTACCCGCACCGAAATTCTCGAAGCCGGGGAAGCCGCTGCTCCGGCCGTCACCCGCGTCGTACGCTCTCGCCGCCGCCGTCGCCCGCGGCGAGCCGCTCCCGAGCGCACAGCCCGAGATCAGCAGCGCGGCGGCCGCGATGGCGGTGCCGGACGTACGGAACAGGCGGCTGGAATCCATCGGCGGTCCCTCTGCGTGAAGGCGTGGAGCTGCGCGAATGCGGGGGTGAGGTGCAGGGCAGCAAGGAGCCGGGCATTACGCAGCGTTACGGACGATCGCATGTGCCCCGACGGAGGGTATCGGCAGCTCTGCGGGCTGCCGCCAGCCGCCGGGCCCAGGAGGCCTCATATGAGTGAGAGTGCGTAACCGCGCATGCGCTCACCCTTCGTGCGCCCGTACCCTTCAGCCGGCGCGCAGCGCCATCGTCATCGCCTCGACCGCCAGCAGCGGGGCCACGTTCCGGTCCAGGGCGCGGCGGCAGCCGATGATCGCCTCGATGCGGCGCAGCGTCCGCTCCGGGCCCGACGCCCGGGCGACGCGCTCCAGCGCGTCCTGCATGTCCGCGTTGGCGACCTCGACGCGCGAGCCGAGCTGCATCGCCAGGACGTCGCGGTAGAAGCCCGTCAGGTCGACCAGGGCCAGGTCCAGGCTGTCGCGCTGGGTACGGGTGCTGCGGCGCTTCTGGCGGTCCTGGAGCTCCTTCATGGCGCCCGCCGTGCCGCGCGGGAGGCGGCTGCCCGTACCGGCCGCGGCGCCGAGCGCCGCCCGCAGGTCCTCGGTCTCCTTCGCGTCGACCTCCTCAGCGACCTGCTTGGCGTCCTCGGCGGCGGCGTCGATCAGCTCCTGGGCCGCCTTCAGGCAGCCGCCGACGTCGTCCACGCGCAGCGGCAGCTTGAGCACGGCCGCGCGGCGGGCGCGGGCCCGCTCGTCGGTGGCCAGGCGGCGGGCCCGGCCGATGTGGCCCTGCGTGGCGCGGGCCACGCGCGCGGCCATCTCGGGCTCGATGCCGTCGCGGCGGGCGAGGATGTCGGCCACGGCCGCCACCGGCGGCGTGCGCAGGGTGAGCAGGCGGCAGCGGGAGCGGATGGTCGGCAGCACGTCCTCCAGGGACGGCGCGCACAGGAGCCAGACCGTACGGGGCGCCGGCTCCTCGACGGCCTTCAGAAGGACGTTGCCCGCGCCCTCGGTCAGCCGGTCCGCGTCCTCCAGGACGATCACCTGCCAGCGGCCTCCGGCCGGGGAGAGCTGAGCGCGGCGCACCAGGTCACGGGTCTCCTTGACGCCGATCGACAGCTGGTCGGTGCGGACGATCTCCACGTCCGCGTGCGTGCCCACGAGCGTGGTGTGACAACCCTCGCAGAAACCGCAGCCGGGGGTCCCGCCGACGGCCCGGTCCGGGCTCACGCACTGCAGGGCGGCGGCGAAGGCACGGGCGGCGGTGGCCCGGCCGGAGCCGGGGGGACCGGTGAAGAGCCAGGCGTGCGTCATCGACCCGCCGCTCGGGGGCGCCTCTCCGGGCACCGACGCCGCGGCGGTGACGAACACATCCGCATCCCGCGCGGCCGCGGAGAGCTGCTCCATCACCCGGTCCTGACCGACCAGGTCGTCCCACACCGCCATGGCTGCCCTCCGCGTCATTGCCCTGCGACCCCCATTGTGAGCCACGGGACTGACAGGGGACGCCGGGCGAGGGGGCGGGGGCTTGATCGCCGGGCGCCTGGGGGGTGCCTGCCCGTCCGGCACCGCTGGACCGCGGCGTTGTGGCTGAGCGCCATCGCAGCGGAGATCTTCTCGCCTGACGGCGAAGCCGCGCCGGCGAACGGCGCCCGGCACTCGCATCCGGCACCGTCGGCCGGCAGCAACCCGGACGGAGCGGAGAGGCCCCGCCTCTCCATTCCGCCGCAGCGCTCAGCCGCAACGGCGCGGTCCGGCGGTGCCGAAACCACGCCCGTCCGGGCAAGACCCCGTCTCAGCGACCGCGGCCGCGGTCGCCCCCACGGCCGCCTTTACGGCCGTCGTTGCCGTCCTTGCGGCCACCCGGCTTCGTTCGCGGGCCGAGGAGTTCGTCCGCCAGGGTCGGGCGGTCGTCCTCCGAGCCGCCCGGGCCGGAGGTCTCCTCCGCCCAGCCGGGACGGCGACGGCCCTTCGCCGCGCCGCCCTGCGCGTCCTCGTCGGTCACCCGCGGCATCTCCCGCGTGCGCTCGGCGTCCGCGCCCGCGCCCGCGCCCGCGGCAGCGTCCGTCCGCTCCTCCGGCCGGAACAGCCAGTCGGGCACCCGGTCCGCGGGGTCTTCGGAACGCTCCTCCGGTCGTACGGGAGGCACCGGAGGAAGAACCTCCGTCACAGCGGTGTCCGCATCCGCAACCGGCGGCTGCGGCAGGACGGCCGTCTCCTCGGACTCCCGCGACGGCTTCTGCGACGTCTCCGGGGACGACGGCTCCTGATCGGGCTCCGACGGCCGATCCACACCCCACGTCACCCGCTGCGGGGCAGCAGGAGGAGGCGACACGGGCCACAGCGGCGGCAGCACCTCCGTCTCGTCCGACGCCCGCGCGTCGACACGAGGCCGCTCCACCGTGGGCGTCGTGTCGGGGCTGATCCCGGTGGTGAGGTCCATGTTCCGCGGGTCCGGCCGGTGGACGGACGGCGTCTGCACCGTCTGCGTCTCATCGGAGCTCCCCGCCGGCACCGCGGTCTGCCGCTCCTCCCGGGCGGTCTCCTGCTGCTCCTTACGGAGCGAAGGCCGCTCGACCGTCGGCGCCTCGGAAGCGGCTTCCGCCGCCGCACCCGCACCCGCACCGGAGGAGCCCGGCGCAGCCGAAGCGGCAGCCGCAGCCGCGGCCTCCGCCGCCACCCGCGCCTGCTCCGCCTTCAGCAGCGCCTCCTCCGCCTTGCGCTGCTTCTCCAGGCGGCGCTCCTCCGCCTCGGCCCGCAGCCGGGCCTCTTCCTCGGCCTGCTTGCGGAGCCGCTCCTGCTCGGCGGCGCGGGTCCGCTCCTCCGCCTCGCGACGCTTGCGCTCCTCCTCCGCCTGCCGGCGGGCCTCCTCGGCGAGACGCGCCTCCTCGCGGATGCGGGCCTCCTCGGCCTCGCGCCGCTTGCGCTCCTCCTCCTCGGCCCGGAGCTTGGCGAGCTGCTCCTGGCGCTCGCGCTCCAGCCGCGCCTCCTCCGCCTTGCGCGCGGCCTCTTCCTCGGCCTTGCGGCGGGCCTCCTCCTCGGCGGCCTTGCGGGCCTGCTCGCGGGCCTCGATCTCGGTCGCGGAGAGCGGCAGGGCCTGGTCGAGGCGGTGGCGTACGACGGTGGTGATGTCCTCGGGCGCCTGCCCGGCGTCCACGACGAGGTAGCGCGAGGGGTCGGCGGAGGCCAGGGTGAGGAACCCGGTGCGGACGCGGTCGTGGAACTCCATGGGCTCGGACTCGAGCCGGTCGGGCGCCTCGGTGAAACGTTCTCGCGCAGTCTCCGGGGAGACGTCGAGCAGCACGGTCAGGTGGGGGACGAGCCCGCCCGTGGCCCACCGGTTGATGCGGGCGATCTCGGTCGGCGAGAGGTCGCGCCCGGCGCCCTGGTAGGCGACGGACGAGTCGATGTAGCGGTCGGAGATGACGACGGCGCCGCGTGCGAGGGCGGGCTGGACGACGGAGTCGACGTGCTCGGCGCGGTCGGCCGCGTAGAGCAGCGCTTCGGCGCGGTCCGAGAGGCCGGCCGAGGAGACGTCCAGCAGGATCGCGCGCAGCCGCTGCCCGATCGGCGTGGCGCCGGGCTCGCGGGTGACCACGACCTCGTGGCCCTTGGAGCGGATCCACTCCGCGACGGCCCGCACCTGGGTGGACTTGCCGGCGCCGTCGCCGCCCTCGAAGGCGATGAAGAAGCCCGTGGCGGCGGGCGCCTGCTCGGGGTCGCCGCCGCGCAGCACGTCCATCAGGTCGCGCCGGAACGGTACTCCGTGGCGGTCGTCGGTCTTGCCGAGCACGATGGCGCCCACGGGGAGCAGCAGCGCGCCGACGAGCATCAGCGTGAAGGCCGCGCCGCCGTGCGCGAAGACGAAGCCGCCGCTCTCCAGCCGGTGCGGCCCGATGCCTGCGGCGAGCAGCGGTGCGGCGACGGCGCCCAGGGCCGCGGTGACGCGCACGACGGCGTGCAGGTGGTCGGTCGTGCGGGGCCGGCGGGCCTCCTCCGTCTCCTGGTCCAGGAGGGAGTGGCCGGTGTTGGCGGCGATGCCCGCGCAGACGCCGGCGAGCAGCACGAGCAGGAGCACCGTCGTGGGGTCGGGCACGAGGCCGGCGGCGAGCAGCGCCAGGCCGGTCAGCGCGATGGCCAGCGCGAGGAGCCGGCGCCGGGAGAAGCCGGGGAGCACCTTGACGGCGCTGCGGATGCCGATGACGGGGCCGCCGCTGAGCGCGAGCACGAGCAGCCCGAAGGCCACGGGCCCGCCGCCGAGGTCGACGGCCTGCAGGGCGGCGACGCCGACGGCCGCGGCGATCGCCCCGGCGACGGCGGCGCAGGCCAGGACGAGCACCGGGATGGCGCCCGTGCGGCCGGTGTCGGGGCCCTCGGCGCTGCGGGGCCGGCGCAGGCCCTCCAGCGGGGAGCGCACGCGGGGCCCCTTCGCGCCGGGCAGCTCCAGGAACCAGAGGATGGTGGCCGATCCGGTGAACAGCGCGGCCGCGAGGAATGATCCGAGGGCCGCCTGGTGCTGGTGGAACCAGTCGATGCCGGCCCCGAGCAGATTGCCGATCAGCGTGACGGCGAGGAACGCGGCCGCGGCGAAGGGCAGCGACACGAAGCTCGTCCGCAGCGAGAGGCGCCGCAGCGCGTCGTAGTGATCGGGCAGCGGCCGTACGGCGGAGCCCTCCACGGCGGGCGCGGGCAGGAGCGCGGGGGCCGCGCCGTCCTTGACGACGGTCCACACGCGCTCGGCGACGCCGACCACGAAGGCCGTGATCAGCAGGAAGGCGGGCGCACGGCTGCCCGTCCAGCCGAGCCACAGGGGCGCGACGACCAGCAGGGCGGCCCGGACGCCGTCCGCGCCGATCATGGTCCACCGGCGGTCGAGGGGACCGGCCGGGGCGATGAGCGAGGAGAGCGGCCCGAGCAGGACCGCGCCGAAGAGGAGGGTCGCCAGCAGCCGGGCCGCGAGAACCGCGGCGACGGCGAGGGCCGCGCCCCGGTAGCCACCGCCGAAGGAGCCCTCCGCGACGGCGGCCTGCAGCGACAGCAGCAGGAGCACGAGGAGGGCGAGGGAGTCTCCGACACCGCCGGCGAACTGGGCGTTCCACAGCCGCCGCAGCGGGGGGAAACGCAGCAGGGACCGGACGGCACGCTCGCGGGAGTCCGCGGCTAGGGCGCCGGAGGTGGAGGTCACCACGGTTGGCTGCTCGGCTCGCGTCATCCTGCCAGCCTATCCGGCTGCGCAGGGCTTCCGCCTTTTTGCCCGAACGTACGCCCGAACGAATGGATGCCCCACGGGGGCTGACGGAACCGGCCCCGCCTCCCCCCGGCGCGTGCCGGGGGGAGGCGGGCAGGTCACTCGGCGGCGGCCTCGGCGGCCGCGGCCACCTTCTTCGCCGTCGTCTTCTTCGCCGCGGTCGTCTTCTTGGCGGCCGTGGTCTTCTTCGCGGTCGTCGTCTTCTTCGCCGCGGTCTTCTTGGCCGCCGTCTTCTTGGCGGCGGTCTTCTTCGCCGGCGCCTTCTTGGCGACGGCCTTCTTCGCGGTCTTCTTCGCCGGGGCCTTGGCGCGCTTCTCCGCCAGGAGCTCGTAGCCGCGCTCCGGCGTGATCGTCTCGACGTCGTCGTCACGGCGCAGCGTCGCGTTGGTCTCGCCGTCCGTCACGTACGGGCCGAAGCGGCCGTCCTTGACCACGACGGGGCGCTCGCTGACCGGGTCGGTGCCCAGCTCCTTCAGCGGCGGCTTGGCCGCGGCACGCCCGCGCTGCTTGGGCTGGGCGTAGATCGCGAGGGCCTCGTCCAGCGTGATCGTGAAGAGCTGCTCCTCGGTCTCCAGGGAGCGCGAGTCGGTGCCCTTCTTCAGATACGGCCCGTAGCGGCCGTTCTGCGCGGTGATCTCGGTGCCCTCGGCGTCCTTGCCGACGATGCGCGGCAGCTCCATGAGCTTGAGCGCGTCCTCCAGCGTGACCGTGTCGAGGGACATGGACTTGAAGAGCGAGGCCGTGCGCGGCTTGACCGCGTTCTTGCCGGTCTTCGGGGTGCCCTCGGGGAGGATCTCGGTGACGTAGGGGCCGTAGCGGCCGTCCTTGGCGACGATCTGGTGGCCGGTGCCGGGGTCGGTGCCCAGCTCGAAGTCGCCGCTCGGCTTGGCGAGCAGCTCCTCGGCGTACTCGACGGTCAGCTCGTCCGGGGCCAGGTCGGTCGGGACGTCGGCGCGCTGGTGGCCCTCGGCGTCCTTCTCGCCGCGCTCCACGTACGGGCCGTAGCGGCCGACGCGCAGCACGATCCCCTCGCCGACGGGGAAGGAGGACACCTCGCGGGCGTCGATCGCGCCCAGGTCGGTGACGAGCTCCTTGAGGCCGCCGAGGTGGTCGCCGTCGCCGTTGCCGGCGTCGGCGGCAGAACCCTCGGGGCCGTCCGCGGAACCGAAGTAGAAGCGGCGCAGCCACGGCACGGCCTGGGCCTCGCCGCGGGCGATGCGGTCGAGGTCCTCCTCCATGGAGGCGGTGAAGTCGTAGTCGACGAGCCGGCCGAAGTGCTTCTCCAGCAGGTTGACGACGGCGAAGCTCAGGAAGGACGGGACGAGCGCCGTGCCCTTCTTGAAGACGTAGCCGCGGTCGAGGATGGTGCCGATGATCGACGCGTACGTCGACGGGCGGCCGATCTCCCGCTCCTCCAGCTCCTTGACCAGCGAGGCCTCGGTGTAGCGGGCGGGGGGCTTGGTGGCGTGGCCGTCGGCCGTGATCTCCCGGGCGGCCAGCGGGTCGCCCTCGGTGACCTGCGGCAGGCGGCGCTCGCGGTCGTCGAGCTCGGCGTTCGGGTCGTCCGCGCCCTCCACGTAGGCCTTCATGAAGCCGTGGAAGGTGATGGTCTTGCCGGAGGCGCTGAACTCGGCGTCCCGGCCGTCGCTCGCCCGGCCGCCGATCCGGACGGTGACGGAGTTGCCCGTCGCGTCCTTCATCTGGGAGGCGACGGTCCGCTTCCAGATCAGCTCGTAGAGCCGGAACTGGTCGCCGGACAGGCCGGTCTCGGCGGGCGTGCGGAAACGATCACCCGAAGGCCGGATCGCCTCGTGCGCCTCCTGGGCGTTCTTGACCTTGCCGGCGTACGTGCGCGGCTTCTCCGGCAGGTAGTCGGCGCCGTAGAGCTGCGTGACCTGCGCACGGGCCGCGTTCACCGCCGTGTCCGACAGCGTCGTGGAGTCCGTACGCATGTAGGTGATGAAGCCGTTCTCGTACAGCTTCTGGGCCACCTGCATGGTGGCCTTCGCGCCGAAGCCGAGCTTGCGCGAGGCCTCCTGCTGCAGCGTGGTCGTACGGAACGGGGCGTACGGCGAGCGGCGGTACGGCTTGGACTCGACGGAGCGCACGGCGAACGACGCGTCCGCCAGGGCGGCGGCCAGGGCGCGGGCATTGGCCTCGTCCAGGTGGAGGACCTGGGCGGAGTCCTTCAGCCGGCCGGTCGACCCGAAGTCGCGGCCCTGGGCGACGCGCTTGCCGTCGACCGAGGCCAGGCGGGCGGTCAGCGTCGACGGGTCGCTGTTGTCGCCGGGGCGGCCCGTGTCGAAGATGCCGGTGAGGTCCCAGTACTCGGCGGAGCGGAAGGCGATGCGCTCGCGTTCCCGCTCGACGACGAGGCGGGTGGCCACCGACTGCACACGGCCGGCCGACAGCCGCGGCATGACCTTCTTCCACAGGACCGGCGAGACCTCGTAGCCGTAGAGGCGGTCGAGGATGCGGCGGGTCTCCTGGGCGTCGACGAGCTTCTTGTTCAGCTCGCGCGGGCTGGCGACGGCGGCCTGGATCGCGTCCTTGGTGATCTCGTGGAAGACCATCCGGCGGACGGGGACCTTGGGCTTGAGGACTTCCTGCAGGTGCCAGGCGATGGCCTCGCCCTCGCGGTCCTCATCGGTGGCGAGGAAGAGCTCGTCGGACTCGGCCAGCAGCTCCTTGAGCTTCTTGACCTGGTCCTTCTTGTCGTGGTTCACGACGTAGATCGGCTGGAAGTCCTTATCGACGTTGACGCCGAGACGGGCCCAGGGCTCGCCCTTGTACTTCGCCGGGACCTCGGCGGCCCCGTTCGGCAGGTCACGGATGTGCCCGACGCTCGCCTCGACGACGTATCCGGGGCCGAGGTAGCCCTTGATCGTCTTCGCCTTGGCAGGCGACTCGACGATGACGAGTCGGCGGCCGCCCTTTGCGGTCTCGCTGGTCGGGGACAACTTCGCTCTTCTTCCGGTCGGCACTCGGTGTGGGCGCTGCGGTGACGCTGCGGAGTGTGACGGTACATCCCGCCCCCGTGTCAAACGGAAAAAGTCCGCAACGCCACTCGAACGGTAACCCGATGTACGTTCTAACCAGCACGGTATCCAACATCACACTCTTAGGGTCGTAATGAAGGCTACGTCCACTCCGCCCCCGGCGCCGCGCTTCGCCGGACCCCGGCTGCCCTGGCCAAGGGTCTGACAACGGAGGGGCGGTCGGCGGGCCGCGCGCCGCGGGAGTGCGGGCTTGGACCCGAAAGAGTCACCGGACCCCGGGACGATCCTTGACATGGCCCTGCCCGACGCGTCCGGCGCATAAGCGTCCGGCCGGGCCGCGGGCAGCAGGTTGTCCTGAAAACGATGTCCGGAATTGCGGTTCGTAAACGCGGGCGTGGAGTGGGGGCCGTCACGTGAGCGAGGCGGCGTTGTCAGTGGTGGGCACTTCAATGAGCACATGACCGCCGACGATCACGCCGCCGACATCGAGACCGTCCACGACCTCATACCGAGGCTGCCGGACCCGGCGGCGCTGCTGGCGCACTGCCGGGCCCTGGCCGTCCTGGACATCATCCTCGAACGGGACTATCCGCAGTACCGTGACCACGCCTTCGCCCCCCACTGGGCTGACGGCGTGGCGCTGGCCTCGATGGACAACGCCGGGGGCGACCTCTACGCGATCGCCTTCGGTCCGGAGGGCACGTTCCTGTACGGCTTCGACCACGAGTGCGTCGCCACACCGTGGCGTGAGGAGCCGCGCGCCCACTGGCCCGGGCTGCTCGGCGGGCTCCCCGCCGCGCTCGCCGCGTACCCGGCCGAGGAGGCGTTCCTCTTCGAGGGGTTCTTCGACGCCACGCTGTGCGCCTGGCACGTCGGCGGGGCGGACGGGTGGCAGTGCGGCCCCGTGAAGTTCGGCAAGGACGAGACGGACGGAGCCTGGCTCTTCGGGCTGCTGGCGGACGGCAGCGTCGAGGCCCGCGCTGAGGCCTACGCGGCGGACGCCGAGGACCACCTGGAGAGGGCCGTGGACCGCGCCGCGGTGGCGTCGGTCCTGGCCGGCGAACCCCTTACCGCACCCGTCGTCGCCGCGCTCAGCCCCTCGGCCGGGTTCGCCGACGTGGCGGCGGAGGTCGCCGCGCTGGGCTTCCCGGTGGTGGAAGCCCGGTGAGCGCAGACGCCTCCGTCCGCCCGTAGGCCTACTCCGCCTGCTCCCGCCTACTCCCCCGCCGGCGTCAGGAAGCCCTGTTCGACGAGCATCCTGATCGCCTCCGGCGTCCGGTCCCGCAGCAGCACCGGGTCCTCGCCGACCAGCTGGGCGATCGCGTCGAGGATCCGGCCGGCGGTGAGGGAGCCGTCGCACACGCCCGCGAAGCCCGCGCCGACGGTGTCCACCTTGGTGGCCCGCCGCATGCCGCGGTTCTGGCGCAGCACCACGTGCTCGGGGTCCTCCGCGCCCGGGAGGCCGACCTGCTCCTGCACGACCTCGCCGGCCAGGACGAAGCGCGAGGCGAGCAGCGCGGCGTCGTCGTGCGTGCGCAGGAAGTCCTGCCGGTCGAAGTGGTCGCGGACGGTGGGGCCGAGCGGCTGCTCGACGGGGTGCGGCCATTCCTCGGCGACCACGGACGGCCGGTCGGCGCCCGACTTGCGCAGCGTGATCCAGCCAAATCCGATGCCCTTGGTCCTGCGGGCTTCGAACTCGTCCAGCCACGCGTCATAGCGGGCCGCGTACTCGGCCGGGTCGGCGCGGTGGTCGCCCGCGTCGCGCAGCCACAGCTCGGCGTACTGGGCGACGTCCTGCACCTCGCGCTGGACGATCCAGGCGTCGCAGCCGCGCGGCACCCAGGAGGAGAGCCGCTCGCGCCAGTCCTCGCCCTCGACGTGCTGCCAGTTGGCGAGCAGCTGGCAGTAGCCGCCGTCGTTCAGCCGGTCGGCCGACTGCTGGACGAGGGTGCGGCACAGGTCGTCGCCGCCCATGCCGCCATCGCGGTAGGTCAGGCGGGCGCCGGGCGAGATGACGAACGGCGGGTTGGAGACGATCAGGTCGAAGGTGTCGCCGGCGACGGGCTCGAAGAGCGAGCCCTCGCGCAGGTCCGCCTCGGCGACGCCGGACAGCTCCAGCGTGAGCCGCGCGATGTGCAGGGCGCGCGGGTTGAGGTCGGTGGCGGTGACGCGCGTGGCGTGCTGGGTGGCGTGCAGGGCCTGGATGCCGGAGCCCGTGCCCAGGTCGAGGGCGCTGGCGACGGGCGTGCGGACGGTGATGCCCGCGAGGGTGGTCGAGGCGCCGCCGACGCCGAGGACGAGCTGCGCGCGGTCGACCCCGGAGGGGCCGGTCCCGCCCCCGGCGATGCCGCCGGCACCGCCGACGGCGCAGCCCAGGTCGGAGACGATCCACCAGTCCTGCCCGTCGGGACCGCCGTAGGGGCGCACGTCCACGGTGGCGCGGACGGCGTCCCCGTCACGGACGAGCCAGCCCCCGGCGAGGCAGTCGTCGGCGGGCAGCGCGGCCGCGACCCGCGCGTACGGGGCCGGCATCTGCAGCAGGAAGAGGCGGACCAGCGTCTCCAGCGGCCCGTCGCCGCGGGTGGCGCGCAGGGCCGGGACGGTCTCGCTGCGGGCGAGGGCGGCGTAGGCGGGGGCGCCCAGCAGGTCGAGGAGGCCGTCGGCGGTGAAGGCGGCGGCGAGCAGGGCGTCGCGCAGCCGGGAGCTGCGCGCGCGGTCGGCGGCGGGAAGGAGCGTACTCACGGGACCATTGTCGGGGGCGGCACCGGCAAACGCCGAAAGCGGCGGGGTGCGGCGCCGCGCCCCGGGGCCGCGGCCGCGCCGTGCCCCGCCGCGAGCCCGGCCCGGCCGGCGCCGGGCGCCGGGTCCGGCGACGCCGGGGTCAGCCCTTCGACGGCGACGGCGAGAGCGAGTTCTTCTGGCAGCCCGGCTGCTTGGCCATGGCCTTGCCGACGTCGCCCTCCTGCAGCTTCTTGAGCGCCTCGGAGCTCTGGCCGCTGAGCTTGGCGATGTCCCCGCCGATGCTCCTGAGCCCCTCGCCGAACTTGTTCTTGTCGCCGGTGTCGAGGGCGTCGCTCCGCTTCTTCAGGTTCGCGTACGCCGTGGAGAGGTCGTTGAGCGCCTTGACGGCGTTCTTCTGGCTGGTCTCGCCGTCCTTGACCGGCGGAGCGCCCGCGTCCTGCACCGCGTTGGCGAGCGCCTTGTACGCGTCGACGCTGACCTGGAAGCCCGCGGAGTCGGTCTGCTGGACCTTCTTGGAGTCCTCCTCGGTCTGGACGCTCGCGATCGACTTGTTGGCGTCCAGGATCTTCTTCACCTGGGGCTGCATCTGGTCGCAGACCTTCTTGGCCCAGTCGTCCAGCTTCTTCTTGCTCTGGTCGTCGTCGCCGCTGCAGCCGGTCAGCGCCAGCAGGAGCGCCGTACCGCCGGACAGTGCGGCCGCGAGCTTCTTGTTCACCGGATCGGTCCCTTCGATGGCTCTCGGCCCGGAACTTACACGTCCGAGCGGGACCACCCAGGTGGCGGGCACCCCGTATGCCCCCTTTTAAAGCCATTTGCACCAAGCGCAGCGTGTCATTCACCGCACCTGTTTCCCGGGCCGGCGGCGACGGACTGCATGCCACCGCCGCCGACCGGGGTCGAAGTGCCGGGGCGTCAGTTTCTTACAGCGCCGCTTCTCACTCTTACGACACCACCGCCGGATCGGCGGACTTCGCCGCCAGTTCGGCGTTCCCGTCGTCTCCCACCGCGACGCCGCGCCGCTTCGAGACGTACACCGCACCGACGATGACGACGATCGCCAGCGCCGCGACCCCGATCCGCAGGCCCTTGTTGGCGTCGACGCCGTAGGAGAACTTGACCACCGCGGGGGCGATCAGCAGCGCCACCAGGTTCATGACCTTCAGCAGCGGGTTGATGGCCGGCCCGGCGGTGTCCTTGAAGGGGTCCCCGACCGTGTCGCCGATGACCGTCGCGGCGTGCGCCTCGCTGCCCTTGCCGCCGTACTTCCCGTCCTCCACCAGCTTCTTGGCGTTGTCCCAGGCGCCACCGGAGTTGGCGAGGAAGACGGCCATCAGGGTGCCGGTGCCGATGGCGCCCGCGAGGTACGAGCCGAGCGCGCCGACGCCGAGCGAGAAGCCGACCGCGATGGGCGCCATGACGGCCAGCAGGCCGGGCGTGGCGAGTTCGCGCAGCGCGTCCTTGGTGCAGATGTCCACCACACGCCCGTACTCCGGCTGCTCGCTGTAATCCATGATCCCGGGGTGCTCGCGGAACTGTCGCCGCACCTCGTAGACCACCGCGCCCGCCGACCGGGACACGGCGTTGATCGCCAGCCCGGAGAAGAGGAAGACGACCGCGGCCCCGAGGACCAGTCCGACGAGGTTGTTGGGCTGCGAGATGTCCAGACTCAGACCCAGCTCCCCGGACTTCGCGTGCACGTCCTGCACGGCGGTGGCGATCGCGTCGCGGTACGAGCCGAAGAGCGCCGACGCCGCCAGGACGGCCGTGGCGATGGCGATGCCCTTGGTGATGGCCTTGGTGGTGTTGCCGACGGCGTCGAGGTCGGTGAGGACCTGCGCGCCGGCGCCCTCGACGTCGCCGGACATCTCGGCGATGCCCTGGGCGTTGTCGGAGACCGGGCCGAAGGTGTCCATGGCGACGATGACGCCGACGGTGGTCAGCAGGCCGGTGCCGGCGAGCGCGACCGCGAACAGGGCCAGCATGATGGACGTGCCGCCGAGCAGGAACGCCCCGTAGACGGCCAGCGCGATGAGCACCGCCGAGTAGACGGCGGACTCCAGGCCGATGGCGATGCCGGCGAGGACCACCGTCGCCGGGCCGGTCAGGGACGTCCTGCCGATGTCGCGCACCGGCCGCCGGCTGGTCTCCGTGAAGTACCCCGTCAGCTGCTGGATGAGCGCGGCGAGGACGATGCCGATGGCCACGGCCACGAGCGCCAGCACCCTGGGGTCGCCGGAGTGGGCGCGGATGGCCTCGTCCCCGATGCCCTTCAGATCGGCGTAGCTGGAGGGCAGGTACGCGAACACCGCGGCGGCAACCAGGGCCAGCGAGATGACGGCCGAGATGAAGAACCCGCGGTTGATCGCGCTCATCCCGCTGCGGTCGGTGCGACGCGGCGCGACCGCGAAGATGCCGACCATCGCCGTGAGCACGCCGATCGCGGGGACGAGCAGGGGGAAGGCGAGACCCGCGTCACCGAACGCCGCCTTGCCGAGGATCAGCGCGGCCACCAGCGTCACGGCGTACGACTCGAAGAGGTCGGCCGCCATGCCCGCGCAGTCGCCGACGTTGTCGCCCACGTTGTCCGCGATGGTGGCGGCGTTGCGCGGGTCGTCCTCGGGGATGCCCTGTTCGACCTTGCCGACGAGGTCGGCGCCGACGTCGGCCGCCTTGGTGAAGATGCCGCCGCCGACCCTCATGAACATGGCCAGCAGCGCCGCGCCGAACCCGAATCCCTCCAGCACCTTGGGCGCGTCGGCCGCGTAGACGAGGACGACGCAGGAGGCGCCCAGCAGGCCGAGGCCGACGGTGAACATCCCGACGACGCCACCCGTCCGAAACGCGATCTTCATGGCCCGGTGGGACACGGCCGTCAGATCCTTCTCCGGTTCGCCCGGCGCCGGAGTGGCCTCGCGCGCCGCCGCGGCGACCCGCACGTTGCTGCGCACGGCGAGCCACATGCCGATATAGCCGGTGGCCGCCGAGAACAGCGCTCCGATCAGGAAGAAGGCCGAACGCCCGATGCGCTGCGACCAGTTGTCGGCCGGCAGGAGCATCAGGAGGAAGAACACCGCCACGGCGAATACGCTGAGCGTGCGCAACTGCCGGGCGAGATAGGCGTTGGCGCCTTCCTGCACCGCCGCCGCGATCTTTCTCATGTTGTCGGTGCCCTCGCCCGCCGCGAGGACCTGCCGCACCAGGGCGACGGCGACCACGAGCGCCGCGAGCGCGACGGCTGCGATCACGATCACCATGGTGCGGTTGCCCTGGGTCAGTTCGGCTGCGAGATGCTGACTGAAGTCCACCTGTGAAGGGGTGAGGGGCCCCGCCATTCGTCCTCCCTAGACGTTTGGCACATGGGCGCGCAGCTCCTCCGCGCCATTGGTCCACGCGCACGGAACAGCAGCCACGCTCAGGCGTCCTGAGCTCAAGATGGACGGATTGTAGGGAGCCCGGCGAGATCAAAACAGAGCGCAGCAAAGGGAATTGGTCTGCGCAAGTGAAGATCGAGTAAATGATCCGCCGGATAAACGATCTCGGACGGAGATCGGCAATGGAGATCGGAATGAGGATCGGACGGGGATCTGACGGGGATCGGATGGAGATCCATTCCGGCGCGGGGAAACGATCAGCAAAAGATCGCGGAATTTCGGCTGATCCATTCACGGAAGATCCGGACGGAAGCCGGCGAAGGCAGGCGAAGGCAGGCCCGGGCAGGCGGGCTACGGCGGAGGCCGGTGAACATTTGTGAAGGCGACGGCAAAAGGACGTCGACGGGGGCGTCGTCGTGACGCGATCCCGGTGCAGCCCGGAGTTACGCCCGTCCGAGGAGGGCGGGCTACGGCAATAGGCCCGGTCGGGCTACGGCGCGACGGTCGCGGGGGCGATCGGCCAGCTCATACGGATCAGTCCGCCGCGCTCGTCCGCGGTCACCTCGACGTCGTCGACCAGGCCGCTGATGACGGCGAGGCCCATGTCGTCCTCGCTGTCGGCGCCGGCGTCCTCGTGCCCGGGCGCGGGGCGCTCCGAACCGTTCGCAGAGGCGAGGTCGAGGGGGGCGGGGCGGGGGGCGTCGTCCCCCACCTCGATGGAGAACTTCTTCTCCTCCTCGATCAGCGTCACCCGCACGGGGGTGGGCACCTCATGGGCGACGTGCAGGCCGACCGCGCGCGAACAGGCCTCGCCCACGGCGAGCCGGACCTCGTCCAGCACGGCCTCGTCCACGCCGGCACGGCGCGCCACCGCGGCCGCCACCAGCCGGGCGGTCCGGACATGTTCGGGAAGGGCACTGAAGAGCAGTTCGACGGTGGCCACGCCATCCCCCTCGGTCGTACGTGCCCTCTCCCCCTGATCCGGAAAAGGGCGGACTCACGAGGGGGCCGGGCCAGGGCCCGGGTTCCCCCCGCGTGACAGTCTTCCCCGGCGACCTCAGTCGGTCGCCTGCACCGCATCCTCCACCGAGGTGTGGATCGGGAACACCTTGGTGAGACCGGTGATACGGAAAATCTTGAGAATGCGCTCCTGGTTGCAGACCAGGCGCAGCGAGCCCTCATGGGCACGCACCCGCTTCAGCCCGCCGACCAGGACGCCGAGCCCGGTGGAGTCGAGGAAGTCGACGCCCTCCATGTCCACGACGAGGTGATAGCTGCCGTCGTTGACAAGCTCGACCAGCTGCTCACGCAGCTTGGGCGCGGTGTACACATCAATCTCGCCACCGACCCGGACAACCGTACGGTCGCCTACGG
This sequence comes from Streptomyces roseoverticillatus, assembly GCF_000719265.1. Classification (GTDB taxonomy): domain Bacteria; phylum Actinomycetota; class Actinomycetes; order Streptomycetales; family Streptomycetaceae; genus Streptomyces; species Streptomyces roseoverticillatus. The sequence continues at coordinate 66,940 of NZ_JOFL01000013.1, read as the reverse complement.
TCTCGGTCGACAGGGACAGGTCCACGGATCCTCCAGCACCTTGCATCGAGCGGTCGCCCCCCATGGATCGGCAGCCGCGATGGCATTCAATCACTTACCGGCAGGCGCGCACGACGCCTTGACGCCATTGTCCGTCACGCCAGTGACACACTCGGTGCCGATGGCCAACGATCAACTCCCGCCGGAGGCGGGCGTACATCCCGTTCCCCGGACAGTCCTCGACCGACTGACCGCCGGGGCCGACCGGGCTGCACGCATCACTCATACGGAGCACTTGCCCCCGCGTCCGGGACGTCATGCCCCCTGGCCTGAGCAGATCCGGCCGGAAGTGGTCGAGGCCGTCCGGGCCGCCGGCATCGAGCGGCCCTGGGCTCACCAGGCTCTCACCGCCGGGCACGCGCTGCGCGGCGAGTCGGTGGTCGTGGCCACCGGCACCGCCTCCGGGAAGTCCCTCGCGTACCTGGCGCCGGTCCTCAGCGCCCTGCTGGACGGCTCGGAGGCCCCGAACGGCCGCGGCGCGACCGCCCTGTACCTCGCCCCCACCAAGGCCCTGGCCGCCGACCAGCGGCGCGCCGTACGGTCCCTCGCCGAGCCCCTGGGCAAGGGCGTCCGGCCCGCCGTGTACGACGGGGACACGCCGGTCGAGGAGCGGGAGTGGGTGCGCCAGTACGCCAATTACGCGCTCACCAACCCCGACATGCTCCACCGCTCCATCCTGCCCGCCCACCCCAAGTGGTCCTCCTTCCTGCGCGCCCTGCGCTACGTCGTCATCGACGAGTGCCACACCTACCGGGGCGTCTTCGGCTCGCACGTCGCCCAGGTGCTGCGCCGCCTCCGGCGCGTCTGCGCCCGCTACGGGTCCGATCCGGTCTTCCTCCTCGCCTCGGCCACCGCCTCCGACCCGGCCACCGCGGCGACCCGGCTCACGGGCGTCCCCGTGGTGGAGATCACCGAGGACGCCTCCCCGCGCGGCGAACTCTTGTTCGCCCTGTGGGAGCCCCCGCTCACCGAGCTCCACGGCGAACGCGGGGCCCCCGTGCGCCGCACCGCCACCGCCGAGAGCGCCGACCTCCTCACCGACCTCGTCGTCCAGGGCGTCCGCACCATCGCCTTCGTGCGCTCACGGCGCGGCGCCGAACTCATCGCCCTGATCGCCCAGGAACGCCTCGCCGCCGTGGACCGCTCGCTCCCCGGGCGTGTCGCCGCCTACCGCGGCGGCTACCTCCCCGAGGAGCGCCGCGCCATCGAGCACGCCCTGCACACCGGCGAGCTGCTCGGCCTGTCCGCCACGACCGCGCTGGAGCTCGGCGTCGACGTCGCGGGCCTCGACGCCGTCCTCCTGACCGGCTACCCGGGCACCCGGGCCTCCCTGTGGCAGCAGGCCGGCCGCGCGGGCCGTACGGGCCGGGGAGCCCTGGCCATCCTGGTCGCCCGCGACGACCCCCTGGACACCTACCTCGTCCACCACCCGGAGGCGCTCTTCCGGCAGCCCGTGGAATCCACCGTCCTCGATCCCGACAACCCCTACGTCCTCGCCCCCCATCTGTGCGCCGCGGCCGCCGAGCTGCCGCTCACCGAGGCCGGCCTGTCCCTCTTCGGGCCCGCGGCCCCGGGCGTGCTCACCCAGCTCGAAGGCCGCAAGCTGCTCCGCCGCCGCGGCACCGCCTGGCACTGGACCCGCCGCGAGCGCGCCGCCGACCTGACCGACATCCGGGGCGGCGGCGGCCGGCCCGTCCAGGTCGTGGAGGAGGGCACCGGGCGCCTGCTGGGCACCGTGGACGCGGCCGCGGCCCACGCCTCCGTCCACGAGGGCGCGGTCCACCTCCACCAGGGCCGCACCTACCTCGTCCGCCGCCTCGACCTGGAGGACTCCGTCGCCCTCGTCGAGCAGGCCGACCCGCCGTACTCGACCACCGCCCGCGACACGACCTCCATCTCCATCCTGGAGACCGCCGCCGAGATCCCCTGGGGGGAGGCGCGGCTGTGCTTCGGCTCGGTCGAGGTCACCAACCAGGTCGTCTCCTTCCTGCGCCGCCGGCTGATCACCGGCGAGATCCTGGGCGAGTCCAAACTGGACTTGCCGCCCCGTACGCTGCGGACCCGCGCCGTGTGGTGGACCGTCACCGAGGACCAGCTAGACGAGGCCCGCATCGACCCCGAAGCCCTCGGCGGCGCCCTGCACGCTGCGGAACACGCCTCCATCGGCATGCTCCCCCTCTTCGCCACCTGCGACCGCTGGGACATCGGCGGCGTCTCCGTCCCTCTGCACCCCGACACGCTCCTGCCGACGGTGTTCGTCTACGACGGCCACCCCGGCGGCGCCGGCTTCGCCGAGCGGGCCTTCCACACCGCCGCCCGCTGGCTCACCGCCACCCGCGAGGCGATCGCCGCCTGCGAGTGCGACACGGGCTGCCCTTCCTGCGTGCAGTCCCCCAAGTGCGGCAACGGCAACGACCCCCTCGACAAGCGAGCCGCGATCCGCCTCCTCGCCCGGCTCCTCAGGGACGCCCCGGCCCCGCCGGAGGACACCCCGCCGGAGGACGCCCCGCCGAAGGAGGCCCCGCCGAAGGAGGCCCCGCCGGGGCCGGCCGAAGGCTGAGGCCCGCGGAGGCATTCCCCTGGAGTCCGAGACCCGGCAGACCGGGGTCCCAAAGGCGGGGGCCCGGCAGACCGGGGTCTCGGAGGCCCGGACCCGGAAGGCCAGGGTCTCGGAGACCGGGACCCGGAAAGCCAGGGTCTCGTAGGCCGGGGCCCGGAAAGCCAGCGTCTCGGAAACCAGGGCCTGTGAGGAAACCAGCAGCCGATACGGCCACAGGGGTGAACCCCACCGCTTCCGCGGGCCCCGCCCGCGACCGCACCCGGACGGCATACGGCCCCGCCCGGGCCTCGGCCGCGACCTCGGCGATCTCGCCACTCACTGCGCAGCGCACCACTCTCGTGCCCTGGGCGGCGGCCACCCGCCGGGCGAGGCCGCACGCGGCCTCCTGACCGTCGAGCGCGTGGTCCGCCGCGGCCAGCGCCGCCAGGTCCGCCGCGCCGCCCGCCCGGTGGCGGGCCACCACGGCCTGCCCCATGGCTAGCAGCGCCGCGAACACCGCGCAGAGCGCCGTGACCGCCACCGCCACCCACACCGTGGCCATCCCCCGGTCACCGCACCGTCTCCTCCGCAAGGGCCACCGCCTCTCCGCCCAGCCGCACGGCGAGCGGCCCCGCCGCGCGGGCTTCGACCCGTACCCGTACGAGGTCGCCCTCCCGTGCGACGGCGACACGGGCCCCCTGCGGCGCGGCGGACCGGGCCGCCGCGACCGCCACCGTCTCCGGATCCGACCGGGCGGCCGCCCGGGCACCTGCCCGGGCGGCGTCCACGCACTGGATCTGCGCGGCCGCGGCCATCAGCCCCCAGATCAAGGCCATGCCGAAGAGAATCAGTGCCGGAAGCACCATCGCGGCCTCAGCGGTCACATAGCCGCCGTCGCAGCGCCGGGGACGACTCCGGTGGCCTCCCGCCGCCGGGACTGCCGGAGGGCGCCGGCCCGGTCCACCGGCGGGACCGGCGAGGACGACCTCGCCGGACCCTCCGTCAGAACCCCGGTCCGGTCCAGTGCGTAGTGCCGGCCGACCGGCCCCGGGCGACTGACCGGACGCCCCGTCAGAACGGCGCATTGAGCGCCCTCCCGATGAGCCCCTGCAGAGCCGCGCTGACCGCCCCGCTCGTGACCACCTTGTAGAGCACGGCGGCGAGCGCACAGGCGGCTACGGTGCCGACGGCGTACTCGGCCGTCGACATGCCCGCATCGCCGCCCGCGAAGGCCCACGGCCTGCGTGTTCGCCACGGCACCGGCCACTGCCAGAGCTTGCCCCATTCGCCGGGCCACCACCGGCCCCGCTCTCCGCCCAGCGACCGGTACCTCGCCCGGACGGGCAGTCCCCCATGCGCCCCGCACCAGCCTCGGCGCACGGGCGTCCTCCGCGCTGTCATCGTCTTCCCCGCCATTGTCTTCCCCACCGTCATCGCTGCCATGACCTGCATCCCACTCACCGTCAATGTCCTTTCGTCAAACCACTCGCCAGACCGATCACTACGGGCACCACCCCGACCGTCAGGAACGCGGGCAGGAAGCACAGCCCGAGCGGGGCTGTCGCCAGGACGCCCGCGCGCCGGGCCCGTATGCCCGCCGCCCTGCCGCGCTCGGCCCGCAAACGGCCGGCGAGCCGCGACATGGGCTCCACTGCGGGCACTCCCGTCGCCTGCGCCCTCTCCAGACAGCGGGCGAGCCCCCGGGCGCCCGGAAGGCCGCCCAAGCGGCCCCAGGCCGTGGCCGGGTCGCCGCCGAGCCGGACTTCCGCCGCGGCCCGGGCGAGCCGTTCGCCCACCGGGCCGCCCAGTGACAGGCCGACCGCTTCGGCCGCCTCTCTGGGCCCGGCGCCTGCCGCCAGGCACGCGGCCATGAGATCGGCGGCCAGCGGAAGTTGCCTCTCGGCCTCCCCCGACCGGGTTTGTCCCGGGGCTTCGGCCGCCGGGTCGGCCCTCTTCGGGCGCCGTCGCCACCGCCACATGCCGTACGCGGCGGCGAGTCCCGCCACGCACCCGGCCGCTCCGCCGAGGAGGATGACCCCGGCGGCTCCGGTCCCCGCCGCGGGAAGCCAGTCCCGGGCCGCCGGCAGCCGGCCGGCACAGGCCCTGAGCCCCTGCGCCCTCGTGGCCGTGGCGGGTTCACGCCCGAACAGAGCGACCGCCCGGCGGCGGGCCACCGCTCTCCTGCGGATCCGGACCGCCGCGCTCACCGCGCAAGCGGACGCGACGCCCGCAAGAATCACCATCCACAGGCTGTGGATAACATTTGCGCTCACGAGATTTTCCCTTCCGCCGAGGGGCCGGGCCTGCCCCGCTCGCCGCCACGGTGGCCTTGGGGCTCACCTGCCGCCGCCCGCACGATCCGCCCGGTCCAGGCGATGCCGGTGCCCTCCAGGAGTCCGCCGAGGAGCAGACAGCCGAGCCCGGCCGGGGTGTGCAGCAGCACTCTCAGCGGCGCGGCTCCCAGCGCACTGCCCATCAGCAGGGCGAGCACGGGCAGCAGGGCCAGCATCACGGCGGTGGACCGCGCGCCCGCCAATTGCGACCGCAGCTCCTCCCGTTGGTCCCGCTCGGCGCTCAGCGCGGCAGCCACCCGTTCGAGCCCAGATGCGAGCCCTGCACCCCCGTCCACGGCCACGCGCCAGCAGGCGGCCACACCGTGCAGCCCCTCGGCCCCGGGGCGTACGGCCACGGCCCGCAGGGCCTCCGGCACGTCGCCGCCGAACCTCGCCGCCGCCGCAACGGCCGCCCACTGCGGGCCCAAGTCCCCCGCGGGCACGCCTGCCAGCGCCTGGCCGGGCTGCCTGCCCGCCCGCAGGTCGCCCGCGACCGTCCCGCACAGCTCGATCACTGCCGCCTCGCGCCGCTCCCGTTCGCCCTGCTCCCGCCGAGCGGCCAGCCACCTCCGTACGAGCGGGACGGCTGCGAGCGCTGCCACCAGCGGCAGCAGCGACGCCCCCGACAAGGCCACCCCACCGCCGACCGGAAGGCACATCAGCTCCCGCCTGTCCCGCGCCCACCGGCACAGCCGGCCGGCCCGCTCTCCCACCCAGGCGAGCGGCCACGGGACGGCGGGCGGGGCGGATCCGCCGCCCGCGAACAGCAGCCGGGCGCGGCGCAGCTCCCGGCCGGGGCCGGTCGGGGGCCAGGCCATGAACAGCGCGCCCAGCGCGGCGGCGCTCGTGAGCGCAGTCGGCGGCATCGTCCCTGCGCCGGTCACGGCGTCGCTCCGCCCCGCTCGCACAGCCCGGCCAGCCGGGCCCATCCGCGCGCCCGCTGAAAGCCCTCGGCGCCCCGGACGACGGCCGGTACGGTAGTGACGAATCCGGCAGGGTCCCGGTCGAGCACATGCACCTCGGCGACGCGCCGCCGCCCGCCGCGCTCCCGTACGAGGTGGATGACGACCGACAGGCCGGCCGCCAATTGGCTGTGCAGCGCGGCCCGGTCGAGACCGGCGGCCGAGCCCAGCGCTTCGAGCCGGGCGGGGACGTCCGCCGCGGCATTCGCGTGAACCGTGCCGCAGCCTCCCTCGTGCCCGGTATTGAGGGCGGCCAGCAGGTCCGTGACCTCCGCTCCGCGGACCTCGCCCACCACCAGCCGGTCCGGCCTCATGCGCAGGGCCTGCCGGACCAGGTCCCGCAAGGTGACCAGGCCCATGCCCTCCTGGTTCGCCGGGCGGGTCTCCAGCCGGACCACGTGCGGGTGATCGGGGCGCAGTTCGGCGGAGTCCTCGGCGAGGACGATCCGCTCGTCCGGCGCCACCAACCCGAGCAAGGTGGTCAGCAGCGTCGTCTTGCCGCTGCCCGTTCCGCCGCTGATCACGAACGAGAGCCTCGCTTCGAGCACCGCCCGCAGCAGCCTGTCCCCGCCCGGCGGCACCGTCCCGGCGGCCACCAGGTCGTCCAGGGTGAAGGCGCGGGGGCGCACGACGCGCAGCGAGAGGCAGGTGGAGCCGACGGCGATCGGGGGCAGCACCGCATGCAGCCGCGTGCCGTCGGGCAGCCGGGCGTCGACCCAGGGGCGGGCGTCGTCCAGCCGCCGCCCGGCGATGGCTGCGAGCCGCTGGGCGAGCCTGCGCACGGCCGTGGCATCCGGGAAGACGACGTCCGTGCGCTGCAGGCCGGCGCCCCGGTCGACCCAGACCTGGTCGGGCGCCGTGACGAGGACGTCGGTGACGTCGGGCTCGGCCAGCAGCCGTTCCAGCGGACCGGCACCGATCAGCTCGGAGCGCAGCCGGGCGGCGACGCCGAGAATCTCGGCGTCTCCCAGCAACCGCCCTTCCTGGCGCAGCGCCTCCGCGACCTTGGCGGGCGTGGGTTCGGCGCCGCTCTCGGCCAGCCTCAGCCGCACGGCCTCCAGCAGTCCGGCGCTCATGACGACGCCCGCTGGAGTGCCTCGAAGCAGGCCCAGAAGTCGGTGCAGAACCGGGCCAGCGGGCCGCGCTCGCCGCCCGGCGGCCGGCCCGCTGCGAGCGCGGCCGCCAGGCCCGTCTCCGGAGGGAGCTCGCCGGCGAGAGGCAGGCCGAGGAGGCGGGAGACCTGCTCTCCGTCGAGGCCGGCTGTGCGCGGAGCGCGGACGACCACCCGCAGGTCGCCGATGACCGCTCCGACAGTGGCGGCGACGCGGTGCGCCGCGGCCACGGCCCGCAGCTCCGCCAGCACCACCAGCAGGCCCGCATCGAGCTGTTCGACGGCTTCGAGGGCAGCTTCGTCGAGCCGGCGCGGCAGATCGACCACCACCGCCCCGCCCCGGCGGCGCGCCGCGGCCAGCACGGCCTTCACCGCTTCTGGCGGCACGGCCGTACAGGAGCTCCGGTCCCAGCTGAGCAGGCGCATCGAGTGGAGCTCGGGCAGGGCCTCCTCCAGCGCCCGGCACGCCACGCGGCCCCGGGAGTCGGCGAAGGCAGGCCAGCGCAGCCCGTCCACTCGTTCGCCGCCGAGCAGGACGTCGAGGCCGCCGCCCAGCGGATCTCCGTCGATGAGCATGGTGCGCCGCCCGTCGGCGGCGGCGCTGACGGCGAGGGCGCACGCCAGCGTGCTCGCACCCGCGCCGCCGCATCCGCCGATCACCCCGACGGTGAGGGCGGGCCGCCCGGCGCCTTCGACGGCGTCGGCGATCCGCTCGACGAGCCGGCCCTCGCAGCCGGGCAGCAGCGCCACATCCCGCGCGCCGATCTCCACAGCCAGCTGCCACACCCCGGCGTCGCCGCGGTCCCGGCCGACGAGCAGGACCGCGTCCCCGTGAGCCGCGAGGCGCGAGCCGCGCAGGCGGCGCGCGCACTCCTCCCCGACCAGGATCAGCGGTGGATCGAGGCCGGCGCCGCGGCGCGCTGGGGCGCCGTGCGCCACTTCGGGCACGGCGCCGGCCGCCGCGCACAGGCGCAGCAGGTCGTCGAGCAGCTCCTCGTCCTCGGCGATGATCAGTGGTCCGCGCTGCCTCCCGCCGGCGGCGGGCGGCCATTCGGATGCGCTGGATCCGGCCACGGTGTCCTCCCCGTCTCAACTGCGCGCTCTCGCATCCGCGGACATCGCGGAAGAGCGCGGGGAATCACCGTGCAGCGAACTGGAAAACAATGTGGATCTTGGTCAAAAACTGTGGACAACTCAGCCGCTGTGAATATCCCGGTCACCTATACCGGTGACTTCCACAGAGCAGCCCGCCGATTACGCTGCGTAGCGTGTATGAAGGGAGGAGGCAGCCGCCGGAACGGGCGGCGCGGGAGGGAGGAATGCCGGGTGAGGACCCGCAAAATACATCCGGACATGCGACGACCCCCGCCGGGGGGGAGAGCGGGGGTCGTCCCCACGGCCGACTCGGGGGGGGAGGAGTCGGACCGGGTTAGACACGGTCGCGAACGATCCGTGACTTCCATGGTGTACCCGAGAGCCTTCTCAGGCAAACCCACACGCCTCAGCTTACGCCGAATGGAGGGCGCCTATGCTCGGCATCGTGGAAAACCACTCGTTGCCCCGGACAGCCGCGTTCTTTGATCTGGACAAGACGGTCATTGCGAAGTCGAGCACGCTCACCTTCAGCAAGTCGTTCTACCAAGGTGGCTTGATCAACCGGCGTGCTGTGCTGCGCACGGCGTACGCACAGTTCGTCTTCCTCGCCGGCGGAGCCGATCACGATCAGATGGAGCGGATGCGCGAGTATCTCTCGGCGCTCTGCAGGGGCTGGAATGTCCAGCAGGTCCGCGAGATCGTCGCCGAGACCCTGCACGAACTCATCGACCCGATCATTTACGACGAAGCCGCTTCCCTCATCGAAGCACACCACACCGCCGGGCGCGACGTGGTGATTGTCAGCACCTCGGGCGCCGAGGTCGTCGAGCCCATCGGCGAACTGCTGGGCGCGGACCGCGTGGTGGCCACCCGCATGGTTGTGGAGGACGGCGCCTTCACCGGCGAAGTCGAGTACTACGCCTACGGACCCACCAAGGCCGAAGCCATCAAGGAGCTCGCCGAGTCGGAGGGGTACGACCTCTCCCGGTGCTACGCCTACAGCGACTCCGTCACCGACATCCCCATGCTCGAAACCGTCGGCCACCCGCACGCGGTCAACCCCGACCGGGCGCTGCGCCGGGAGGCCGTGGCCCGCGACTGGCCGGTCCTCTCCTTCAACCGCCCCGTCCGGCTCAAGCAGCGGGTGCCCGCCCTGTCGATGCCCTCGCGCCCCGCTCTCGTCGCGGCGGCCGCGGTCGGCGCGGCCGCGGCGACCGCGGGCCTGGTCTGGCTGGCCGGGCGGCGCCGGGAGCCGGGTGCCCGCATTGCCCAGGTTTAGTGCTAAATGCAAAGAACTGTGGCTCGACCTTCCGCTTCAGCGGCGACAGGAGTAGAAAGGACTTAACGGCCCGCGAGACCAGGGACATCCGGGAGGACGCCCTTCACGCACCACGGCCCCACGGACCGACGCATGAACGCCGGGCACCCACGCGACGCCGACCCGTCGATTACGGGCCAGCCGCACCAGGTGACGGGCAAAGTCCCCGGCCTGATGGGCAAATATCGTGCACGCATGGTAACCCGGCGAACATGCCAGCGGCGGTACCGGAGTTGACCGGTGCCGCCGCAACCCTGTCCGGCACTTCCTGCGCCCCGCGCGGCACCCCGCAGCGGCCGGACAGGCCGCCGCGGGAGGCGTCGTGGACTCAGGCGGCTCCGCGCTGGAGCGCCTCGCACACCGCGGTGCTTTCCCGCACACCCAGCTCGATCGCGCGGCCGCAGTGCGCGATCCAGGCCCCGACCCCCTCCGGCGTGCCCGACGCATAGCCGTCGAGCGCGGCCAGATAGGCCTCCGCACCCAGCTCGGCGTGGCCGACCTCGGCCGGGCAGATGGACTTGGGGTCGAGCCCGCTGCCCACGAGCACGATCCGCTCCGCGGTCCGCGCGACCAGGCCGTTGTATGAGCCGAAGGGGCGCAGGGCGAGCAGTTCGCCGTGCACCACGGCCGCCGTCACCAGCGCGGGCGCCTCCGTCCCCGCGAGGAGCAGCCCCGCCAGGCCCTCGAGCCGCCCGGCCACCTCCGACGCGCTGGGCACCGCCAGCCGGACCAGCGGCTCGTCGACGGGCTCCCCCTCCAGCCGGGGCCGGCCGACCGTCTCGTCCGGCCGTGTCCCGCCCGCGGCCACCAGGTGCAGCCTGGCCAGCACGCGCAACGGCGACTGCCGCCACACGCTCAGCAGCTGGCCCGCCTCGGCGGTCAGCCGCAGGGCGGCGCCCACCGCCCGCGCCTCCGTCTCGACGCCGAAGTCGGTGCGGCGGCGCACCTCTTCGAGCGCCCAGTCGGCGCCGGACAGCGCGGCCGAGCCGCGCGCGCCGCGCAGTGCGGCCTCGGAAGTGATCTCGTTGCTGCGGCGGCGCATCACCCGGTGCCCGTAGACGCGGTCCACCGCCTTGCGCACGGAGTCCACGGAATCGGCCACGCCGGGGAGCGAGGCCAGGGCGGCGAGCGGGTCGGTCGTACTCATGCGTAAGACAGTACGCACTTCGGGTCTACACCCCTCGAACGAGTGGTCTTCTTCACGCACTGCTCTCACTCCGTGCACCCTCCCACCTACGCTTGGTGAACATGAAGATCGCTTTCGTAGGGAAGGGCGGCAGCGGGAAGACCACGCTGTCCTCACTGTTCATCCGCCACCTCGCCGCGGACCGCGCCCCCGTCGTCGCGGTGGACGCCGACATCAACCAGCACCTCGGCGCGGCGCTCGGGCTGGACGAGGAGGAGACCTCCGCACTGCCCGCGATGGGCGCTCAGCTCCCCCTGATCAAGAACTACCTGCGCGGCAGCAACCCGCGGATCACCTCCGCCGAGACGATGATCAAGACGACGCCGCCGGGCGAGGGCTCGCGCCTGCTGCGGATCGCCGAGGACAACCCGGTCTACGACGCCTGCGCCCGCCCGGTCGAGCTCGACGGCGGGCCCGTACGGCTGATGGTCACGGGCCCGTTCACCGAGTCCGATCTCGGCGTCGCCTGCTACCACTCCAAGGTCGGGGCCGTCGAGCTGTGCCTCAACCACCTGGTGGACGGCCCCGGGGAGTACGTCGTCGTCGACATGACGGCCGGCAGCGACTCCTTCGCCTCGGGCATGTTCACCCGGTTCGACATGACGTTCCTGGTGGCCGAGCCCACCCGCAAGGGCGTGTCCGTCTACCGCCAGTACAAGGAGTACGCCCGCGACTTCGGCGTCTGCCTCAAGGTCGTGGGCAACAAGGTCCAGGGCCAGGACGACATCGACTTCCTGCGCGACGAGGTCGGCGAGGACCTGCTGGTGACCTTCGGCCACTCCGACTGGGTGCGGGCGATGGAGAAGGGCCGGCCGCCCCGCTTCGGCCTGCTCGAGGAGCACAACCACCGGGCGCTGCGCACCCTGCGCGAGACGGCGGACGGCTCGTACGAGCTGCGGGACTGGCAGCGCTACACCCGCCAGATGGTGCACTTCCACCTGAAGAACGCGGAGAGCTGGGGCAACGCCAAGACGGGCGCCGACCTGGCGGCCCAGGTCGACCCCTCCTTCGTGCTGAACGAGAGCTGGGCCTCTACTCCTCAGCCCGCTTGATGCGCCGGGCGGCGGGGAAGCGCTCCCAGCCGCCCTTGGGTGCCTGCCCGACGTCGAGCCCGCGCAGTGCCGACAGGAGCCTGTTGTCCTGCGCGTCGAGCCAGTCGGCCAGTTGTTTGAAGGACACGCAGCGCACCTCCTCCTTGGTGCAGACGGTTTTGATGACGCTCTCGACCGCCCGCATATAGGTGCCGCCGTTCCAGGATTCGAAGTGGTCGCCGATGAAGAAGGGGGCCCGGTTCCCGCGGTAGGCGCGGCGGAATCCGGCGAGGAGGCCGTCGCGCATCTGCTTGCCCCAGGCGCGGTGCAGGGCGCGGCTGCCCCGGGTCGTGCCGGACTGATTGGCGAGGAAGTTGTAGTCCATCGACAGGGTTTCGAAGTCCCGGCCGGGCACCGGGATGTCCTGCAGGGGGAAGTCCCAGAGCCCGCCCAGCTTGTGGGGCCACACCTGCCGGCCGCCGATCGAGCTCGCGTCGTAGCGGAAGCCCATGGTCTTGGCGGCCCGCACGAGGTTGCGCTGGCCTTCCAGGCAGGGGGCGCGGCCACCGACGAGCTCCTTGGCGTAGTCGAACGGAAGCGGATCCTCCTCCTTCAGGTCGGCGTTGGTCCTCCAGTTCCTCACCAGGGACCGCGCCTGCCGGATCTCGCTCTTCCACTCCTTGGGCGACCAGGTGCCGACCCCCCGGTCGGGGCCGCAGAAGTGGCCGTTGAAGTGCGTTCCGATCTCGTTGCCGTCGAGCCAGGCGCCGCGGAGCTGTTCCACGGTGTCCCTGACGCCTTTGACGGTGTTGAAACCGATGTCCGAGGCGCCGGGCCGGTGCCGGGGCGGTTTGTAGAGGCGCCGCTTGCCCGCGGGGAGCATGTACACGCCGCTGAGGAAGTAGGTCATCGTCGCGTGGTGCTTCCTGCCGACGGCGCGGAAGCGGGAGAACAGGTGCTGCCCGTCCTCGCCCGAGCCGTCCCAGGAGAAGACGACGAACTGCGGCGGCCTGTGCCCGGGCTGGAGCCGGTCGGGGGTGGGCTGTCCGGGCTGGGGACCCGTATCGGCGGTGGAACCGTCACCGATGAGGCGGACGGGACGGCGTCCGGCCTCGGGGTCGGCCGCGCCGCGCGGCGCGCCGGGGGCCGCGTCGCCCGAGCAGCCCGCCGAACCCGTCGCCAGGGCAAGGGCCGTGAGGCCGCCCAGCGCCACTTTCCATCCAGCGGCCATCAGCCACCTCTGCCTTCGCTGCCTGCCCGATCCGGCATCTCAACCTCGCACGCCCGACCCCCTATATCGGTATTACAGACAGATAAAATGACAAATTCACTCAATCGATGGAACCGCGCCTTTATTCGACCTTCCACTCTTCCCGGGATCTTTACTCTCCATTACGATCCGTTTACCGAGAGTTGAGTTAACCCCCGCCACCGCAGCCGCTTCCGCCGCTGCGCGCCGTGACCACGGCCGCGCCTTCAGCGCGTCCGCGCCGCCCCGACGAAGACGGGAACGCCCATGCAGCCTCAGTCACCATCGACGCACCACCCACGGGCAGCCACGGACGGGCCGGGCCCCGCCGACCGGTCCACCTGGCGCCGGGATCTCGCCGCTTCCTTCGTCATCTTCCTCATCGCCGTGCCGCTCTCCCTGGGCATCGCGCTGGCCACCGGAGCTCCGCTCCAGGCCGGGCTGGTGGCGGCTGCGGTCGGCGGAATCGTGGCGGGGCTGCTGGGCGGAGCGCCGTTCCAGGTCAGCGGCGCCGCCACGGGCCTGGTCGTGGTGACGGCCGAGCTGGTCCAGCAGTACGGCTGGCGGGCCACCTGCGCGATCACCGCGCTCGCCGGCCTGACCCAACTCGCCCTGGGTACGGCCCGAGTGGCCCGCGGGGCGCTGGCCGTCAGCCCGGCGATCGTGCACGGCGTGCTCGCCGGCATCGGCGTCACGATCGCCCTCGGCCAGCTCCACGTCGTCCTGGGCGACACCCCGAACAGCTCCGCCCTGGAGAATCTGGCCGCCCTCCCCTCGGAGCTGAGCCGTCCGCACCCTTCGGCCCTGCTGGTCGGGGCCGTCACGGCAGCCGTCCTGGTGGGCTGGCCCCGGCTGCCGGGCCGGGCCGGGCAGTGGCTGCGCACGGTCCCCGCCCCGCTGGCCGCCGTCGCCGTTGCCACCGGCGTCAGCACCGGCATGCCCGTCCCCCGCGTCTCCCTCCCCCAGTGGCAGCTGCAGGCACTGCCCGCCCTGCCGGACGGGCCGGTGCTGGGCGTCTTCGCCGCGGTGCTGACGGTCACGCTCGTGGCGAGCATGGAGTCGCTGCTGTCCGCAGTGGCCGTGGACCGGCTGCGTGCCGAGCGCGCGGGCCCGCAGCACGAGCCGGCCGAGCTCGACCGCGAGCTCGCCGGCCAGGGAGCGGCCAATGTGGTGTCCGGCCTCCTCGGCGGCCTGCCGGTCGCCGGCGGCGCGATCCGCGGGTCGGCGAACGTGGCGGCGGGGGCCGCCTCCCGCAAGTCCACCGTGCTGCACGGGCTGTGGGTGCTGCTCTGCGCCGGCCTGCTCACGACGGTCCTGGAGCTGATCCCCCTGGCAGCCCTTGCCGCACTGGTGATGGTGGTCGGAGTGAAGATGGTGAGCTTCGCGCACATCAAGCACGTACAGCGGCACCGCGAGTTCCCCATGTACGCGTCCACGCTCGGCGCCGTGGTGCTGTTCGGCGTCCTGCAGGGCGTCGCCGTCGGCATCGTGGTCACGGCCTTCCTCTCACTGCGGCGCCTCGCCCACACCCGCATCACCGTGGACGAGGAGAGCGGCAGCCACCTGGTCCGGGTCAGCGGGCAGTTGACGTTCCTGGCGGTCCCCAAGCTGAGCCGGGCGCTCGCACAGGTGCCGCCGGAGGCGCCGGCGGTCGTGGAGCTGGGCGGCTCGTTCATGGACCACACCGCGTACGACACCCTCCAGTCGTGGACGAACGCCCATCGCGCGCGGGGCGGCTGGGTCACGCTGCGGGGCCGTGGCGGACGGCCGATCGCCGAGCCGGCCAGCACGCACGCCTGCCGCCCCTGGACGCCCTGGCGCAACCACCACTGCACCCGGCCCGCCGCGCCGGCCGACACCCTCGCCCCACAGGGCGGACAGCAACTTCTCGGCGGCGTCAGCGCGTTCCAGCGCAACACGGCCCCGCTCGTACGGGCCGAGCTGGCGCGGCTCGCCCGCGAGGGTCAGTGCCCGACGCAGCTCTTCCTGACCTGCGCCGACTCCCGGCTCGTCACCAGCATGATCACCTCCAGCGGCCCGGGCGACCTCTTCACCGTGCGGAACGTCGGCAATCTCATCCCGCCGCCCGCCACGGACGGCTCGTGCGACTCCGTCGGTGCCGCCGTGGAGTACGCCGTGGAGGTGCTGAAGGTCGGCAGCATCACCGTGTGCGGGCACTCGGGATGCGGCGCGATGCAGGCACTGCTCGACTCCGAGGGCGGGGAGCCCGGCTCGCCGCAGACCACGCTCACGCGCTGGCTGCGCCACGGCCGCCCGAGCCTGGCCCGGACGCAGCGGATCGGGCGGCTCGGCCGCGGCGAGGTGGCGGTGGCCGACCGGCCCGTGGCCGACGCCCTCGAACGGCTCGCGCTCGTCAACGTGATGCAGCAGCTCGACCACTTGATGGCCCACGCCTGTGTCGCCCGCCGCGTGGCCGAGGGATCGCTCCAGCTGCACGGCATGTACTTCCATGTGGGCGAGGCGCAGGCCTATGTCCTGGACCCGCCCTCGCGCACCTTCACGGCCGTACGCCCGGAGATCCTCGACGCCGTCTGAACCCTCTTCTACAGGTCTAAACCATTTTTTATCAACAGCCCTTGTCAGGGTGTGCCCCGGGCTGGTGAGCTATGCCCCGGGACACTATGGGCACCCACGGGCACAGCACGGTCACCCAACGGGCACCCTGAGAAAGGGAGATGTCGTGAGCAACGAGAGCCTGGCCAACCTTCTGAAGGAGGAGCGCCGCTTCGCACCGCCTGCCGCCCTGGCCGCGAGCGCCAACGTCACCGCGGAGGCGTACGAGCAGGCGAAGGCTGACCGGCTGGGCTTCTGGGCCGCGCAGGCCCGCCGCCTGAGCTGGGAGACCGAGCCCACCAAGGTCCTCGACTGGTCGAACCCGCCGTTCGCCAAGTGGTTCGCCGACGGCCGGCTCAACGTCGCGTACAACTGCGTCGACCGCCACGTGGAGAACGGCCTGGGCGACCGCGTCGCCCTGCACTTCGAGGGCGAGCCCGGCGACACCCGCACCATCACCTACGCCGAGCTGCAGCGCGAGGTCTCCAAGGCGGCCCACGCCCTGACCGAGCTGGGCGTGCAGGCGGGCGACCGCGTCGCCATCTACCTGCCGATGATCCCCGAGGCCGTCGTCGCGATGCTCGCCTGCGCCCGGATCGGCGCACCGCACTCGCTGGTCTTCGGCGGCTTCTCCGCCGACGCCCTCGCCACGCGCATCAACGACGCCGACGCCCGCGTCGTCATCACCGCCGACGGCGGCTACCGCCGCGGCAAGCCCTCCGCCCTGAAGCCCGCCGTGGACGAGGCCCTCACCCGCCCCGGCACCGAGAACGTCCGCAGCGTCCTCGTCGTCCGGCGCACCGGCCAGGAGGGCATCGGCTGGACCGAGGGCCGTGACGTGTGGTGGCACGAGCTCGTCGAGCGCCAGCCCGAGGAGCACACGCCGCAGGCGTTCGACGCCGAGCACCCGCTCTTCATCCTCTACACCTCGGGCACCACGGGGAAGCCGAAGGGCATCCTGCACACCACGGGCGGTTATCTCACCCAGGTGTCGTACACCCACCACGCCGTCTTCGACCTCAAGCCCGAGTCGGACGTGTTCTGGTGCACGGCCGACGTCGGCTGGGTGACCGGCCACTCGTACATCGTCTACGGACCCTTGAGCAACGGCGCGACCGAAGTGCTCTACGAGGGCACGCCCGACAGCCCCCACCAGGGCCGCTGGTGGGAGATCGTGCAGAAGTACGGCGTCACGGTCCTCTACACCGCGCCGACCGCGATCCGCGCCGCCATGAAGTGGGGCGACGACATCCCGGCCAAGTTCGACCTGAGCAGCCTGCGCGTCCTCGGCTCGGTCGGCGAGCCCATCAACCCCGAGGCCTGGGTCTGGTACCGCAAGCACATCGGCGGCGACCGCACCCCGGTGGTCGACACCTGGTGGCAGACCGAGACGGGCGGCATCATGATCAGCCCGCTGCCCGGGGTCACCGAGACCAAGCCCGGCTCGGCCCAGGTCCCGCTCCCCGGCATCGCGGCCACGGTCGTGGACGACGAGGCCCGCGAGGTGCCCGACGGCTCCGGCGGCTATCTCGTCCTCACCGAGCCGTGGCCGTCGATGCTCCGCACCATCTGGGGCGACGACCAGCGCTACCTCGACACCTACTGGTCCCGCTTCGAGGGCAAGTACTTCGCGGGCGACGGCGCCAAGAAGGACGACGACGGCGACATCTGGCTGCTCGGCCGGGTGGACGACGTCATGCTCGTCTCCGGCCACAACATCTCCACCACCGAGGTCGAGTCCGCGCTGGTCTCGCACCCGAAGGTCGCCGAGGCGGCGGTCGTCGGCGCGACCGACCCGCAGACCACCCAGGCGATCTGCGCCTTCGTCATCCTGCGCGGCGGCGCCGACGCGGAGGAGGAGGGCCTGGTCGAGGAGTTGCGGGCGCACGTCGCCAAGCAGCTCGGCCCGATCGCCAAGCCCAAGCGGATCCTCCCCGTGGCCGAGCTGCCCAAGACCCGATCCGGCAAGATCATGCGCCGCCTCCTGCGCGACGTCGCCGAGCACCGCACCCTCGGCGACGTCACGACCCTGACCGACTCCTCGGTCATGGACCTCATCCAGTCCCAGCTCCCCGCGGCCTCCAGCGAGGACTGACCGCAGGGTCCACGATCCCCAGGAAGGGCGCCCGGCTGCTGCCGGGCGCCCTTCCGCTCGTTCCGCATCACTCGTTCCGGTTAAGGTGAGTGGTGGTCGCGTAAAAATCGCGACAAGAATCAGGGGCGCGCCGGGAAGTCTGGTCGGCACACAGCACACGTGTATCCGTCGACCCTGGAGGTCCCCCGCCGTGGCCGCGCCCAAGAACCGCCGTTCCGTATTCCTCGGCCGGCTACCGCTGCCCGAGCGGAACTTCCTCGCCGACGCCCTGCGTACCGAGACCGTCGGCGGCGTGCTCCTGCTCGTTGCCGCCGTCGCCGCGCTGATCTGGGCGAACACCCCCTTGCGCGACAGCTACGAGGCCGTGCGCGACTTCCACGTCGGTCCGGGCTCGCTGGGGCTGAACCTCTCCGTGCAGCACTGGGCGGCCGACGGTCTGCTCGCCGTCTTCTTCTTCGTCGCGGGCATCGAGCTCAAGCGTGAGCTGGTCGCCGGCGAGCTGCGCGACCCCAAGGCTGCGCTGCTGCCCGTCATCGCCGCGATCTGCGGCATGGCCGTGCCCGCGCTCGTCTACTTCACCGTCGTGACGAGCGGCAACGGCTCGACGGCCGGCTGGGCGGTGCCCACCGCCACCGACATCGCCTTCGCCCTGGCCGTCCTGGCTGTCATCGGCACGGCGCTGCCGTCGGCGCTGCGCGCGTTCCTGCTCACCCTGGCCGTCGTCGACGACCTGTTCGCGATCCTGATCATCGCGGTCTTCTTCACCCAGAACCTGAACTTCGCCGCCCTGGGCTTCGCCGTGCTGGGCCTGGCCGTCTTCTGGCTCCTGCTCCGCAAGGGCGTCCGCGGCTGGTACGTCTACGTGCCGCTGGCCGTCGTCAACTGGGCGTTGATGTACAACAGCGGCGTCCACGCGACCATCGCGGGCGTGGCCATGGGCCTGATGCTCCGCTGCCACCGCCACGAGGGCGAGCGGCACTCCCCCGGGGAACACATCGAGCATCTGGTGCGCCCCCTCTCGGCGGGGCTGGCGGTGCCGCTCTTCGCCCTGTTCTCGGCGGGTGTGGTGGTCTCCGGCGGCGCGCTGTCGGACGTCTTCACCAAGCCCGAGACGCTGGGCGTCGTCCTGGGTCTGGTCGTCGGCAAGACGATCGGCGTGTTCGGCGGGACCTGGCTCGCCGCCCGGTTCACCCGGGCCGAGCTCAACCCGGACCTGAAGTGGCCCGACGTGCTCGCCGTCGCCTCGCTCGCGGGCATCGGCTTCACGGTGTCCCTGCTCATCGGGGAGCTGGCCTTCGGCGCCGACCTGCTGCTGGCGGACGAGGTCAAGGCGGCCGTGCTCGTCGGTTCGCTGATCGCCGCGGTCTGCGCGAGCGTGCTGCTCAAACTGCGCGACAACAAGTACAAGAAGCTGTGTGCGGACGAGGACCGCGACGAGGACGCCGACGGCATCCCCGACATCTACGAGCAGGGCAACCCGGACTACCACCTGCGGATGGCGGCGATCCTCGAAGCGAAGGCCGCCGAGCACCGCAGGCTGGCCGAACTGGTCGCCGGGGACACCACCCGGGACGATGGTCCGGCATGATCTGAGAGGCTTTACATCCGCCGAAAGCCCGCGGATGACGTGGCGACGAAGATGAGGGAGCAGCCGATGAGCGCAGCCGACGACGGTGCGAACGGTGCGAACCGCACTCTCGGCCAGCTGGTGGCTACGGCCACCACCGAGCTGTCCGCGCTGGTGCACGACGAGATCGCACTGGCCAAGGCCGAGCTGCGGCAGGACGTCAAGCGCGTCGGCATCGGCGGCGGCGCGATCGCCGCGGCCGGCACGCTCGCGCTCTTCTCGCTGCCCGTGCTGAGCTTCGCGGCCGCGTACGGCATCCACAACCTCGGTCTCGGGCTCGCCTGGTCGTTCCTGATCGTCGGCGGTGCGTTCCTGCTGATCGCGGCGCTGCTCGGGCTGCTGGCGGTGGCCAAGTTCAAGAAGGTCAGCAAGCCCGAGAAGAGCATCGCGTCGGCGAAGCAGACGGCCGCCGTGCTGGGCACCGTCAAGCCGCACCCCCGTCCGCTGACCGACACGAGCCCCGCGGGCGCATCTGTGACACGCTCGACCGTATGACGGTGCCCGATACCTCCGCAGCGACTTCGTCACCTGATCCCCTCGTTCCGGCCGCCGCGCCGGGACCGGCCCCGACGGGCGTTCCGGGCGGCTCCGCCGCGTCGGTCGTCCGGCCCGAGGGGCCCTGGGTCCACCGGGACGTCGCGGCGAACGGCGCGCGGTTCCACATCGCCGAGATGGGCGACGGGCCGCTGGTCCTGCTGCTGCACGGCTTCCCGCAGTTCTGGTGGACGTGGCGGCACCAGCTGCCGGCGCTCGCCGAGGCGGGGTTCCGGGCGGTGGCCATGGATCTGCGCGGGGTGGGCGGCAGCGACCGCACGCCGCGGGGCTACGACCCGGCCAACCTCGCCCTCGACATCACCGGCGTGATCCGTTCCCTGGGCGAGCCGGACGCCGCCCTGGTCGGCCACGACCTCGGCGGCTACCTGGCGTGGACGGCGGCCGTGATGCGGCCCAAGCTGGTGCGCAGGCTCGCGGTCTCCTCCATGCCTCACCCGCGCCGCTGGCGTTCGGCGATGCTCGCCGACCCCCGGCAGACCTCGGCGAGCAGCCACATCTGGGGCTTCCAGCGGCCGTGGATCCCCGAGCGCCGTCTGGTCGCTGACGACGCTGCGCTGGCCGGGCGGCTGGTGCGCGAGTGGTCGGGGCCGCGGCAGCCGGACGACGAGGCCGTGGAGACGTACCGCCGGGCGATGTCGATCCCGTCGACGGCGCATTGCTCGATCGAGCCGTACCGCTGGATGGTGCGGTCGATGGCGCGGCCGGACGGCATCCAGTTCAACCGGCGCATGAAGCGGCCCGTACGGGTGCCCACGCTGCACCTGCACGGATCCCTCGATCCGGTGATGCGCACGCGCAGCGCCGCGGGCTCCGGCGAGTACGTGGAGGCTCCGTACCGCTGGCGGCTCTTCGACGGGCTCGGGCACTTTCCTCATGAAGAGGATCCGGTGGCGTTCTCGACCGAGCTGATCAACTGGCTCAAGGATCCGGAACCGGACCGCTAGGACCTGGCCGAAAGCCTTCGGGCCGGGCAGGCGGCGGATGGGCCACGCTCCGTAAAGCGAAGGGGAACGTCCGTTCTTCGAACGGCCAATTGCCCGGCGCATAGGCCGATTGAGCGACCCCCGGGCGATTACCGACCTTTCGGTCCGGGCACAGAGCACGGTATGGGCTGGACGCACGACTACCGTGACGTGACTCAGGAGCGGGGCGCCGAGGGCGACGCCGCGCTGATCGTGAGCGAGATGCCGGAGAGGGCCGTGAGGGGTGAGCACCGGCCATCCGCCGGTCACGATCCGCGCATCGGCATTCCGCGCATCATCCGGCGCCGCGCCCGCTGGGTGTCGGCGCGGCTGCGCCATCACCCGCGCGGCCGCTGACCTGCCGGGCCGCTGACCCGCCCGGCCCGCTCTCCGGCCGCCGCTCCGTGCAGCGGCCTGACGAGCCCCCGGGCCCCGGGCACGGCCCTGGAAGGGCCTGCGGAAGGGCTCAGAGGGCGCAGCCCTGGGTGTTGACCCGCTCGGTCGCCCTGCGGCCGCTGACGGCGTCACCGCGCACCTCGTCGGCGGTCAGGGCGTAGCCGGTCTCGGCGTCGTCGAGGGACTTGGCGAAGACCACTCCGTAGACCCGGCCGTCCGGCGTGAGCAGGGGCCCTCCGGAGTTGCCCTGGCGGACGATCGTGTAGAGCGAGTAGACGTCGCGGCGGACGTTGCCGCGGCGGTAGATGTCCGGGCCGTTCGCCTGGACGCGGCTGCGGACGCGCGCGGCGCGCACGTCGTAGGAGCCGTTCTCCGGGAAGCCGGCCACGATGGCGCCCTTGCCGCTCTCCGCGTCGGCTTCGGTGAACCGCAGCTCGGGCGCCTCCAGGTCCGGCACCTCCAGCACGGCGATGTCGCGCTTCCAGTCGTAGAGGACGACCTTCGCCTCGTACTGCCTGCCCTGCCCGCCGACCTGCACGGTCGGCTCGTCGACGCCACCGACGACGTGGGCGTTGGTCATCACCCGCTGCGGAGCGAAGACGAAGCCGGTGCCCTCCAGGACCTTGCCGCAGCTGGGTGCGGTGCCGACGACCTTGACGATGCTGCGCTGGGCCTCGGTGGCGACGGGGCTGCCCGCGAGCGCGGGGTCGGGGGCGGGCACGTTAGTGATCGGCTCGGTGGAGAAGGGCGCGAAGACCTGCGGGAAGCCGTTCTGCGCGAGGACCGTGCTGAAGTCGGCGAACCAGGTGTTGGCCTGCGGGGGCACCACCCGGGCGACGCCGAGCAGCACCTTGGAGTTGCGGACCTCCTTGCCGAGCGTCGGCAGGGACGTGCCGGCGAGGGCGGAGCCGATCAGCCAGGCCACCAGCAGCATCGCCAGGACGTTGACGAGCGCACCGCCGGTGGCGTCCAGGGCTCGGGCGGGGGACCAGGTGATGTGCCGGCGGAGCTTGTTGCCCAGGTGGGTGGTGGCGGCCTGGCCCACGGAGGCGCACACGATGACGATGACGACGGCCGCTATGGCGGCGGCCATGCCGGGGTTGGCGTCTCCGGTGGCGCTGTCCCAGATGACGGGCAGGAGGTACACCGCTACGAGGCCGCCGCCGATGAATCCGATCACCGACAGCACGCCGACCACGAAGCCCTGGCGGTAGCCGACGACGGCGAACCACACGGCGGCGATCAGCAGCACGATGTCCAGCACGTTCACCGGGTATGCCTCGCAATGATGTCGTCTGCGGTGTCGCCGGCCCGGGGCGCGGCGGGGGCCGGGATCACCGTCTCATGCCCGTCAGGCCCGCTGGTCCAGAGGTACCCGGCGATCGCGGTCCCAGGGGCGCTCCCAGCCCGCGTAGTGCAGGATCCGGTCGATCACACCGGCGGTGAACCCCCACACGAGGGCGTCCTCGACCTTGAAGGCGGGGCCGGTGTGGCCGCTCGGATGTATCGCGGTCGCCCGGTTCTCCGGGTCGGTCAGGTCGGCTACGGGGACGGTGAAGACGCGAGCGGTCTCGCCCTCGTCGACCGGCTCCACGGGGGTGGGCTCGCGCCACCAGCCGAGCACGGGCGTGACGACGAACTTGCTCACGGGGATGTACAGCTGCGGCAGGACGCCGAAGATCTGGACGCCCGCGGGGTCCAGGCCGGTCTCCTCCTCCGCCTCGCGCAGCGCCGCACGCACGAGCCCGCCGGAGGCGGGGTCGCCGTCCTCCGGGTCGAGGGCGCCGCCGGGGAAGGACGGCTGCCCGGCGTGGGAGCGCAGCGTCCCCGCACGCTCAAGCAGGAGCAGCTCCGGGCCCTTGGGGCCGTCGCCGAAGAGGACGAGCACGGCGGACTGCCGGCCACCGGTCTCCGGCGGCAGGAAGCGGCTGAGCTGATGGGGCTCGATCGTCTCCGAGGCACGCGCCACCGGCTCCAGCCACTCGGGCAGGCCCTCGGCGGTGACCGCGGCCCCTCGGCCGTACGTGCTCGTCATGCGTCGCCTCCCAGCGGCGGGGCCGGCAGGCCCGGGTAGTCGGGCGGGGGCTTGAGCCGCTGGCCGGGCTTGCCGCCCTTCTCGTACTTGAGGAGCTTCTTGGCCTTCTCGGGATCGGTCTCCCCCTCCCCGTACGAGGGGCAGAGCGGGGCGATCGGGCAGGCGCCGCATGCGGGCTTGCGGGAGTGGCAGATGCGGCGGCCGTGGAAGATCACGCGATGGGAGAGCATGGTCCACTCGCTCTTGGGAAAGAGCGCGCAGATCTCCGCCTCGACCTTCTCGGGGTCGGTGGCCTCGGTCCACTTCCAGCGCCGCACGAGCCGCCCGAAGTGGGTGTCCACAGTGATCCCCGGCCGGCCGAAGGCATTGCCGAGGACGACGTGGGCGGTCTTGCGGCCGACGCCGGGGAGGGAGACGAGGTCCTCTATGCGGCCCGGCACCTCACCGCCGAAGCGGTCGCGGATCGCGGTGGACAGGCCGATGAGCGACTTGGCCTTGGCGCGGAAGAAGCCCGTCGGCCGGATGAGCTGCTCCAGCGCCTCGGGGTCGGCCGCCGCCATGTCCTCGGGCGTGGGGTAGGCGGCGAAGAGGGCGGGAGTGGTCTGGTTGACGCGCAGGTCCGTCGTCTGGGCGGAGAGGACCGTGGCGACCAGGAGCTCGAAGGGATTCTCGAAGTCGAGCTCGGGGTGTGCGTAGGGATAGACCTCGGCGAGCTCGCGGTTGATGCGGCGGGCACGGCGGACGAGGGCGGTGCGGGACTCCGGCCCGGCACCCGCCGCGGCCTTCGGCGTCCGCGCGGCCTTCACGGCCTTCGCATCCTTCGCGTCCTTTGCGGAAGATTCTGCTCCGCTTTTCTTTTTGGCCTTGTTTGCGGCTTTCGCCGCCCCCGCGGGCACGCGTTCGCCCACAGCGGAATTACGAGGCGGAGTCACCCTTCCGGCCCCCTTGCCCTGTGCTCTCACCGGCGTATTGGACACCCGGCCAGACTAAGGCCCACCACTGACATCCGGCCCTCGCGCAGAAAAACCACAGCCCAATCGGACCCCTGCCGTAGGGCTTCGGGCGACGATGCGCGACACTTGTGTTTGATCACACAGTTTTACCGACGGGCATCATGGGGACCACGGTCCTCTGTGCATGTCGACAAGGAGAGAACTCGTGGACGACGTTCTGCGGCGCGCCCCGCTTTTCGCGGCGCTCGATGACGAGCAGGCCGCTGAGCTGCGCGCCTCCATGGGCGAGGCCACCCTCGCGAGGGGCGACGCCCTGTTCCACGAAGGGGACCCCGGCGACCGCCTCTACGTGGTGACCGAGGGCAAGGTGAAGCTCCACCGCACCTCCCCCGACGGCCGCGAGAACATGCTGGCCGTGCTGGGCCCCGGTGAGCTCATCGGGGAGCTGTCGCTCTTCGACCCCGGGCCGCGCACCGCCACCGCCACCGCCCTCACCGAGGTCAAGCTGCTCGGCCTCGGCCACGGCGACCTGCAGCCCTGGCTCAACGCCCGCCCCGAGGTGGCCACCGCCCTGCTGCGCGCCGTCGCCCGCCGGCTGCGCCGCACCAACGACTCGATGTCGGACCTCGTCTTCTCGGACGTGCCCGGCCGTGTCGCCAAGGCCCTGCTCGACCTGTCGCGCCGCTTCGGCGTGCAGTCCGAGGAAGGCATCCACGTGGTGCACGACCTCACCCAGGAGGAGCTGGCCCAGCTGGTCGGCGCCTCCCGCGAGACGGTCAACAAGGCCCTCGCCGACTTCGCCGGCCGCGGCTGGCTGCGCCTGGAGGCCCGTGCGGTGATCCTCCTCGACGTGGAGCGGCTCGCGAAGCGCTCCCGCTGACGCGAGCCGTGCGGGGCGTGCACACCGCACGCCCCGGGCGCACGGCGCGACGGGAGCGCCCTCCGGCGCGCCCACAAGCTCGGAAGGCCCCTGCCGCGGACGGCAGGGGCCTTCGGCATGCGTGCGCACTCCGCACGCACAGGCAGCTCACGAGGGCACGGCCATTCCACTGGACCAGTCCGTGCTCCCCCACGTTCACCGGACCAGCCCGGGCTCCCCCGCGTTCACTGGATCAGCCCGTGCTCCCCCAGGTACTCCAGCTGCGCCCGTACGGACAGCTCCGCCGCCGGCCACAGGGAATGGTCGACGTCCGCGTAGACGTGGGCGACCACCTCCGACGGCGTGCTGTAGCCGCTCTCCACGGCGGTCTCCACCTGGGCGAGCCGCTTCGCCCGGTGCACGAGGTAGAACTCGACGGCGCCGCACGCGTCATCGAGGACCGGGCCGTGGCCCGGCAGCACCGTCCCCACGCCCTCGTCCACGGTCAGCGCGCGCAGGCGGCGCAGCGAGTCGAGGTAGTCGCCGAGCCGACCCTCGGGATGGGCGACGACCGTCGTGCCGCGGCCCAGCACCGTGTCGCCGGTGAACACCGCCCCGTCGGCGGGCAGGTGGAAGCAGAGCGAGTCGGCGGTGTGGCCGGGCGTGGAGAGCACGTGCAGCTCCAGCCCGCCGGTGGTGACCACGTCACCGATGCCGAGGCCCTCGCCGCCCAGGCGCAGCGCCGGGTCGAGGGCCCGTACGTGCGTGCCCGTCAGCTCGGCGAAGCGGGCGGCACCGCCGGAGTGGTCGGGGTGGCCGTGCGTGAGCAGAGTGAGGGCGATGCGCTTTCCAGCCGCCTCGGCGGTCGAGACGACGGCCTGCAGGTGGGTCTCGTCCAGCGGTCCGGGGTCGATGACGACGGCAAGGTCGGAGTCCGGTTCGGCGACGATCCAGGTGTTGGTGCCGTCGAGCGTCATCGGGGACGGGTTGGGCGCGAGGACGCAGGTCGCGCGGGCGGTCGCGGGGCCGCCGAGGGCCCCTGCGCGGGGCCGGCCGGGGAGTTCGGTCGCGGATGTCATGAGTCGGCCTCCGAAGGTCCCGAGGGTTTCATGGCGACGTGCCGGGTGAATTCGTCGTGTCCGGGCCAGCTCAGCACGATCTCCCCGCCTTCGAGCCGCGCTCGGGCCAGGACGGGGGTGAGATCCCTGTCACGGGCGGCGGCCAGGGCGTCGGTGGCGCTGCCGTACGGGCGCAACTGGCGCAGCGTGGAGATGGTGGGCGGCATCATCAGCAGCTCGCCGCGGTCGAAGCCGTCGGCCGCCTCGGCGGGGCTGATCCACACGGTCCGGTCCGCTTCCGTGGAGGCGTTGCGGGTGCGCTGTCCCTCGGGAAGGGCGGCGACGAAGAACCAGGTGTCGTAGCGGCGCGGTTCGAACTCGGGCGTGATCCAGCGCGCCCAGCCGCCCAGGAGGTCGCTGCGCAGGAGCAGGCCGCGCTGCACGAGGAAGTCGGCGAACGCCAGCTCGCGGCTGACGAGGGCGGCCCGCTCGGCCTCCCACTCGGGCCCCGTGGTGTCCGCGACGACCGTGCCGGGGGTGGGGCCCGCGAGCAGCACCCCCGCCTCCTCGAAGGTCTCCCGGACGGCGGCGCACACGATGGCCTGGGCGGAGGCAGCGTCGACGCCCAGGCGCCGGGCCCAGTCGGCGGGGGCGGGGCCGGCCCAGGGCACGTCCCGCTCGTCGCGCGGGTCGACGGAGCCGCCCGGATACGCGTACGCGCCTCCGGCGAAGGCCATGGAGGCGCGTCTGCGCAGCATGTGGACGGCGGGGCCGTCGGCTCCGTCGCGCAGCAGCAGGACGGTCGCGGCGCGGCGGGGGCGTACGGGGTCGAGCTCGCCCCGTGTGAGCGCTCTGATCCGGTCCGGCCACTCCGGCGGATACCACTGGCCGTTCGAAGTCGACATGGCCGGATGCTATGCGCTCACGGGCGGATGTTCGAGGGGACGAGGACCGGGGGCGCCGCCGCCGGCAGCCCTGTCCGGGCGGGGCTCAGCCCCTGCCCGGCTCCGCCCCGGCCCCGGCCCGGGCCCGGAGCGGACTCAGGCCCGGAGCGGACTCAGGCCTGGAGCGTGCTCAGGCCTGGACCTCGACCACGAACTCGACCTCGACCGGCGCGTCCAGCGGCAGCACCGCGACGCCCACGGCCGAACGGGCGTGCACGCCCTTCTCGCCGAGCACCTCGCCGAGCAGCTCGCTGGCGCCGTTGAGGACACCGGGCTGGCCGGTGAAGTCGGGGGCGGAGGCGACGAAGCCGACGACCTTGACCACGCGGACGATGCGGCCCAGGTCACCGATGACCGACTTGACCGCCGCCAGGGCGTTCAGCGCGCAGACCGCCGCGAGCTCCTTGGCCTGCTCGGGGCTGACCTCGGCGCCGACCTTGCCCGTCACCGGGATGGAGCCCTTGACCATGGGCAGCTGGCCGGCGGTGTAGACGTACGCACCGGAGCGCACGGCCGGCTGGTAGGCGGCGATCGGCGGCACGACGTCGGGCAGGGTCAGCCCGAGCTCGGCGAGCCGGCTCTCGACGGCGCTCACGGCTTCGGCCGCTTGAGGTAGGCCACCAGCTGCTCGGGGTTGTTCGGCCCCGGCACGACCTGGACGAGCTCCCAGCCGTCCTCGCCCCAGGTGTCCAGAATCTGCTTGGTCGCGTGCACGAGCAGCGGCACGGTGGCGTATTCCCATTTGGTCATGGGCCGACTGTAATGCCTCCCACCGACAACGAATGACCTCATGTCGCCACCTGGCGCCACAAGGGCGTTGCCGACGAATTAGGCTCCGATTCATGAGCAGGCTCCATGTCGTCAGCGGCAAGGGCGGAACCGGCAAGACCACGGTCGCCGCGGCACTCGCGCTTGCCCTCGCCGCCGAGGGCAAGCGCACTCTCCTGGTGGAGGTGGAAGGCCGTCAGGGCATAGCCCAGCTGTTCGAGACGGAGGCGCTGCCGTACGAGGAGCGCAAGATCGCGGTTGCGCCGGGCGGGGGCGAGGTGTTCGCCCTGGCCATCGACGCCGAGCGGGCGCTCCTCGACTACCTGCACATGTTCTACAAGCTCGGCGGCGCGGGGCGGGCTCTGCGGAAGATCGGCGCCATCGATTTTGCGACAACCATCGCGCCCGGGCTGCGCGACGTCCTGCTGACCGGCAAGGCCTGCGAGGCGGTGCGCCGCAAGGACCGCACGGGCCGCTTCGCCTACGACCACGTGATCATGGACGCCCCGCCCACCGGCCGCATCACCCGCTTCCTCAACGTGAACGACGAGGTGGCCGGGCTCGCCCGGATCGGCCCGATCCACAACCAGGCGCAGGCCGTCATGCGGGTGCTCAAGTCACCGGAGACGGCAGTGCACTTCGTGACGCTGCTGGAGGAGATGCCCGTCCAGGAGACGCGCGACGGCGTTGCGGAGCTCCGCGCGGCGGGCCTGCCGGTGGGCGGTGTCGTCATCAACATGGTGCGGCCGGAGATATTGGACGCAGCGGCCGTGGAGGCCGCCGCGAACGGCCGGCGGACCGCCGTCGCGCAGGCCCTGTCGCACGCCCTGGAGCGCACCGGGTTCGGCGGCGCGCGCAACCCCGGCCTCGCCGAGCAGCTCGTCGACCCGCTGCTGACCGAGGCCCGCGAGCACATCGAGCGGCTCGCCCTGGAGGAGCGCGGCCGCGCCGGCATAGCGGAGCTCGGCCTGCCCACGTACGAACTGGAACTGCTCGGCGACGGCGTTGACCTGGCGGGGCTCTACCGCATGGCGCGCGAACTGCGGAAGCAAGGAGTGGCGCGTTGACAGCAGAGCCGACAGTGACAGCAGAGTCGGCAGCAGGAGTGCCGGCCCAGCGGAAGGGGCTCGACACCGCTTCCCCGGCCTCCCGGACTTCCCCGGCTTCCCCGGCTTCCCAGCGGACGGGCCTCGACAGCACCTCCCGACGGAAGGGCCTCGACACCGCTTCCGTCCTCGCCATCGACCCCGTGCTGGACAACCCCCGCACCCGCATCGTGGTGTGCTGCGGCTCCGGCGGTGTCGGCAAGACGACGACCGCGGCGGCCCTCGGCGTACGGGCCGCGGAGCGCGGCCGGAAGGTCGTCGTCCTGACGATCGACCCGGCGCGCAGGCTGGCGCAGTCGATGGGCATCGAGGAGCTCGACAACGTGCCCCGCCGAGTGCCCGGAATCGACTCGTCCGCCGGTGGCGAGCTGCACGCCATGATGCTCGACATGAAGCGGACCTTCGACGAGATCGTGGAGGCGCACTCCGACAAGGAGCGCGCCCGGGCGATCCTGGAAAACCCCTTCTACCAGTCCCTGTCGGCCGGCTTCGCCGGCACGCAGGAGTACATGGCCATGGAGAAGCTCGGTCAGCTCCGCTCCCGCGACGAGTGGGACCTGATCGTCGTGGACACCCCGCCGAGCCGCTCCGCGCTCGACTTCCTGGACGCCCCCGGGCGGCTGGGGTCGTTCCTGGACGGGAAACTGATCAAGCTGCTGGTCGCGCCGGCGAAGCTCGGCGGGCGGGCCGGGATGAAGTTCCTGGGCGTCGGCATGTCCGTGATGAGCGGGCCGCTGAACAAGCTGATGGGGGCCCAGCTCCTTCGCGACGTCCAGACGTTCGTGGCCGCCATGGACACCATGTTCGGCGGTTTCCGCACCCGCGCGGATGCCACGTACCGGCTGCTGCAGGCCCCCGGGACGGCCTTCCTCGTCGTCGCGGCGCCCGAGCGTGACGCACTGCGGGAGGCGGCGTACTTCGTGGAGCGGCTGGCCGCGGAGCGCATGCCGCTGGCGGGGCTCGTGCTCAACCGGGTGCACGGAAGCGCGGCCGGTCAGCTGACGGCGGAGCGGGCGCTGGCCGCGGCGGAGGCGCTCTCCGAGGGGCTCACGGATGAGCTGGCGGACTCGCCGACGGACGCGCCCGCGGACGCGCCGACGGGCGCTCCGGAGCCGACTCCGGCAGGAACATCGGAAAATCTTGCCGCCGGCGGCATTGTGGATCGTGACGGCGGGCAAGCTGGGTCACGTACCGCCCGCGTCGCAGGCACCGACGCTCCCACAGCCCCGCCTTCTCCGTCCTCTCCGTCCTCTCCCGAGAGCGGCCTCCCCCAGCCGGCATCTTCGGGAGAATCGAGCGACGCTACGGAGGGTGGCGCTTCGGAAGCCGACGTCTCCAAGTCGGAAACCGACGTCTCCGGGTCGGAAACCGGCGCGTCCAAGACAGCAGCAGGCCTGCTGCGGCTGCACGCCGAGCGCATGCAGGTGCTCGACCGCGAGCGCCGCACGCGTGACCGCTTCACCTCTCTGCACCCGGAGGTAGCGGTGGCGGAAGTGGCCGCCCTGCCCGGCGATGTGCACGACCTGGCGGGGCTGCGGGAGATCGGCGAGCGCCTCGCCGCCCAGCCCGCCGCCCCGGCTCCCAGGGCTGCCTCGGCTGCTACGCCCGCTCCGTCGGCGGACGAGCCGCACGCCGAGCGGACTGAGGCCGAGCGGACTGAGTGAGCCTGCACGGCGTCATCCAGGCCGTCATCCCGTAGGCGCGATCCAGCACGCCGTGATCCCGTACGCCTGACCCGGCACGCCGTGATCCTGTACGCCCGTCAGGGCATCGGCGTCGGTACCGACATCGGCACCGGCGTCCGTATCGGCACCCGTACCGGCTACCCGACCGCCGCGTACTCGCCGTACTCTTCGTCGCCCAGCGCCAGGATCCCCGCCCCGCGCTCGTATTCCGTACGGGCGGTCTCCAGGAGCCTGCGCCACGAGGTGACCGTCGGCCGGCGCCGCAGCAGCGCCCTGCGCTCGCGCTCGGTCATCCCGCCCCACACGCCGAACTCGACGCGGTTGTCCAGCGCATCCGCCAGACACTCCGTGCGCACCGGGCACCCGGTGCATACCGCCTTGGCCCTGTTCTGTGCAGCGCCCTGAACGAATAGTTCATCCGGATCGGTAGTGCGGCAGGCTGCCTGCGCACTCCAGTCGGTTACCCAGCCCATGCTGGCGCCGTCCTCTCCCGAATCGGGGCTCCCCCACGGCGGCAGCGGCATATTCACCGTTGCCAGTTGAGGACGTTACGGAAGGCAGGCAGGGGGCAACACCCCCTTCGGGCCCAATCTTGGATGGCCCGAACGGACTATGCGTACGCGGCAGATCACCCAACGGAGTGAGCGAACGACATTACCGACCAGTCCGCCATATCGGGGCAGGTCACCCCGGTCGCAAGACCCAGGGAGTGACACGGACGGCAATTCGGACACATCTCATCACCCACAAGAGTGAAGGCAGAGATGATGCCGAATCACACCGCAGTGACTGGCGTGAAACAGCGTAGGCGAACACACGGGCGTCTGTCCGCCGAATGAGAACGTAGGCTTCCCTCCATGGGTAAGAAGCGCTCGGGCGAGGGGTCCAACAGGACCCGGATGGCCGCCAAGTTCCTAGGTGTCAGCGTGCTCTCCGGAGCGGTTCTGGCGGGCCTGGCCCTGCCTGCCGTCGGGGCCTTCGGACTGGTGGCCAAGGAGTCCGTCGAGGGGTTCGACGAGATCCCGGCCAGTATGAAGACACCACCGCTCAGCCAGCGCACCACAATCCTGGACGCCGAGGGCGGCGAAATAGCCAAGGTCTACTCGCGGGACCGTACGGTCGTACCACTGAACGAGATCTCCCCGTACATGCGGAAGGCGATCGTCGCCATCGAGGACGCGCGCTTCTACGAGCACGGCGCGATCGACCTCAAGGGCGTGCTCCGCGCGGTCAACAAGAACGCCCAGTCCGGTGGCGTCTCCGAGGGCGCCTCCACCCTCACCCAGCAGTACATCAAGAACATCTTCGTCGAGGAGGCCGGCGACGACCCCGACAAGGTCGCCGTCGCCACGCAGCAGACCCTCGGCCGCAAGGTCAAGGAGCTGAAGTACGCCATTCAGGTGGAGAAGGAGCTCGGCAAGGACCGGATCCTCAACAACTACCTGAACATCACCTTCTTCGGGCAGCAGTCCTACGGCGTGGAGGCCGCCTCCCAGCGCTACTTCAGCAAGCGCGCGAAGGACCTCACCCTGGCCGAGTCGGCGATGCTGGCCGGCATCGTCCAGTCGCCGAGCCGCTACGACCCCGTCAACGCCCCGAACGAGGCCGTCAAGCGCCGCAACACCGTGCTGCAGCGCATGGCCGAGCTCAAGGCCGTCACCCCGGAGGAGGCCGCGGCCGCCAAGGCCGAGCCCGTCAAGCTGAAGGTCACCCGCCCCAAGAGCGGCTGCATCACCGCCGTCAGCGGCGCGGGCTTCTTCTGCGACTACGTCCGCGAGGTCTTCCTCAAGGACCCGGTCTTCGGCAAGACCAAGGAGGCGCGGGCCAAGCGCTGGAACGAGGGCGGCATGACGATCCGCACCACCCTCGACCCGCAGACGCAGAAGTCGGTCCAGAAGTCGATCACCGACCACGTCTACCAGTCCGACTCCGTGGCCACCGCGATCTCGATCGTCCAGCCCGGTACCGGCAAGGTGCTCGGCATGGGCCAGTCGCGCCCGTACGGCTTCGGCGACCACCAGACGCAGATCAACCTCTCGGCCGACAAGAACCGGGGCGGGTCGAACTACGGCTTCCAGACCGGTTCCACCTTCAAGCCGATCCTTGCGGCGGCCGCCCTGGAAGAGGGCATCTCGCCCAACAAGTCGTACGCGTCGCCCTACCAGATGCCCTACCCGGAGGCCGTGGACACGTGCACCGGCACGTGGAAGAACTCCGGCGGCGAGACGGTCAGCAACGAGAACCGGAGCGAGGTCGGCCCGTACGGGATGCGGGAGGCGACCGCCAAGTCGGTCAACACGTACTTCATCCAGATGATCGGCGACATCGGCACCTGCCCGGTGACGAAGATGGCGGAGAAGCTCGGCCTGAAGCCGGCCTCCGGCGCCGACATGGACCAGGTCCCGTCGATCGCGCTCGGCACGCAGGGCATGTCCCCGCTGACCATGGCCTCCGCGTACGCCGCCTTCGCCAACGGCGGTACGTACTGCACGCCGGTCCTGATCACCTCGGCCACCGGCCCGAACGGCAAGAGCCTGCCCGTGCCGAAGACGAAGTGCTCGCGGGCCATGTCCGAGCAGACCGCCGACACCGTGAACACGCTCCTCAAGGGCGTCGTCGAGGACGGTACGGGCAAGGAGGCCGGTCTGTCCGGGCGCGACAGCGCGGGCAAGACCGGTACGACGGACGGCCGTAAGGCCGCCTGGTTCGTCGGCTACACGCCCAACATGGCCGGTGCGGTCTGGGTCGGCGGCCCGGGCAAGGACGTCGAGATGGAGAACATCACCATCGGCGGCCAGTACCACGACAAGGTCTACGGCGGCGACACCCCCGGCCCGATCTGGCGCGACGCGATGGCCGGCGCCCTGGAGGGCAAGGAGGCCCCGAGCTTCGACACGGTGGCGGTCGGTGGTGGCGGCAGCGAGCGCGGTGACACCGACAAGGGCGGCACGGCCGGCAACGGGCGCGGCAGGAACAAGCCGGGCAACAGCAGCAACAAGCCGGGCGGTGGCAGCGGCAAGACCGGTGGCAATGGCGGCAACGGCGGCGGGCGTCACAACCAGCCGGGGCCGGGCCAGGACGGCGGCCGCTGACCGGCAGCTAAGAGCAGGCGCGTGAACGCATGAGAAGGGGCGCTCGGACCGAAACGGTCCGGGCGCCCCTTCGCGTATGTCTGTATGCCTGGCTGTGGATCAGCCGGCGAGGAGGCGCTTGACCTCCGCGGCGACGCGGCTGCCGTCGGCGCGGCCGGCCACCTTGGGGTTCACGATCTTCATGACGGCACCCATGGCCTTCGGCCCCTCGGCACCGCCGGCCTTGGCCTCGGCCACCGCCTCGCTGACGATCGCGGCGATCTCCTCGTCCGACAGCTGCTTCGGCAGGTATTCGGCGAGGACCTCGCCCTCCGCGCGCTCCCGCTCGGCCGAGTCGGCACGGCCGCCCTTGTCGAACGCGTCCGCGGCCTCACGGCGCTTCTTCGCCTCGCGGGTGATCACCTTCAGCACCTCGTCGTCGGAGAGCTCACGGGCGACCTTGCCCGCGGTCTCCTCGTAGGCGATGGCGGAGAGGGTGAGCCGGAGGGTGGAGGAGCGCAGCTCGTCACGTGCCCTGATGGCGGTGGTGAGGTCGTCGTGCAGCTTGGACTTGAGCGTGGTCATGCCGCAATCTTCGCATTGGGCGACGCCCGCCGCGCTGCATTAACTCAGCGGGGCGGGCGGTATCGACTCGGCGGGGACAGGCGGACCGGCCCGGTCAGGCCGGGATGGCCGGGGACGGCCGGGGACGGTGGCCAGGTATGGGCAACTCGTGAACACCCCGGATATCCACAGCCCGTGAAGGGCAAGTCCCCATGGTCTGCGACCATGTACCCCATGCGCGCTCGATACGGAGTACCCCTGGGAATCGCGGCAGCAGGCGCGGCCGGCCTCGCCTACGCCGCCGGCTTCGAGGTCCGGTCCTTCCGGCTGCGGCGGGTGACCGTGCCCGTGCTGCCGGCCGGGATGCGGCCGCTGCGGGTGCTCCAGGTCTCCGACATCCACATGGTCTGCGGACAGCGCAAGAAGCAGCGCTGGCTGCAGTCGCTCGCGGGCCTGCGCCCGGACTTCGTGATCAACACGGGGGACAACCTCTCCGACACGGAGGGCGTGCCCGAGACGCTCGACGCGCTGGGCCCGCTGATGGAGTTCCCGGGCGCCTACGTCTTCGGCTCGAACGACTACTACGGGCCCAAGCCGCGCAACCCCGCCCGCTATCTGCTGGAGCGGGTCAGCGGCCGGCACGGCCTCAACGGCAACGCCCCGGTGGTCGGCGTGCCCCGCAACCCCTGGGAGGAGCTGCGCGACGGCTTCGACGCTGCGGGCTGGGTCAACCTGACCAACACCCGCGGCGACCTCAAGGTCGCGGGCTACGACATCGCCCTCACCGGCCTCGATGACCCGCACATCAAGCGCGACCGGTACGCGGAGGTCACCGGCGGTCCCCGCGAGGACGCGGACTTCTCCATGGCGGTCGTCCACGCCCCGTACCTCCGGGTCCTCGACGCCTTCACCGCCGACCGCTACCCGCTGATCCTCGCCGGGCACACGCACGGCGGCCAGCTGTGCATCCCCTTCTACGGGGCGCTGGTCACCAACTGCGACATCGACCCCGAGCGGGTCAAGGGCCTGTCCACCCACAAGGCCGGCGGCCACCGCTCCTACCTGCACGTCTCCGCAGGCTGCGGCACGAACCGCTACACCCCCGTCCGCTTTGCGTGCCCCCCGGAGGCCACGCTCCTCACCCTCGTCCCCCGCGACTGAGCCGCGGCGGGGCCGGGGAGGTTTCCGGAGCTCGCCCGTACGGTGGAGGGATGATCGACCCGACCCCCTCCACCACCCGGCGCGGCACGACCGACGCGGCGGGCGTTCCCGCCGCCGCGGTCGTCCCGGCCGGCCGCCGCCCCTTCGCGGCGGCCTTCCGCGCGCTCGTGGCCCTGGCCGCGCTCACCGGCATCGTCCTGGACACGATCGAATCGGACGACCTGGGCAGACTCTTCAGCTACTTCACGATCCAGTCCAACATCCTGGTGGCGATCACCTTCGCCTGGGCCGCCCAGCGCGCGTGGACGGCGCGCCCCGCCCTCTCCCCGCGGATCGCGGGCGCCGCGCTGCTCTACATCTCGATCACGGGCCTGGTCTTCCATTTCGTGCTCTCGAACGACTCCAGCGGGTTCGCCATGACCAGCGAGCGCACGCCCCTGGAATCGATCGCCAACCAGCTCCTCCACACCGTGACCCCGCTCACGGCCGCCCTCGACTGGCTCATCCTCACGGCCCCCGGCGGCTTCCTCCTGCGCCACGCCGGGCAGTGGCTGGTCTACCCCCTCCTCTACCTCCCGTTCGCCCTGGTCCGAGGCGCCCTCCTCGACCCCGGCACCGACGGCCGCTACCCGTACCCCTTCCTGGACGTCGACCTCCAGGGCTACGACGGCATCGCCACCAACGCCGTCACCTTCGGCCTGGCCTTCTACGCCCTGGCCCTCACCCTGCTCCTCCTCGACCGCGTACGCCCCCACCTGCACGGCTCCCGAAACCGGATTTCGCCTACGGGCTCCAGTCCGCTAAAGTAGAGCTCGTTGCGCCGGGGACCTGCGAAATCAGGGACTCGGAGAACATCGGGGTGTAGCGCAGCTTGGCAGCGCGCTTCGTTCGGGACGAAGAGGTCGTGGGTTCAAATCCCGCCACCCCGACAGCTGAAATAGCAGGTCAGAGGCCTGATCCACGAAAGTGGATCAGGCCTCTTCTGTTGTGCGCGACTAACCGCGTGGCTACGGCCCGAGTGCGGCCTCGGGCCGCTTCTCGGTCTTCCCGCTCTCCCGAGGAGCAGGCCGAGCGCCGCACCGCGATGTGCGGCGGAACCGCCGGCTTCGTTTCCGGGTCCCCTTCAAGGTCGACGTGGTCCCAGCAGAGGGGCCGATCTCTTCGGCATGGCCGCCTGTGAGCGACGACACAACGATGTGCGCGTAGAGCGGGGAGTCCGCCGCGGAGATCATCGCGGTTGCCGGACGGCCTAGGATCGCAGCGCCCCCGGGCGGGTGGAACGGTCACCGTCCGGGGCGACCAGTGAAGCAACGGGGAAAGGCCGATCAGAACATGCGACTTACCGGCAAGCGCCGAATAGCCGTCGCCGCTGCGGGTGCCGTGGCGGCAATCGCTGCGACCGTGCAGTTCTCGCCCGGCGCCTTCGGCACTGAGAGCTCCGAGAGCACTGCCCCGGAGACCGCCGCGGCACCGGCGAACGAGCCGTCCGGACAGGCTGATTCCGGCGTCTCTACGACCGACGGGACCGTCTTCGACAACGGTGTGATGTCGCTGGGCACGGCGCCCGCGCACACCAGGGCGGCGGTGGCCGCGGCTCCGCAGGGCGAGGGGTGGAAGCTGGCCAACGGCATGGCCAAGTCCCTGCCGACCGGCTACACGATCAAGTTCTACGACCAGCAGTCCGTGGACTGGCTGGGCCGCTACGTGAAGGCGTCCGCAGCCGACCTGAAGCGCATCACCAACCTGCCCATCTCCGTCGACACCACGCCCGTGGGCTGGAACTACTCCCGGCCCAAGGGCGAGATCGTCATCGGCGTGCTCAAGCGCCCGTGCGTGCCGCCGGCGGACAACGGCCAGACCGGCTGGAAGATCGTCCGCGACGGCTCGGGCACCCCCAACCTGAGCTGCGGTCTCATCTCCTCGTCGGTCCCGGGCACCGTGACCAGCGGGCACGCCTACATCGACAGCGAGTTCTTCACCAAGGACGGCAAGCCCGCTCCGTCCTGGGGCGAGACGTTCATGCGCAACCACATCAGCCACGAGCTCGGCCACACCATGGGCCTGACGCACGCGGACCGCAGCGCGACGCGCGGCGACTGCGCCACGGGCACGGACTCCGGCGAGAAGCCCGTGATGTGCACCGCGAACCACGGCTACCAGGACGGTCGCGTGGGCACCTACATCCAGCAGTTCGACGCGCAAGGCCTGCGCTACCTCGCCGCCGGCGCCGGCGTGGCCGTCCCGCCCCAGGGCAAGGTGACCGGCCTCGGCGGCAAGTGCCTCGACATCAAGGGCGGGAAGGCGGTCAACGGCACGCAGATCCAGCTCTACACCTGCAACGGATCGGTGGCGCAGTCCTGGATCCTGGGCAAGGACGGTACGTTCCGCGCGCTGGGCAAGTGCCTGGACAACGCGCGCAACGCGAGCACCGACGGCAACAAGATCGAGCTCTTCGACTGCAACGGCGGTGCCTCGCAGCGCTGGTCGGTCAACGCGAAGGGGCAGATCGTGCACGTCGCGTCCGGCAAGGTCCTCGACGTGACCGGCGGCAGCACCGCCAACGGCACCAAGGTCCAGCTGCACGCCGCCAACACCTACAAGCGCCAGCTCTGGACCGCCCCGAAGTAATAGCCGTCGGCTTAAGAGACGGCCCACGGCCGTCGTCAGGACCTGCACACCGTGGCACTTGCTCCGGTAAGCGCCCTCTCAGCGCCTACCGGGGCCGGCCACTCTCAGTCCTGTGCACTGCAGGCGAATCGTGTCCACCCAGCCTGAGTTCGGGACGCCCGGCCGATGACGGTGTCTCGTCGGCAGCCCAATCCCTGTTCCAGCGAACCAGGCAACCTGCTTGTGGCGCGCGATGCGTACGTCCTAAGCTGAGAGCAGGTAAGGAGCCCGGGACAGTACCTGGGCCACCACCGGTCCCTTCGAGGCACGGAGCGTCGGAACGCGCCCTCGCCACCGCCTCTCTCCATGTCCTTCCGTGGCCACCGAGCCATCATCGACCCGGTGGCCGAGAGGCTTCCTCATGACTATTTACTCCCAGCACGCGAACCGCGGGAAAACGCAGATCCTGGCGACCTACCAGGGACCGGGCGGAGTTGTGTCGTCGACTGTGACGAGCCTGAGCGCCCCCGGCCTGGCAGAACCGATCACCGACTCGCTCAACCGGATCTCCGCTCTCGCGACCATCCCCCTGAGCATCCATGATGTCCGAGACCACAGCGTGGCCAGCTATCCGACGAAACACCTCGCAGCGTTGACCGACCGGGCTTCACGTGCCGATCTTCTGAGTGGCGCGCACAGCCTGTGGTACGAGTACGCCTGTCTGGAACTCCACCAGGCATTGGTCGATTTGGACGCCGCTCTGGCTGCGGTGCCCGAGCCGATCGCGATCGCGATCAACGCGGAACTGGAACTAGAAGCACGCGAGTTGCGCGAGGCACTCGCCGAGTACTCGGAGGGAGTGCCTCTACCTGAGGCTGAGAGTCGGCGGTACTGGGACTTCGGCCAGCCATTCGTGACGTATGACGGCGGAATGTACATGCTCAGCCGTGAGGCGCGTGAGCACTTGGATCGTCTCGAAGAGGGGATCACCCCAGAGGAGCGCGAGAAGGCCGTCGCGGACCTACGAGTAATGGTCACCGCCTACTCTCGGTACTCCGGCGTCCAGGCTGGACTGGAACAGACCTACCTCGAGATCTTCGCTGAGCCGGACGGTTCAGACGGTTATTACCTGTCAGTCCACGTGCCGGAGCCCGGCGACAGCGGCAACAATTCTTGGGACATCGAGATCGGCCTCTGGGAACCCGATGAGCCCGATGTGACCTACGAGGAGTGCAGCAGCGCGACAGGTAACACGGTGCTCCGCTGCGTACTCCCCACGACGCCAAGCGCTGATGAGATCGCCGATCTGCTGAATCAGCTCGAAGAACAGCCGGATCTCCTCGCTGAGTGGGCCGAGACGCGTGTCGGAGCGGCGCTCGCGGGGACGAAATTTGTTGTCACCGAGGGCTGCGACGACTGAGCCTCGAGCCTCCTGACGACGACTGTCCCAGAGGCCAGCGGGGGCAACGTCGGGCCCGGCCCCAGCGGAGCCGGGCCCTCGTGTCGTCGAGCGTTAGCTGAGGGCCCCCGCGAAGGGGCGCGGGGTGTTTACCGCGTCCGGGACCGGGGCGCCCTTCAGGGCCAGGGATACCGATCTCGCCACCTGGGTGCCCGCCTTCTCCTGGGCCTCTCGGGTCGAGGCGCCCAGGTGCGGGGTGACCACCACGTTGTCCAGGGTGAGGAGGGGGGAGCCCGCGGGCGGTTCGTTCTCGAAGACGTCCAGGGCCGCGCCCGCTATGCCGCCGGTGCGCAGGGCGTCGGTCAGGGCGGACTCGTCGATGATGCCGCCGCGGGCGACGTTGACGAAGTACGCGGTGGGCTTGGCCTTACGGAGTTCCCGGTGGCCGATGAGGCCGGTCGTCTCCGGGGTCCGGGGGAGGTGGACCGTCACGAAGTCGGCGCGGGTGAGGAGGTCGTCGAGACCGGTCAGCTCGATGCCGAGTTCCGTGGCGCGATCCCCCACCACGTACGGGTCGTACGCGATGACCTTCATGCCGAAGGCCGTCAGTCGCTCGGCCACCAGCACGCCGATGCGGCCCAGGCCCACGATGCCGAGCACCTTGCCCGAGAGTTCCACGCCCGTGAAGCGGCTGCGTTCCCAGGAGCCCTGTTTCAGGGCGTGGCCGGCCTGCGGGACGTTGCGGGCCGCTGCCAGCAGCAGTGCGCAGGTCATCTCCGCGGCGCTGACGATGTTGGCCGTGGGGGTGTTGGCCACGAGGACGCCCGCGCGGGTGGCCGCGTCCACGTCGACGTTGTCGAGACCGACGCCCGCCCTGCCGATGACCTTGAGGCGGGGTGCGGCCTCTATGACCTCCGCGTCGGCGCGGGTGCCGCTGCGGACGAGCAGGGCGTCGGCGTCCCGGACTGCTGCCAGCAGCGCGGCCCGGTCCGTACCGTCGACATGGCGGATCTCAACGCCTTCGCCCAGGGCGTCGACCGCCGCAGGCGAGAGCGGGTCCGCTATCACGACTATCGGGGGATTCATTCCAATTCTTCCGTTCTTTCGTTCTGCCGTTCTTTCGTTCTTCGTTCTGCCGTTCTTCGTTCTGCCGCGCTTGCTTCTTTCGTTCCTCTGTTACTGCCACACGACCGCTATCGCCCCCGTCGTCAGGAACACGAGCGCATGCACCGACAGCACCGTGCGCAGGACCCACCGCGTGTCGACCGGCCGGCTCGTCGCCGTCTCCACTTCCGCCGGAGCCTGCAGCACCGGCGTCGCCGTGCGGCCCCCCGACGCGGATACGGATTCCCGCACCGGCACGACCGCCGCGGCCGCCGGCCCCGGCGCGTTCTCCGCCAGCTGCGCCGCCAGGACGACGCGGGCGCTGGAGGCGCCCGAGGCGAGCGCCGCGCTCACGTTCTGCACCGCCACGAGGTGGCCGGTGGAGTAGCCGAGGGCCTCGGCGGTGTTCGCCTGGCCGGCGGCGAACATCGCGTTGGCCCCGGTGTTGGAGCCGGCGAGGAAGCCGCCGATGGCGCCGATCCAGGGGGCGAGCACGAGGTAGGAGGAGCCGATCGAGGCGCAGGCCTCGGCGAGCTCCCGGCTCATGCCGGTCACGGTGAGCAGGGTGCCCAGGGTCAGGAACACGACCGTCGTGAGGGTCACCTGCCACCAGCGGCCGAGCGCCGCGCGAGAGGCCGTGCCCAGCACGGGCTCACCGGCCCCCAGCAGCTTGGGCGTGAGGGCGGCGGTCAGGAGCAGCCAGCCGCCGGGCCCGGCGACGACCGTCCACCACCCTTCCTTGACGCCCGCCGACTCCAGGATCAGCCGGCTCACCAGGAGGCCGGCGACGAGGAAGGCGTACGGGGAGAGTGTGCGGCCAATGGACTCCCGCTGCGCGCCCGCGCCGTCCTGCTCCAGCAGCCGCGAGACCAGCAGCAGGACGACCATGGTGACGAGTCCGCCGAGAACGCCGGCCAGCGGTACGCCGATGAAGGTGTTGACGGCCCAGACGGTGCCCCAGAGGGCCGCCACGGCCAGGATCAGGTCGCCGGCCGAGGCCACGGCACGGCGCACGCCGAGCGCGACGATCAGCGCGGCCGATCCGGTGATGAGGAAGACCGGCGCGGAGAGGAAGGCGGAGTCGATGCCCAGTTGCTGGAAATCGACCCCGCCGAGCTCCGCCGCGACCAGGCTGCCCGGCGCCAGGGATCCCCAGGGCACCGTGACCAGCCCCAGCAGGCCGACCACCGCGGCTTTCGCCGGCGGCAGGCCCAGTTGGCGCAGGAGGGGGATGGCCACGATGACGCCGATGCCGAATCCGGTGAGCGACTCGGCGAAAGGCGTCACTCCAAGCATGACGAGCAGCACCGCACGGCTGGGCGAACTGCAGGCGCTGCCTATCCAGTTGCCGAGCCGGGACTGTGCGCCGGTACGGGTCATCAGCTCGCTGAGCAGGATGCCGCCGAAGAGGATCGCGGCCAGTTCGACGATCGTCGGCAGCATGTGCTGTTCGGCGTGGCCGAGTTCAGCAAGCGGTGTCCGGAAAGACGTGGCCGTGATGACGATTGCGGTCGCCAGGGCCGACAGGGCCGCGTAAAGGGCGCGAACCCCGAAGGCGAGGAGTCCCAGCGTGACCAGGATGGGGAGGGTTGCGAGAGCAGCGTTCACAGAGCCACCTTTGCGGATGATGTCTCTGTGGGTGACTTCTTTTCGGACACCTCTGCCGCAGTCTCGCCCCCCGCCTCGCCCCCCGCCTGTCCGGCCGCCTCTCCCGCCGCCGCGAGCATCTCCACCACGCTCCTGTGCGCGTCGCTCAGCGCCCGCGAGAACCCGCCCGGCGACGGCACATAGTGGTTGTAGAACGTGGTGCCCTCGGACAGCGGACCGAGCACCCACATGCGCTCGTCCTCCACACCGTCACTCCCGACCGGGTGCAGGTTTCGCGTGAGGTCCACGCCCCGGCTGTTCGCCACGGCGGACCGGTGCCGGCGGATGGTGCCCGTACGGACCAGTCCGGCGAGCAGCCGGCTGCCCGTGTGCTCGACGTCCGGCTGACCGGACGTGGCGTGGCAGAGCCAGTCGGCGGTGGCGGAGTACGGCTCGGTCAGCCGCGTGGAGGACAGCCGCCAGTACCCGCCCGCCTCGTCCCAGGCCACCTCCGGCTCGGGGCCGAACGGGACGGCGGCCGTCCCGGCCCGCAGCAGGGCGAGCAGCTCCTGGTGCCGGTCCAGCTGGGGGCCGGTCACGGACCGGTTCAGTACGGCGGTGAAGGATCCGTAGAACTCGTCGTGGGACTTCTCGTCGAGCCCCGCGAAGTCGACGGCCCTGCGGATCAGCTCACGGCGGTCGCGGAGCACCTCCAGCGCGGCCTTGAGCGGGCTGCCGGCCAGGCCCTGCCCGGCCTGCTCCAGGTCCT
The DNA here is from genome assembly GCF_000719265.1 of Streptomyces roseoverticillatus. Taxonomy (GTDB): domain Bacteria; phylum Actinomycetota; class Actinomycetes; order Streptomycetales; family Streptomycetaceae; genus Streptomyces; species Streptomyces roseoverticillatus. The sequence continues at coordinate 24,198 of NZ_JOFL01000013.1, read as the reverse complement.
CCGCGAGGCGCCCGCCGTACCAGTCCTGGTAGGCGCGGCTGCCGGAGAGGCCACCCGGCTCGGGGAAGAGCAGCTCCTCCGGGTCCAGGAGCCCGAAGGCCGTGCGGTGCTCGGCGTCCAGCCTGTCCAGCTCGGAGTCCAGGCGCCCGGCCGCTACGGCCTCGCGGAGGGCGTCCGCCGTACGGTCTCCAGCCGTACGGTCCTCCGCCGGCCCTTCCTTGGTCTCCCAGTCACCGTCACCATCACCGTCACCATCACCGTCGCCACTGAGCAGTCCCGCGCAGCGGAGGTGGAAGGCGATGCGCATCTCGGTGCGGATGAGGGGCAGCAGGTCGCCGTGGAGGCTCAGGCCTTCCTCCGGCGCGTCGGCCCGAAGGCGGTCGACGGCCTCCGCCGTGAACACCAGGGGCTCGTACAGCCGGCCCTGGCGGTTGGCCCGGGGGCGGGCGCGGAAGGGCAGCCCCGTACGGGAGTACAGCAGGATGCGGGGCTCGGCTCCGCTCGGGACGTACTGCAGCGTCCCGTCGACCGTGGTGTACCTGCCGCCGCGGCCGAGAGTGAGCGCTGCGAGGGCGTCCATGCCGGACAGCCCGGTGCCCGCGAGGGCGACCGTCTGTCCGGGCCGGATGCCGGCGAACCGGCTCACCGGCGGGTAGATCTCGCGGACCCTGCGGTGCTCCCCCGGCGGCCGGTCCTGCGCGGGCAGGGCGGCCGGCGGGGTGTGTCCGGTGGTGAGGAAGACGTACGGAGCGGTCAGGACGCCGCCGTCGTCGAGGACGACACGGCGGTTGCCGTCGGGCAGGACCGTGAGTTCCGCGGCCTCGGTCCGGTGGAACCGGATCAGCAGGTGCCCGGGCGCGCGGTCCACGACCCGCTGGAGGAACCACGAGAGGTACTCGCCGAGGATGCGGCGCGGAAGGTAGTCATCCTCGCGTATCTCGCGGCCTGCGGGGCCTGCGGGGCCTGCGGGGCCTGCGGGGCCTGCGGGGCCGAGCGTGTAGCCGTCTTCGGCCAGCCGGAGACCGCGTTCACGGACCCATTCGTACAGGTTGGGCCCGCGGTCGCCGACAGTGTCGCCGACCGTGGCCTCCTCGGGGAACGGCGAGACCTGACTGCATGTGGTGTTGAGCAACAGGTAATCCGGCTGGGCCGGGTCGTGAATGCCGACGGCGTCGCACCGGGGGTCGACGATGTCGACGGTGAAAGGCCGGCCGCCCCATTCGGGGGCCGAAGTCAGGGTGACGATCCGCTCCAGCACACCGAGGCCTCGGGAGCCGCAACCGATGATGCAGACGCCGGATTCCGTGGACGAAGCACGTTCCGTGGACAAGGAAGAGAAGGAAGAGGTGGGAGAAGTCTTGGAAGAAGTCATTGTCACCACCGGCGCGTCTCGCCGAAGAAGTCCGGCACCTCGACGGCCTCGCCGCTCTCCCGCGCCGTGCGGTAGACGTGCATCCCGACGGCGAGGTCGAGGACGCCCAGCCCGAACGGGGAGAAGATCACCGGACGGTCCTCGACGGGCCGGACGTCGCCGCGGATGACGTCCGCGAGCGTGCCGTCGATGAAGTCGCGGTGGCCGTACTTCTGCTCGGCCAGGTGCGGCGAGGTGTTGGCGGTCATGCAGTGGCCGACGTCGTCGAGGATGTTCTGCGCGCCCAGGATGATCTCCGGGCCGATGTCGCGCAGCGAGACGTTCAGCACGACCTGGCCGGCGGCGAAGGCTGCGGGGTCCGTGATGTACGGCTCGCCGGCCGTGGTGGCCAGGACCACGAGGTCGGAGCCGGTCAGGGCGGCCGTCAGGTCGTCCTCCGTGGTGGTCCGGTGGCCCAGCGAGGAGGCGGCGTACTCGGCGAAGGCCTTGCTGTACTCGGGCAGCCGGTCGTGGATGACCAGCTCATCCACGGACCACTCCTGGGCGGTGAAGAACTCCAGGATGTTGCGGGCGATGATGCCCGCGCCGACGATGGTCAGCCGCCTGGCGGTGCGTCCGCCGGTCAGCTGTTCCGCGGCCAGGACGGCGGAGGCGGCGGTACGGGCCGCGCTGATCTGGGAGGCCTCCAGGCAGGCGAAGGGGTAGCCGGTCTCGTAGTCGTTGAGCAGGAGGGCCGCGGAGGCGCGCGGGAACCCCTTGGTGATGTTGCCGGGGAAGCTGCTGATCCACTTGATGCCCGCGACATCAGCCTTGCCGCCCAGGTAGGCGGGAAGGGCGATGATGCGGCTGTCGGGCTTGTCGGGGAAGCGCAGGAAATAGCTGTTGGGGTTGACCGACTCGCCCGCGTGGTGGGTCAGATAGGTGTCGCGCACCTCCGATACGATCTGCTGCCGTGTGCGGCCGATGATTTCTCGTGCGGTCTTTCCGCCGATGACGCTGAACTCGAACATCGCTATCCCTTCAGGACATTAGGACTGAGGACTGAGGACTGCGGACCTGCAGAACCGGGCAGCTTCGGAACACTCATCAGCACGACTACGCCGGAACCCGCTGCCCGAACCGTTCCTGCACCCACGCGTCGTCGTAGATGGTGCTGAGATACCGGTCGCCGAGGTCGGGCGCGATCGCCACGACCCGGGCGCCGGACGGGATTCCCGTCCGCTGACGCTCGACGGCGGCCAGTACCGACCCGGTCGAGCCGCCGGCCGCGATGCCCCGCTGCGCGGCCAGCAGGCGGCACATGTGGACGGCTTCGATCTCGGGGACCATGACCACGTGCTCGATCTGTTCCGGGTCGAAGATCTCGGGCCGCCTGCTGGTGCCCAGCCCCGGTATGTGGCGCCTTCCGGGCGGGGTTCCGAAGGTGACGGAACCGACGGTGTCGACGGCGATCACCTTTGTCTGCGGGGAGTTCTCCCGGAAGTACGCGATGCAGCCCATCAGCGTCCCGGTGGTTCCGGCCCCGACGAAGAGATAGTCGATGTCGAGCCCCTGCTTGACGATCGCGGCTGCCGTGCGTTCGTAATGCGCCCTGGGGTTGGCCGGGTTCGCGTACTGGTTGGGCCAGACGAGTACGGGATCGGCGGCGATGCGCCGGTGGATGTAGTCGATACGGGATTGCAGATAGCCCCCGTTGCTGTCCCGCCGGTCGACGGACACGACCTCGGCCCCGTAGGCCCGCATCAGCGCGATGCTGTGGGCGGAGGTGTTGGGGTCGACCACGCAGGTGAAGCGGTAGCCGCGGGCGGCGCACACCGAGCTCAGCGCGATGCCCAGATTGCCGGAGGAGGATTCGATGACGTGCCCGCCGGGCGCCAGGAGGCCCCGGTCCTCCGCATCCTCGACCAGGCCGACAGCGGCTTTCATCTTGATGGAACCGGCCGGGTTGAAGCCTTCGACCTTGAGCAGGAGATTGACTCCTGATATGAAGCCGGACAGGTCGAGAAAAACGTCGTCCAGAATCATTTCGTGAGTGCTCTGATAGATCATTGATCGCCTCGCATTTCCGCGTACCCCGGGGTTTCCCCGTGTCCCGGGCGGGCCGGCGTGGCGGCGGGCTGCGGCAGGTGGGAATATCACCGGCCTGCTCTGTTCCACCGGCCTGCTGTTACGGGCGCGTCAGCGCAAGAGGCGGCAGGAGAGGCAGTAAGAAACGCGTACTCCACATGAGATCCCCCCGTTGCGCGGCGGCAGGCCGGGCCGCCACTCCCTGGTGATCAACTCTGGCCCGGGCGCGCCGCGTCGGTCCACGAGAACCCATGACGACAAGTCGTCAGTCGAGTTCTCGTCACCCGCCGAGAAGGGGATAAACAACGTCAAAAGCGAACCAGCGCGCAGGCTGCGCCCGGGGCGGGGTACGGGGCTCCGGAAGGAGTCAGCCGACCGCTGCTCGGATCGGCCCGGAACACCGTCACGGAGCCCGACCGCTGGTTCGCCGCGAAGAGCAGGCGCTCGTCGGGGGAGAAAGCGATGTGGCGCGGGAAGTCGCCGCGTACGGGCACGGTGTTCAGCAGGCGCAGCCTCGCGCCGGACGCCTCGACGGCATAGCGGGCGATGCTGTTGTCCCCCCGGTTGGCGAGGTACGCGAAACGGCCCGACTTTCCGACCAGGAGCTGTGCCGGATAGTTCCTCGTGCCGCCGGTACCGGAGCCGGTGGGGCTCGTGGGGCCCGGGCTGAGGTCACCCGTCGCCGGGTCGTAGGCGCAGACGACGACCGTGTTGTCGAGTTCGTTCGCCACATACGCGAACTTGCCGCGGGGGTGGAATGCCAGATGGCGCGGTCCCGCTCCCGGGGCGAGACTCACCTGGGCAATTCGTGTGAGCCGTCCGGCAGTTGGGTCGAGGCGATACGTGTACACCGTATCGTTGCCGAGATCCACGGCGAGGACGAATCGGCCGTCGGGGCTGGTGATGATCTGGTGGGCGTGCGCACTTTCCTGGCCCGGGCCGGGCGGGGGGACGAGGTGGGCGACCACGTCGGACGGTTCCGCCAGGGCGCCCGTTGCGTCGATCGGGTGAACGGCCACGCTGCCGGAGAGGTAGTTGGCGGTCAGCAGCCAGCGGCCGCTCGGGTGGACCGACAGGTGGCACGGCAGGGCGCCGCCGGTGGTCCGCGTCCCCAGGATCCGGCGGTCGGCCAGCCGGACGGCCGTCACAGTCCCGTTCTGCTGCTCGTCGACGGCGTAGAGGGTGTGGCCGCGCGGGTGCAGCGCGAGGTAGGACGGGTCGGCCACCCCCTCGATCACGCCTTCCGCGGTCATCCGCCCCGTCCGCCGGTCGTACGAGGCGAGGCCGATGCCGATGCCGGGACCGCCGTCCGGCGCGGATGTGTACGCGCCGAGGAGGACGAGGCCCGGGGGCGCGGGCGTGGGATGGGGATGGGGCGGGGGTTTCGGCTGAGGCTTCGGATGCGGATGTGGATGCGGCTGAGGCTTCGATTGGGACTTCGACTGATGCCGAGGACTGCGCGGTGACGGTTCAGCCGCGGAAGACCGGCCGGCCCCGAGTACTGCCCCCGCGGCAATCCCGGCGAGCCCCGTCAGCAGTCCCCGCCGACCGGAGGCGCGTCGTTCCGGCGCCGATTCCCGTTCAGGCTCGTGAACGGCCTGCTCTTCCGGCTCATCAATGGCCATCTCGGCTCTCGTCAGGGAAGGCGGATCGACTGCTTGTGGTGGAACTGCTTGTGGTGGAAGTGGTTCTTCGGGTCCCAGTACTTCTTCACCTCCTGCGGCCGGGCGTAGTTCCCCTCGTAGTAAAGCCTGGGATAAGCGGGATCCGGGTCGGACGCCACGCCGGGATCGGGGTCGGAATGGTTCACGTACGCGCCGTACGCGCCGTACGCGCCGTACGCGCCGCGGCCGTGGACGGCGTCGCTGCGCAACGGCGGCCGTGCCCGGGGCCATGGCATGGATCCAGCAGCCGTACGAATGGACCTGCAGGAGGGTCTGCGACATGTCCGCGCCCCTCACCTCCGTGGTGAGCCACTTGTGGATGGCATCGACCTCGTGCGGGGTGAAGGGCTTGCGGAAGGGCTTGCGGCGCCAGGCCGACTTGTACTTGCCGCGCCGGTTGTCGACGCGGGCCGGCGGGGTGGGGAGATTACGGTGATGCGCCGGCCCGCGCTCAGGGCCTGGTGGACGGCGAGCAGCGCCGCCGTGTCGTCGTGTTCAGGAGGCGAGAGACCCCTTGACCGGTTGATGCGTGTGCGACTCGATGTCGTGCGCGGCGTTGTCGAGCAGCTTGTTGGTGAGGTCCGCGAGAGCGCGGGCCGCGGCGAGTTCGTCGCCGATGGCGGGGTCGTTCTGGTCGGCCGGATTGCACCGGGCCACGCCGTGCCCCACTAGTTGCCGTTGCCCGCTCTTGCCGATCAGCGTGGCGTCGGCGGTGACCTTGCGGCCCTCTTCAGTGATGTCGATCTGGGCGTTCCACGCCGTCTTGGTCGTCATGACAAACCTCCTGTACGCAGGGCGGCCCACAGTCCACGCTGGCACCGGTACGGGCCCGGCGCATCTCAAGCCGCGATTCGACGGACGGAGGGTTACTCTCTGATTCCCTCTGGGCACCTTGTGTGTCATGAGTCATGTCTGGTCACGCACGCCGGTGACGCCCGAGGGCCGGCTCGGCACGGCGGCGCAGCACCCGGGACGGAGCGACAGCCTGTATCTGCAGCGGCGGAACGCGGTGGCGCGGCTCGCCCGCGGGCACCGCGTGGGGGACCCTTCCCCGGCCGTGGAGTACACCGAGGCCGAGCACGCGACGTGGCGCACGGTCCACGGCGCGCTGGGCGGGGCGCACCGGGCGTACGCCTGCCGGGAGGTCCTGGACGCCGTGGAGGCGGCCCCGATCCCGGCCGACCACGTACCGCAGCACGCCGAGGTCAGCGAGCGACTGAAGCCACTGACGGGGTTCGAATTCACACTCGCGGGTGGTTTCGTGGAGAACCGGCGCTTCCTGGGAGCGATGGAGGACGGCTACTTCCACGCCGTGCAGTTCGTCCGCCATCCGTCGGTGCCGCTGTACACGCCCGAACCGGACGTGATCCACGACGTGTTCGGCCACGGCATCCACCTCGCGTCGCCCCGGTTCGCGGAGCTGTACCGCATGTTCGGGCGTGCGGCGATGCGCCTCGATACGCCCGAGGCCCTCGACCTCATCAGCCGGGTGTACTGGTTCACGCTCGAGTTCGGCGTGATGGCGGATGCGGGATCGGGGGACGGGCCGGCGGCGGGCCCGCCCAAGGCCTACGGGGCGGCGCTGCTGTCCTCGTACGGCGAGCTCGCGCGGCTGGACCGGTGCGAGGTCCGGGAGCTGGACGTGCACGCGGTCGTCGCGACTCCCTACCGGGTTTCGGGCTACCAGCCGGTGCTGTTCGGCGCGCGGTGCCTGAACCACCTCACGGACTTGCTGGCCGGTTTCCTGGCGGACTTCGACGACGACACGGGCGACCGGCTGGGCCTGCGCCCGGTGCCGGGCGACCGCTCTTGACCGTGCGGCAACCCCTAAGCGGAATGGGAGTTTTCCACAGGCTGGGGGCTCGTCTGGACGCCCGGCCCGGGCTCCGGCGCAGAATGGGTCCATGACTGAGAGCAACGGGGCCGAGCTGAACGACGAGAGGCCCGGTACGGCCATGCCGGACTGGGAGAAGCGCTTCCGGGCGCCGCGGGTCGGGCTGCCGAGATGGGCGCAGGAAGCCCCCGACCGTGCACTGTTCGTGTCGAACGTGACGGGCACCTTCGAGGTGTACGCGTGGGACAGGGCGACGGGCGGGCAGCGGCAGGTGACCGACCGGCCGAACGGGACGACGGGCGGGGTGCTCCCGCCCGACGGCGAGTGGATCTGGTGGTTCTCCGACACGGACGGGGACGAGTTCGGCGTGTGGATGCGCCAGCCCTTCCACGGCGGTCCCGACGAGCCCGCCACGCCCGGTCTCGAGCCCTCCTACCCGGCGGGCCTGGCCCTGGGCAGGGACGGCACGGCCGTGGTCGGCCGGTCCACGGACAAGGGCGGGTCCACGGTCCACGTGGCGCGGGCGGGTGCCGCGCCCGTGGAGATCTACCGTCACGCGGAGTCGGCGGGTGTCGGCGGCATGTCGCACGACGGCACCCTGATCGCGATCGAGCACACCGAGCACGGCGATGCGATGCACTCGGCCGTCCGGATCGTGCGGCCGGACGGCAGCACCGTCGCCGAGCTGGACGACACTCGGGGCGGCACGGAGGAGCTGGGCCTGGCCGTGATGGGCTTCGCGCCGGTGGCCGGGGACTCGCGGCTGCTCGTGGGGCATCAGCGGCGGGGCCGCTGGGAGCCGATGCTGTGGGACGCCGCCACGGGCGAGGAGACGACGCTGGCCGTCGACCTGCCGGGCGACCTGGACGCGGGCTGGTATCCGGACGGTTCGGCGCTGCTGATCGAGCACAGCTTCCAGGCCCGCAGCGAGCTGTTCCGCTACGACCTGGCCGGGGGCTCGCTGACCCGCCTCGACACCCCGGCGGGCACGGTGTCGGGCGCCCTGCCGCGGCCGGACGGGAGCGTGGAGTTCCTGTGGTCCTCGGCCGCCGAGCCGTCGGCGGTGCGGTCCACGACCGGGCAGGTCGTGCTGGATCCGCCGGCGCTGCCGGGCGGGGTCGGCCGGGCGCCGGGCTCCGTGCCGGTCGAGGACGTGTGGGTGGAGGGTCCCGGCGGCAAGGTGCACGCCCTGATCCAGAAGCCGGAGGGCGACGGGCCCTTCCCGGCGGTCTTCGACATCCACGGTGGGCCGACCTGGCACGACAGCGACGCCTTCGCCGCGGGCCCCGCGGCCTGGGTGGACCACGGCTACGCGGTCGTCCGCGTCAACTACCGGGGCTCGACGGGCTACGGCCGGGCGTGGACGGACGCGCTCAAGCACCGGGTGGGCCTCATCGAGCTGGAGGACATCGCGGCCGTCCGGGACTGGACGGTCTCCGCGGGGATCGCCGACCCCGAGCGGCTGGTGCTGGCGGGCGGGTCGTGGGGCGGCTATCTGACGCTGCTCGGCCTGGGCACCCAGCCCGAGGCCTGGGCGCTGGGCCTGGCCGGCGTGCCCGTCGCGGATTATGTGACGGCCTATCACGACGAGATGGAGGCCCTGAAGGCCCTGGACCGCACGCTGCTGGGCGGCACCCCGGAGGAGGTTCCGGAGCGCTACGCGGCCTCGTCACCGCTGACGTACGTCGAGCAGGTGCGGGCGCCGGTCTACATCTCCGCGGGCATGAACGACCCGCGGTGCCCGATCCGCCAGATCGAGAACTACGTGGAACGGCTGGAGCGGCGCGGCCACCCCCTGGAGGTGTACCGCTACGACGCGGGGCACGGCTCCCTGGTGGTGGAGGAGCGGATCAAGCAGCTCCGGCTGGAGATTGCTTTTGCGGAGCGTCACCTGGGCCGCCCGGCCCGGAATCGTCCGGAGCCTGCCCGCCCGGAGTCGTCTCGCCCGGAGCCTGCCCGCCCGGAGCCTGCTCCGGAGTGATGCCGAGGGCCTGGTCCCGTGCGGCCTCCGCTTCGCGGCGGAAGAGCCTGGCCCACATGAACAGCACGAAGCCGGCGAAGACGAACCACTCCCCGGTGTAGCCGAGGTTCTGGAAGGCCTTGAGGTCCAGGCCGCTGCCCGGGGCGGCGGCGGGGGGCACCGGGGTCATGGCCCCGTCCGCCGCCGTGGCGGTGATCCACGCGTCGTGGACCCCGTACGGCACGACGTTGACCAGTGAGGCGGCGCTGATCACGCCGAGCTGGCCGGCGGGCAGGCCGCCGCCGGAGCGCACGCCCTTGGAGCCGGGGCTCTCCGAGGACTGGAGGGCTCCGGTGACGGTCACGTGGCCGGCCGGCGGGGCCGGGACCTTGGCGGTGTCGGCCTTGGCGTCCGCGTCGCCGGGCAGCCAGCCGCGGACGACGGGGAGGGCCTTGCCGTCGTCCGTGCGCAGGAGGGTCAGCACGTAGAAGCCCTCGCGGTCGTCCAGCATCCGCTCCGGCACGAGCAGCTGGTGCTCGGCGTCGTAGCGGCCGGAGGCGGTCGCCCGGCGGCCGGAGGTCTCGGTCGTCACCGGGAGGAGGTCGCGCAGCGGCTCGGCCGCGGCCTCGCGGGCGTCGTCGGCCTGCGTCTGCTGCTCGCGGTGCGAGTCGACGCGCGTTTCGAAGCGGCCGAGCTGCCAGCTGCCCATGAAGAGACAGAAGGGGATGGCCACCACGGTGAAGACGTTGATCGCCCACCAGCGGGGAGTCAGCAGGAACCGATACACACCACCACGGTACGGGCACGGCCACGAGGGCCGGCACCGCCCCCTGCCGTGGCGCCTCCGCCAGGATCACGGCCACGCGGCGGTTGCGGTGCCTGTTCATTCCGCCGGGCCCTCGCCTGTCCATTCCGCCGGACCCTCGCCCGTTCATTCCGCCGGGCCCTCGCCGCTGTGGTGCGGTGCCGTTGGGGCGGACAGCGTTTTCGCCGCCTGGCGGAGGCTTCTCGGGGCGCCCTGGGGGCACCCTCAGCGACGGCTGGAGAAGGCAGCCGGAGGTGGCACACCAGGACGCGGCAGCCCGGCGGCCTCAGCTCGCGGGGACGATCGGGCCGGTCCGGTAGACGGTGCCGGCGCAGGCGTCGTCGATCTTGGCGTCCGCGATCGCGGGCTCGCCCACGTCCGGGGTGTGGCTGAGGACGATGCCCGGCTGGGGCGTGGGCGGCGGCGAGTCCGGCGCGACCGGCTGCTGCTGGGTCGCCGCGGAGGAGCCGGCCGGGGAGGCGCTGGCGCCGCCGCCGGCGGAAGGCGCCGGGGAGGCGCCGCCGCCACCGGTCTTGGCGCAGCCGTTGCGCCCGCCGTCGCCGGCCGGGATCCAGGCGAACTTCACCTCGTAGGCCTGCCCGGGCTGCAGGATGACCTCACTGGGCTCGGACGTCGGGTCGGGCAGGCCGGTCGCGGCGTCGCCCGGCGTGTGGTCCACGACGGAGACGCGCCCGCTCTCGGCGCTGCCCCGCGGGTTCGCCGCGACGGTCCCCGGCCCGCCCACCGTACAGACGGCGCGCGAGACGTTGACCACGCGGAAGGCGCCGTAGACGCGTCCGTCGCGGTCGGCCGGGCCGACCGTGCCGCTGCCCTTGCCGAGCTGGTCGCGGTCGCAGGTCGGGGAGACGGCGGCGAAGGTGTTCGTGGGCGCGGGAGGGATGCCTGCGGGGGAGGATCCGGCGGGCTTCGGTTCGTTGCCCTTCTTCCCCTCTTCCTTGCGCTCTTCCCGCTTCTCGTCGTGGTTCCGGGCCTCGCCCTCGTCGGGCCGCCCGGCGCCGTCGCTCACCCCGTCGGGCTCGGTGTCCGGCTCCTCGGGGGTGTGCCGGCTGCTGGCCGTATTGGCGTGGCGCTCCTCGACCGCGTCACCGGTGGTGGCGACGTGGACGACGGCGGGCAGGGCCGTGCCGCCGAGGATCAGCGCGGCCGCGGCGCCCACGAGGGCCTGCCTGCGGCGGGTGCGCCGGGCCGGCACGGCGCGCCGGATCTGGTCCAGCGAGTCGGGGGCGGGCTCGATGTCCCCGACGGCGCCCTGCAGCAGCTGCCGGAGCGTCTGCTCGTCCATGCTGCTGTCGTGCGTATCGCTCGTACCGCTGCCGTGCATGTCCGGCATGTCCCCGCCGTGCTCGTCGGCGGGACCGGGCCCGTCAAAAGGGGGGCGGGTCATGCCGGAGCCTCCATGGCGACGCGGAGCGCCGCGATACCCCGCGACCCGTACGCCTTGACCGAGCCGAGCGAGAGGCCCAGGGTCTCGGCGACCTGGGCCTCGGTCATATCGGCGAAGTAGCGGAGGACGAGGACTTCCCGCTGGCGGCGTTGCAGTCCACGCATCGCTTTGATCAATTGGTCGCGCTCCAGCTGTTCGTACGCACCCTCTTCGGCGCTCGCCATGTCGGGCATCGGCTTGGAGAGCAGCTTCAGCCCGAGGATCCGGCGGCGGAGCGCGGAACGGGACAGATTGACGACAGTCTGCCTCAGATAGGCGAGGGTCTTCTCCGGCTCCCGGACCCGGCCGCGCGCGGAGTGCACTCGTATGAAGGCTTCCTGGACCACGTCCTCACAAGAGGCGGTGTCGTCGAGGAGCAGCGCGGCAAGGCCGAGCAGGGACCGGTAGTGGGCCCTGTAGGTCTCGGTGAGGTGGTCGACTGTGGTGCCCGCTGCCATCGCTTCGTCAGCGTCCCCCCGCTGGGGCGGGATCTGGGCGGCGGGCCGGGCGGTCGGCCAGGGAGCGATCACCGGCATGCCGCCCGACGGGTGGGAACGCGGACGCAGTGCACTGCCGCCGCGCCTCGGGGCGGTTGCGATGCTGATGACCTCTGCCACGCCTGTTGGACACGCTTCCCCCCCTCAGGGTTGTACACGCGAGGCACCGCGTCTGACGATGCGCCGCGTGACGATGCGTCATATGCCCTCATGCGTACCAGCTCTTCCTCAATGCCCCGGTTTTGATGCCGCCCTGAGAGACGGCAGCAAAGACGCCCCCCGGCCCGCTGGTGGTTGCAGTGGGCGGGGAGCGCATCGTCGAACACTTCATCTACCCAGTTCAAGAGGTCTGGACCAACGACTTGATCACAGGACCTTCAAGACCTTCACCACTTCTCCAGACTAGGGAGTGGTCAGCTCCGCCGCCACGCATTCGGCGACCTGAGCCGTGTTCAGTGCCGCTCCCTTGCGCAGATTGTCGCCGCAGACGAAGAGGTCGAGCGCCTGCGGGTCGTCCGGAGACCGGCGCACCCGGCCGACCCACGTCGGATCGGTGCCCACCGCGTCGGCGGGCGTGGGGAACTCCCCCTCGGCGGGGTCGTCCACGAGCACGACCCCCGGCGCGCTCGCCAGGATCTCGTGGGCCTGCTCCACCGTGACCTCGTTCTCGAACCGCGCGTGCACGGCCAGCGAGTGCGTGGTGATCACGGGGACCCGTACGCACGTCGCCGCGACCCGCAGCGACGGCAGCCCCAGGATCTTGCGGGACTCGTCCCGGATCTTCAGCTCCTCGGAGGACCAGCCGTCCTCCCGGAGCGAGCCCGCCCACGGCACCACGTTCAGCGCGAGGGGCGCGGGGAAGGGGCCGAGCCCGTCGCCGACCGCCCGGCGCACGTCGCCGGGCTGCGTGCCCAGCGGGGAGCCGGCCACCGCGGCGAGCTGCGTCCGCAGCGTGTCGACACCGGCCTTGCCCGCCCCGGAAGCCGCCTGGTACGAGGAGACGACCAGCTCGCTGAGGCCGAATTCGGCGTGCAGCGCGCCCACCGCGACGATCATCGACAGCGTCGTGCAGTTCGGGCTCGCGATGATGCCGCGCGGCCGCACGCGCGCCGCGTGCGCGTTCACCTCGGGCACCACCAGCGGCACGTCCGGGTCCATCCGGAAGGCCGCGGAGTTGTCCACGACAACGGTGCCCTTGGCGGCGGCGATCGGCGCCCACTGCGCCGAGACCTCGTCCGGCACGTCGAACATGGCGACGTCGACGCCGTCGAACGCTTCCTCGCTCAGCGCGACGACCTCGGTCTCCTCGCCCCGCACGGTGAGCCGGCGCCCCGCCGAGCGCGGGGAGGCGACGAGCCGGATCTCGCCCCACACGTCCTGCCGCGTGGAAAGGATCTCCAGCATGACCGTACCGACGGCGCCGGTGGCGCCGACGACGGCGAGCACCGGCTTACGGCCCGCACCGGCACCCGCGAAGGTGCCGGTACGGGCCGCGGGGCCGGAGGTCATCGCCCGGTGCCTCCGTAAACGACGGCCTCGTCGTTCTCGCTGTCCAGGCCGAAGGCGGAGTGCACCGCGCGGACGGCCTCGTTCACGTCGTCGGCACGGGTGACGACCGAGATGCGGATCTCGGAGGTCGAGATCAGCTCGATGTTCACCCCGGCGTTCGAGAGCGCCTCGAAGAACGTCGCCGTGACGCCCGGGTTGGTCTTCATCCCCGCGCCGACCAGCGAGATCTTCGCGATCTGGTCGTCGTAGCGCAGCGAGTCGAAGCCCACGCGCGCCTTCGTCCGCTCCAGCGCCTCGACGGCCTTGCGGCCCTCGGCCTTCGGGAGGGTGAAGGAGATGTCGGTCAGGCCGGTGGACGCCGCGGAGACGTTCTGCACGATCATGTCGATGTTGATCTCGGCGTCCGAGATGGCCCGGAAGATCGTCGCGGCCTCGCCCGGCTTGTCCGGCACACCGACGACCGTGACCTTGGCCTCGGAGGTGTCGTGCGCGACGCCCGAGATGATCGCGTGCTCCATCGACTGGTCCCCTTGCGGTTCGTTGCTGACCCAGGTGCCGCGCAGTCCGGAGAAGGACGAGCGGACGTGGATCGGGATGTTGTAACGGCGTGCGTACTCGACGCAGCGGTGCAGCAGCACCTTCGAGCCGGACGCGGCCAGCTCCAGCATGTCCTCGAACGAGATCCAGTCGATCTTGCGGGCCTTCTTCACCACCCGCGGGTCGGCCGTGAAGACGCCGTCGACGTCCGTGTAGATCTCGCAGACCTCGGCGTTCAGCGCGGCGGCCAGGGCGACGGCGGTGGTGTCGGAGCCTCCGCGGCCCAGGGTCGTGATGTCCTTGCTGTCCTGGGACACGCCCTGGAAGCCGGCCACGATCGCGATGTTGCCGGAGTCCACCGACTGCTGGATGCGGCCCGGCGTGACGTCGATGATGCGCGCCTTGCCGTGGACCGCGTCCGTGATGACACCGGCCTGGCTGCCGGTGAACGACTGCGCCGCGTGGCCGAGGTTTTTGATCGCCATCGCCAGCAGGGCCATGGAGATCCGCTCTCCGGCGGTCAGCAGCATGTCGAACTCACGCCCGGCAGGCATCGGCGAAACCTGCTCGGCGAGATCGATCAACTCGTCCGTCGTGTCACCCATCGCGGAAACCACGACGACCACCTGGTGGCCGTTCTTCTTGGCTTCCACGATTCGCTTGGCAACCCGCTTGATGCCCTCGGCATCGGCAACGGAGGAGCCTCCGTACTTCTGCACGACAAGGCCCACGTGCGCTCCTCGCAGCTCTGTGTAATGCGGTCGGCTCAGTCTAACGAGCGGCCGGATTCAGCCATGCCGATATCGCATGCTGAGACGTGTCGCCCGCGTCATGATCGTGAACGGTACGCCGTCGGACCGCCCATGATCGCTCTTGCCCTCTACGGACCGAGCCACTCACTTTGTGAGCTGCACCATACGGGGTTCGGTGCCGTGCGGAGCGCCCGCGTCAGCGCCGACGCGTCGGAGGCGGCGGTGCAGACGAGGTGGTCGGCGTCGGGTCCGCGGGGCGTCGCACTCGCCGTTCGAACACGAGTAGGGCGAGCTTCACGGACTCGGCTTGCACCTCACGTTGCGTGAGGCTGAAGGGTGGTGCGCATGAGCGACTACTACAACGCGTTTGAGATGAGTCCTGTGCCCGCTCCCGGCCCGGATGCGGTTCCACCGGAGCCCTTCCGTGGCATCTACGGAATGCCCGCGTTCGTGACGATCCCCACGAGCGATCTGGCGGCGTCGGTGGACTTCTGGATTCGTGGGCTCGGTTTCTTCGAGCTGTTCAGCATCCCCGGCAGGCTCGTGCACCTGCGCCGGTGGGCGTTCCAGGACGTACTCCTCGTCTCGGCGGCGAGTGTTCCGGAGCAGCCGCCGGCGATGAGCTTCAGTTTCGCGGGCGTGCTCAACCAGGTCGATTCCCTTGTCGAGGCCTGTCGTGCGTTGCGCCCGAACTCGGTCGAGGGTCCGCGGGACACCCCCTGGAACACCCGCGATGTGGAGGTGATCACCCCCGAGAACGCGCGGATCGTTTTCACTGCGGCGAAGCCCTTTGACCCGGCCAGTCAAGAGGCGCGGAACCTTGAAGCCATCGGGATCACCCCGCCGGGCGACGGTCGCGGCGACAATGGTGAGCATCCCTGACGCCACTGACGCCGGTGGCGGGACGGGCCGGCGGGAGGACGGACATGACGTCGCGGAGCGTCTCGTCGGAGACGTCCGGCGTCGGGGGCATCACGTCGCTGAGGATGAGCACGTCGGAGCCGTCCTCGCCTCGGATGTCCGGGTGCAGGCCGTTGCTGAGGAAGGTGATTCCCTCGCGGTGGTGCTCCATCTCCAGCACGCTCCGGGCCCCGGCGAACTCGACGACAACGGCCGTGCCGGCCGCAACGACGTGCTCCGTCGCCCACGGCTCGAAACAGAGCCACAGGTCCCGCTCACCAGCGCGGACCGTCAATCTCGAAGCGATTACGTCACTCACCCGTTCCTCCTCCTGCCCCGGATGCCCACGAACAAGCCGGTCAAGAAGGTACTAACAACGCCTTCCGGGCCGCGCACCCGGCCCGGGTGCGCAAAGCGGGCGCCCGGGACCGCCCAGCGATAACGAAGCCGCGACAAACGGCACTTGGCCGGTTCGGTACTTCTCGGCCATGGGGACAACGTCGTATATGAGCGGACAGATGCAGGCGCGTTGGGGTGGGGCGGCCGCGGCAGTGGCTGTGGTGGGGCTCGCGGTGTACTTCGCGCTGGTGGGGTGGGACGCGGCGCAGCGGTGGGCCACGGTGCTCGGGTTGTTCGTGGGGCTGGCGGGGCTGTGGGTCGCGGTGGCCGGCTTGCGCCGCCGGCGGCGGGAAGCGGCGGGCGGTCAGGGGGTAGTCGGCAGCTCGGTCGGGGGCGGGGTGGCACAGGTCCACCGCACGTGCGGGAACGTACGCATCCGGCATGCGGGTGGGCCGGGGGCGGTATCGGGTACGCCGCTCGCGCCGGGCCCTGCCGCGCCCCCGGGGGACGGCCAGACCGTTTCCGGCAGCGCGGCCGGCGGGCCGGTCGACCAGGTCCGTGAGACGGACGGAGATGTCGACATCGAGCAGGGCCCGTGAAGTGGCCGAGGCGCCGCCCGGCCGCCGGGCCGGAGGCACGTAGCCGCGGCTCGTGGGTGGCGGGATCGATCGTCTACGGGTCCGTGGTGCAGGTGACGGGAGTGACGGGCGATGTGTCCGTCACCGGCGGGGAGCCCCCGCTGTACCGGGTGGACACCTTCCCCTCGGCCCGCCCCCGGCTGACCGTCGAGGAGGCCCGCGCCCAGCCGGCCCGGCTGCTGCTGGCCCGGCAGGGAGTCGTCCCTTTTACGGGGCGGTCCGCCGAGCTGGCGCGGCTCGCCGAGTGGCGTGACAGCACGAGGCCGGTCTCGGTGCTGCTGTTGCACGGACCGGGCGGCCAGGGCAAGACACGGTTGGCAGCGCGGTTCGCAGCA
Organism: Streptomyces roseoverticillatus; assembly: GCF_000719265.1. Classification (GTDB taxonomy): domain Bacteria; phylum Actinomycetota; class Actinomycetes; order Streptomycetales; family Streptomycetaceae; genus Streptomyces; species Streptomyces roseoverticillatus. Next base: position 7,545 of record NZ_JOFL01000013.1, on the reverse strand, counting down.
CTGAGCTGTGACGCGGGCTGGGACGTGCTGCAGGCGCGGCATGCGAGTGACCCGGCGCCGGTGGGGTCCGCGGCGTGTCGCGCCGACACGACCGGACGCGGAGTGCTGATGGTGGCCGACTACGCCGAACGGTGGCCGGTCACCGAGTTGCTGGAGCTCATGCAGGACGCAGCACGCCAGGAGGGCCGCCCGGCACGGGTACTGCTGGTGGCCCGGCCTGCGGGTGTGTGGTGGCAGCCGTTCGCCAATCGGCTGGACCGGATGGGCCTGGCGACGGGCCAATTGCCGCTGTCGACACTGGCGGATGACCCGATCACGAGCGCGGGAGATCTTTTCGCGGCGGCGCAGGAGCAGTTTGCAGCCGCCCTGGATGCGCCCGGGGCGCGCGGTGTCACCCCGCCATCCGTCCTCCTGTCCAGAGGCTCCGAATTCCGGTCGGTCCTCGCCATCCACATGGCGGCGCTGACAGCGGTCGACCTCGTACGCCGTAATCCGGAGAAGGCTCCGACCGACCTGAACACTCCGGCCCAGTTCTCCGCCTACCTCCTGAACCGTGAACGTGACCACTGGCAGACGCTGCACGCCAACGGCCGGGTCGCGACGCCCCCGGACGCGCTCGGCCGAGCCGTATATACGGCGGCTCTCACAGGTGCCGTGACATACCAGGACGGCCGTGCGGCCCTGACGGCGATCGACGCCTGCCAGGACGGGGACGCCGCCCGGCTCTTCACGGACCATGCAGTGCCGTATCCGTCCTCCGCCCCGCACGCCGGGACCGTGCTGGAACCCCTCTATCCGGACGTCCTCGCCGAGGACTTCATCGCGCTGACCACGCCTGGGCATGAGGTGGAGGACTACACACCGGACCCGTGGGCCACGGGTGCCGCCAGCGGGCTCCTGACCCGCAAGGGCGGGTGGTCGGGGTGGACCCGGCACGCCCTCTACACGCTCGCCGCCGCCTCGGCACGGTGGCCTCATCTGGCCGAGCACGAGCTCGCACCGCTGTACCTCACACGGCTGGACCTGATGCTCGCCTCGGACGACGCCGCCCTTCTGGGCCTCACGGTGCTCGCGTCTCTCCCCGACGGCGTCCTGCAACGGGTCGGGGAGCAGTTTCCGCACCCACAGCACGCCGACTACGCGAGCATCGCCGCGGTGAGTGCCGGGTTCGCGGCCAAGCTGCTCGTCGACGTTGAGGACCCGTACGTGCGAGCCACGGCCTACCTCCACCTCGCCGCACGACACTGGCTCGCAGGCTGTCACGATGATGCGCTGGCCGCAGCCGAGCAGGCCTTGGCCGCTCTGCGGCCGCTCGCCGTGGACGACCGGGTCATGCGCATCGTAAGCATGCTCAAAGCGCGGGCCCTTGAAGCCCGCGGTCGCGCTGAGCAGGCCGAGCAGGGGTGACCCCCCACTTGCGGGTTGCTTTCCGGCTCAGCGCATCGCCCGGCCGCCGCCGGACCAAAGACGCCCTCAGGCCCGCCACGCGGCGGCGGACGTCCTCGTCGCGTTCGGCATCGGCATCGGCGTCCGCCGTGGCGCCGCCGTCCCCCTCGTACGGGCTCGGCGGCAGGCAGGCGCGGCACAGGCCTTCCGTGAACGCTTCCGGGGGGCCTGGGACGCGGCACGTCCTGCACTCCACCTTCTCGGCGGGCACCGGACCGGGCGGGTCGGCGGGCTCGTGGAACGGTTCCGGGGGGATTTTGTCGATCAGGCGGCGGCGGGCGAAGGCGCCCGCGCAGTGGACTTCCAGCGGCAGGCCCGACGACACGGCCCGGACGACGTCCGCCTCGACCGCTCCCCGCGCGAACCATTCCGTCACCAGCGGCTCCAACTGCGCGCACTCCGACGCCGACAGCGTCAGGCGGCGGTCGCCCGTACGGCCCAGCATCGCCAGCGCCTTGTACGCGCGGGAGCGGGCTGCCGGGGGCTGTGCCCGTACGGGTTCGGCTTCCAGCGCGGGTACGGGTTCGGGTCCGGGGGTCGCGTCAACCTGCTCGGGCGGTGCGTCGCCCTTCAAAAACCTCTTCCACCACGCGTCGTTCCGCGGCGTCCGCGAGAAGTACGTACGGAACACCCACTGCGTACGGCCCTCCCCCACCGGCTCGCGGCGGCGCAACAGGTGCCCGGCCTGTACGAGGTACTGGAGCGCGGTGCGGATGGCCTGCTGGCCGTACGCCGCCAGTTCCTTGGCCAGAGTCTTCACGTCCATGGCCGCGCCCTCGGGCAGGCGGTCCAGGTAGCCCGCGACGGATGCCTCGCGGGCGGGCAAGTGAGCGAAGTCGTCCGCGCGGCGGGGCGCCTGGCCGGGTGCGGAACGCTTTCCGAAACCGGGTCGGGCCATGGGGGGCGCGTACGGGAGCGCGTCAGCGCTAAGGTTGGCAACAGCCATGAGGATCGTCCATGTCGATCTTGATGGTCAGACCCCCGTCTGGTGTTGCTAGCACCGGCGGGGGTCGCTTGTTGTTGCGCACGCTACACGGCCACAGCGGATCGTCGCGACCCGAACACGTAAAGTCATGTCACTTGTGGTATAGGCGAGTTCGGGGCCCGCCGCCACCACGCCATGGGTGGGAGGGTGGGCTTCAACCTCCCCGCCCATTCCTTGCATAAAAGGCTCGAATCTCGACGCCCGACGCCCGAAGCTCAGTCCGACGCCTCGGACGCGTAGGTTATGAACGCTTCCCAGGCGTGTCCCGGTATCGACAGCCGCGGGCCGGCACCCCCGAGCTTCGAGTCTCGGACTCGCATACCTTCACTCACTGGGGCAACCTCCACGCAGTTGAGTTGCGAATCACCGTCGCTGTAGCTGGACTTGAACCATTTCAACCCGTCCCTCACAACCCCTCCATCAACGTACTGATGAACCGCCTGGACTCTTCCTCGCTGAGGGCCTGCATACGGAGCATGGCGAAGCGCTTCGCCATGGTGCTGACCCTCTGCGCTTCTGAGTCCAGCGAGCTGACCCCTTGGCACTCCGTGTAGACGAATTGCTCGCACTCCGGGCTCTCCAGGAGCGTAAACGCGCCACCCATCCCCGGGAAGTAGCCCTGCCCAACAGGCAGAACCTGGATGAACACGTTTCGCTGCTCCCCCGCCTCGAGCAACTTGCGGAGCTGCCCCTTCATCACCTCAGGGCCGCCCACCATGGTGCGCAGAGCCGCCTCGTAGATGACGAAGTTGAACAGCACCGTTTCCTCGTCGAGCCGCTCCTGCCGCTGCGCACGGTGCCCGACGTCGGCCTCGATCTTCTCTTGGGTGCGGGGAGGAATGCGCACGGTCATGAGCGCTCGTGTGTACTCCTCGGTCTGCAGCAAACCGGGGACAAGGACGAGCTCGAAGCCTTGCACCGCGACTGCCTCGGCCTCCGCGGCCAGGAACTCCGGTACACGCGTGAGGTCCCTCTCCGGCAGCAAGTACTCCTCCGCCGCAATCAGGAACCCCTTTGCCCCGCACAACTGGTCCGCCACCTGCAGCAGTCGCAGCGTCGGCCGCCGCCGCCCCTGCTCCATCGACTTCACGGTTTCGACGTCGTAGTTGGCCTCTGCCGCCAACTCCTCGCGTGTGACGTCTGCTTGCCCTCGCCACATCTTGATCTGGCCGCCGCAGTACCGCCATGCAATGGGGGGTCGGGAATTGCGCAGCATCGTCGCCGTTCACCTCACGGTCCGTACCGACATGGTTGCGCCAGAGGCTAGGCCCGGCCAGCCGGATACGAGCCAGAACGGCCAAAGTTCCCCCGCACGAGTGTGCGTGTGCGGGGGAACGTTATCGCCGCGTCAGGGTTGGCTGCCGGGTTAGACCGGCACCGCCTCGATGATCGAGGCGAAGTTGGGGGCGGAGATGATGCGGTCGATCCTGAAGCCCGCCTCGCCGAGCAGGTCGCGGAACTCCTGCTCCGTACGCTCGCGGCCCGTAACGAGCGCCAGCATGATGATGTCCAGCGCCTTGGCGAAGTGCGGCTCGTTTCCGGGCGGAAGGACCGCGTCGACGGCCAGCAGCCTGCCGCCCACGGGGATCGCCGCGCGGATCGCGCGCAGGATGCGCAGGCAGTCCTCGTCCTTCCAGTCGTGCAGGATGTGCTTCAGGACGTAGATGTCGCCGCCGGGCGTCACGGACTCGAAGAAGCTGCCGCCGTCCGTCCGCCAGCGGCCGGCGATCTCCTTGGCGCTCGGGCCCTCGTCCAGGAGGTGCGCGGCCACCGTCTGCTCCTGGTCGAACAGGACGCCGGTGAGCCCGGGGTTTCGGCTGAGCACAGCCCGGACCAGGCCGCCACGGCCGCCGCCGACGTCCACGACCGTGCCGGTGGCGGGGAACTCGTACGTTTCGGCTATGAGTTCGTCTTCCGGGCCGGACATGCTCGCCATGCCCGTGTCGAAGGACTGCTGGGCGTCGGCGTTCGTCCGCAGGTAGTCGAAGAAGGGCATGCCGTACGCCGTATCGAACGGCGTCCTGCCCGTACGGAGGGTGTCTTCCATGCCTGCTGCCGATCGCTGGAAGACTTCGTCGGTGATCCAGACCATGCCGGTGTGCGCCGAGGCGGGCACGTCCGTACGGAGCGGCTCAGCGTCCGGGGTGAGGGCGAAGGCGCCCTGCTCGTCTTCTTGGAAGATGCCGCGCGTGGCGAGCAGCCGCAGGACGCGGCGCAGCGTGGGGCCGTGGAGGCCGGCGCGCCGGGCGAGCTCGCCGCTCTGCAGCGGGCCGTCGGCGAGGTGGTCGGCGACGCGGTGGACGGCGACGGCGCGCAGTGCGGAGGCGTAGAAGTGGCCGAGGGAGACTTCGCTCAGCTGGGCGGAGAATGCGGGGTGGTCGGCGGGGTGGTCGGGAGGGTTTCCAGTGCCGGGAGTGACGTCCATGTCCTCTTCCCCTCGTTGGTGAGCGACCGGCCCGGGAGCTACCGGGTCAGGCCCACTCGCAGGCTACGAGGGGAAGGCGGCCGGGGACATCGAATCCTCAACGATGGCCGAAGTCGGACCCGTCAGACGCCGTGCAGCCCCAGCGGGCCCGCGATCTCCGCTTCCATCACGCGTCCTGCCTCCTCGGCGAGCCGCTCTTCCGTCGCCACGGAGTCGGTGTCCAGGCCGCCGAGCTCGTCCAGGGGCTGGTCGAGGCGGACGTGGGCGACCAGGGACTGGAGGGCGCGGAGGGCGGCCGAGGCCGTCGGGCCCCAGTTGGACAGGTACGAGAACTGCCACCACCACAGGGCCTCGCTGACCCGGCCGTCGCGGTAGTGGGCCATGCCGTGCCGCAGGTCGGTGATGATGTCGGCCAGATCGTCGGAGATCCGGGAGGCGACGGGGGCGGAGCGCGGCACGTAGGGGTCGAAGATCTCCGAGTAGACGTCCACGGGGTCGAGGAGCCGGGCGAAGCGCTCCCGCAGCTCGTCGACGTCCGGCTCGGGGCCCACGTCGGGCTCGTAGCGCTCGTCGGGGAGGAAGTCTTCGTGCGCGCCGAGCCTGCCGCCGGTGAGGAGCAGCTGGGAGATCTCCAGCAGCAGGAAGGGCACGGCGCTGTCGGGCTCATCGCCGCGCGACACCTCGGCGACGGCGACGATGAAGCTCTCGATGGAGTCCGCGACCGAGACCGCGAAGTCGTCGGGGTCGCGTTTGGCGTCATGCAGCGTTGCGTCAGACATCGAGGAGTCGTCTCCCTTCGAAGGCACGCCCGAGCGTGACCTCGTCGGCATATTCAAGGTCTCCCCCTACAGGGAGGCCGCTGGCCAGCCGCGTGACCTTGAGCCCCATGGGCTTCACCATGCGGGCGAGGTACGTGGCGGTGGCCTCACCTTCCAGATTGGGGTCGGTGGCCAGAATCAGCTCGGTGACCGTGCCGTCCGCGAGCCGGGCGAGCAGCTCGCGGATGCGCAGATCGTCGGGACCGACGCCCTCGATGGGGCTGATGGCCCCGCCGAGGACGTGGTAGCGGCCGCGGAACTCTCGCGTCCGCTCGATGGCGACGACGTCCTTGGACTCCTCCACGACGCAGATCACCGCGGGGTCGCGACGCGGGTCCTGGCAGACCCGGCACCGCTCCTCCTGGGCGACATTGCCGCAGACCGCGCAGAAGCGGACCTTGGCCTTGACCTCGGTCAGGGCGTGGGCGAGCCGGCGGACGTCGGCCGGCTCGGCCTGGAGGATGTGGAAGGCGATCCGCTGCGCGCTCTTGGGACCGACGCCGGGCAGCCTGCCCAGCTCGTCGATGAGGTCCTGGACCACGCCTTCATACACGGATCGAATGCTCCTTCTTGGTTTGTTCCGGCGTCTTGCTTTGTTCCGGCGGGTTCAGCAGGGGTGGACTGCCGTCAGATCAGAACGGCAGGCCGGGGATGCCGCTGCCGCCGCCCAGGCCCTGGGCGAGCGGGCCGAGCTTCTGCTGCTGCAGCTGCTGGGCGGAGGCGTTGGCGTCGCGGACGGCGGCGAGGATGAGATCGGCGAGCGTCTCGGTGTCCTCGGGGTCGACGGCCTTGGGGTCGATCGCCAGGGCCTGGAGCTCGCCGGCGCCGGTGACCGTCGCCTTCACCAGGCCGCCGCCCGACGTGCCCTCCACGGGCGTACGGGCGAGCTCCTCCTGTGCCGCGGCGAGATCCTGCTGCATCTTCTGCGCCTGCTGGAGGAGCTGCTGCATGTTGGGCTGGCCACCACCGGGAATCACGAGTTCGCTCCTGGCTTTCGACGACGTTTGTCTCGGTAGCCCGAGCCTACGTGGTCGCCGCCTCCGGCGCCCCATGCCGGACGAAGAAGAACAGGGGGCGCCTGGGGGCGCATGCGGCGCACCCAGGGGGGTTCCGGTGTTGTCGCTGGTGGGGCGGGTCGCGGCCGGCCCCCGGTGTGCTCGCCTTACTCGTTCGCGATCTCTTCGATTTACTCGTTCGCGATCTCTTCGATGACGGTCGCGCCCAGCTCGCGGACGATGAGGTCGTGGCCGGTCAGGGCCGTCTCGTCGAGGTCGGGGTCGTCCTCGGCGGGCATGTCGTCCTCGGGGGCGACGGGCGGCGGCTCGGGCTCGCGGTACGCCTGGGCCGGCGGGGGCGGCGGAGGCGTGGGGGACGCGGGCGCCTGGTACTGGGGCTGCGGGGCTGCCGCCGGGGCGGGGGCCGCGGCGGGGCGGGGGGCGGCGTGCGCGGGGGCCTGCGGGGCGTACCCGGCACCGTTGAAGCCGCCGCTGCTGAAGCCGCCGGCGAAGCTGCCGGTGGGGGAGCCCGCGGGGGCGCCGGCCCCGACGACGAGTTCGATCTTCCACTGGACCTGGCCCTGGTAGGCGTCGCCGATCGCCTGGCGGAGGACCTCTTCGCTGCCGCTGTTGGCGAAGCTGTCGCGCGCGCCGACGTTGGCGAAGCCGATCTGCAGGGTCGTGCCGTCGAAGCCGACGACCTCGGCGTTCTGGCTGAGGACGATCCAGGTGAAGCGCCGGCGGTTCTTGACCGCGTCCAGGATGGCGGGCCACATCTGGCGGACCTGGTTGGGGTCGCCTACGGAGCCGGGCTGGGTGCCCGCGCCGGCTGCTGCGCCGGCTCCGGCGGCAGCGGGGGCGGGGGTGGGTGCGGCG
>NZ_JOFL01000012.1 GCF_000719265.1 Streptomyces roseoverticillatus | reverse complement strand
AGGCACCCCCACGCCCCGGCCCCAGCACCCGCCCCGCAGGCGAACCACCCCACCGCCCGCGCAACCCCCTGGCCCGCGCCCCGCAACCCGGTACCGTAAACAGAATGACCACACCGCGGGAGACAGGCAGTAGCGGCGGCGCCGCGCGCGGCGGCGGGCCGCGGACGCTGGCCGAGGAGCTGCGGGCGCGGCCCGACGGCGCGCTCGCCGGGCTGCTGCGCGCGCGGCCCGATCTGCTGAACCCCGTGCCGGGCGACCTGACCCAGCTGGCGACCCGCGCCGGCACCCGCGCCTCCGTCCTGCGCGCCCTGGAGCGCCTGGACCGCTTCGTCCTGCAGACGGCGGAGGCCCTGGCCGTCGCCCCGGACCCGTGCCCGTACGGCAGGCTCGCTGCCCTGATGACCGGGGACGCCCCCGAGGACCCCCGCATCGCCGAGGCCCTGCCCAGGGCCGTCGCCGCGCTGCGCGACCAGGCCCTCGTCTGGGGCACCGCGGACCGCCTGCGCCTGGTCCGGACCGCCCGCGAGCTGCTCGCGCCGAGCCCCGCGCACCCGTCCCCCACCGGCCTGGGCCCGACCGTGGCGGAGGCCACGGCGGGCATGTCGCCGGGCCGCGTGCAGCAGATCATCGCCGCGGCGGGCCTGCCGGGCACGCACGACCCGGTGTCGGCCGTCGCGGCGCTCACGGCCCTGTTCGAGGACCGCGCCCGCATGGCGGAGCTGCTGGCGCAGGCGCCCCGGGATGCCTCGGCGGTCCTCGACCGCCTGCGGTGGGGCCCGCCGTACGGGACGGTCACCGCCGACCCCGCCCCGCACCTGCGCTGGCTCCTCGACCGGGGCCTGCTGCTGCCCGCGACGCCGGGCAGCGTCGTGCTCCCCCGGGAGGTGGCCCTGCACCTGCGTGCCGGCCGCGCCCACCGCGCCCCCGAGCCCGCCGCCCCCGAGCTCGCCCCGGCGACCCCGCACTCCGCCCGCACGGTGGACGCGGGCGCGGCAGGGCAGGCCTTCACCGCCCTCGCCACCGTGGAGGAGCTGCTGGCGGCCTGGGAGTCGGACGGCCCGCTCGTGCTGCGCGCCGGCGGCCTGAGCGTGCGCGACCTCAAGCGCACCGCGACCCTCCTCGACACCACGGAGTCCGCGGCCGCCTTCTGGACGGAGCTGGCGCACGCGGCCGGGCTGCTGGCCTCCGACGGGGAGGTCGACGAGCGCTACGCCCCCACTCCCGCCTACGACGACTGGCTGCACCTGCCGGCCGAGCAGCGCTGGGCCCGGCTGGCCACGGCCTGGCTGGCCGCCACCCGCACCGCGGGCCTGGCCGGCGGCCGGGACGCCAAGTCCCGCCCGCTCAACGCCCTCGGCCCGGACCTGGACCGCTCCCCGGCCCCCGAGGTCCGCCACCGCGTCCTCGCCCTCCTGGCCACGCTCCCGCACGGCGCGTCGGTGACCCCGGAGACGCTGCTGGCCCGCCTGCACTGGGAGCGCCCGCCGCGCACCCCGGCCGAGCCGGGCGCGGAGGACCTGCGCACCCGCCTGGCCCGCTGGGCCCTCACCGAGGCCGAGCTGCTGGGCGTCACGAACCGCGGCGCGCTCTCGGCACCGGGCCGCGCCCTCCTGGGCGACACGGAATCCGCCGGACCACTCACCGACGCCGAAGCCGGCGCCCTCGCCGTCCGCGCGGCCACCGCCCTCGCCCCGCTCCTCCCCGAGCCGCTCGACCACATCCTGCTCCAGGCGGACCTGACGGCCGTCGCTCCCGGCCCGCTGAAGCGGCCGCTCGCGCAGATGCTGTCGGTCCTCGCGGACGTCGAGTCCAAGGGCGGGGCCACGGTCTACCGCTTCACGCCCGCCTCCGTGCGCCGCGCGCTGGACGCCGGGCAGACCGCGACCGACCTCAAGGCGTTCCTCACCGGGCACTCCCGTACGCCCGTGCCCCAGCCGCTGGCCTACCTCGTCGACGACGTGGCCCGCCGCCACGGCCACCTGCGCGTCGGCGCGGCCTCCTCGTACCTGCGCTGCGACGACGACGCGGTGCTCGCCGAGATCCTCGCCGACCGCCGCTCGGCCCCGCTGCGGCTGCGCCGCCTCGCGCCCACCGTGCTGGCCGCGCAGGCCGCGCCGGACGAGCTTCTGGAGGGCCTGCGGGCCATGGGGTACGCCCCGGCGGCCGAGTCCGCGGAGGGCGACGTCGTCGTCACGCGCGCCGACGCCCGCCGCACCCCGCCGCGCACCGCGCCCGTCCCCGTCCCGGAGGGCCCGCCGGTCCCCGACGAGACGCTGCTGGGCGCCGCCGTACGGGCGATCCGGGCCGGCGACATGGCGTCGACGGCCGAGCGCAAGCCGGTCGCCGCGCCCGCCCCGGCCGGCGGCGGCCTGCCCCGTACGACGTCCGCGGAGACCCTCGCGACGATGCAGGCCGCGGTCATGACGGGGTCCGCGGTGTGGATCGGCTACGTCAACGCGGAGGGCGCGGCGAGCCAGCGCGTGATCGCCCCGGTACGGGTCGAGGGCGGCTTCGTGACCGGCTACGACCACACGGCGGACGAGGTCCGCACGTACCCGCTGCACCGGATCACGGGCGTCGCGGAGCTGGCGGACGAGCACGCCTGACCGGGCCCTGGACGATTACAGCCATACGGCCCTACGGCCCCGCGCCCCGGCACCCGGCACGTACGCCCCCCGACCGCCCCCGTACCGCCCCCGGAACGGCCCACGCCCGATTCCCACCCGCCTCCACGCCCGTGCAAGTAGACTGAGGAGTTTGGCGCGAGGGGCCGGTCCGGCCCGGTAGTGGAGGTACGAGTGTCCTGCTTGATCGTCCAGAGCGACAAGACGCTGCTCCTGGAAGTCGACCACGAGCAGGCGGACGCGTGCCGCCGCGCCATCGCCCCCTTCGCCGAGCTGGAGCGGGCCCCGGAGCACATCCACACCTACCGGGTCACCCCGCTGGGGCTGTGGAACGCCCGGGCCGCGGGCCATGACGCCGAGCAGGTCGTCGACGCCCTCGTCACGTACTCCCGCTACCCCGTCCCGCACGCCCTCCTCGTCGACATCGCCGAGACGATGGACCGCTACGGGCGGCTGAAGCTGGTCAAGCACCCCACGCACGGGCTGGTGCTGGAGTCCACGGACCGCCCCGTCCTGGAGGAGATCCTCCGCTCGAAGAAGATCCAGCCGCTCGTCGGCTCCCGGATCGATCCGGACACGGTCGCCGTGCACCCCTCCGAGCGGGGTCAGATCAAGCAGACGCTGCTCAAGCTGGGCTGGCCCGCGGAGGACCTCGCGGGGTACGTCGACGGCGAGGCCCATCCCATCGAGCTGGCGGAGGACGGCTGGGCGCTGCGCCCGTACCAGCAGCAGGCCGTCGACGGCTTCTGGCACGGCGGCTCGGGCGTGGTCGTGCTGCCGTGCGGCGCGGGCAAGACGCTCGTCGGCGCCGGGGCGATGGCCAAGGCGAAGGCGACGACGCTGATCCTCGTCACCAACACGGTCTCCGCCCGCCAGTGGAAGCACGAGCTGGTCAAGCGCACGTCGCTGACCGAGGACGAGATCGGTGAGTACAGCGGTACGAAGAAGGAGATCCGGCCGGTCACCATCGCCACGTACCAGGTCCTCACGACCAAGCGGAAGGGCATCTACCCGCACCTGGAGCTGTTCGACTCCCGGGACTGGGGCCTGGTCGTCTACGACGAGGTGCACCTGCTGCCGGCGCCGGTCTTCAAGTTCACGGCCGACCTGCAGGCCCGCCGCCGCCTGGGCCTGACGGCGACGCTCGTGCGCGAGGACGGGCGCGAGTCGGACGTCTTCTCGCTCATCGGCCCGAAGCGCTTCGACGCGCCGTGGAAGGAGATCGAGGCGCAGGGCTACATCGCGCCCGCGGACTGCGTGGAGGTGCGCGTCAACCTCACCGACTCCGAGCGGCTCTCCTACGCGACGGCGGAACCGGAGGAGAAGTACCGTTTCTGTGCGACGACGGCCACCAAGCGGCGCGTCACCGAGGCGCTCGTGGCCCGGCACAAGGGCGAGCAGACGCTGGTCATCGGGCAGTACATCGATCAGCTCGACGAGCTGGGCGAGCACCTCGACGCCCCCGTGATCAAGGGCGAGACCAGCAACGCGCAGCGCGAGAAGCTCTTCGACGCCTTCCGCGAGGGCGAGCTCTCGGTGCTCGTCGTCTCGAAGGTCGCGAACTTCTCGATCGACCTGCCGGAGGCGACGGTCGCCATTCAGGTCTCGGGCACGTTCGGCTCGCGGCAGGAGGAGGCTCAGCGCCTCGGCCGGGTGCTGCGCCCGAAGGCGGACGGGCACGAGGCGCGCTTCTATTCGGTGGTCGCGCGCGACACCATCGACCAGGACTTCGCGGCGCACCGGCAGCGGTTCCTGGCCGAGCAGGGCTACGCGTACCGGATCGTGGACGCGGACGAGCTGCTCGCGGGCGATGGAGCGTAAGCCGTAGGACTCCAGCCGCTCCGGCCGCTCCGGCCGCTCTTCAAAGAGCGGCCGGGCTCAGGCCTTGCGCGTCTCCGCGTACTGGCCGAGGACGACGACGCTGACGGCCGCACCGGCGAAGGCCTTGATCGCGCGGAGGGCGTGGGCGAAGGGGGATTCGATGGCGGCGGAGTCCGGGTTCCCGGTTGCGGTGTTCATGTCTCCATGATGGTTTCCCGACGCGCCCCGGACATCGGCCTGCCGGTGTAAAAGCGCAGGCCCGCGCCTACGACCCCAGGATCATGGCGTCCCCTACGGGAGGTGGACGCCGACCCTGACAACCGGCCCTTCCGGCAGACTCGGGGCGCGGGAAATTCGCTCGCGCGCCCCCGGCCCGCTGACTAGAATCTCCCCTTCCCGCCGCCTCCCACAACACCTTGGGAGCGCCGCCGTCCGGCCGGAAACCGGAGGCTTCCCGTTCGTTCCGCCGTACGCCTGGAGGCTCTGCCGTGCCCGCGCCACACGCACCGACCGCGAACGATCCCCTGGAGCGGGAGCGCACCCACCTCTCCTCCTCCCGCGCCGCCCTGCGCGCCATGCGGGAGGACGTCGAGGCCCTCGACATCAAGGACGTGACGGCGAACTGGGTCAACGCCGCCGTCCTGCAGCGGCAGATCGACGACCGCATCACGGCGCTGGCCGACCTCGCGCACACGCCGCTGTTCTTCGGGCGGCTGGACTACGCGCACGCGCCGGGCGCCGATCAGGCGGAAGGCGCGGAGGGCGAGCGGTTCTACATCGGGCGGCGCCACGTCCACGACGCCGACGGCGACCCGATGGTGATCGACTGGCGCGCGCCGGTCTCGCAGCCGTTCTACCGGGCGTCCAAGAAGGAGCCGATGGACGTGCGGATGCGCCGCCGCTTCGGCTACACGGGCGGCGACCTCACCGCGTACGAGGACGAGGACCTGACGGACGCGGCGGCCGCCGATCAGGCCAGCAAGCTGCTCCAGGCGGAGATCGAGCGCCCTCGCGTGGGCCCCATGCGGGACATCGTGGCGACGATCCAGCCGGAGCAGGACGAGATCGTGCGCGCCGGGATCGGCGGCACGGTGTGCGTGCAGGGGGCGCCGGGCACGGGGAAGACGGCGGTCGGCCTGCACCGCGTGGCCTATCTGCTCTACGCGCACCGCGAGCGCCTCGCCCGTACGGGCACGCTCGTCATCGGCCCGAACCGGTCCTTCCTGCACTACATCGAGCAGGTGCTGCCCGCGCTGGGCGAGTTGAACGTGGCGCAGGCGACGGTGGACGACCTGGTCGCGCACGTGGAGGTGCGGGGAACCGATTCCGCGACCGCGGCCCGCATCAAGGGCGACGCCCGCATGGCGGAGGTGCTGCGGCGCGCCGTGCGGTCCGGGGTGACGATGCCTCAGGAGCCGGTGGTCGTGGTGCGCGGCTCGCGGCGCTGGCGGGTGCCGGCCTACGAGATCGAGGAGATCGTCCGCGAGCTCCTGGACCGCGACATCCGCTACGGCGCCGCGCGCGAGGCCCTGCCGCAGCGGATCGCGCACGCCGTGCTGGTGCGCATGGAGCAGGCGGGCGAGGCGCCGGACGACCGGGTGCAGGACGCGGTGGCGCGGAACGCCGCCGTGAAGGCGGCCGTCAAGGCGGTCTGGCCCGCGGTCGACCCGGCGAAGCTCGTGCTGCGGCTGCTGTCCGACGCGGAGTTCCTGGCGGAGCACGCGGAGGGGGTGCTGTCGGCGGAGGAGCAGGCGGAGGTCCTGTGGGCGAAGCCGGCGCGCGGCGTGAAGTCGGCGAAGTGGTCGGCTGCGGACGCGGTGCTGATCGACGAGGCGGCGGACCTGGTGGCGCGCACGCCGTCGCTCGGCCACGTGGTGCTGGACGAGGCGCAGGACCTCTCGCCCATGCAGTACCGCGCGGTGGGCCGCCGCTGCACGACCGGTTCGGCGACGATCCTCGGCGACCTCGCGCAGGGCACGACGCCGTGGGCGACGTCCAGCTGGGAGGAGGCGCTGACGCACCTCGGGAAGCCGGAGGCCGCCGTCGAGGAGCTCACTCAGGGCTTCCGCGTGCCGCGCGAGGTGATCGCCTACGCGTCGCGCCTGCTGCCCGCCATCGCGCCGGGCCTGGCCGAGGCCACGTCGGTGCGTGAGGCGGCCGGCGACTTCTCGGTCCGCCCGGTGGCCGCCGGGGAGCTGGACGGGGCGGTCGTGGCGGCGTGCCGGGAGTCGCTGGCGCGCGAGGGGTCGACCGGCCTGATTGCGGCGGACGCGCGGATCGCCGCGCTGGGCGCGCTGCTGGCGGAGGCGGGCCTGCCGTACCTGGCGCCCGGCGAGGAGACGACGGCGGAGGCCCGTCTGACGCTGGTGCCGGCGTCCCTGGCGAAGGGCCTGGAGTACGACTACGTGGTGCTGGACGAGCCGGCGGCGGTCGTCGCCGGGGAGCCGGACGAGCGGACGGGGCTGCGGCGGCTGTACGTGGCGCTGACGCGAGCGGTGTCGGGGCTGACGGTGCTTCACGCGGAGGCGCTGCCCGGGCAGTTGGGGTAGCCGGAGCCTTTTCGACTCGAATTCGGCTCGAATTCGAGTCGAAGGGGGACTACCCCTCCAACCCCTTGAGCAGGGCGTCCAGCAGCCCCGGGAAGCGCCGGTCGAGATCGTCCCGCCGCAGCCGTACGAACCGGTTGCGGCCGGCGACGCGCGTCGCCGTCACGCCCGCCTCGCGCAGGACCTTCATGTGGTGCGACACCGTGGACTTGTGCAGGTGGTCGAGGCCGAGCCCGTCCATGGCGCAGCTGACCTCCCGGCCCTCCAGGTAGATCGACAGGAGCTGCAGGCGCACCGGGTCGCCGAGCGCGTGCAGCACCTTCACGAGCTGGATGTCTTCGGTCGCGGGCTGCGGGAGCCACTCGTCCGGCATGGCTTCTTCCTCTCCATCAACCCCCCGATGACTGTTTGACAATCATCCACCCATCATCAATTGTTTGACGAGTATCCAACGATTGAAGCGATCAATCACTCGTCTCACCGGTCCGATGGGAAGGCCCCCGTGCGCCTACGACTCCTCCTGCTCGCCCTCGGCACTTTCGCCGTGGGCACCGACACCATGGTCATGGCCGGCATCCTGGGCCGGATCTCCGGCGACCTCGGCGTCTCCGTACCGGCGGCCGGGCAGCTCGTGACGGTCTTCGCGCTCTCGTACGCGCTGCTCGCGCCCGTCCTGGCCGCCGTGACCGCGCGCTGGCCGCGCCGCCGCCTGCTGCTCATCGCGCTCACCGTGTTCACGGCCGCGAACGCCCTGAGCGCCCTCGCCCCCGACTACCCCACCCTGCTCGCCACCCGCGTCCTCGCCGCCGCCGGCGCGGCGCTCTACACCCCGACCGCCAGCGCCGCGGCCACCGCCCTCGTCCCGCCGGAGCGGCGCGGCCGGGCCATCGCGACCGTCCTCGGCGGCATGACCGTGGCCACGGCCCTGGGCGTGCCGCTCGGCACCTACGTGGGCCGGGCGGACTGGCGGCTGACGATGTGGCTCGTCACCGCCCTCGGCGCGGTGGCCCTGCTGGGCCTGGCCGCCTTCCTCCGCGAACTGCCCGCGCCCGCCGGGTCGGTGAGCCTGCGGCAACGGCTGACGCCGCTGCGCGACGGACGGGTGCTGGGAGCCGTCGCGACGACCTTCACGTTCTTCCTGGCCTTCCAGTCCGTCTACATCTACCTGGGGACGGCCGTCCGCCCGGCCACGGGCGGGGACGCGGACCGGCTCAGCGCCGTCCTGCTGGCGACCGGCGTCGCGTCGGTCGCGGGCAGCTGGCTGGGCGGCCGCGCCGTGGACCGCTGGGGCGTGCGGAAGGTCCTGCTGACCGGCAGCGTGCTCTCGGTGGTGTGCTTCGCGGCCCTGCCGTGGCTGGGCCGGACTATGCCGGGCGCGCTCTTCTACGCCCTGCTGGTCCCGCTCGCCGGCTGGTCCATCTCGGTCGCCCAGCCCCACCGCCTCGCCTCCCTGAGCCCCGGCAACGCCCCCTTGCTGCTCTCCCTGAACAGCAGCGCCCTCTACCTGGGCATGGCCGCGGGCGGCACCGCGGGCAGCCTGGCGATCGCCCTCCTGGGTGAGCGCCGGTTCCCGCTGGCGGCGTCAGTGCTGGGAGTGGGGGCGATGGCGCTGGCGGCGAGGACGACGCGGCCCGCGGCGGCGGGCAAGGTCCACGACCGGGCTAATGACGTGGCGTCAACTCCGGCACCGGAAGCCGCGCTGAAGAGCTAGAACCGGTCCGCCTCGGCGCAAGGCGCGAGCCGCGCCGGACGCTCCGCTCGGCGCCCCGCCGCCAGGACGCCCCGCTACGCGTCCAGCGCCGACCGCCACGTCCGCACCGCGCCCGCGTCCACCGGGCCGGTCCAGCCGTCCGGGCGGGCCGCGCCGCCGATGTGGAAGGCGGAGATCCCGGCGCCCCGCAGGACCGGGAGGTGCTTGAGCTGGAGGCCGCCGCCGACCATGATCCGCGGTTCGTAGCCGGGCTCGTCCGAGCGGCCCGCCTCCGCGACGAGGGTCGGCAGGCCGTCGTCGACGCCGGACGCGGAGCCCGCCGTCAGGTAGGTGTCCAGGCCGGGCAGGTCCGCGAGCTGCTTGCGCAGCGCGTCCCGGTCCGCCGCCCGGTCGATGGCGCGGTGGAAGGTCCAGCGCGCCCGCGGGCCGATCGCGTCGGCGAGGGCGGAGACGGCCGTGAGGTCGGCCCGGCCGTCGTCCGTGAGGAAGCCGAGGACGAACTCGGAGGCGCCTTCCGCGGCGAGCGCCCGGGCGGTGTCGCACAGGGCGGCCAGGGCGGCCGCATCACCCGCGGAGAAGCCGTCGGCGGCGCGCAGCATGACCCGTACGGGGATGTCGACGGCATCCCGTACGGCGGTGAAGGTCTCCAGCGGCGGAGTGAGGCCGTCCGCGGCCATGTCGGTGACCAGTTCGAGGCGGTCCGCTCCGCCGTCCTGCGCCGCCCTCGCGTCCCGCGGGTCGAGCGCGATCACTTCAAGAATTGGTCTAGACATATTGCACAGCCTGCCATACGCGCGGCCCGCGCCAAAAGCGGTGTTCCACAATTGGCCTATGACACTCCCGAGCGAGCACCCGTCCGGCCCCGCCCTGCGCGCCCGCTGGCAGGAGACCGTCGAGCGCGCCCGCGCCGCCGCCCCCGAGGACGCCCCGGACCCGGGCCCGTACGCCGACGACCTGCTGCGCCGCTGGGCGGAGCCGCAGCGCCGCTACCACACGATCGACCACCTCGCGGCGGTCCTGGACCGGGTCGACGAGCTCGCCGCGCACGCCGGCGACATCGAAGCGGTCCGCCTCGCCGCCTGGTTCCACGACGCCGTCTACCGCCCCGACCGCTCCGAGAACGAGGAGCGCAGCGCGCACCTCGCCGAGCGCGCCCTGCCCGAGCTGGGCATCGGCGCCGCCCGCACGGCCGAGGTCGCCCGGCTGGTGCGGCTCACCGTCGGCCACAACCCGCGGGCCGGCGACCGCGACGGCGAGGTGCTGTCCGACGCGGATCTGGCCGTGCTGGCGGGCACCCCCGAGGAGTACGCCGCCTACGCCGCCGCCGTCCGCGAGGAGTACGGCTTCGTGCCGGACGAGGCCTTCCGCGAGGGGCGCTCGGCGGTGCTGCGACAGCTCCTGGAGCTGCCGCGCCTCTTCCGCACGCCGCTGGGCTACGACCGCTGGGAAGCGGTCGCGCGCCGCAACGTCACCACCGAGCTCGGCCTGCTGACCGGCTGACCGGCCGCCCCCGCGAGCAGACCCCTTACGGCCGCTCGTGCTTCGGCCGCCGCAGCCCCGCGACCACCAGCATCCGCACCAGCTCCTTGCTGCTCGCCTCCACCGCGCCGAGCCGCACGGCATCCCCGTAGGACGTCGACGGCACGTCGTAGTGATCGCGGTCGAACGCGCGCGCGGGAGCGCCGAGCCGCGCCGCGAAGGCGTGCAGCTCGTCGAACGACACATCGCTGATCAGGTGGGACCACATGCGGCCGTGCCCGGGCCAGACGGGCGGGTCGATGTAGAGCGTCATCGGCGGCGCCTCACCGCAGCGCGTCGGAGAGCGAACCGACCGGGGCGACCAGGACCGTCTGCTTGGTGCACGCCCAGTGCGGGTCGGGGCCCAGCTCCGGCTCGACCTCCAGGGCGTGCAGGTCACCGTCCTGGCTGCAGACCGGGCACAGCGGCCAGCGGCCGTGCCGCTCCAGCAGGGCGTCCTGGACGTCCTGGGCTATGAGCCCGACCACGAACCCGGCACCCTCGGGCCACTGCTCGACCCACCACCGGCGCTGCGCCACCGCGTCCTCGACGAGCGAGACGACGTCGGCCTCCGCCACGTCACCCGCGACGAGGTCGGCGAGGATCAGGGCACGCGCCGTGTGCAGCGCTTGTTCGAGCTCCATACGGTCCATTGTCCCGGACCGGGGCGGTTGACGGTTCACCACCCTGAAAATACCTTTCAAAAGGTGAGCAGCAAATTGAAAGAAACTACCGGGGCTTCCGGAGCCGGCGGATCTGCCGGAGCCGGCGGAGCTTCCGGGGGCGAGCGACCGGTCCCCGCACCGGCCGAGGCCCCCGCCGCCACGTACGCCCACACCGGTCACACCGGTCCCGCCGCTACCGGTCACACCGTGCCCGCCCCCGGCGCCCTCGCGGCCAAGGTCCGCACCCTCGCGCCCTCCATGACCCGCTCGATGCAGCGCGTCGCCGAGGCCGTCGCCAGGGACCCCGCGGGCTCCGCCGCACTCACCGTCACCGGCCTCGCGGAGCTCACCGGCACCAGCGAGGCCACCGTCGTGCGCACCGCCCGCCTCCTCGGCTACCCCGGCTACCGCGACCTGCGGCTCGCCCTCGCCGCCCTCGCCGCCGAACAGGCGGCCGGCCGCGCCCCCGCCGTCACCGCCGACATCGCGGTCGACGACCCGCTGCCCGCCGTCGTCGCCAAGCTCGCCCAGGAAGAGGCCCAGTGCCTGGCGGACACGGCCGCCGCCCTCGACACCGCCCAGCTGGAGTCCGCCGTCGCCGCGCTCGCCGGCGCCCGGCGCATCGACGTCTACGGCATCGGCGCCTCCCACCTGGTCGGCCAGGACCTCGTCCAGAAGCTGCTCCGCATCGGCCTGATCGCCCACGCGCCCGCCGACCCCCACCTCGCCGTCACCAACGCCGTACAACTGCGCGCGGGCGACGTGGCGGTCGCCATCACCCATTCGGGCCGGACCACCGACGTCATCGAGCCGCTGCGGGTCGCCTTCGAGCACGGCGCGACGACGCTCGCGATCACCGGCCGCCCGGACGGCGAGATCGCCCAGTACGCGGACCACGTGCTCACCACCTCCTCCGCTCGGGAGAGCGAGCTGCGGCCCGCCGCCATGTCGAGCCGCACCAGCCAGCTCCTCGTGGTGGACTGCCTGTTCATCGGCGTCGCCCAGCGGACGTACGAGACCGCGGCACCGGCCCTGTCCGCCTCGTACGAAGCACTCGCCCACCGGCACGCCCCCCGCTCCCCGCGCTGACCGGAGCCGGCCCGCCCGGCCCGCAAGGAAAGAGCCGTCCGCCCATGGCCTCTTCTGCTTCGTCGTCATCCGCCGCAGCCGCAGCCGCGCCCTCCGAGCCGCCCGCACCGTCCGGCACGCCCGCCTCCCCGGGCGCGTCCGCACCGTCCGGCGCCCGTTCCGTCACGGCCGGCCCACTCGCACAGGCAGCCTCCTCCGCTTCCGCGCAGGCAGCCCCTTCCGCGCCGTCCGACCCGCCCCCGGCATCCGGCGGCCCCACCCCGCCGCGCGCTTCCGCACCATCCGGCGCACCGCCGGCGCACGGCGCGCTCCGCGCCGAGCTCGCCGCGCTCACCACCGAGGCGTTCCGCCCCGACCTCGCGGACATCGACCGGCTGCCCACCCTCGACATCGCGCGGATCATGAACGGCGAGGACGCCGGCGTCGCCGCCGCCGTCGCCGCACAGCTGTCCGAGATCGCCGCCGCCGTCGACGCGACCGCCGCCCGGATGGCCCGCGGCGGGCGGCTCGTCTACGCGGGCGCGGGCACCGCCGGCCGCCTCGGAGTGCTCGACGCGAGCGAGTGCCCGCCGACCTTCAACACCGACCCCTCGCAGGTCATGGGCGTGATCGCGGGCGGCGCCGCGGCGCTCGTCACGGCCGTCGAGGGGGCCGAGGACAGCAAGGAGCTGGCCGCCGGTGATCTGACCGCGCTCGGCGTCGGCCCGGCCGACACGGTCGTCGGCATCTCCGCCTCCGGCCGCACCCCGTACGCGATCGGGGCCGTCGAGCACGCCCGCGCGGCCGGGGCGCTGACGATCGGGGTGGCCTGCAACGCCGGTTCGGCGCTCGGCCGGGCCGCCGAGCACCCCATCGAGGTCGTCGTCGGGCCCGAACTCCTCACGGGCTCCACCCGGCTGAAGGCCGGCACCGCCCAGAAGCTCGTCCTCAACATGCTCTCGACGATCACCATGATCCGGCTCGGCAAGACGTACGGGAACCTGATGGTCGACGTGCGTGCCTCCAACGAGAAGCTGCGCGCCCGCTCCCGGCACATCGTCGCCCTGGCCACGGGCGCCGGCGAGCGGGAGACGGAGGCCGCCCTGACGGAGACCGGCGGCGAGGTGAAGAACGCGATCCTCGTCGTCCTGGGCGGCGTCGACGGGCCCACGGCCGCCCGCCTCCTGGATGAATCCGGAGGCCATCTGCGCACCGCGCTCCGAACGGCACAGGGGTAACCGCGCCATGGCACTGGACGCACCGGACGCATCGTGCGCACCGGACGACGGCCCGCCGGGGATGGCCGGGCTCCTCCTCCCCCTCCTCGGCGGCGCCGGCAACCTCACGTCCGTCACGAACTGCATGACCCGCCTGCGCGTGACCGTCCTGGACCCGCCGGCCGTCCGGCGCGACGAACTGCGGGCCCTGCCGGGGGTCCTGGGCGTCGTCGAGGACGGCACGGCCCTGCAGGTCGTGCTCGGTCCGGGCGTAGTGGCCAAGGTCGCGCCGGAGCTCGCGCGGCACGTAGAGCTCGCGCGGCACGTGGCGACCGTGGAGCCCGTGGAGCCCGTAGAACGCGTGGAGCGCGTAGAACGGGTGGAGTCCGTGGAGCCCGTCACCGCCTCGGCCCTCGCCGACCGCGGTGCGTCGCTCCGGGCCGAACGCAGGGCCCGCAACGCCACCCCGGTCAAAGAGCTCCTGCGCCGGATCGCGCAGATCTTCGTCCCGCTGATCCCCGCCCTGATCGGCTGCGGCATCGTGGCGGGCCTGGCCGGGCTGCTCGCCAACCTCCACCGGCTGCCCGCGCTCGTCCCGGCCCTGACCGCGTGCGCGTCGGGCTTCATGTCCCTGATCGCCGTCTTCGTCGGCTACAACACGGCCAAGGAGTTCGGCGGCACCCCCGTCCTGGGCGGCGCCGCCGCGGCGGTCACCGTCTTCCCGGGCGTGGAGCGGGTGACCGCGTTCGGCGAGCGGCTCGCCCCCGGCCAGGGCGGGGTCCTCGGCGCGCTGGCCGCGGCCCTGCTCGCCACGCACGTCGAGCGCTGGTGCCGGCGCCGGGTGCCGGAGGCCCTCGACGTCCTGGTCACCCCGGCGGTGACGGTCCTGGTGGCGGGCCTGGTCACGCTGTACGGGCTGATGTACGCGGCGGGCGTGGTCGCCACCGCCATCGGCCGCTTCGCCGACCGGCTGCTCGCGAACGGCGGCGCGGCGGCGGGCTTCGTCCTGGGCGGGCTGTTCCTGCCCCTGGTGATGCTGGGCCTGCACCAGGCCCTCATCCCCATCCACGCGACGCTCATCCAGGAGCAGGGCTACACGGTCCTCCTGCCGATCCTCGCGATGGCGGGCGCGGGCCAGGTGGGCGCGGCCCTCGCGGTCTACGCGCGGCTGCCGCGCAACGGCTCGGTGCGCAGGACGATCCGCTCCGCCCTGCCGGCCGGCCTCCTGGGCATCGGCGAGCCCCTGATCTACGGCGTCTCGCTCCCTCTGGGCCGCCCGTTCGTCACGGCATGCGTGGGAGGGGCGTTCGGCGGGGGCTTCGTAGGACTGCTCGCCCAGCTGGGCGACAAGGTCGGCTCGACCGCCATCGGCCCGTCGGGCTGGGCCCTGTTCCCCTTGCTGAAAGGCAGCCGCGGCCTGGGCACGACGGCGGCGGTCTACGGGGCGGGGCTGCTGGTCGGCTACGCGGCGGGCTTCGTGGTGACGTACGCGTTCGGCCTGAGCCGACGCTCTCTGGCGGAGCTGAACGCGGAAGACCGGTCCTCGATCGCCGGACGGGCCCGAGAGCTTTCGGGCCCGTCCGGCGATTGAGGACAACGGGGTAACGCCCGAGGGCGGCACCCCCAGGATCTGGGGGCACCGCCCTCGGGTGCGTACAGCGTCAGGACAAGTGATCCGGAGCGGATCAGAAGTCCATGTCACCGCCCGGCATGCCGCCCGGAGCGGCCGCGGAGGCCTTCTCCGGCTTGTCGGCGATGACGGCCTCGGTGGTGAGGAAGAGCGCGGCGATGGACGCGGCGTTCTGCAGGGCGGAGCGGGTGACCTTGGCCGGGTCGATGATGCCCTCGGCGACCAGGTCGACGTACTCGCCCGTGGCGGCGTTGAGGCCGTGGCCCGGGGTCAGGTTGCGCACCTTCTCCACGACGACGCCACCCTCGAGACCGGCGTTGACCGCGATCTGCTTGAGCGGGGCCTCCAGGGCCAGCTTGACGGCGGCGGCACCGGTGGCCTCGTCGCCCTCGAGCTCCAGCTTCTCGAACACCTGGGAGGCCTGCAGCAGGGCCACGCCACCACCGGCGACGATGCCCTCCTCGACGGCCGCCTTCGCGTTGCGAACGGCGTCCTCGATGCGGTGCTTGCGCTCCTTGAGCTCGACCTCGGTCGCGGCACCGGCCTTGATGACGGCCACGCCGCCGGCCAGCTTCGCCAGGCGCTCCTGCAGCTTCTCGCGGTCGTAGTCGGAGTCGCTGTTCTCGATCTCGGCGCGGATCTGGTTGACGCGGCCCTGGACCTGGTCGCTGTCACCGGCACCGTCGACGATGGTCGTCTCGTCCTTGGTGATGACGACCTTGCGGGCGCGGCCGAGCAGGTCGAGACCGGCGCTCTCCAGCTTGAGGCCGACCTCCTCGGAGATGACCGTGCCGCCGGTGAGGATGGCGATGTCGCCCAGCATGGCCTTGCGGCGGTCGCCGAAGCCCGGGGCCTTGACGGCGACGGACTTGAAGGTGCCGCGGATCTTGTTGACGACCAGGGTCGACAGGGCCTCGCCCTCGACGTCCTCGGCGATGATCAGCAGCGGCTTGCCCGACTGCATGACCTTCTCCAGCAGCGGGAGCAGGTCCTTGACCGAGGAGATCTTCGAGTTGACGATCAGGATGTACGGGTCGTCGAGGGACGCCTCCATACGCTCCATGTCGGTGGCGAAGTACGCCGAGATGTAGCCCTTGTCGAAGCGCATACCCTCGGTGAGCTCCAGCTCCAGACCGAAGGTCTGGGACTCCTCGACGGTGATGACGCCTTCCTTGCCGACCTTGTCCATGGCCTCGGCGATCAGCTCGCCGATCTGGGTGTCGGCGGCGGAGATGGAGGCGGTGGAGGCGATCTGCTCCTTAGTCTCCACGTCCTTGGCCTGCTCGAGCAGCGCACCGGAGACGGCCTCGACGGCCTTCTCGATGCCGCGCTTCAGCGCCATCGGGTTGGCACCCGCGGCGACGTTGCGCAGACCCTCGCGGACCAGCGCCTGGGCGAGGACGGTCGCGGTCGTCGTGCCGTCACCGGCGACGTCGTCCGTCTTCTTCGCGACCTCCTTGACCAGCTCGGCGCCGATCTTCTCGTACGGGTCCTCGAGCTCGATCTCCTTGGCGATGGACACACCATCGTTGGTGATCGTGGGGGCGCCCCACTTCTTCTCGAGGACGACGTTGCGGCCCTTGGGGCCGAGGGTGACCTTGACGGCGTCGGCGAGCTGGTTCATCCCGCGCTCGAGACCGCGCCGTGCCTCCTCGTCGAACGCGATGATCTTGGCCATGTGAAGTGGTCCTCCCAGGACGGGGTGGAGACTGCTCCGGACCGCACCGGCGCCCGCGACGGACGGCCTGCGTACCCTGCGGTTCCTTGCCCCGCCTGGCCCACGGACCTCACCGACGGTCCAAATCTGTCACTCTCACTCGGAGAGTGCTAAGCCCAATGATTAGCACTCGACCACCCCGAGTGCAAGCGGTTCGGTCTCTACACCCTCCGCAAGTGGCAGGGGGGACCTCCCAGCGGCAGCCGGGTGCGCAAGCGGTCGGCCCTCGGTACACCCGGAGGGGACACGGGGGGGGCGGGGGAGGACGGCGACGAGGACAACGGGGAGCCGTACCCATACAGAGGCACCCGCACACGCGCGAGGGGTCCGCACCTCGAGTAGAGGTGCGGACCCCTCCGCAAACCGAGCGAGCCGGTGGTCGATGCGCCGCGTCAGACCTGCTGCAGCTTCACCATGTCCGCCTGCGGCCCCTTCTGGCCCTGCGAGATCTCGAACTCGACCCGCTGACCCTCCTCGAGGGTGCGGTAACCGTCCATCTGGATCGCGCTGTAGTGGACGAATACATCCGCACCACCGTCGACCGCGATGAAGCCGTAGCCCTTCTCCGCGTTGAACCACTTGACGGTGCCCTGAGCCATGCCTAACTCCCCTATTACTGGCCCTTGCGCAGGACCGCACTTCGCGGACCCGGGTCAGACCTCACCCCCTGGCAGCCCAGTGGGTGTGCGCCGGAACGCGTCGACCGCGGCTGAATGTATCTGCACGGATGCCGTCTGCAACAGGTCACTCGGACGAGAATTCCGGGCCTGGCCGATCGAGAGAAACGGCTGAACTCCGGGTATTTCAGGGCAAGTCGGGCCGGGAAAAACGCAACCAACCCGGCATTTCGTGCACACACTTCGCGCACAACTTGACGGGTTCTCATATGCGTTCGGCACTGACGCCGGGCGGGGATCGCCCCAACTGTATCGCGCTCAACAGCCGGAGCCTGCCCCTCCACTTACAGACGAGGCGACTCCCGGAACGCTCGTTCGGGTATAACGGAAGAACCCTTTGAAATCCTCCCCTCCCTGCCGGGACGGGGATTCCTGGCTCACGCCGCCTGACTGCCCGGCAAGCCGTCAGGTCTTCTGCGATCAGCGCCAGCCGGGTTGAGACCAGCCCGGGCCAGCATCACTCGAGCGGAGTTCTTGTCCCTGGAGGAGACGACTCCGCACGCGGTGCAGGTGTAGATGCGTTCCGACAGCGGCAGTGCGTGCTTGGTTCTCGCTCCGCAGTGTCCGCAGTCCATGGTGGTGTACGCGGGGTGCACCAAGCGCAGGGTGCGCTGATGCTTGCGCGCCATGTTGATCAGTTCGTGCTTGGTGGCCGAGATCGCCGCGTCTGCTGCCTTCCTCGCCATGGTTGACCTGGCAAGGAACCTCGGGCGGAAATCCTCCACAGCGATCTGGTCGAAGTCAGCCGTCACGCGCTTGGCCCACTTACGGGCCGTGTCCTGCCGCTGCCGCGCGATCTTCTTGTGCACCTTCGCGGCCTGCTGGCGGGCAACTCGGTAACCCCTCGACGCGGCCTGACCGCGCTTCGGCCTCCTGCGGGCCATCATCCGCTGATACCGGGCAAGCCGGTCAGCGGCCTTCTTCCCGTGTTCGGGGTGCGGGAGGTCGTGACCGTCGCTGGTGGTGGTCGCGGTCTCTTTTACGCCCCAGTCGATGCCTATGGATTGGCCGCAGGGAGGCAGCGGCTGCACCTGGGCCTTCACCACGAAGGAGGCGTACCAGTGGCCAAGGCTGTCGCGGTAGACGCGCACTGACGTCGGGGCAGAGGGAAGGTCACGGGACCACACCACCGTCAGGGCAATGCCACCCGCCAGATGCAGCCGACCATCCTTAAGCCGGAAGCCACGCCGGGTGTAGTTGAGGCTCGGGCCCGCAACACCCTTCTTCTTGAGCCCGGGCATCCCGGCCCGCCGCCGCAACGGCAGCCGGTCCTTGATGTCCTTGAGCGCCTTGGCGCGAGACCTGGCGAAGTCACGGATGACCTGCTGCTGCGGCACCGAGCTGCCTTCACGCAGCCACGCGTGTTCGGCGCGCCAACCCGTCAGCTTCCTGTCGAGCAGGGCCGGCCCGCAACTCTCTCCAGCTTTGTGCGTCGCCCTGGACCGGGCAACGCATTGGTTCCACACCCACCGGCACCGGTCCCACTCGGACAGCAGGACCGGTAGCGCGGCTGACGACAAACGGAGCCGGTAGGTGTGCCGGGCGTACCCGGCCCCTTCCCCCTCGTGTGATGTCGCCATGGTGTCACCGTAACGCCGAAAACCTACTCTGGGGGCATGAACGAAGAAGTGCGCACCACCGTCCGGCTCCCCGCGGACCTCCACGCCCGCTGGGCCGCCCACGCGCAACGCGAACGACGGTCTCTCAACGCCGATCTCATCTACCTGTTGGAAGGCATCCTTGGCTCACCGAGGACCGACCCTGATCGACCCGGCAGTGAGTCCTCAGGCTGAACCTCGCGGGGCGGCTGCCGCCGATGACCTGATCAGCCGCCGGCGACGGCAGGGATGACGGAGACGGCGGAGCCGTCGGGGGTGGGGGTCTGAAGACCCTGCTCGAAGCGGACGTCGTCGTCGTTGACGTACACGTTCACGAACCGGCGCAGCTTGCCGCTGTCGTCGAGCACGCGGCCGGCGATGCCGGTGTGGTTGGCCTCGAGGTCGGCGATGACCTCGGACAGGGTCGACCCCTGGGCGGGGACTTCGGCCTTCCCACCGGTGTAGGTACGGAGGATGGTGGGGATGCGGACGGTGACGCTCATGGGGAAGCTCCCTCGAAACGATTCGAAACAAGTTGTGGGCAGGCGTTCCACGCGGCCGGGGGCCGGGGACACCCCCAGCGGTAGCGGGGGGGGGGAGGGTGGGCACAACGGCCCGCAGGCGTCAGCCGGCAGCGAGCCCCGCGGCGCGGAACGCCTCCAGCGACGGCCGGATCGTCGCCGTCGGCCCCGCCGCAACGGCGTCGAGCGTCTTGAGCCCGTCCCCCGTGTTGAGCACGACCGTCGTGAGGGAGGGGTCGAGCAGGCCGCTCTCGATCAGCTTCCGCGTCACGCCGACCGTCACCCCGCCCGCCGTCTCCGCGAAGATCCCCTCCGTCCGCGCGAGCAGCCGGATCGCGTCCACGATCTGCTCGTCGGTGACGTCCTCCACCGCCCCGCCCGTGCGCCGCGCGATGTCCAGCACGTACGGCCCGTCGGCCGGGTTGCCGATGGCGAGCGACTTCGCGATCGTGTCCGGCTTCACGGGCCGTACGACGTCGTGCCCGTCCTTGAAGGCGCGCGAGACCGGCGAGCACCCTTCCGCCTGGGCACCGAAGATCTTGTACGGACGGTCCTCGACCAGCCCGAGCGCGACGAGCTCCTTCAGCCCCTTGTCGATCTTCGTGAGCTGGGAGCCCGAGGCGATCGGCACGACGATCTGGTCCGGCAGCCGCCAGCCCAGCTGCTCGCAGATCTCGTAGGCGAGCGTCTTCGAGCCCTCGCCGTAGTACGGCCGGAGGTTGACGTTGACGAAGCCCCAGCCCTCCCCCAGCGGGTCACCGATGAGCTCGCTGCAGAAGCGGTTGACATCGTCGTACGTACCTTCGATGCCCACGAGGTCGCCGCCGTACACCGCGGCCATGACGACCTTCCCGGCCTCCAGGTCGTGCGGGATGAAGACGCACGACTTGAATCCGGCGCGGGCGGCCGCGGCGCCGACCGCGCCCGCCAGGTTCCCCGTGGACGAGCACGACAGCGTCGTGAACCCGAAGGCGCGGGCGGCCTCGACGGCGATGGCGACGACCCGGTCCTTGAAGGAGTGCGTCGGGTTGCCGGAGTCGTCCTTGACGTACAGGCCGCCGGTCACGCCCAGTTCGCGGGCGAGGTTGCCGGCCTTGACGAGCTTGGTGAGGCCGGGGTTGAGGTTCGGCTTGTCCGCGACGTCGGCGGGGACGGGCAGCAGGGGGGCGTAGCGCCAGATGTTCGCGGGGCCGTCCTCGATCCGCTTCCGCAGGTCAGCGGCTTGACGGGGCCCGCCCGCGGGCAGATCGTAGGCGACTTCGAGGGGGCCGAAGCACAGGGCGCAGGCGAAGATGGGACCGAGGCCGAAGCGCTCTCCGCACTCGCGGCAGGAGAGTGCCACGGCGGGTCCGAGGTCCACAGAAGTGGTAGAGGGTTCAACAGACTGCACAGCCATGGAGGCGAGGCCCTTTCTCCTCATCTTCCTCGCGGCGTACGTCGCCACGAGACGGAATTGGCACCTTCCCCGCCGGGAGCCTCGCGTCGAACGGTGTCGTCGACGTAAGACCGGCTGGAGGGTTGCCGGGGCTTCAACGGGCCGTGTCCCTCTGCCCCTCTGGATGAGCGGTATGGCGCTGGGCGGGGCCCAGGCGTTTGTGGCACGCGCGACCCCGACATAGGACGGCGGTCCGCGTTGTTCAAGACTGTAACGGAAGCGACGGCTCGTTGAGAGGGCCGTCCGCACCGCGAGATGCGTCACAACGCACCACAACGAGGAGTCGTACACGTGCTGGAAGAGGTGGAGCGCTGGCTGGCCGAGCGGTCCTGGTCCGCTGCTGATCGTCCGCTCGACGTGCTTCTGGCCGCCAAACGGGACTCCGGCACCACGGTGAGCGTGGTCCTGCCGGCGCTGAACGAGGAGCCGACGGTCGGCGCCATCGTGGAGGTGATCCGCCGCGAGCTGATGTCGGACGCGGTGCCGCTCGTCGACGAGCTGGTGGTGATCGACTCGGGCTCCACGGACCGCACGGCCGAGGTCGCGGCAGCGGCCGGGGCGCGCGTGGTGCACCGGGACGAGGTGCTGCCGGGCCTGCCCGCGCTGCCGGGCAAGGGCGAGGTGCTGTGGCGCTCCTTGCTGGCGACGACCGGCGACGTCGTCTGCTTCGTGGACGCCGACCTGCGCGAGTTCTCGGCGGACTTCGTGTCGGGGATCGTGGGCCCGCTGCTGACCGATCCGGGCGTGCAGTTCGTCAAGGCGATGTACGACCGGCCGCTGGGCCCGGAGTTCGATGTGCCCGGCTCCGCCGGGACCGCCGGCCAGGGCGGCCGGGTGACCGAGCTCGTGGCCCGCCCCCTGCTGAACCTGCACTGGCCGCAGCTGGCCGGTTTCGTGCAGCCGCTGGGCGGCGAGTACGCGGCCCGCCGGTCCCTGCTCGAACGGCTGCCGTTCCCCGTCGGCTACGGCGTGGAACTGGGCCTTCTGGTGGACGCGCTGCACACGGTGGGGCTGGACGCGCTGGCCCAGGTGGACGTGGGCGTGCGCAAGCACCGCCACCAGGACGGGCAGGCGCTCGGCCGGATGGCCGCCGCGATCTACCGCACCGCGCAGCTCCGGCTGGCCCGCGGGCACCTGGTGCGACCTGCGATCACGCAGTTCGAGCGGGCCCCGGAAGGATTTGTTCCGAGGACGTACGCGGTGGACACCGAGGAGCGGCCACCGATGGCCGGAATACCCGAGTACGCGAAGCGGCACGCCGCGTAAGCGTACGTTTGAGCGGTTCTCCCCGGGGCAAGGCTGGGCACATGGTCGCTGAGCACGTGCCCACCGCATCGATCGCCGCCGCCGCACCGATCGTCGTCGCGTCCAACCGCGGCCCGGTCTCGTACCGGCGCGGCGCGGACGGCAGCCTCGTGGCCGGGCGGGGCGGCGGCGGGCTCGTGTCCGGGCTCAGCTCGATAGAACGCGAGGCCGGAGCGGTGTGGGTGTGCGCGGCGCTCGGCGAGGGCGACCGCGAGGCGGCCCGCGCGGCCGGCCGGAGACTAGACCCGGTCGACACCGGCGGGCACCGCGTGCGGATGCTGGACATCCCTCCTGGGACGTTCGCCGCCGCGTACAACGGCATCGCCAATTCGGTGCTGTGGTTCGTGCACCACATGCTCTACCAGACGCCTCTGGAGCCCGTCTTCGACAAGGCGTTCCGGGAGCAGTGGGCCGCCTACGAGGCGTACAACGCGGCCTTCGCGGAGGCCGTCGCCGAGGAGGCCGCGGAGGGCGCCGCGGTGCTGGTGCAGGACTACCACCTGGCGCTCGTGCCGGGCCTGCTCCGGGCTCGCCGCCCCGACCTGCGCATCGGCCACTTCTCGCACACCCCGTGGGCCCCGCCGGACTACTTCCGGATGCTGCCGGACGACGTGTCCGGGCAACTGCTGCGCGGCGTGCTCGGCGGTGACCGGGCCGCCTTCCTGACCCCGCGCTGGGCCGAGGCCTTCGCCGCGTGCTGCGCGGACGTGCTGGGCGCGGAGGTCGTCCGCGACGGCGAGGGGCGGGCGGCCGAGGTGCGGTTCGAGGGCCGGGCGACGCGGCTGGGCGTGCACGGACTCGGCGCCGACGGCGACTTCCTGCGCGAGCGGGCGCACCGGGCGGACGTCGAGGAGCGCATGGCGGCGCTGAGGGCGCAGATCGGCCCGGACCGCAGGACGATCGTGCGCGTGGACCGCACGGAGCTGTCGAAGAACATCGTGCGGGGGCTCCACGCGTACCGGCGGCTGCTGGAGGAGCACCCGCAGTGGCGCGGCAGGGTCGTGCACATCGCGTTCGCCTACCCGTCGCGGCAGGACCTCGCCGTCTACCGCGACTACACCGCCGAGGTGGAGCGGGTCACCCGCGAGATCAACTCCGCGTTCGGCACGGAGGGCTGGGAGCCGGTCGCCCTGCACGTCAAGGACGACTTCGCGCGCTCGCTGGCCGCGTACCGGCTCGCGGACGTGGCCCTGGTGAACCCCATCCGCGACGGGATGAACCTGGTGGCCAAGGAGGTGCCGGTGGTCTCCGACCACGGGTGCGCGCTGGTGCTGTCGCGGGAGGCGGGCGCGGCGGCCGAGTTGGGCGACGAGGCGATCCTGGTCAATCCGTACGACGTGGAGGCCACGGCGCGCGCGCTGCACCTGGCGCTGCTGATGGACCCCGGGGAGCGGGCGGAGCGCACGAAGCGGCTGGCCGCGGCGGCGACGGCGCTGCCGCCGGCGCGGTGGTTCACGGACCAGCTGCGGGCGCTCTAGCCTCCCGGTTCCCGCGCCGGAGCCCGGACCGCGCGCCCCCGGCCGCGGTCCGAGCGGCCGGCGCTTCAGCGCCCCTGGCTGCCCGCATCCGGGCCCGGGTAGCCAGAATCCATGTCAAATGTCCCACGTTGGGCCGTACTTGCCGCGGCGTGCGCCGCTGTCGTGGCCGCGGTCGGCGGCTGCTCCTCGGGCTCCTCCAAGAGCGACGACGCCAAGAAGCAGGCGTCCGCCGAACCGTCGGGGGGCGGCCCGTCCGCAGGCGCCCCGTCCGGCACGCCATCCGGTACGCCGCCCGGCACACCGTCCGGAAAGCCGCCCTCCGGTTCCCCCGTCCCCGCGGACGGTTCGATACCTGCCGGCCCCGGCCCGCAGCCGTCCTACACCGTCCAGAAGCAGTCCGCCGACGGCAGCTGCCACTACCGCTTCACCCCGGCCAAGGAGCCCCTGCCCGACACCGCGTGCACGCCGGGCGCGACCAACCCCAAGGTCACCCAGGCCACGCTCAAGACGACGATCTGCCGCAGCGGCTACACCGCCGGCATCCGGCCGCCCACGAACATCACCAGCCGCGAGAAGACCGCCAACGCCGCCTCGTACGGCTACAAGGGGTCGCTGCGCGAGGCCGAGTACGACCACCTGATCAGCCTGCAGCTCGGGGGCGACCCCAACGACCCGCGCAACCTGTGGGTGCAGCCGCCCTCGCCCGGCCACCAAGAGGGCAAGGGACCCAACAACCCCAAGGACGCGGTCGAGACCAAGCTCAAGAACGCCATCTGCAGCGGCAAGACGGACCTGGTCAAGGCCCAGCGGGCCATCGCGCGCGACTGGACGACGGCGCTGGACGCCGTCGGCGTCACGGACAAGGGGGCGAAGGGCGAGACGGCGGGCGACCCGGACGACAACGGCTGAGCGGGGCCGGAAGATCAGGCGTCACCGAGGCGGCCGGCGAGGGCGGTCAGCAGGTCCACGACGCCGCCCGGCCCGTCGACCACGACATCGGCGCGGCCGGCGAGTTCGGCGACCTCGGAGCTGCCGCTGCACACCAGCAGCCCCGGCAGCCCCTCGGAGCGCAGTTTCTCCACGGCGGCGAAGGCGGCGAGGTCGCCGAGGTCGTCACCCGCGTAGAGGACCGAGCGCGCGCCGCTCTCGCGCACGTACGAGGTGAGGGCGGCGCCCTTGTCGACGCCCGGCGGGCGCAACTCCAGCACCAGCCGGCCGGGCTCGACGATCAGCCCGTGCCGGTCGGCGAGCGTGTTCAGCGGCTCGCGCAGGGCGTCGAACGCGTCCTGCGGGTGGGGGGCCCGCCGGGTGTGCACGGCGACGGCGCGGCCCTTGTCCTCGATCCAGGTGCCCCGGCCGGCGCCCGAGCCGGCCAGGATCCCCGGCAGCTCCGTCCGGGCGGCCGCGACGCCGGGGGGCGGGGCGTCGGCGGTCACGGCGTTGGTCGCGGCGTCCCAGCGCTCGGCGCCGTAGTGCCCGAGGACCACGAGCCGCTCCAGGCCGGCGACCCCGGCGAAGCCGCCGTGGTGGACGGCGACGGCGGCCGGGCGGCCGGTGATCACGGCGACGGACCCGAGCCGCGGGGCGAGCCGGGCCAGCGCGGGCACGGCGCCGGGGTGCGCCCGGGCCTGCTCGGGGTCGGGGACGATCTCGGCGAGCGTCCCGTCGAAGTCGAGCGCGACGACCGCGCGTTGCGGGCCGGCGAGGAGGGCGGCGAGCCCGTCGCAGCCGGCGGGGGTGGAGGGGACGGGGAGGGAGTAGCTGCCCATGGGGCCGACCCTACTGGGCGGGACCCGCCGGCTAGCGGCG
This sequence comes from Streptomyces roseoverticillatus, assembly GCF_000719265.1. GTDB lineage: Bacteria > Actinomycetota > Actinomycetes > Streptomycetales > Streptomycetaceae > Streptomyces > Streptomyces roseoverticillatus. The sequence goes on along the minus strand of NZ_JOFL01000012.1, from coordinate 137,838 downwards.
TTCGCGCCGGGCGTCCCGGATGCGTCGCAGCCGGTTGACGGTGACGGGGTCGTGGGCGAGGGCGCGCGGGTCGTCCAGAAGGGCGTTGAGCAGCTGGTAGTAGCGGGTCGGGGTCATCCCGAGGCGCTCGCGTACGGCGCGCTCCTTGACGCCGGGCCCGGAGAAGGCCCGGCGTTCCAGGGCGAGCACGGCGAGGTCGAGCTCGGAGAGCTCCCGCTGGGAGGAACCCTGCTCAGCGAGCTCCTGCCCGGAGAGCTCCTGCCCGGAGCCGGCCCCCTCGGAGGCTTCTCCCTCGGAGGGGGCTCCCTCCGGGAGGACCTGCTCGGGGTGCTCCCCTTCGGAGGGCCCGCCGTGCTGTTCGTCGCTCACGCCGCCCAGCCTACTTTCCGGCGCCGGCCAGCTCCGTGGCGTCGGCCTCGCGCTGGATCTCGCCCAGGACGCTCGCGGGGTCACCGCCCTTGGTGACCACCGAGCCGATCTTCTCCTTGAGGGTCTTGCTGACCTTCGCCCAGGAGGTCTTGTCGACGGGGTAGAAGACGGCGTTGTCCAGCTGCTCCAGGAACGGCTTCAGCTGTGCCTTGCCGCTGTCGGCGCGCATCTTGTCGGAGGCGCTGCTGGTCACCGGCAGCAGGTCGTACTGGCCGGTGAAGCCCAGGACGTTCTTGGTGCTGTAGACGAAGTCGAGGAAGAGGCCGACCTCCTCGCGGTGGCCGCCCGCCTTGAACGCCATGATCCAGTCGGCGACGCCCATGGTCGCCTTGGCCTTGCCGGACTTGCCCGGCAGCGGGGCCAGCCCGTACTTGATGCCCTTGGCCTCGGCCTGCTTCATCAGCGTCGGGTGGCCGTTGAGCATGCCGACCTGGCCGTTGCAGAAGGCGTCGAAGATCTCCTGGCGGTTGGTGCGGGCGGGGTCGCCGGAGCCGGCGAGGCCCTTGCCGACGAGCTCGTCGCGCAGCCACGTGAAGGTCGCGACGTTGTCCTCGGAGTTGATCGTGTACGTGCCGTCGTGGTCGGTGTAGCCGCTGCCGCCGCTGAGCATCCACAGCAGGGTCTCGGCGGGCGCCTCCTCGGGGCCGAGCGGCAGCCCGTACGGGATCTTGACCCCCGCGGTCTGGAGCTTCTTGGCCGCGGCCTGCAGCTCGTCCCAGCTCTCGGGGGCCTTGACTATGCCGGCCTTCGCGAAGAGGGACTTGTTGTAGAAGAGCATGCGGGTACTGGAGACGAACGGCAGGCCGTACTGCACGCGGGCCACCTCGCCCGCGCGGGCGATCGAGGCGATGATGTCGGCCTGGGTGGGGATCTTCAGCAGCTGGTCGGCGCTGTAGAGCTTGCCGGAGGCGGCGAAGTCGGCGTACGCGCCGATCTGCGCGATGTCCGGGGCCTTGCCGGACGCGACCATCTCGGCGACCTTCTTGTCGACCTCGGTCCAGCTGAGGACCGTGGCCTCGACCTTGACGCCCTTGTTCTCCTTCTCGAAGGCGCGGGCGAGGGCGTCCCAGTACTTCTGGGAGCTGTTCGCCGCCTTGTCGCCGTAGTCGGCCGCGACCACGCGCAGCGTCTTGCTGCCCGAACCGCCGTCGCTGCCGCACGCCGTCAGTGCGGGCGCCAACGCCGCCGTGGCGGCACCTGCCGCCGTCAGACCCAAGAACCGCCGCCGCTGCACTACTGCTTCCCACCTTCGGGGTTTGTGTTGGAGACCGTGAGTTTCCCCCGCGGGCCACCATACGTTCCAGCCGGTTCCGGTTTCGCTTCGGTATCGCCCTTCCCGCGGCCTGCGGGGGCTGCTAAGCACGGGGATCACACGGAGATCACCGGTGTAAGGAGAAGAAAGCGCATGTCCGAGCCCTCTCTCACCTCTCTGGAGATCACTACGCAGCCCGGCTGCTGGCGACGGGCGGCCGAGGCCGCGGCGAGCGCGGCGGGCCTCCCCCGGCCCGGGGAACGGGTGGCCGTCACCGGCTGCGGCACGTCGTGGTTCATGGCGCAGGCGTACGCGGCGCTGCGGGAGGCCTCCGGCCAGGGGGAGACGGACGCGTTCCCGGCGTCGGAGTTCCCGGTGTCGCGGACGTACGACCGGCTGGTGGTGATCACGCGGTCGGGGACGACGACGGAGGTCCTCGACCTGATCGAGGAGGTGCGCGAGCGGTGGGAGGTGCTCGCGCTGACCGCGGACGCAACCTCGCCGGTGGTGCGGGCGGCCGACGAGGCGGTGGTCCTGGCCTGGGCGGACGAGGAGTCGGTCGTCCAGACGCGGTTCGCGACGACGGCGCTGGCGTTCCTGCGGGCGGGCCTGGAGGCGGCGGGCCGGCTGCCGGAGGGCGTGAAGCGGCTCGCGGAGGCGGCGTCGGACGCGGAGACGGCAGTGATCGAGCCGCTGCCGCGGGCGGTACTGTCCGCGGACCAGTGGACGTTCCTGGGTGGCGGCTGGGCGTACGGGCTCGCGCAGGAGGCGGCGCTGAAGATGCGCGAGGCGGCGGGGGCGTGGACGGAGTCGTACCCGGCCATGGAGTACCGCCACGGCCCGGTGTCGATCACGGGCCCGGGCCGCGTGGCCTGGATCCTGGGCGCCGCGCCGGCGGGCCTGGAGGCGGACGTCTCCCGCACGGGCGGCGTGCTCGTGTCGGACGGCCGCCGCCTGGACCCGATGGCGGACCTGGTCCGCGCCCAACGGCTCGCGGTGGCGGTGGCGGAGTCCCGGGGCCTCGACCCGGACACTCCGAGGGGGCTGACGCGGAGCGTGATCTTGAAGGGGTGACGCGGGCCGGGCGCGCGCCTCCGCTTCCGCCGGGAAACACCCACCCACGGGTGAGTGGACTAGACCTTTCGACCGGGGACACGCGACACTGTCCCCGTGAGACACGTCATCGCGCTCGACGTCGGCGGCACCGCCATCAAGGCCGCCCTGATCGGCCCGGACCACGAGCTGCTGCACGAAGCCCGCCGCCCCACGGGCCGCGAGCAGGGGCCGGAGGCCGTGGTCGCCGGGATCCTGGAGTTCGCCGCCGAGCTCGCGGCCACCGGCGAGGCCGCCTACGGCGAGCCCGCGGCCGCCGCGGGCCTCGCCGTGCCCGGCATCGTGGACGCAGCCGCCGGCACCGCCGTCTACGCCGCCAACCTCGGCTGGCGCGACGTCCCGCTGCGCGATCTGCTGAGCCGCCGCCTCGGTGGCACCCCCGTGGCCCTCGGCCACGACGTCCGCACGGGCGGCCTCGCCGAGGGCCGCCTCGGCGCCGGCGAGGGCGCGGACCGCTTCCTGTTCGTCGCCCTCGGCACCGGCATCGCCGGAGCCATCGGCATCGACGGCCGCATCGAGGCCGGCGCCCACGGCTGCGCGGGCGAGATCGGCCACATCGCCGTACGCCCCGGCCCGGCGGGCAGGCCGTGCGGCTGCGGCGGCCGCGGCTGCCTGGAGACGGTCGCCTCGGCCGCCGCGGTCAGCCGCGCCTGGGCGGAGGCGTCCGGCACCCCGGACGCCGACGCCGCGGACTGCGCCCGCGCCGTCGAAGCGGGCGACCCCCGCGCCCGGGCCGTCTGGCAGGAGGCCGTCGACGCCCTCGCGGACGGCCTCGTCATCGCCCACACCCTCCTCGACCCCCGCACGCTGATCGTCGGCGGGGGCCTAGCCGAGGCCGGCGACACCCTCTTCGCACCGCTGCGCGCAGCCGTCGCGGACCGCATGACGTTCCAGCGGCTCCCCCGCGTCATCCCGGCCGCCCTCGGCGACGCCGCCGGCTGCCTGGGCGCGGGCCTGCTCGCCTGGGACCTGCTCACCACCCACCTCACGGAGGTTTCCGCCTGATGGTCGAACGAACGGTTCTCGCCGGCGCCCGCGTGGTGCTGCCGACCGGCGTGGTCGAGGACGGGCGGGTGACGGTCGAGGGCCGGCGGATCGCCGCGAACGAGTCCGCCGAGCAAGCGACGCTCGACCTCTCCGGAAAGGGCTACTGGATCGTCCCCGGCTTCGTGGACATGCACGTCCACGGCGGCGGCGGCGCGTCCTTCTCCGCGGGCGACCCGGAAGAGGCCCTCACGGCGATCCGCACGCACCGCGCGCACGGCACCACGACCATGGTCGCCTCCACCGTCACCGGCGACCTGGACGACCTCGCCCGGCAGGCGGCCGCCCTGTCCGAGCTGACCGAGCAGGGCGACCTGGCGGGCATCCACTTCGAGGGCCCGTTCATCTCCCCGCACCGCTGCGGCGCCCACCAGCCGGAGCTGCTGCGCGACCCGCACCCGGCGGACGTCCGCAAGCTCGTCGACGCGGCCCGCGGTGCGGCCCGCATGATGACGCTGGCCCCGGAGCTGGCGGGCGGCCTGGAGTCGGTCCGCCTCCTCGCCGACCACGGCGTGATCGCGGCCGTGGGCCACACGGACTCCTCGTACGAGGCGACCCTGGACGCCATCGAGGCGGGCGCGACGGTCGCCACGCACCTCTTCAACGCGATGCCGTCGCTGATGCACCGCGCGCCCGGCCCGATCGCGGCCCTCCTGGAGGACGACCGGGTCACCGTGGAGCTGATCAACGACGGCACGCACCTGCACCCCGCCGTCCTGGAGCTGGCCTTCGCCCGGGCGGGCGCGGACCGCGTCGCGTTCATCACCGACGCCATGGGCGCGGCCGGCATGAGCGACGGCATGTACCCGCTCGGCCCGATGAGCGTCGAGGTCAAGGACGGCGTCGCCCGCATCGCCGACGGCCCGACGGCGGGCTCGATCGCGGGCTCGACGCTGACGCTGGACACGGCGTTCAAGCGCGCGGTGACGATCGACGAGCTGCCGGTGGGCGACGCCGTACGGGCCCTCTCCGCGACCCCCGCGCGCCTGCTGGGCGTGGCCGACCGGGTCGGCTCCCTGGAGCCCGGCAAGGATGCGGATCTGGTCATTCTCGACGCCTCGTACGACCTGGTGGGCGTCATGCGCAAGGGCGACTGGGTGGTCAAGCCCGAAGTGCGCTGATTCCTCCCGCTCTTGACGCGCGGTCGCACGCCGGCCGGAACAGCGGCGGCAGTCCCGAGGTCTGGGCCTGCCGCCGCTGTTTTGGCATGATCGCTCGCGGTCGACGGTCACGGTTCTTCGGTCAAGGGAGGGAAACGCCGGTGATCCTCACGGTCACGCTCAACGCAGCGCTCGATCTGACCTATCGCGTTCCGCGGCTGCAGCCGCACGCGTCGCACCACGTCACGACCGCCGCCGAACGGGCCGGCGGCAAGGGCGTCAACGTGGCCCGCGTCCTGGCCGCCCTCGGCCGCACCACCGTGGTCACGGGCTTCGCCGGCGGCACGACGGGCGAGACCCTGCGCCGGCTCCTCGCGGAGACCGCCCCCGGCGACGGCGGGCGCATCACCGACCGCCTCGTCCCCATCATCGGCACCACCCGCCGCACCGTCGCCGTCGTGGACGCCTCCACCGGCGACACCACCCAGCTCAACGAGGCAGGCCCCGACGTCACCGCCGAGGAGTGGGCCTCCTTCACGGACACCTACGCGCGCCTCCTGCGCGAGGCCCGCGCCGTCGCCCTGTGCGGCAGCCTCCCGCCGGGCGTGCCGGTGGGGGCGTACGCCCATCTCGTACGGCAGGCGCGCGCCGCCCGCGTCCCCGTCCTGCTGGACACCAGCGGCGAACCGCTGCGCCGCGGCATCGCCGCCCGCCCCGACCTGGTCACCCCCAACACCGCCGAACTCGCCGCGCTCACCGGCTCCACGGAGCCGCTGCGCGCGGCCCTCGACGCCCGCCGCCGCGGCGCCCACGCCATCGCCGCGACCCTCGGCCCGGAGGGCGTCCTCGCCGTCACCCCCGACGGCACCTGGCGCGCGACCCCGCCCCACCGCCTCACCGGCAACCCCACGGGCGCGGGCGACTCGGCCGCGGCCGGCCTCCTGTCGGCATGGCTGGACGGCCTGCCCTGGCCGGACCGCCTGGCGCGGGCGGTCGCCCTGGCCGCCGCCACGGTGAAGGCCCCCACGGCGGGCGAGTTCGACGCCGAGACGTATGAGGACGTGCTGCCGCGGGTGAAGGTGACGGCGGCGTGAGGACGCCCCCGGTCGAGGGCGCCGCGCTCCCTCGTGCCCGCCGCAGCGGCGACAAGCCTCCACGACGCGGCCCGGCGGTGCCTGACCGCCCGTAAGCCGTGGGACCACCGAGCGGAAAGGCAAGGCACATGCCCCTCGTACGCACCGCCGACCTCATCACGGAAGCCCGGTCCGAAGGCGCAGCCGTATGCGCCTTCAACGTCATCACGGTCGAACACGCGGAAGCCATCGCCGCGGGCGCGGAGGCGGCGGGCAGGCCGGCCGTGCTGCAGATCTCGGAGAACGCCGTGAAGTTCCACGGCGGGCAGCCGGGCCCCATCGCGGCGGCGGCAGCAGCGGTCGCGACCGCCTCGCCGGCGCGCCTGTCCCTCCATCTGGACCACGTGGAGGACGAGGCGCTCCTGCGCCGGGCGCACGCCCACGGCTTCACCTCGGTCATGTTCGACGCCTCGAAGCTCTCTTACGGAGACAACGTCAAAGCGACGGCGGAGGCGGTTCGTTGGGGCCACGAGCGCGACATCTGGGTGGAGGCGGAACTGGGCCGCGTGGGCGGCAAGGCGGGCGACGCGCACACGCCGGGCGTACGGACCGACCCGGCCGAGGCGGCGGCCTACGTGGCGGACACGGGCGTCGACGCCCTGGCGGTGGCCGTAGGCAGCACCCACGCGATGACGAACCGCACGGCGACCCTGGACCACGCCCTGATCACGGAACTCCGGAACGCCGTTCCAGTCCCCCTGGTCCTCCACGGCTCGTCAGGCGTCCCGGACGCGGAACTCCGCCGCGCGGTCGCGGCGGGAATGACGAAAATCAACGTGGGCACGGCCCTGAACAAGGCCTTCACAGGAACGGTAAGGGCCTTCCTGGAGGCCCATCCCTCCACTACGGACCCGCGCAGCTATCTGGCCCCTGCGCGGGCCGCCATGACGGAAACGGTGGCGGGGTTCCTCCGGACGGTCAGCCGCCGTTGGTGAGCCACAGCTGGTCGAGGTGCGAATCGCAGCCGCTTCCGCTGCCGCAGTACATCTTGATGGTGTTCTTGCCCTGGTTCAGGTCGACGCGGGTCCAGCTCTGCTGCCAGTTGGGGGGCCATTCACCCGGCTTCACGTCCCCCCAGATCTTCATGCGCATCGGCAGAGTGTTGGTCTTGCCGTTGACGTCGACCGCGAGGTTGGCGTCCTGACCGGGCACGCCGTAATGGACGTACAGCCGGTAGGCACCGGTCGACGGAACCTCGACCTCCCACTCGACACCGGAGCCCGACTGGTTGGTGACCACTGCGTAGGCCCCGTTTTCGGACTTGGTGCCCTTGACCACAGTGTCCGTGGTCGCGCCACCCACCAGCTTCAGGGTGGACGCATCCCGCTTCAGGTTGCCGGCCGCCGACGGATTGCTCGGCTGGTTCTTCTTCTCCGGCTCCTTGGACGGCTTCTTCTTGTCCTCGCCCTGGGGGTCCTTCTGCTCGCCCCCGGACGCCGCCTGGTTGCTGCCCTGGTCGTCACTCGTGCCGCTGTTGGTCAGCATCGCCACCGTGATGCCGCCCGCCACCACCGCGACCACGGCTATCGCCGCGACCAGCAGGCCGGTCCGCTTCGGGCGGGAGCCGCCGCTGTGGCCGCCACCGTGGCCCGGGGTCGCCGGCTGGCGGGGGGCGCCGCCTGGCAGGGTCTCCGGGGCCGCGTAGTGGGGCGCGGGCTGCTGGGCGTGCGGCGGCTGCGGCTGGCGTGGGCCGTACTGGCGCGAACCGACCGTCCGTACCTGGTTGTACGAAGTGCGGGGAACCCCCGGCTGCGGCGCGGCCGGTGCGCTCTCGTTGGACCCGCCGCCCTCCGAGCGGTACAGGTGCGCGAACGGGTCTTCGCTCTCCGGCGTACCCGTGCCGTTATTACCGGCCGTCATCCCCTGTCACTCCCAACCCATGGGCCCATCGCCCACTGGCCAAATCTTTGCGTTCGATTTCACGGTAGGCGGCGGTGCCGCGTTTCGGCGAAGACTACCGCGACGCGGCGACACCTCGCGGTGGGCCGCCTCAGCCCGGCCTCAGCCTGCCCGTCGACCGGCCTTGGCACGCGACCGCTTTTCGACGTACATGCGCTGGTCGGCGGAGTGCAGCACCTCGTCGGCGGACATTCCGCAGCCCGCCCAGCCGATGCCGAAACTCGCGCCTACCCGGACCGCCCGCCCGTCAACCCTGATCGGCGGGAGGATCGCGCTGCGCAGCCGGACGGCGAGGTCCTCCGCGTCCGCCCGGGTGAGGCCGTCGGCGAGGACGACGAACTCGTCGCCGCCGAGCCGGGCGACGGTGTCGCCCTCGCGGACGCCGTTGCTGAGGCGGCGGGCGACCTCTATGAGGACGGCGTCGCCGGTGTGGTGGCCGAAGCGGTCGTTGATGGCCTTGAAGCCGTCGAGGTCGCAGAAGAGGACGGCCAGGCCCTTGGTCCCGTCGTCGGGGACGTCCTCGGCCGGGGCTATGGCGTGCACATGCCCGGGGTAGGCACCGTCGTGCGTGCCGCAGCCGAACTCGTCCGGGGCGTAGTCGGGCCCGCAGTCCGGCGCGTGGTCCGGGCCGCAGTCGGAGCCGAAGCCGTGGGCGTAGGAGCCCTCCTGCCCGTACGCGGCGGGGCCGGCCGGTCCCTCGACGCCCTCCACCTCCGCGAAGCCGTCGAGACAGCCGTACGGGGCCGCCACGGCGGCCGCGTGCGGCTCGCTGCCCGGGGCCCGGCCGCACAGCCGGCTGCTGAGCCGGGCGCGCAGCTCGGCGCTGTTGGGCAGGCCGGTGAGCGAGTCGTGGCTGGCGCGGTGGGCCAGCTGCAGCTCGTGCCGCTTGCGCTCCTCGATGTCCTCGACGTGGGTGAGCAGGAAGCGCGGCCCGTCCGCGGCGTCGGCCACGACCGAGTTGCGCAGCGACACCCACACGTACGTGCCGTCGCGGCGCGCGAGCCGCAGCTCGGCCCGGCCGCCCTCGGCAGAGGTGCGCAGGAGGGTGCCGATGTCCTCGGGGTGGACGAGGTCGGAGAACGAATAGCGGCGCATCTGGGACGCGGAGCGGCCGAGGAGGCGGCACAGGGCGTCGTTGGTGCGGTGCAGGCGGCCGTGCTGGTCGCCGCCCATCTCGGCGATGGCCATGCCGCTGGGCGCGTACTCGAAGGCCTGGCGGAAGCTTTCCTCACTGGCCCGCAGGGCCTGCTGCTCGCGCTCCAGGCGGACGAGGGCGCGCTGCATGTTGGCCCGCAGGCGCGCGTTGCTGATCGCGATGGCGGCCTGGAAGGCGTACATCTGCAGCGCCTCGCGGCCCCAGGCGCCGGGCCGGCGGCCGTTGCGCGGCTTGTCGACGGAGATGACGCCGAGGAGCTCGCCGCCCGCCGCCCCCGCCGTGTACATGGGCGCGAAGAGGCGGTCCATGGGGTGCCACTCGTCCGGAAAGCGGGGGGCGGGCCCGGCGGTGTGCCACTGGGGCACGTCGTCGTTGTCGAGGACCCAGCCCTCCGTGTACGGGATGAAGCGCAGCGCGCCCCACTGGTCGGCCATGGCGAGCCGCCGCTCCCACGAGACGCGCGAGCCGACCCGCCCGGCCATCAGCGCTTCGGCACCGGCGCTGCCGGCGACGGCGGCCACGACGAGATCACCGTCGGGCCGTACGAGATTGACGGCGGAGAGCTCGTACCCGAGCCCGGTGACGATGCCGTCCGCGACGGTCTGCAAGGTGTCCGCGAGACTTCGCGCCGTGTTCAGATCGGCCACCACCTGATGCAGCCCGCGCAACGTGGCCAGGCGGACATACGGCTCCGACTCGGTCTCCATCTTCGCTCTCCCCCGAGACCTCGACAGCAACTCCAGGCTTCTTGTCGTCCGTTTACCACGGCCACTGAATCACAGCGAGCTGACCACTCGGTACACAGGGTCAACAATTACGCCCCTCTGTGACTCATGTCACAATGCGTGATGAGGTCCCGCTACTGGCGGCGTAAGAAGTTCCTATGCTTCGTGAACGCAAATCCGGAACCGTACAGACACTCATCCGATCGCCTTCCCGAACTCATATGAACAACTTCCGGAAGGGCTCCGGCACCCTTTCGACCTAGGACCCGACTGGTCCTGCAGCCCGATGCGGGGGTGCCGTGGGCGGGCTAGCGTGCACAGCGTGTTGCAGACGACTCAGCCCTACGAGACCGCCATACCCCATCCTGAAGGGGTGAGCGCCGATGAGTTCCGTGCCGCCCTCGCCCGCCTCGCCGCCGGCGTGGTGCTGGTGACCGCGCACGACCCGGAACACGGTCCGCGCGGCGAGGACGTCGGAATGACGGCGACCGCTTTCCTTTCGGTATCGCTCGAACCCCCCCTCGTCATGGTGAGCGTTCGCAACGATTCCCGTATGGACGACCTTCTGGAGCGGCAGCCGCTGTGGGCGGTGTCCGTCCTCTCCGAAAGCCAGCGGCACGTCGCCGGGCGCTTCGCGATGAAGGGGAGGATCAGCGACCGGCTCCTCTTCGAGGACATCCCCCACGCCCCGGGGACGGCCACCGGCGCGCCCGTCGTACGGGGCGCGCTGTCGGCGCTGGAGTGCCGGACGGAGCAGCGGGTGACGGCCGGGGACCACACGCTGGTGATCGGCAGGGTGCTGACGGCGACGGCGCCGAGCACGGAGAGCGGGCCGCTGATGTACTTCAAGGGGAAGTACCGGCAGCTGGGATGAAGGGCCGGCGGCTCCTGGCAAACGCGCTGGGCGGGCGCCCTACGTCCAATCCTTGCCGGTGCGCCCCCGCTTGGTCTCGGCGCGCTGCTTCTTCTGCCGCAGCCGCCGCTCGTTGATGCCGCGCGGGATCTTCGTGGCGCGGCGCGGCCTCGGCGGCGGCGCCGTCGCCTCGGCGAGCAGCGACGCGAGGCGTACGGCGGCGGTCTCGCGGTTGCGCCACTGCGAGCGGTGCTCGGAGGCCCGTACGGTCACGACGCCGCCGACGAGCCTGCCCGCGAGCTTCGCCAGGGCGCGCTCCTTCCACACCTCCGGCAGCGCTTCCGTGCGCGCGAGGTCGAACCGCAGCTCGACCTGGCTGTCACTGGTGTTGACGTGCTGGCCGCCGGGGCCGGAGGAACGCGAGAAACGCCACTGGAGCTCGGCCTCCGGCAGGGAGACCGAACCGCGGATGACGTAGGGGCCGGACATGCCCCCATGATCCCGCGTCGACGGGGACACGTCACGCCGTTTTGCGCCACGGGCCGGGGCGGCGTCAGGGATGTGGCGCCGGGGCGCGCGTCAGGGTTATGCAAAGAAGGTAAAGCCGGATGGAACCCCGGGGCCCCCGGACAGCGTTATCAAGGGTGACGGTGACCCGCGTGCCGCGGTGCCGCTGCAGAACCGATGCAGACCTGACCAGAAAGGGACAATTCCCATGGCTGTAAGCCTGTCCAAGGGCGGCAACGTCTCCCTCACCAAGGAGGCCCCGGGCCTGACGGCCGTCACGGTCGGCCTCGGCTGGGACGTCCGCACCACCACCGGCACGGACTTCGACCTCGACGCGAGCGCGATCGCCGTGAACGCGGGCGGCCGGGTCTACTCCGACGCCCACTTCGTCTTCTTCAACAACAAGTCGACGCCGGACCAGTCCATCGTCCACACCGGTGACAACACCACCGGTCAGGGCGAGGGCGACGACGAGTCGATCAACGTCAACCTCGCCGCCCTGCCGGCCGACGTCGACAAGATCGTCTTCCCGGTCTCCATCTACGACGCGGTGGCCCGCAGCCAGAACTTCGGCCAGGTCCGCAACGCCTACATCCGCATCGTCAACCAGGCCGGCGGCGCCGAGCTCGCCCGCTACGACCTGAGCGAGGACGCCGCCACCGAGACCGCCATGGTCTTCGGCGAGCTCTACCGCAACGGCGCGGACTGGAAGTTCCGCGCGGTCGGCCAGGGCTACGCCTCGGGCCTGCAGGGCATCGCCCAGGACTTCGGCGTCAACGTCTGACGGCAGTAGCAGGAGCAGGACGAGGGGCCGCCCTACGGTGCGGGGCGGCCCCTGCCTGAGCGGTCCGGGGCGGGCCCGGCTCGGAGCTCAGTTCGTGGCGCCGGGGCGGCCGGTTCCCTACCGCGCCGGCGGGCGTGCTCGTGATGGCGACGGCGCCGGGCTGGGAGCACGGCGAAGCTGGGTAGAACCAAGGGGAGCATGCCCGCCATACCACACGACCGACCGGTTGCGCACACTCCGTAACCACCTGCTGAGCAGCGGAGTTGGGCTTCTTCGGGGCGGGTAGGTGTACCCAAGGAGGGGACCCGTGGAGACAGGACTCACGCACCATGGACGACGGCGACTCACTCGAACGCATTCTTGCCGCGGCGATCAGGGACCGGGACCGCGAGCCCGAGCTGTGCCCGGGGTGCCGGCGGCCCCTGCGGGTCGTCGTCGTGGCGGAGAACCCCGGCGATGCGACGTCCCCGGTGATCGTGCGCGGCGTATGCCCCGTGTGCCCCAAGGGGCTGGGCGCCGCGGCCCCCTGAAACACCTGGCCCTGGCCTGTCCGAACTGCCAGAACATGATGCAGCAGATGGGCAATGGCGTGTACAAGTGCTGGAGCTGCGGATACACCAGCACGGGGTGAGGCACCGGGTGATCCACGGGGTGGTGCACCGGGTGACCCGGATAATCGCTGGGTGAAGCCCAGGGCTATGGCCGCGGATGCGGGCCGCGCCGAATGCGGAGATGCTGGTTGGGTCAGCGATCCGTCAGGAGGACGGCCATGTCCATGCTCGACAAGCTCAAGGGCCTGCTCAAGGGCCATGAGGACACAGCTCGGCAGGGTGTCGAGAAGGCGGGCGACGCCTTGGACGCCAAGACCCAGAACAAGTACCAGAGTCAGGTCGACACTGCCCAGCAGAAGCTCAACGAGCAGTTGGGCACTCAGGACCGGCCCGAGGACCGGCCGCCGACCTGATCCCGGGGCTCGGTCCCGGCGTTCGGTCCCGGGGTTCAAAGGGCCGTCACCACAGGCGGTCGATCACCACAGACGGTCGATCTCACCCGGGTAGAGCTCGATGCGGCTCTGTTCGAAGATGCCCGCGTTCGCGTCCGCGCGCGCCCGCGCCGTGAAGAACGCGCCCATGGTGACCTTGTCGAAGCCGGGCTGGTCGCTGGGGAAGGGGTCCTGCGGCGTGCCGCCGATCAGCACCGCACCGGGGAGGGTCCGCCAGCCCGCGCTCTCGTAGAAGGGCTGCAGCGGGCGGTCGCAGGTGAAGAGTCCCACGTCCGCGCCGCTCGCGGCGATCACCTCACGGGCGGCGGCCACCAGCTGCCGCCCGTGTCCCTTGCCGCGGTGTGCCGTGTCCGTGACGACCGCGCTGAGGCCGGACGCCCGGTACGTCCGGCCACCGTGGGTGATCTCCTTGGAGAGGATGTCCAGGGCCGCCCGTACGCCGCCGTCGGGTGCGACGAGCAGCATGGCGACGGGCCGCAGGGCCGGGTCGTGGGGGCCGCCGCCGGGCCATGCCTGCTCGCGCAGGGCCTCGGCACCGGCCCGCAGCTCCGGCGGAGTCTCCGGCTCCGGCACCGTGACGATCCGCATGTGCGCCCCTCCCTGACCCCTGCCCTGTACGTCGCCGCAGGTTAACGCAGCGCCGCCGCGCCCGCCTGCGCGAACTTCTCGTCCAGGTCGCCGCTCGGGGCCCCGGCCACGCCGATCCCGGCCACCGGTGCGCCCTTGACCTGGACCGGCGTGCCGCCCGGCAGGAACAGCGTGCCGGGGATGTCCTTGAGGTTCGGGACGCTCTGGAGGCGCTTGACGAGCTCCGAGGTGGGAGCGTTCCAGGAGACGGCCGTGAAGCCCTTCCGCACGGCGGACTCGTACGACTGCGGACCCGCGCCGTCGCCGCGCAGGGTCACCAGCGTGTTGCCGTTGCGGTCGACCACCGCGACGGACACCTTCTGGCCCTCCTTCTTCGCCGCGGCCAGGGCGGCCTGGGCGGCGCGCGTCGCCGCGTCCACCGACAGGTGCGCGGACTCGGTCACGCCGCCGCCGGCCACGGACACCGGAGCCTGGCGCTCCGCCGCGGGCGAGGCGGTCGCGGAGACCGCGCCGAACGTACCGGCCGCGACGACGGCCGCCCCTGCCGCACCCACGAGCACCCGGCTCCGGACGGAGAGCTTCCGCAGCACGGACTTCGCGGACTCCGCGGACTCCGCAGGCTTCGCAGACTTCATTTCGGCTCCTCAACAGGCCAGTGGTTGCTTGTGCCTCCATCGTTCGCGACCGCGGGCGCCCCGGCATCGGCGTCCCGGCTGCCCCCGGGGTCAACCGATCGGCTGATGCGAGAGGCCCCTGCGCGGGTTAGGAACAGGAGGTGACCCTTCCCGACGACGGCCTCGACGACGGCCCCGGCCCCGATCCCGGCGACGAACCCGGCGCCCGCCGCCTCGCCCTCGTCATGCACGCCGCCTTCTTCCTGCTCCTCTCCGCCTCCTTCGCCCGCTTCCTCATCCGGCACCCGGGCGAGCCCCGCACCCCGTGGATCACCGTCCTCAGCGTGCTGCTCGCCCTGCTCTACGTGCTGAGCCCGGCCTTCGCCCGCCCCCGGCCGCAGCTGCTGTGGCTGGCCGCAGTCGTCGCGACGTGGGTCGTCCTCGTCGTGCTCGCGCCGAGCTTCGCGTGGTGCTCGGTGCCGCTGCTCTACACGGGGCTGCGCACGCTGCCCACCCGCGCCGCCGTCCTCCTGGTCGCCTTCCTCACCGGCCTGGTCGTGGTGGCCCAGCTCCGGCTGCCGCACGGCTTCGACCCCACCCTCGTGCTCGCCCCGCCCGCCGTGGCCGCGATCGCCACCGCCGTCTTCCTCCACACGCAGCGCCAGACGGAGCGGCAGCGCGCCCTGATCGACGACCTGGTCCGCACGCGCCGCGAACTGGCCGCGACCGAGCGCCGCGAGGGGGCGCTGGCCGAGCGGCAGCGGCTGTCGATGGAGATCCACGACACCCTGGCCCAGGGCCTGTCCAGCCAGCGCATGCTGTTGCAGGCCGCGGACCGGACCTGGGAGGCGGATCCGGAGGCCGCCCGGCGCCACACCCGTACCGCCGCCGACATCGCCGCCCGCGGCCTGGCCGAGACCCGCCGGTTCGTCAACGACCTGGCCGCTCCGCAGTTCGACGGCGGCGCGCGGCTGGAGGACGCGCTGCGGGCGCTGGCCGCCTCGGAGACGGCCGAGGGGACCGGGGCGCCCGTGCTCTTCCACCTCGACGGGGTCCCGGTCGCGCTGCCGGACGGAGCGCGGGCCGCGCTGCTGCGGATCGCCCAGGGCGCCCTGGCGAACGTCCGCGAGCACGCGGGCGCGGCGACGGCCGCCCTCACCCTGAGCTACCTCGGCGACCAGGTCGTCCTCGACGTCGCCGACGACGGGCGCGGGTTCGCGCCGGGCGCGCCCCCTTCCCCCGCCGGCGGGCGCGGGCACGGCCTGCCCGCGATGCGGGCGCGCGTGCGGCAGCTCGGCGGCACCCTGACCATCGAGTCGGCGCCCGGCGAGGGCACCGTCGTCTCCGTGTGCATTCCCCTGGCACCTCAGTGACCGACCTGGCACCTCAGTAACCGATTGGAACCTCAGTGACCGACCCTGAAGCCCGTCCTCCCGCCCGCATCCGCATCCTCCTGTGCGACGACCACGCCGTCGTCCGGGCCGGGTTGCTGGCGCTGCTGGCCAGCGCGCCCGGCATCGAGGTCGTGGGCGAGGCGGGCGGCGGCGAGGAGGCGGTCGCGCTGGCCGCCCGGCTGCGTCCCGACGTCGTCCTGATGGACCTTCAACTGGGGCCGGGCATGGACGGGATCGAGGCGACGCGCCGCATCGTCACGGAGGCCGCGACCCGCACGGACTCACGTCACACGACCCCAACAACCGCACCCCGCGCAGCCGCAGGAGCGGAACGCGGCGGTCCGTACGTCCTCGTCCTCACCACGTACGACACGGACGCCGACATCACCCGCGCCATCGAGGCCGGCGCGACGGGCTATCTCCTGAAGGCCGAGCGCCCGGAGGAGCTGTTCTCGGCCATCCGCGCGGCGGCCGAGGGGCGTACGACGCTGTCGCCGCCCGTCGCGAGCCGCGTCATGGCACGGGCGCGCGGCGCGGCACGGCCCTCACTCACGGACCGCGAGCGGGACATCCTCGGCCAACTCGCCCGCGGGGTGGGCAACCGGGAGATTGCTCGCGCACTGTTCATCAGCGAGGCGACGGTGAAGACCCATCTGGGGCGGATCTACGACAAGTTGGGCGTCGACACGCGGGCGGGCGCCGTCGCCGTGGCGAAGGAACAGCGCCTGCTGCCCTGACACCCCCGGGCTTTATCAACTCGTTGGCCTGACTTCACGCCACCTTGATGCCGCCGGCCCTAGCCTGGCGGCGGCCTCGTAGCGGTCCGCATCGCTCCGCTTGTATGCAATCTCATCAGATCGCATACAACTACCGTCCTCGAACTGAGATGCGGCGGATTTCAAGTCCAGACCAGCCTCGGCCAGTTCACCGCATAGCGGAACCAATCAACCGCGTTTCGGAGAACGGCAGATCAAATCCTTGTTGCGCCCCTGTCAATGTCGGTCAGGGGATGGCACTCTCTCCTCAATCCACTCCTGCACCACTCCTGCACCACCGGGCAGCCGTAACCCGTGCTGCCCTAACCCCCCTCAAAGGGACGTGAGTTCACGGCCCGCACATAGGAGACAGAGTTGAGAAGCGTCACCTCCACCTCCCGCAAGAACACCCTGCGCGCCGCCGCGCTCGTCGCCTCCGCCGCCATGGTCGTCGTGGCCGTGCAGACCGGCTCCGCGAGCGCCACCCCCGACAAGGCGAGCGAGGCCTCGCCCCTCGCCGTCTCCGCGGGGCAGCGGGTCGCCGCGATCAAGGACGCGCAGTCCGCGGCTCCCTCCACCGCCGCGAAGCTCGGCCTCGGCGGCAAGGAGAAGCTCGTCGTCCGTGACGTGATCAAGGACGCGAACGGCACGGTCCACACCCGCTACGAGCGCACCTTCGACGGTCTGCCGGTGCTCGGCGGCGACCTCGTCGTGCACGAGGCGAAGAGCGGCTCGAAGAGCGTCGACAAGGCGACCGACGCGCAGATAGCCGTGCCCAGCACCACCCCCGCCCAGGCCCCCGCCGCCGCGAAGAAGAGCGCGCTCAGCGCCGCCGCGGACGAGAAGACCGCCAAGGCCGGCGCCGACCGCGCGCCGCGCAAGGTCATCTGGGCGGCCGAGGGCAAGCCCGTCCTCGCCTACGAGACCGTGGTCACCGGCGTCCAGAAGGACGGCACGCCCAGCAAGCTGCACGTGATCACCGACGCCAACACCGGCAAGAAGCTGTTCCAGCGCGAGGCCATCGAGACCGGCTCGGGCACCAGCACCTACAGCGGCACCGTCTCGCTCTCCACCACCAAGAGCGACTCGGGCTACCAGCTCGTGGACGGCGAGCGCGGCGGCCACAAGACCTACAACCTGGCCCAGGGCACCGACGGCACCGGCACCCTCTTCACCAACTCCAGCGACACCTGGGGCGACGGCGACCAGAAGGCCGGCGTCGACGCGCACTACGGCGCGGCCGTCACCTGGGACTTCTACAAGAACGTGCTGGGCCGCACCGGCATCAAGAACGACGGCGTCGCCGCGTACTCCCGCGTCCACTACGGCGACAACTACGTCAACGCCTTCTGGGACGACGAATGCTTCTGCATGACCTACGGCGACGGTGAGGGCAACAAGAACCCGCTCACCGCGCTCGACGTGGCCGCCCACGAGATGAGCCACGGCGTCACCTCGGCCACGGCCGGCCTGAACTACAGCGGCGAGTCCGGCGGCCTCAACGAGGCCACCTCGGACATCTTCGGCACCGCCGCCGAGTTCTACGCCAACAACTCGACCGACAAGGGCGACTACCTCATCGGCGAGGCCATCAACATCCGCGGCGACGGCACCCCGCTGCGCTACATGGACAAGCCCAGCAAGGACGGCAAGTCCAAGGACTCCTGGTCCTCCTCGCTCGGCCGCCTGGACGTCCACTACTCCTCGGGCCCGGCCAACCACTTCTTCTACCTGCTGTCCGAGGGCAGCGGCACGAAGACGATCAACGGTGTGACGTACGACAGCCCGACGGCCGACGGCTCCAAGGTCACCGGGATCGGCCGGGACAAGGCCACCAAGATCTGGTACAAGGCCCTGACCACGTACTTCACCTCCACCACGAACTACAAGGCGGCCCGCACCGGCACCCTGAAGGCCACCGCGGACCTCTACGGCTCCAGCAGCGCGGAGTACAAGGCGGTCGCCGCCGCCTGGACCGCGATCAACGTGAAGTAACGATCAACCGCACATGAGTCCGGGGTGCCCCGCCGCCGACGCGGGGCACCCCGGACTCGTCCGCGTCCGCCCGGGACCCGCCCGCCCGCGTTCGCCCGGTCCGCTCGCACACGTTTACGCGTCCGGCCCGCCGCCGTGACACCATCGAGGCGTGATCGACCTCGGCTACTCGCTCTCCCGCCGCTTCCCCGACCCGCCGCAGACGGACTACCGCACCGCCGACGTGCGGATCCTGCGGCACGACCTGTTCTGCGGGGACGTCTACATCGCCGATGTGAAGACGGACCGCGAGCTGTCCACAGCCTGGGGATGGGTGCCGGTGCTCGACTTCGCGTGGGCGCTGTGCGACGTCATGGAGCAGATCGACCGCGACCCGCGGGGCAACCGCTCGGCGGCCACGCAGTTCGCCGAGCTCGACTTCACCGAGTCCACGGACTGCATGCTCTTCGAGCGGCGCTTCGGCTGGGTGGAGGTCTCCGCCGACTGGATGCCGGCCGACGAGCCCGCGCTCACCTTCGACCACCGGGCGCTGCGCCGCGAGGCCCGCGACTTCCTGCACGACCTGATCGCCGACCTGTGCGACATGCACGAGGGCCTTGCCGACAACCCCGTCGTCTGGGACCTGCAGGCCCGCTTCCCGCGCGTATAGCCGCATAGCCGTGCGGCCCTGTAGCCGTAGAGCCCTGTAGCCGTGCAGCCCTATAGCCGTACAGCCCTCCCGGGCCTCACCCCGCCGCCGGCTCCACCCGTACGCCTATCTGCGCCGCGAACGCCGGAGCAAGATCCAGGAGTTGGGACGGGCTGATCACCGCGCCCGACAGGTGCTCGATGCCGCGGGCGACGTCGAGCTGCGTCACCCCCCGCAGGTCCACGTCCGTCATCCGGGCCCCCGTGAAGTCGGCGCGGCGCAGCGCGCAGTCGCGGAAGACGACGCGCTCCAGCCGGGCACCGCCGAAGTCGGCCTCGGAGAGGACGACGCCCTCGAAGGTGACGTCCTTCAGAGCGGCCCCGCGCAGATTCAGATAGTCGATCTTGCCGCCGCGGACGACGACCCGCTCCAGCGACGCGCCGTGCAGCTGCGCGCCGCCGAGCCGGGCGTCCAGGATCTCCACGTCCCGCAGGCCGGCCTTCGACAGGTCGGTGCCCACGCCACGGACGCCGTCCAGCACGCAGTCCGTGAACCGGGCCGCCACCAGCTCCGTCCCATCCAGCGCGCAGCGGTACAGCCCGCAGTCCAGGAAGCGGGCGCCTATGCCCGACTGCCCCGCGAAGCCGGCGTCCGTGAAGGCGAGGCCGTCGTAGTCGCCCTCGGGCTCCAGCTCCGCACCGTCGTGCGGCCGCAGCGGGGGCAGCCGCACCTCCGGAACCTTCACCTCCGGGAACGTCGCACGCGTCCGCTTCCTGCCGTGAGTCGTCATGCCGTCCACGGTGACACAGAGCACTGACAGCGGCGCTTGACCTCAACCTTGGCTGAGGTTGAAGACTCAAAGACATCAACAGCGCGACACGCGCCCCGCAGAACGCCCTGGAGACCGCCATGCACGCCGTACGACTGCACGCCTTCGGCCCCGCCGAAAACCTCGTCCACGAGCACGCCGAGGACCCCGTGCCCGGCCCCGGGCAGCTCCGGATCGCCGTCGCCGCCGCCGGCGTGCACCTGCTCGACACCGCCCTGCGCTCCGGCTACAGCAGCGCCGTCCACACCGCACCCGAGCTGCCGACCATCCCCGGCCGCGAGGTGGCCGGCACGGTCGACGCCCTCGGCGAAGGGGTCGACGCGAGCTGGCTCGGCCGGCGCGTCGTCGCCCACCTCGGCATGGTCCCCGGCGGCTACGCCGAGCTCGCCGTCGCCGCCGCCGAGAAGGTGCACGAACTGCCCGACGGGCTCGGCGAAGCCGAGGCCATCGCCATGATCGGCACCGGCCGCACCACGCTCGCCGTCCTCAGCTTCGCCGAGCTGAGCAGCAAGGACGTCGCCGTGGTGACCTCCGCCGCCGGCGGCATCGGCGCCCTCCTCGTGCAGTACGCCAAGAACGCGGGCGCCACCGTCGTCGGCCTCGCCGGCGGCCCCGTCAAGGCGGAGCGCGTGCGCGCCCTGGGCGCCGACGTCGCCCTCGACTACAACGACCCCGCCTGGCCGGACGCCGCCCGCGCGGCCCTCGGCGGACGGGCCGCCACCGTCGTCTTCGACGGGGTCGGCGGCGAGGCCGCCCGCGCCGCCGTCGGCCTCCTCGGCCCCGGCGGCGACCACCTGGTCTTCGGCTGGTCCGCCGACGGCCTGACCAGCAGCGGACCGTCGTTCACGCTCAGCGAGGAGGAGCTCGCCGAGCGGGGCATCACCTCCCGCAACGTCCTCGGCCCCGCCATGCTGGAGCGCGTCGGCGGCCCCGAAGGACTGCGCCGCCTGGAGGCCGCCTCCCTCGCCGACGCCGCCACGGGCCGCGTCACCCCGCTGGTCACCCGCTTCCCCCTCACCGAGGCCGCCGACGCCCACCGGGCCCTCGAAACCCGGCGGACGGTCGGCAAGGTGGTGCTCGTCCCGTAATCCCGTAGCGCCCGCCCCGTAGAACCCGTGCCGTAGCACCCGGGCCGTAAAAGGAGCCCCGCGTTCGACAGGCGCCCCTCACCCGATCGGCCTACTCTGGAGTGCGGATCTCTGCACGTACGGCCGTGAGGGCAGGTCCCATGAGTTCAACGGGTTCCACGGGTTCCACGAGTTCCTCGGACACAGGCCCCATACCGATATCCCCCTCCGCACCCGACCCCCGCCGCTGGTGGGCCCTGGTCGTCATCGCGACCGCCCAGCTGATGGTCGTCCTCGACGCCACCATCGTGAACATCGCCCTGCCGTCCGCACAGCGCGCCCTCCACGTGTCGGACGGCAACCGGCAGTGGGTCATCACCGCCTACACCCTGGCCTTCGGCGGCCTGCTGCTGCTCGGCGGCAGGATCGCCGACCTGGCCGGCCGCAAACGCACCTTCATGACCGGCCTCGTCGGCTTCGCCGCCGCCTCCGCCCTCGGCGGCGCCGCGCACACCTCCGGCCTGCTGTTCATGGCCCGCGCCCTGCAAGGCGCCTTCGCCGCGCTCCTGGCCCCCTCCGCGCTCTCGCTGCTGACCACCACCTTCACCGTCGGCAAGGAACGCGCGAAGGCCTTCGGCATCTACGGCGCCATCGCGGGCGGCGGCGCCGCGATCGGACTGATCGCCGGCGGCCTGCTCACCGAGTACCTCGGATGGCGCTGGTGCCTCTACGTGAACGTGCCCATCGCCCTGGCCGCCCTGCTCGGCGCCGGCGCCTTCCTCCACGACGACCGGCGCCGCCGCGGCGAACGCCCCCGCCTGGACATCCGCGGCGTCCTCCTGGGCTGCGGCGGCCTCGTCTCCATCGTCTACGCCTGCAGCGAGGCCGAGCCGCGCGGCTGGAGCGACCCGCTCGTCCTCGGCCTGCTCTGCGGCGGCGTGGCGCTCCTGTGCGTCTTCGCCTGGTGGCAGAGCCGCGCCCCCAGCCCGCTGCTCCCCCTGCAGATCGTCCGCGATCGCAACCGCGGCGGGGCGTTCCTGACGATGGGCCTGGCCGTCATCGGCATGTTCGGCATGTTCCTGTTCATGACCTACTACCTGCAGGTCGTCCTCGGCTACTCCCCCGTGAAGACCGGCCTCGCGTTCCTCCCCATGACCGCCGCAATCGTCGCCGGGTCCACCCAGATCTCCGCCCGCCTGCTGAACCAGGTGCCCCCGCGGGCCCTCATGGTGCCCGGCGCCGTCCTCGCCGCCGGCGGGCTGTTCCTGCTCACGTTCCTGCCCGTCGAACCCGCCTACGTCAGCCACGTCCTGCCCGCCGAGCTCCTCGTCGGCCTCGGCATGGGCCTGATCTTCATGCCCGTCATGGCCACCGCCACCTCCGGCGTCGCCCCGCACGACTCCGGCGTCACCTCCGCCACGGTCAACACCGCGCAGCAGGTGGGCGGCTCCATCGGCACCGCCCTCCTCAACACCATCGCCACGTCAGCCGGCGCCACGTACATCGCCGCGCACCTCAAGAGCGCCGCCGCCACCGCCGCGGCGACCGGCGGCGCCCTGACCCCCGCCGACCGCGACACCGTCGTCAAGTCCGGCGTCGTCCACGGCTTCCACATCGCCATCGCCTGGGGCTCGGGCATCATGCTCCTCGCCGGCCTCGCCGGCGGCATCCTGGTCACGGCCGGACCGCCCAAGCACGCGAGCCCCTTGGGGGACGTCGAGGCAGGCACACCCGGCGCGGAGACCGCCGAGGCCGAGGAACGGCACCACATGCGCGCCTACGAGCCGGAGGACGGCCCCCAGTGACCGCCCCGCGCCCCTCGGCGAAAATCGCTGGCCCCGCCCCGCATCCGCCCCCATCCTGAGCCCCATGAAGACCGAGATCAGAGACGCCCGCGACACCGACTGGCCCGCCATCTGGCCCCTCGTCCGCGACACCGCCGCCGCAGGCCTCACCTACACCTTCCCGCGCGACCTCGACGAGGGCACCGGCCGCGCCATGTGGATGCTCGACGCCCCCGGCCGTACGGTCGTCGCCGTCGACGAAGAGGGCACCGTCCTGGCCACCGCCAAGATGAACCCCAACCACATGGGCCCGGCCTCCCACATCGCCGGCGCGAGCTTCATGGTCTCCCCCGAAGCCGCCGGCCGCGGCATCGGCCGGGCCCTCGGCGAGCACGTCATCGCCCGGGCCCGCGAGCAGGGCTACCGCGCCATCCAGTTCAACGCCGTCGTCGAGACCAACACCCGCGCCGTCGCCCTCTGGAAATCCCTCGGATTCCGCATCATCGGCACCCTGCCCGAGGCCTACCGCCTCCCCGACGGCACGTACACCGGCCTGCACATCATGTACCTGCAGCTGTAAGCCGCCGCATCGGCCGTAAACCTCCGGGGCTGCAGCCGTAAGAAGCCACCGGAGCGGAACCGGTGGCCGCTAGGCCACCACCCGCATCCCGTGCGCCGTATTGTTCAACCGCCGCCCGCCCGACTCCGTGCACACCACGATGTCCTCGATCCGTACACCGAAACGTCCCGGCAGGTAAATCCCCGGTTCGATGGAGAAACACATCCCCGGTACCAGCGGCAGGTGTTCACCCTCCACCAGATACGGCGGCTCGTGCGTCGTCACACCGATGCCGTGCCCCGTACGGTGAATGAAGTATTCCCCGAACCCCGCCGCCCGGATGACCTGCCGCGCCACCCGGTCGATCTCCTGGCACGCCACACCCGGCCGCACCGCCTCGAACGCCGCCTGCTGCGCCTCGCGCACCACGTCGTGCACCTTGCGCTCCTCGGCCGTCGGCTGCCCCACGTGCACCGTACGCGTCGTGTCCGAGCCGTAGCCGTCCTTCAGCCCGCCGAAGTCCATGACGACCATGTCGCCCAGCTCGATGACCCGGTCACCCGCGTCGTGATGCGGATTGGCCCCGTTCGGGCCCGATCCGACAATCGTGAAATCCACCTGGCTATGGCCGTGTTCGAGCAGCAGACGCGCCAGATCGGCCGCCACCTCCCGCTCCCGCCGCCCCTCGAACTGCAACCCCGACACGTCCTCGTACGCAGCATCCGCCGCCGCGCCCGCGGCCGCGAGCCGCTCCACCTCGTAGGCGTCCTTCACCGCCCGCAACATCGGCATGACCTCGGTGAACGCCCCGTACGACACCTCCGGGCAAGCCCGTTGCAGACCCAGCAGGTGCAGCGCCCAGGCGTTGTCCGAGACGCCGTAGCGGCCCTTCGGCCCGAGCAGCGGAGCCAGTGCCGCGTACGGATCCTGGCCGTCGCTCCAGCCGGTGACCGACAACGACGAGGCCGACGGGGCCTGTTCGGCGTCGGGACGCTCCAGGGCGGGAACGAGCAGCCGCGGCCGCTCGCCCGGCGCGATCAGCAGGGCGGTCAACCGCTCGGTGGGGGGCGGACGGTAGCCCGTGAGCCAGTCCAAGTCGGGGCCCGGTGTGACGATCAGACCGGCCAGGCCGGAGTCAGCGGCCTCGACGGCGGCACGCTCCAGGCGGTCGGCATAGGCCGGCCCGCCCGCGGATCCACCGGGCGGGGTCGGGGCGGGGGCGGCGGCATCGCTCATGGGGGCAGAGTAATCCGGGAGAAGGCGCCCGGCGCCGCGTTTCTCTACCTCTCGGGTGACACTCCCTCATCCGGCCGGATGAGAGCGACCCCGACCCAGGACCGATTTCCCGGCGATTTTGTTGTGGAGGCAATTCGGGGCTGTCTAGCGTGTTCATGCCTTGCCTGCCGTCCGCCCACCTGAAGCGACCGCGGGAATCACCTAGCTAGGAGCACCAAGCATGTTCCGACGAGTCGGGCGGTTCGCCGTCCACCGACCATGGCTGACCATCGCCGGCTGGATCGTCGCCGCAGTGGCCCTCGTCCTGCTGGCCCCGGGGCTGAAGTCCACGACCGATGAAACGGAATTCCTTCCTTCGCATTATGAATCCGTGCAGGCGGGCAAACTCCAGGAAAAGGCCTTCCCCAAGACCGAACAGCCCTCCGCCATCGTCGTCTTCCAGCGCTCCGACGGCGGAAAGCTCACCGAGGCCGACCGCGCCGACGTCGCCAAGGTCACCCGCGGCCTGGACGACAAGCACCGCAAGGGCGTCGCCCGCATCGTGACGAACCCGCAGGCCGTCTCCCCCAACGGCGAGATCGCCCTCGCCAACGTCGTCGCGACCGACAGGAACTCCCAGGACGCCACCCTGCCCAACGCCGTCAAGGACCTCCGCGAAGACGCCAAGGGCCTGCTGGACGGCACCCACCTGAAGGCCGGCTTCACCGGACAGGCCGCCACCAACCTGGACGCTCAGGAGTCCTCCGGCGACACCGACGCGATGATCATGTCGGCGACGCTCCTCCTGATCATCATCCTGCTGCTGGTCATCTTCCGCAGCCCGCTGATAGCGCTGATGCCCGTCCTCATCATCGCCCTCGTCTTCGCCGTCGCCCTCGGACTCATCGGCACCGCCGCCCACCTCGGCGGACTCAAGGCCGACAACTCCATCTCCGCCATCCTCATCGTCGTCCTCTTCGGCGTCGGCACCGACTACATCCTCTTCCTCCTCTTCCGCTACCGCGAAGAACTGCGCGCCGGGCAGCAGCCCAAGGAGGCCCTCACCAACGCCGTCGCCCGCGTCGGCGAGACCATCGCCTCCGCCGCCGGCGCCGTCATCGTCGCCTTCCTCGCCCTCCTGCTCTCCACCATGGGCATGATGCGGGCGATGGGCCCCTCGCTCGCCATCGCCGTCGGCGTGACCCTCGTCGCCGCCCTCACCCTCGTGCCGGCCGTCTTCTCCCTCCTCGGCACCAAGGCCTTCTGGCCCTCCAAGGCCTGGAAGAAGCGCCCACGCAACCGCGTCTCGGGCGGCCTCGGCACGCTCGTCGCCCGCCGCCCCGCCGTCATCGCCACCCTCTCCGCCGCCGTCCTCGCCGCCCTCGCCCTCGGCGCCCTCAGCTTCAAGGCCGAGTTCGACACCGACAGCCAGCTGCCCCAGAAGCTGGAGTCCGTCCAGGCCATGAAGGACCTGCAGCGCGGCTTCTCCGCCGGCCAGTCCGACCCCGCCATGGTCTACGTCGAATCCCGCGGCGGCACCCTCGACAAGGGCGCCCTCGGCACGTACAAGAAGGAACTCGCCGGGGTCGACGGCGTCGGCGGCGTCTCCGACCCGGTCGTCAGCCCCGACGGCACCGTCGCCCAGTACAGCGTCGTCCTCAAGTACCGCCCCACCGAGGACAAGGCCATCGAAATCGCGGGCGGCGCGCTGCGCGACAGCGCCCACAAGGCCGCGCCCGACGGCGCCAAGGCCTACGTCGGCGGCACCTCCGCCGTCCTCGCCGACGTCGAGAAGGCCGTCAACCACGACTACAAGCTCGTCTTCCCCATCGCCGGCCTCGCGATCATGGTCATCCTGGGCCTGCTGCTCCGCAGCCTCGTCGCCCCGCTCTACCTGATGATCGCCGTCGCCCTCGGCTTCGGCGCCACGCTCGGCTCCACCGTCTGGCTCTTCCAGGACCTCCAGCACAAGAACGGCCTGCTGTTCATGCTGCCGGTCATCGTCTACCTCTTCGTCGTCGCCATCGGCACCGACTACAACATCCTGATGGTCGCCCGCCTGCGGGAGGAGGTCCGGCGCGGCGTCCCGGCCCGCGAGGCCGTCCGCACCGCCGTCGCCCGCTCGGCCCCCACCATCGCCTCCGCCGCGATCATCCTCGCCGGCACCTTCGGCGTCCTCCTGCTGGCCGACAACTCGATGCTCCAGCAGATGGGCTTCGCCGTCGCCTTCGGCATACTGCTGACGGCCTTCGTGATGGCCATGCTCCTCGTCCCGACGATCACGTCCCTCCTGGGCCACAAGGCCTGGTGGCCGGGCCACCAGGACGCTCCGCGGCCCGGGCCCGCGGCCGAGTCCGTCCCCGCCCAGGGCCAGGGCCGTCACCGCGCGGCGGACGAGGAGGTCCACAGCTGAGGCGCTAGCCGTACGCGAGCGCAAAGAGCAACGGCCCTCCGTGATCTTTCACGGAGGGCCGTTGCTGCGCTGAACTGTGCTTCCTTGAGCCGCCTGTCGGATTCGAACCGACGACCCTCGCTTTACAAGAGCGACGCTCTGGCCAACTGAGCTAAGGCGGCGTGACGTGCACGGACATCGCCCGCGAACGCGGCTCCACTCTACACAGCGGCCAGTTCCACCAGCCACAAGCTTGTTGCCGGCGGCCTTCCGGAACTACTGACAGAAAGCCGCTCCCCGGGTACCGTCACCAGCAGTCCGATCCAATTGGACTGGACCACTCCCTCTACAACGGATCGTCCGGCACGTTCCTGCCGGTGAAGGGACTGCATCACCATGGCCACGGTCACGTACGACAAGGCGACCCGGATCTACCCCGGGTCCGACAAGCCCGCCGTCGATCAGCTCGACATCACCATCGAGGACGGTGAGTTCCTCGTCCTGGTCGGCCCGTCCGGGTGCGGGAAGTCGACCTCGCTGCGGATGCTCGCGGGGCTGGAAGACGTCAACGGAGGATCGATCCGGATCGGGGACCGGGACGTCACCCATCTGCCGCCGAAGGACCGGGACATCGCCATGGTGTTCCAGAACTACGCGCTCTACCCGCACATGACCGTCGCCGACAACATGGGCTTCGCGCTGAAGATCGCGGGCGTGCCCAAGTCGGAGATCCGCCAGAAGGTGGAGGACGCGGCGAAGATCCTCGACCTCACCGAGTACCTGGGGCGCAAGCCGAAGGCGCTCTCGGGCGGTCAGCGCCAGCGCGTGGCGATGGGGCGGGCGATCGTGCGCGAGCCGCAGGTGTTCCTCATGGACGAGCCGCTGTCGAACCTCGACGCGAAGCTGCGCGTGCAGACGCGCACGCAGATCGCCGGGCTGCAGCGCCGCCTCGGCATCACCACCGTCTACGTCACCCACGACCAGGTCGAGGCCATGACGATGGGCGACCGCGTGGCCGTCCTCAAGGACGGGCTGCTGCAGCAGGTCGACACTCCGCGGAACATGTACGACCGGCCGGCGAACCTGTTCGTCGCCGGGTTCATCGGCTCGCCGGCCATGAACCTGGTGGAGGTGCCGGTGACCGACGGAGGCGTGAAGTTCGGCAACAGCGTCGTCCCGGTGTCGCGCGAGGCGCTCGCGGGCACCGGCAAGGGTGACCGTACGGTCACGGTGGGTGTCCGTCCCGAGCACTTCGACGTGGTCGAACAGAACGGCGAGGCGGCCCGGTCGCTCGGCAAGGAGTCGAAGGACGCCCCGGCGGGCCTCGCCGTCACCGTCAACGTCGTGGAGGAGCTCGGCGCCGACGGATACGTGTACGGCACGGCCGAGGTCGGCGGCGAGCGGAAGGACCTCGTCGTCCGCGTCAACGGCCGCAACGTGCCCGAGAAGGGCTCCATCCTGCACGTCGTCCCGCGCCCGGGTGAGCTGCACGTCTTCTCGACCTCTTCCGGCGAGCGCCTGAGCGACTGACGCCGGCGCCGGGCCCGCGCCCGGACGAAACCTCCGCCCCCGTGCCGCCGAAAGGCCGGGGGCGGGGTGTTTTTCGGGTCGAAGCCGCACCGGTTGCCGTTTTCCCCGGCAGATCGCCCTTTTCGAGTGGCGTGCGTCAACTCGGCGACGCGCCGCGCCCCCTGACGTATCCCTCGACCGGGTGACTAGATGTCGCGGCGTCATTACCCCTCGCTACCATCTGCGGCATGAACCAGGCCGCCCGCCACATCGGCAGAACCCTTGCCTTCGTACTCCCCGTCGTTCTCGTCCTCTCGGGAACCCTCGCGGTGACCCGCGTCCCGTGGGCCGCGCCTGCCGATTCGCAGGTGCTCACCGCGTCCTCCAATACCGCCTCCACCCAGGCCCGCGGCCTCGCCCCGCACGAGGTGCTGCGCGACAAGCTGCTGACCGAGATGCAGGAGAAGAACCCGGGCGTAGCCCTCACCCACCTCCAGCAGGCCACCAACGGCCGTCCCTCGCTGGCCAGGCACTGCGTCGAGATCGCACGCAGCCTCGGCCGCGCGGCGGTCGCGAAGTACGGCCCGAAGCAGGCCCAGAGCTACGCCCGGCCCGTCTGCGACACCTCGTACGCCACCGGCGTCCAGGCCCGCTGACCCGCCGCCAGGGGCACGGCTGCCGCGCCACCACCGGTCCGCCCGCGGACGGCACCGCATATCGTGCGGGGCATGACCGGCACGCACGCGTATCCGTACCCCACCCAAGCCGTGATCCTGGCCGGCGGCCAGGGGTCGCGGCTGCGCCCGTACACCGACGACCGACCCAAGCCGATGGTCGAGATCCCCGGCACCGGGACCCCGATCATCGGCCATCAGCTGGCCTGGCTGGCCGCCGAGGGCGTCACCGACGCCGTGGTCTCGTGCGGCCATCTGGCGGAGGTCCTGCAGGACTGGCTCGTGTCGGCCGAACTGCCGCTGCGGGTGACCACCGTCGTCGAGAAGGAGCCGCTCGGCCGGGGCGGCGGCCTGAAGTTCGCGGCGGCCTCGCTGCCCCACCCCGACCGGCCCTGGTACGCCACCAACGGCGACATCTGGACCCGCTTCTCGCTGCGCGAGATGGCCGCCTTCCACCACGAGCGTGACGCGGCGGCCACCCTGGCCCTGGCCCGGCCCCGGATCCCCTGGGGGGCCGTCGAGACCGACGAGTTCGGGCACGTGCTGGACTTCATCGAGTCCCCGCCCTCCCCGTACCTGATCAATGCGGGCGTCTACGTCTTCTCCGCCGCCTTCACTGACCTGCTGCCGGAGCGCGGGGACCACGAGCGCACGACGTTCCCCCGGCTGGCGCGCGAGCGGCGCCTCGCGGGCTATCCGCTGCCGCACGGCGCGTACTGGCGGGCCATCGACACCGCGAAGGACCTCACGGAGGCGGCCAAGGAGCTGGCCGGCGCGTAGGACTGCGGTTGGCCGCGGAGTCCGCCGAGCGCGCCCGTGCCGCCGCAACGGCGACGAGAACGGCCCCCGCACCCGGAAGGGTGCGGGGGCCGTTCTGTGCGGGGTCGCTCAGCCCAGGAGGCCGCCGAGCGCGCCCGTGCCGCCGGACGAGCCGCCGGAGGACGAGCCGCCGCCCGTGCTGCTCGACGTGCTGCCCGCGCCGCTGGAGGCCGACGAGCCGCCCGAGGGGCTGCGCGGCGCGGCCGGCGGGGCCTGGTGCCGCGGGGTCTGCGGGGCGGGGCGGACGCCCTGGCTGGCGCCGGGCCGTCCCGCGCCGCCCGCTGCGGCGCCGGTGGGGGTGCGGGCGGCGCCGGGCGCGGCCGGGGCGGTCGCGGACGGCGTCGCCGAGTGGGTGCCGGGGGCCGTGGGCGTGGGGGTGCCGGCGGCCGACGGGCCGTGGGTGCCGCCGCGCGGGGTGGCGGCGGTGGGGCTCTGCGGGTACGGCGAGCCGGGGAGGTTGTTGACCGGGGGGTCGCTGGGGCCGGGGACCCTGACGGTCTGGGAGGAGCGGACGGCGCCGCCGAGGGTGGAGCCGACCAGCAGGGTGAGGCCGATGACGACCGTGGCCATGATCGTGCCGCGGCGCAGGACGCGCCGCCGCAGGTCCCACAGCTCGGCGCGCGGGCCGAGGCGGCGCCAGGCCTCGCCGGCGAGGCGTCCGTCGATGGAGTAGAAGGGCGCCCCGGCGATCACGAGGGGGCTCCAGGCGGCCAGGTAGATGATGTCGGGGGCGTCGTAGACGGGGGTGCTGCGCCAGCTGACGGTGACGATCAGGACGGCGGACAGCAGCACGCCGACGGAGGCGGCGAGGCGCTGCCAGAGACCGAAGATGGTGAGCACGCCGACGACGACCTGGAGGAAGGCGACGGTGAGGCCGGCGCCCACGGGGTGGGCGAGGGCGAGGTCGCGCAGCGGTTCGGCGGCGGGCCAGGGGTGGAGGGCCGTGAGCCAGGCGACCATGGAGCCGCGCTTGCCGCCGTCGAAGTAGACGGGGTCGCAGAGCTTGCCCATGCCGGCGTAGATGGAGATCAGGCCGAGGAAGATCCGCAGGGGCAGCAGGACGACGCCGAGGTTCATGCGGCGGCCGGGGTAGTAGGCGTGCCGGACGGAGTCGTTGTGGCGCTTGGCGGCGCCCTCCTCGCCGTCCGCGCCCTCGGCGCCCTCGTCGTATTCCGCGTCGTAGCCGTCGGGGTCGTCCGGGCCGCCGAACTGCGGGTAGCCGTACCGGTCTTCGTCGTACGCGCTTCCGGTGGGGCGGACGCCGTGCAGGAGCTGCGTCTCGGGGGCGGCGGGGCCGGCGGCGTCGACGAGCTCGCCGGGGCCGGTGCGCTCGCCGTGGCTGCGGGGGCCGACGACGGAGGGGGGCTGGTCGCCGACGCGGATGCGGGGCAGCACCTGGGTGGAGCCCGCGTCGGTGACGGCGGAGTCCCGTACGGCCTGCAGGAGTTCGGTGGGCGCGGCGTCGCCGGGTGCGGCCCGCCCGCTCCACACCACGGGAGCGCGCCGTTTGGGCGTGCTCTTGACGGTGGGCAGCTGCGCCGTGTCGGCGATGCCTGCGTACTGGCGGGCGACGCGCGGGGGCCGGGCGAGCTGCACGCGGAAACTCACGTGGTTGACGGCGATCTGCGCCGGGTCGGACGGAACCTTCACCGTACTCAGCGCGGGCTGGTCGTCGTACCCGGAAGAGCTTCCCCCCGTGGGTGTGCGGGGTGTTCTGGTGTCCACACTCATCTAACCGAGTGACTTCTGATTAGGACACTGCCTTGACCGAGTCGAACTGTCCGGGTCGCGTCAACGCGGCCCGTCAACCGTGCGCACAAGCGCAGGACGGGCCGGTGAACCGGCCCGTCCTGCGCTTGAGGAGAGTTTTCTCAGGCCCGGCGGCGCGCCGCCTCGTAGAGCACGACGCCCGCCGCGACACCGGCGTTGAGCGACTCGGCGCCGCCCGGCATCGGGATGCGCACGCGGAAGTCGCAGGTCTCGCCGACGAGGCGGGAGAGGCCCTTGCCCTCGCTGCCGACGACGATGACGACCGGGCCTTCGAGGGCTTCGAGCTCGTGGAGCTCGACGTCGCCGTCGGCGGCGAGGCCGACGACCGTGAGGCCGGCCTTCTGGTAGCCCTCCAGCATCCGCGTCACATTGGTGCAGCGGGCCACCGGGGTGCGCGCGGCGGTGCCGGCGGAGGTCTTCCAGGCGCTGGCGGTCATGCCGGCCGCGCGGCGCTCGGGGACGACCACGCCGTGGCCGCCGAAGGCGGAGACGGAGCGGACGACGGCGCCGAGGTTGCGCGGGTCGGTGATGCCGTCGAGGGCGACGATCAGCGGGTCCTCGCCGTCGTCGAACGCGGCGGCGGTGAGGTCCTCGGGGTGGGCGTACTCGTAGGGCGGCACGGAGAGGACCAGGCCCTGGTGGTTCAGGCCGTTGGTCATCCGGTCCAGCTCGGGACGGGGGGCCTCCATGAGGTTGAGGCCCTTGTCCGTGGCGAGCTGGAGGGCTTCGCGGACGCGCTCGTCGTTGTCGAGGTACTGCTGGACGTACAGGGTGTTGGCGGGCACGCCCTCGCGCAGCGCCTCGACGACGGAGTTGCGGCCGACGACGAGCTCGTTGGTGCCCTTGGGGCCGCCGCGGCGCGGGGCCGGACGCTTGGTCTCGTGGCGGACCTTGGCGTTGGCGATGCGGTTCTTCTTGTGGCCCTTCCGCATGGACGCGGGCGGCGTCGGGCCCTTGCCCTCCAGGCCCCGGCGTCGCTGACCGCCGCTGCCGACCTGCGCGCCCTTCTTGTTGGACGTGCGGCGGTTCCTGCGCTGGCTGTTGCCGGCCATGGGTGCACCTGTTTCTTCACTGCTCAGAGTCGCTGGCCGCGACTTCTGTAAACGTACGTACGAAAAGTGTCCCTCAGGACGGACTGCGACGCTCGGATCGCCGGCTAGGACAGGGACCAGCGGGGGCCGGACGGGGTGTCCTCGATGGCGAGGCCGGCCTGCTGGAGCTGGTCGCGGATGGCGTCGGCGGCAGCCCAGTCCTTGCGGGTGCGGGCGGCCTGGCGCTGGTCGAGGACGAGGCGGACCAGGGAGTCCACGACGCCGTGGAGGTCGTCGCCGCGGCCGGCGGAGGCGTCGGCCCACTGCTCGTCGAGGGGGTCGAGGCCGAGGACGCCGAGCATGGCGCGGACCTCGGCCAGGCGGGCGACGGCGGATTCCTTGTCGTCCGCGGTCAGGGCGGAGTTGCCCTGGCGGACGGTGGTGTGCACGATCGCGAGGGCCTGGGGGACGCCCAGGTCATCGTCCATGGCCTCGGCGAAGGCGGGCGGGACCTCGGCTGCGGGCTCGACGGTCTTGCCGGCGAGCTCGGTGGCGCGCTGCATGAAGCCCTCGATCCGCGCGAACGCGGCCTCGGCCTCGCGCAGGGCCTCCTCGCTGTACTCGATCATCGAGCGGTAGTGCGGGGTGCCGAGGTAGTAGCGCAGGACGATGGGGCGCCAGTGCTTGACCATCTCGGAGACGAGGACGGAGTTGCCGAGGGACTTCGACATCTTCTCGCCGCTCATGGTGACCCAGGCGTTGTGCACCCAGTACGAGGCGAAGTCGTCGCCGAAGGCCTTGGCCTGGGCGATCTCGTTCTCGTGGTGGGGGAAGATCAGGTCGAGGCCGCCGCCGTGGATGTCGAAGGCCTCGCCGAGGTACTTGTGGGCCATGGCGGAGCACTCCAGGTGCCAGCCGGGGCGGCCGCGGCCCCAGGGGGTCTCCCAGGAGGGCTCGCCGGGCTTGGCGGCCTTCCACATGGCGAAGTCGCGGGGGTCGCGCTTGCCGGTCTCGCCCTCGCCGGAGGGCTGGAGGAGATTGTCCAGCTCCTGGTTGGAGAGCTGCAGGTAGCCGGGGAAGGAGCGCACGTCGAAGTACACATTGCCGTCGGCGGCGTAGGCGTGGCCGCGCTCGATGAGGCCGCGCATCATCTCGACCATCTCGGTGACGTGGCCGGTGGCGCGGGGCTCGACGGTGGGCGGCAGGCAGCCGAGGACGTCGTAGCCGCTGTTGAAGGCGCGCTCGTTCTCGTAGCCGATGGACCACCAGGGGCGGTTCTGGTCGGCCGCCTTGTTGATGATCTTGTCGTCGATGTCCGTGACATTGCGGACGAAGGTGACGTCGTAGCCGCGGTAGGCGAACCAGCGGCGGAGGATGTCGAAGTTCAGGCCGGAGCGGATGTGGCCGATGTGCGGGGCGGCCTGCACGGTCGCGCCACACAGGTAGATCGAGACGCAGCCCGGAGTGAGCGGGGAGAAGTCGCGGATCTGCCGGGCGCTGGTGTCGTACAGGCGAATGGTCACGCAACCAGAGTAGTGGGCGTTCGGCAGTGCCCCCGGCAATCGGGGCACGGAAGGGAGGGAACGAGGGGTTCCGCGGGGGAACCGCACCTCTTGCCCACCTATCTTCCTAATACGGCCTAATACGGCAAAAGTACAGATCTGCGTGATAGCTTCCCGGGCACTGCCTCACCTTCCCTCCTGGAGGGGCGTTGCACCCCACCCTGCTGCCCGTACAGCACGACGGAAGCCGCGGGCGCGCCCGGCTGGCCGCACTGGACGGGCTGCGGCTGTGCGCGGCGCTGATGGTGGTGGCGTACCACTACGTGGCGTTCGACAAGGGGGCGTGGCCGGGGCCGCCGCCGGAGGTCTTCCCCACCGCCTGCGCGCCGGCGTCGTACGGCTGGCTGGGGGTGCAGCTGTTCTTCATGATCAGTGGCTTCGTGATCTGCATGAGCTGCTGGGGCCGGGGGCCCGGCGAGTTCGCCGTGTCGCGCATCACCCGGCTCTTCCCCGCGTACTGGTTCTCCGTCCTGGCCGTCGCCCTCGTCGTCTGTCTGTGGCCGGTGGCGGACGAAACCCTCCGCTCGCGTGACGTCGCGGTCAACCTGACCATGCTCCAGTCACCCCTCGGGGTGGACGCGGTCGACGGCGTGTACTGGACGCTGTGGGTCGAGCTGCGCTTCTACCTGCTCTTCGCGCTCGTCGTCGCGGGGAAGGGGCTCACGTACGCGCGGGCGGTCGGCTTCTGCGTGGTCTGGGGCTTCGCGGCGGCCGTCGCGGCCGCGGTGGACGAGCCGCTGCTCGACCAGGTGCTGCTGCCGGAGGACTGCTGGTACTTCATCGCGGGCATCGCCTTCTACCTCATGCACCGCCACCGCCCGAACCTCGCGCTGTGGCTGCTGGTCACCGGGTGCTTCCTCGTCGCCCAGCACGACCTGGTGGCGGCCCAGGCGCGCGCGGAGGGCCACATGGGCCACCGGGTGCCGCACTGGCCGACGGCGGTGCTGCTGGCCGTGTTCTTCGCCGCCATGGCGGCGGTCGCGCTCGGCTGGACGCACCGGCTCACGCACCGGTGGCTGACCACGGCCGGCGCGCTGACCTATCCCCTCTATCTGATCCACGAGCGGGTGGGCTGGCTGGTGATCCGGCGGACCGGCCGTGACGTGCCCCCGGCCGTCCTGCTGCCCGCGCTGGTGGCGGGGATGCTGGTGACCGCGTGGCTGGTGCACCGCCTGGTGGAGCGGCCGCTGGCCGGGATGCTGCGGCGCGGGCTGCAGCGCTC
The DNA here is from genome assembly GCF_000719265.1 of Streptomyces roseoverticillatus. Taxonomy (GTDB): domain Bacteria; phylum Actinomycetota; class Actinomycetes; order Streptomycetales; family Streptomycetaceae; genus Streptomyces; species Streptomyces roseoverticillatus. The sequence continues at coordinate 102,433 of NZ_JOFL01000012.1, read as the reverse complement.
GGCGGCGGAGATCCGTACCGGTCTGTCCGGCCCCCCACAAGATCGTCACAAGATCACCCCGGAGACGTTCCAGGCCGGGGGTTGGAATTACGGCAGAGACAGGAGATAACTGTCACGGCGGGCCGGGGGGTCCTTGTGTCAGCATGCCCGCGGACGGCCCTCGTAGGATGAGCCGTCCTGAGCCCGATGGAGAGGACCACATGCGTTTCGCCAGCCGAGGAGATCTCGATGGCGGCCTGGTAGCCGGACAGAAACCCGCGGCTCCCAGGCTCTACGTCCTGGACGGGCTCCGGATCGTCGCCGCCCTCATGGTCGTCTTCTTCCACTACGTGGCGCTGCGGGGAGGCTGGGGCCAGGATCCCGAGCACATCTTCCCCAACCTGTGGAAGTTCGCCCAGTACGGCTGGACGGGCGTCGAGATCTTCTTCCTCATCAGCGGTTTCGTGATCTGCATGAGCACGTGGGGCCGCTCGCTCGGGGACTTCTTCATCTCCCGGGTGTCGCGGGTCTACCCCGCCTACTGGGTCGCGATCCTCCTGACGGCCTCGGTCGTCACGCTGTGGCCGCAGGTGCGCCAGATCAACGGCGGCTTCGACGGCGTCCTCACCAACCTGACCATGCTCCAGTCGGGGCTCGGGGTCTGGGACGTCGACGGCGTCTACTGGACGCTCTTCATCGAGCTGAAGTTCTACGTAATGTTCGCGGTCGTCGTGGCTACGGGCGTGACGTACCGCAAGTGCGTGCTCTTCTGCGTCCTGTGGACGGTCGTCGCACTGGCCTCGGTCCAGGCGGACATCAAGGTCCTCGACCAGTGGGCGATGCCGCTCTACCAGCCGTACTTCGTCGCGGGCATCGCCTTCTACCTGATGTACCGCTACCGCCCCAACGCCCTCCTCTGGGGCATCACCGCCATGTCCCTGCTCCTCGCCGAGCACCACATCACGCGGCGTGTCGCGGACAACACCACGCACAACATCCCCGCCTGGCCCGCCCGGGTGATCGTCTTCGTCGCGTTCGTGCTGATGGCGCTGATCGCGTGCGGCAAGTTCAACCGGATCCAGTGGCGCTGGCTGTCCACGGCGGGCGCGCTCACCTACCCGCTGTACCTGCTCCACCAGTACATCGGCATGACGGTCATCTACGGCCTGCGCGACCGCGTCCCCCGGCACGTGCTGGTCATCGGCCTGGTCCTGGTGATGCTCGGCGCGGCGTGGCTGCTGCACAAGCTCGTGGAGCGGCCGCTGGGCACGAGGCTGCGCAAGGTGCTGCGCTCCAGCATGGAAGAGGTGCGGCAGCACTCCCCGCGGCGTGGTGCGGCGCCGGCTTCGCCGGGAGCCGCACAAGGCGCTCCGCAGGGCGCTTCGCCGGTGCCCGAGCAGCACGCCGGGCGCGAGGAGGTCCGCGAGGGCGCGGTGGCGCAGCGGCTGCGGGCGTACGAGACGGGCACGTACGAGCAGCCGGCGGGCGACCGGGTGGCCGTGGGCCGGCCGGACGGGCCCTGACCCCTCACCGCTGACCGTACGGGTCAGGGCCGGACCTCACGGTCCGGCCCTGACCCGTACGGGCGCGTTCCGGCTTGTCCCGGCTTGTACGCGCCCCTTTCCCGCGCCGGCGGCATACGGTGAGCGCGATCGCGTACGCTCCCCAGGGAAGGAACCGCCGTGGTTGCCACGCTCTCCGACGACCTGAAGAAGCTCCTCGACGACGCACCCGTCTTCGCGACGGTCGCCACGGTCCAGCCGGACGGCAGCCCGCAGCTCACGGTCACCTGGGTCACGCGCGACGGCGACGACCTGCTGATCTCCACGACCGTCGGGCGGCGCAAGGAGAAGAACATGCGCCGCGACCCGCGCGTCACGGTGATGATCAACCCGCCGAACGCTCCGTACACCTACGCCGAGGTGCGCGGCACGGCCACGCTCACCACCGAGGGCGGCCCGGAGCTGATCGACGAGCTCTCGCGGAAGTACACGGGGAAGGACTACGCGGACTTCAACCCGGCGGCGAAGGACGACGCGCAGCGGGTGGTCGTGCGGGTGACGCCGCGGAAGGTCGTGGGGTCGATCTAGACCCGGCGCTCCCGGCACCCCGGCATCCGGGCACCCCGGCATCACGGCGCCGGAGAGATGCGCCTGCCCGGGCAAGAAGGCCCCGCCGCAGCGGTGCTCGGCCACCACGGCGAGGGGTCCGGCGGAATGCCCGGCCGCAGGCCTTGAGGGCCTAGTAGCCCGCCGAGCGAGCGACGAGCGCCGTCGCCACGGCCGTGAGGCCCTCCTCGCGGCCCGGGAAGCCCAGGCCGTCCGTCGTGGCGCCGGAGACCGTCACCGGGGCTCCCACGGCCTCCGAGAGGACCTTCTGGGCCTCCTCTCGGCGCTTGCCGATCCGCGGGCGGACGCCGACGACCTGGACGGCGATGTTGCCGATGACGAAGCCGGCCTCGCGCACGATGCGGGCGGCCTCGGTGAGCAGCGTGACGCCGGAGGCGCCGGCCCACTCGGGGCGGCCGGTGCCGAAGTGGGCGCCGAGGTCGCCGAGGCCGGCGGCGGAGAAGAGGGCGTTGCAGGCGGCGTGGGCGACGACGTCGGCGTCGGAGTGACCGGCGAGGCCGGTCTCCCCGGGCCACAGCAGGCCGCCGCACCACAGCTCGCGGCCTTCCTCGAAGGCGTGCGTGTCGGTGCCGATGCCCACCTGGGGCAGGGCGGGGAGCGGGCTAGAAGCCATCGTTGGCCCTCCTGCGGGCGAGTACGGCCTCGGCGAGGACGAGGTCCAGCGGCCGGGTGACCTTGAAGGCCTCCTCGTGGCCGGGCACGAGGACGACGGGGGTGCCGAGGCGCTCGACCATGCCGGCGTCGTCGGTGGCGCCCTCGCCCTCCAGGGCGGCGAACTTCTCGTGGGCGGCGTCCAGCGTGCGCCGGTCGAAGCCCTGGGGGGTCTGCACGGCCCGCAGGAGCGCCCGCTCGGGGGTGCCGGTGACGAGCTCGGGCTCGCCCTCCGCGGCGCCCGTGCGCGGCCCGACCTGCTTGACGGTGTCGGCGAGGGGCAGCGCGGGGACGACGGCGGGCGCGCCCTCGCGTACGGCGGTGATCACGGCGTCGACGGTGTCGACGGGCACCAGGGGGCGCGCGGCGTCGTGCACGAGGACGGTGGTGACGTCGGCCGGGAGGGCCGCGAGGCCGAGGCGGACGGACTCCTGGCGGGTCCCGCCGCCGGGGACGACGAGGACCTCGGCGCGGTCGTGGCCGCTGAGGGGGTGGTCGTCGAGGAGGGCGCGGACCTCGGGGGCGCCGTCCGGCGGGGCGACCACGACGACGAGGGAGACGGCGCGGGAGGCGGCCATCGCCCGGACGGCGTGGACGAGCATGGGGGTGCCGCCCAGGGCGCGCAGGGCCTTGGGGGCGCCCGGGCCGAGCCGGACCCCGCGGCCCGCGGCGGGGATCACGGCGGCGGTGCGCGAAGGAGTGACGGCAGGGGCTCGATCAGACATTGCGTTCGCGTTCAGGTTTGCTTCCTCGGCCGGATTGGGTATGGCCTGGGGAGTGCCGGGCAACAAGCCCCGACCAGCCCCTTCCGTGACAGCTGGGCGGGCCGGCTGCCCGGGCCCGGCACTCTCAGCACGGCGGGTACGCGTGCCCGCATCCAGAGATGCCGCAGCGCCCGGCGGATGACTTGCGTCACCGCGCGGGCACCGCGGCACTTCTTTACGTCCGGTGCATCCCGTACGTACGGTCTTCACGTCCGGCACCTGTGCGTCGGGACGCGAGGGCATCGGCATGCAGGCCGTCGGCTCGTAACGGCCTCAGGACGCGAGGACCTCGTCGAGCAGGGCCTCGGCCTTGTCCTCGTTGGTGTTCTCCGCGAGGGCGAGCTCGCTCACCAGGATCTGGCGTGCCTTGGCCAGCATGCGCTTCTCACCGGCGGACAGACCGCGCTCGCGCTCGCGGCGCCACAGGTCGCGCACGACCTCGGCAACCTTGATCACGTCGCCCGACGCGAGCTTCTCGAGATTTGCCTTGTAGCGGCGGGACCAGTTCGTCGGCTCTTCCGCATACGGTGCGCGGAGCACCTCGAAGACCCGGTCCAGCCCATCCTGGCCGACCACATCGCGCACACCGACGAACTCCGCATTGTCCGCCGGCACCCGAACCGTCAGGTCACCCTGGGCGACCTTCAGCACCAAGTAGGTCTTGTCCACGCCTTTGATCTGGCGAGTTTCGATGGCCTCGATCAGCGCGGCCCCGTGATGGGGATAGACCACGGTGTCGCCAACCTTGAACGTCATGTGACAGGTACCCCTTCCGTGGCTATCCAGTCTAACACGGGAACTCCCCGTTCTGAATGGCGTTTTCGCAGGTCAGGGCATATCTCGGGGCTTGACAACAGCAACCGGGACGTGCTGCGGAGGGCTTCCGGAAGCGGGTATTCGCAGGTGGGAGCGGTTCTTCGGGCAAGGCGAAACGGGCACGTTACACGCGTGGAGAGCCGCTCGCGAGCGGTCGAACGTCCCGTTTTGCCGGGGTCCGCTCGGCTGACTTCCGCTACTCCGTTCGGGGCGCCGGGCGCGTTCACCGACCGGAATCCGGAATTGATCACCGCGAACTTGATCAATTCAGGAAGGGCTTCCGCACGCCCGCGCATTCCGCACCGATAATGCGCACAGGCACCCGCGGACATCCGCGCGGGGCGCACGGCGTCGATATTCGGCCGTCCGCCGGACAGGGCCGAAGTTGACCATGGGGGCGGGTCGGGTGCGGCCGCCTCCGAGGGGGTCGGTAACCTAAGCGCGCTGACACCACGCTTACACCGCTTGCACCGCTTACACCTCTCACCTCGTCAAGGAGATGCCGCCGCCGTGAGCAGCAGCCTTCGACGCGGCACTCTCGCCGCCACCGCCCTCGTGCTCTCGATCGCCTCGCTCACCGCCTGCGCGGCTGGTAACAGCGCGCAGACGCTCGAGGTGAAGCCGGACAACGCCGCCACCTCGGTCGGCGACATCAAGCTGCAGAACGTCAACGTGATCACGCAGCCCGACCTTGCCGCCAAGGGCCCCGCCGTGATCACCGGCCAGGTCTTCAACAACGGCCGCAAGGACCAGACGCTCCGCGCGATCACCCTGCCCGGCAAGAACGGCGCCAAGGTGAAGCTCACCGCGGCCAAGGGCTCCGGCGACGTCGTCGTGCCGGCCGGCGGCTCCGTGCTGCTGGGCGGCAAGGACAACGCCTCGGCGGTCCTGCCGGACGGCCGAGAGGCCATCAAGGACGGCGAGCAGCAGCGCCTGGCGTTCGACTTCAGCAACACGGGCGAGGTGCGGGTCGGGGCGTTCGTCGTCCCGGCGACGAGCTACTTCAAGGACTGGGGCCCGTCCGAGGCCGCGCCGACGCCGGCCGCGAAGCCGGGCGGCGGCAAGCCGAGCGGGGAGCCCTCCGCTCCTGCGGGCACCCCGTCCGGCGCGGCGGGCAAGCCCTCCACTCCGGCGGGCGAAGCGTCCCAGGGCGCCCAGCACGCCGGTCACTGAGCAGGCCACGACGAAGGGCCCGGAAGCATCGCGCTTCCGGGCCCTTCGCTCGTACGGGTGAGCTCGGCACGGCACCGCCGGCCTCCGCCGCTCGGGCTGAGCACCGTCGCGGCGGAAGAAAGATGCTGCGGCAGCACACTCTCTCCCGCCGCAACGGCGGGACACCACGACGGCGAGGGTCCGGCGGAATACGCGGTCACCGGACTCGTACGTGCCTACGGTTCTCTCTCGTACGTGTCTACGGTTCTCTACGGTTCGAATTTGTAGCCGAGGCCGCGGACCGTCACCAGGTACCGGGGCGCGCCCGGATCCGGCTCGATCTTGGCTCGGAGCCGCTTGACGTGGACGTCGAGGGTCTTGGTGTCGCCGACGTAGTCCGCGCCCCAGACCCGGTCGATGAGCTGCATGCGCGTGAGCACGCGGCCCGCGTTGCGCAGCAGCATCTCCAGGAGGTCGAACTCCTTCAGCGGGAGGTCGACCTTGGCGCCGGAGACCGTGACGACGTGGCGGTCGACGTCCATCCGGACCGGGCCGGCCTCCAGCGCGGCCGGTGCGACCTCCTCCGGCTCTCCGCGGCGGCGCAGCACCGCTCTGATGCGGGCCACGAGCTCGCGCGAGGAGAAGGGCTTGGTGACGTAGTCGTCGGCTCCTATTTCCAGGCCGACGACCTTGTCGATCTCGCTGTCCTTCGCGGTCACCATGATGACCGGGACGTTGGAGCGGCCGCGCAGCTGCCGGCAGACCTCCGTGCCGGGCAGGCCCGGCAGCATGAGGTCGAGCAGGACCAGGTCGGCGCCGTTGCGCTCGAACTCGTCCAGCCCGTCGGGCCCCGTGGCCGCGACGGCGACCTCGAACCCCTCCTTGCGCAGCATGTAGGACAACGCGTCGCTGAAGGACTCTTCATCCTCGACGACGAGCACTCGGGTCACGACTTGACCTCCGGTCGGGTCTCAGGGCCATACAGAGCGGTACGGAACAGGCGGCCCGCATCCACGCCGGACGTGGGAGTCCGGGGGGTCGCTCCCCGGGGGATTGCAGTCTCGACGACGAGCACTCGGGTCACGGAAGGACCTCCGGGGCGGGAAGGTGTTCGACAACGGAAGGGTGGGGATTGCGGTCGCGGTCACGGACCGCGCCCGCCTCGGGGAGTCGCAGGGTGAACGTCGAGCCCTGGCCCTCGGCGCTCCAGACCGTGACCTCACCGCCGTGCGAGGCGGCCACGTGCTTGACGATGGCAAGGCCGAGGCCGGTCCCGCCGGTGGCGCGCGAGCGGGCCGGGTCGACGCGGTAGAACCGCTCGAAGACCCGCTCGCGGTCCTTCTCGGAGATGCCGATGCCCTGGTCGGTGACGGCGATCTCGATCAGGGCGCCGCCGGGCGCCGCGATGTGGCGGGCGGCGATGCCGACGCGGGTACGGGCGGGGCTGTAGTTGACGGCGTTCTCGACGAGGTTGCCGAGGGCGGCGGCGAGCTGGCCGCGGTTGCCCCAGACGTGCAGGTCGGCGGTGCCTCCGGCGGCCATGGTGATCTGCTTGGTGGAGGCCTGGTGGCGGCAGCGGTCGATGGCCTCGGCGACGAGCTCGTCGACGCGGACGGGCTCGGCGTCCTCCAGCGGGTCGTCGTTCTGCACCCGGGAGAGGTCGATGAGCTCCTGGACGAGGTTGGTGAGCCGGGTGGCCTCGATCTGCATGCGGCCCGCGAAGCGGTGGACCGCCTCGGGGTCCTCGGCGGCGTCCATGACGGCCTCGGAGAGCAGGGAGAGGGCGCCGACCGGCGTCTTGAGCTCGTGGCTGACGTTGGCGACGAAGTCGCGGCGGACGGCCTCGATGCGGCGGGCCTCGGTGAGGTCCTCCACCAGCAGCAGGACGAGCCGGGAGCCGAGCGGGGCGACGCGGGCGGAGACCGCGAGGGCCTCGCCGCGGCCGGTGCCGCGCCTGGGGAGGTCGAGCTCGACCTGGCGTATCTCGCCGTCCCGCCGGGTGTCGCGGGCCATCTGCAGCATGGGCTCGACGGCCAGTTTCCCGCCGCGTACGAGCCCGAGGGCGTACGCGGCGGAGCTGGCCTTGACCACGGCGTCGGCCTCGTCCAGGACCACGGCCGACGAGCGCAGCACCGAGAGCACGGTGTCGACGCCGGGCGGGAGCACGGCGTCGGTGTGCAGGGAGCTGCGGGTCGGGCGGGCCTGGTCGCGTTCGCTCCAGCGGAACGCGAGCATCGCGATCACACCGGTGCACAGCCCGGCGAGCGCTGCCGCTGCGGCGAGGGCCGCGTCCACGTTCATGAGTCCAGGTTATGCGGGTGGTGCGGACCGTCCACAGCCAAATGGGTGCCGCCTCGAACACACGTTGCCGAGAGTTCACCTCGGCGTCGGTACGGGTTCACTCCAGGGCGCCGCAGCCGTCGCGTTCCGGTCAGAACGTGGGAGCGTGGGCGGCCATACGGTTCGGCCCACTGTTTCACTCGGCAGAGAGAAGGTCAGGCAATGCGGGACGCGTACCACGAGGAGCTGGATTCGATCGGCGAGGGCCTGGTGGAGATGGCCCGGCTCGTCGGGTCGGCGATCGGGCGCGCCACCACGGCGATCCTGGACGCGGACCTCAAGCTCGCGGAGTCCGTGATCGCGGCGGACGCGAAGGTGGACGACCTCCAGCGGGACCTGGAGGAGCGGGCCGTCGCGCTGCTCGCGCGGCAGCAGCCGGTCGCCACGGATCTGCGGATCGTGGTCACGTCGCTGCGCATGAGCGCGGACCTGGAGCGCTCGGGCGACCTGGCCCAGCACGTCGCCAAGCTGGCGCGGCTGCGCTTCCCGGACACTGCGGTGCCGCGCGACCTGCACGCGACGATCCTGGAGATGGGCCAGCTGGCGCAGCGGCTGATGGCCAAGGCCGGCGAGGTGATCATCACCAAGGACGTCGACCTGGCGCTGCAGCTGGAGCAGGACGACGACGCGATGGACCTGCTGCACCGGACGCTCTTCCAGCACCTGATGGACGACCGCTGGCGGCACGGCATCGAGACGGCGGTCGACGTGACGCTGCTGGGCCGCTACTACGAGCGGTTCGCGGACCACGCGGTGTCGGTCGCGAAGCGGGTGGTCTACCTGGTCACGGGCGAGCACGCGGACGAGCTGACGCAGTCGGAGGGCCGGACGGGCGGGGACGCCGACGCTTGAGCCGGGGCGTGCGAGCGAGGGAGTGCAGCCCCTCGTGAGTGCTTCCACGCGCCCTCTGTGCGCCCGTACGTACGTACGCGAGGGGCATTGACGGACGGATCGGGCGGTCATTGACTGGGGGCAGGCAACCACCCTTCGAGGAGGTACCCGCACATGACCCAGACCCCTCCCGCACGTACTCAGGCAGGCTGCACGTGCGGCCCAGGCTGCTCCTGCGGATGCCAGTCCGGCGGCTCGTGCCAGTGCGGCGGCGGCTGCAGCTAGCCCCGCACCTCGCACGTCACTCACGGGAAGAACCCCCGGCCGGTGCTCCGGCCGGGGGTTCTCTCACTGCTCGGCTCGCTCGTCCTCGGGGTCGGCTTCGTTCTCGTCCGTCTCGCCGGTTTCGCCGGTTCCGGGGACGGCGGGCGCCGGGGCGGCCGGGCTCGGCTTCTGGGTGGGAGCCTGAGGCTGCTGGGGCGGTTGCTGCTGAGGCTGCTGTTGCTGGGGCGGCGGCTGCTGAGGCTGCTGCTCCTGGGGCTTCTGCGGTTGCGGTGGCTGCTGCTGCGGTTGTGGTGCCTGCGCCGCGCCGGTCAGGTACGAGCTGACGACGACGTTGGCGCTGTAGAGGTGCTTCTTGCGGTCGTAGTCGCCGCCGCAGGTGACCAGGCGGAGTTCCGCCCGGTCGGTGTCGAGGGGCCCGTAGAGCTTGTCGGCGTCGAAGGGGTCGTTGGGGACGACGGCGATGTCCTCGACGGTGAACTCGGCGACGATCCCGTCCGTACGGGTCACATGGATCTTCGCGCCGCGCTTGAGGACGCTGAGCCCGGCGAAGACGGCCGGGGCCTTCTCGGTGTCGACGTGACCGACGATGACGGCGGGGCCCTCACTGCCCGGCGAGGGGCCGTCCTTGTACCAGGCGACCGCGTCGGCCCGCTCGTACGGCGGCAGCTCGACGCCGCCCAGCTTGTCGAGGCCGTGGCCCTCGATCGGGGCCTTGAGCCCCAGGACCTTGACCTCCAGGGTCTGGGGGCCGGCCCCCGGCAACGGATCGTGTGCCGGGGGCAGGCCGTGCGCGTGGGGGTGGCTCTTGGCCGCGGTGCTGTGGCGGCCCGGGGCCGGGGTCTCCGGCTCCTCGGCCCTGTCGTTGCCGATCAGGCACAGGACCAGCAGCAAGGCTGCCCAGGCCACCCTCGTCAGCAGGCGGTTACGGCCGCCCGCACGCGCTTCTGACATGACGCCCGTTCGCTCCCCGTCACTACTTGACGGCGCCGGCGGCGCGGCGGCGGTACCAGATCATGCCGCCGATGAGACCGGCGGTCGCGGTACCGGCCAGGATGAGCACCGGGGCGTCCGTCGACTCCGTGGAGGCCGCGAGCGCGGTAGCGCCGCCACCCGCGTGGGAGGAGTGGTGCGGACGGCCGTGGTCGTGGTCACCACGCCCGTCGTGGTCACCACGTCCGTCGTGGTCGCCGCGCCCGTCGTGGTCACCGCGGCCGTGGTCGCCACGGCCGTCGTGGTCGCCTCGCCCGTGGTCGTGGTCGCCGCGTCCGTGGTCACCGCGCCCGTGATCGTGATCGCCGCGGCCGTGGTCGTGGTCACCCCGGCCGTGGTCGTGGTCACCGCGCCCGTGATCGTGGTCGCCACGCCCGTGGTCGTGGTCACCCCGGCCGTGGTCGTGGTCGCCGCGCCCGTGGTCGTGGTCACCCCGGCCGTGGTCGTTATCGCCGCGGCCGTGGTCACCCCAACCGTCGTCGTGGTCACCCCAGCCGTCGTGGTCACCGCGGCCGTGGTCGCCACGGCCGTCGTGGTCGCCCCAGCCGTCGTGGTCGTGGCGGCCGCAATCGCCGCGGCCGTGGTCATGGTCGTGACGACCGTGGTCGTCGTCACCGCAGTGGCCCGTGGCCGGGACGGCGGCGGCCTCGCCGGCCGTCGGGGCGATGCTGCCCCCGAGGGCGTAGGCGGGGACGACGGGCGCCGCGACGACGGCGACGACGGTGGCTGCACCGCATATGGCGGAGCGGATTGAATGCATGGTGTTACCTCCTTGCTTCCGAGGCTCACCTGAAGACACGCCCGCCGCATCCGCACCGTATCCGTCTTGCTCCATTCGGTGACCATGCAACCCGTTCGCCACAGCAAGAGGCCCCCCACCAGCGCTTTTACGCGCCGGCAGGGGGCCTGCCGTCCCATGAGCCCCCGTCAGGGGGCCGGGGTCACTTCTTCTTGCCCTGGTTCTTCACGGCCTCGATGGCGGCCTTGGCGGCCTCCGGGTCGAGGTACGTGCCGCCGGGCTTGACCGGGCGGAAGTCGGCGTCGAGCTCGTAGGCGAGCGGGATGCCGGTGGGGATGTTCAGGCCCGCGATGTCCGCGTCGGAGATCCCGTCCAGGTGCTTGACCAGGGCGCGCAGGGAGTTGCCGTGCGCGGCGACGAGGACGGTGCGGCCGGCGAGGAGGTCCGGGACGATGCCGTCGTACCAGTACGGCAGCATGCGGACGACGACGTCCTTGAGGCACTCGGTGCGCGGGCGCAGCTCGGTCGGGATCGAGGCGTAGCGCGGGTCCTCGCTCTGGGAGAACTCGGTGCCGTCCTCAAGGGCGGGCGGCGGGGTGTCGTAGGAGCGGCGCCAGAGCATGAACTGCTCCTCGCCGAACTCGGCCAGGGTCTGGGCCTTGTCCTTGCCCTGCAGGGCGCCGTAGTGGCGCTCGTTCAGCCGCCAGGAGCGGTGAACCGGAATCCAGTGGCGGTCGGCGGCCTCCAGGGCGAGCTGCGCGGTGCGGATGGCGCGCTTCTGCAGGGAGGTGTGGACCACGTCGGGGAGCAGACCGGCGTCCTTGAGCAGCTCGCCGCCCCGGACCGCCTCCTTCTCGCCCTTCTCGTTCAGGTTGACGTCCACCCAGCCGGTGAACAGGTTCTTGGCGTTCCACTCGCTCTCGCCGTGGCGGAGGAGGATCAGCTTGTACGGTGCGTCGGCCATGCCCATGAGCGTAATCGACCGCGTGGGTGGTGCCGTGCGCGCTGCCGGGACCGCCGTCGATTGACGGCGAACGGCAATCGGATGGCAGGTTCACCTCAGGTGTGTGTAACTTGCGCCTAGCGTGTTCGGCACTTACACATGGGGGGATCCGGAATGTCCGTCGCGAGCGTCAGACGAGCCGCGAAGGAGAGCGTCTCGGGGTTGCCCCGGGCCTTCTGGTGGCTGTGGGCCTCCACGCTCGTCAACCGGCTGGGCGCCTTCGTCTCCATCTTCCTGGCCATGTTCCTCACCGCCGACCAGGGCCACTCCGCCTCGTTCGCCGGCTTCGTCGGCGCCCTGCTCGGCCTCGGCAGCGTCGTCTCGTCCATCGGCGCCGGCGTGATGACCGACCGGCTCGGCCGCCGGCCCACCCTGCTGATCGCCCAGGCCTCGACCGCCGTGTCGGTCGCGGTGCTGGGCTTCATGACCGACCCGGTGGCCATATCGGTCGTCGCGTTCGTCGTCGGCATGGCCAGCAACGCCTCCCGCCCCGCGGTCCAGGCGATGATGGCGGACATCGTCGCCCCCGAGGACCGGGTGCGGGCCTTCGCCCTGAACTACTGGGCGATCAACCTCGGCTTCGCGATCTCGTCGGTCGCCGCGGGCTTCGTCGCCGAGTACAGCTACCTGATCGGCTTCCTCGGCGAAGCCGCGATGACGATGCTCTGCGCGGTGCTGGTCTTCGTGAAGCTGCCGGAGTCCCGGCCGGACGCCGTGGCGGCCGGCGGCGCGGCGAAGGGCGGCGAGCCGGCCGTCAGCATGGGCACCGTGCTGCGCGACGGGCGCTTCATGGCCGTGGTCGGCCTGTCCTTCCTCCTCGCCGTGGTGTTCCTGCAGTCCCAGGTCGCCCTGCCGGTGGCCATGGCGGACGGCGGGTTCTCCACGAAGGACTTCGGCATGGCCATCGCCGTCAACGGCGTCCTGATCGTCGCCGTCCAGATCCCCGTCACCCGCTTCATCGAGCACCGGGACCAGCGGATGCTGATGGTCCTCGCGGCCCTCCTCGGCGGCTACGGCTTCGGGCTCACCGCCTTCGCCGGCTCGCTCGCGGTGTACATGCTGACCGTGTGCGTGTGGACGCTCGCGGAGATCATCAACTCGCCCATCCAGATGGGCCTGGTCGCCCGCCTCTCGCCGGTGCACGGCCGCGGCCGCTACCAGGGCATGTACACCCTGTCGTGGGCGACTGCGTCGCTCATCGCGCCGATCGCGGGCGGCACGGTCATCGACCGGTTCGGCGCGGATGTGCTGTGGGCGGGGTGCGCGGTGGTGGGGACGGTGACTGCGGGTGGGTACTGGCTCCTGATGCGGAGGGTTCCGGCGACGGGTCTCGCGACGGGGGCGGCGGCGGATACGGCTCCGGGAGTGGCTGCGGAGACGGCTCCTGAGAAGGCTGCGGAGACGGCTCCTGAGGCGGCTGCGGGGGCGGCTGCGGAGAAGCCCGGCGCACGGCCTTCGGCCGCGGATCCGGCGGGTTCGCCGGCCTAGGCCCTGGCCGGGCGGGCGGCGCGGTTCGGCACCGCCGGGCTGCGCCGTCGTGGCATCCCACCGTTGCGGCGGGAAGACGTCCCGGCGGGCCGCCGGGAGAGAGCTCGCCTCCCCGGCGCGGTTCGGCACCGCCGGGCTGCGCCGTCGTGGCGTCCCGCCATTGCGGCGGGAAAACCTCCCGGCGAGCCGCCGGGAGAGACGCTCGCCTCCCCGGCGCGGTTCGGCACCGCCGGGCTGCGCCGTCGTAGCGTCCCGCCATTGCGGCGGGAAAACCTCCCGCCGGGCCGCCCCGGTCAGCCGGTCAGCCGGTCACGACCCTGTGGATCCGTCCCCGCCCTCCCCCTCCCGCTGATCCGACGTCAAGCGGGCGAACGCCTCCAGGTTCCGGGTCGACTCGCCGCGGGCCGTCCGCCACGCGTACTCCTTGCGGATGGCGCTGGCGAAGCCCATTTCCAGCAGCGTGTTGAAGCTGCCGTCGGCGTTCTCCAGCACCGTGCCGAGGAGCCGGTCGATCTCGTCCGGGGTGACCGCGGCCAGCGGCAGCCGGCCGACGAGGTAGATGTCACCCAGCTGGTCGATCGCGTAAGCCAGCCCGTACAGCCGGGTGTTGCGCTCCAGGAGCCAGCGGTGCACCGCCTCGTGGTTCTCGTCGGGGCGGCGCACCACGAAGGCGTTGACGGAGAGCGAGTGCTTGCCGACGACCAGGGAGACGGTCGTGGAGAGCTTGCGCGTGCCGGGCAGCTTCACCACATACGTGCCGTCGGCCGGGTTCTCCCATTCGAGCCCGGCCTCGCGGAACGTCTGCTCGATGACGGATTTCGCGTCAGACATGCGACGAGCGTAGGCGACGCCGCCGCTCGGCCATCGCCTCGGTGTACACCTCGGCCGTGGCGGCCGCGGCCGTGCCCCAGCCGAAGCGGCGCGCGTGGCGGGCCGCGGCGTCGCCCATCCGCCCGGCCAGGCCCGGCTCGTCGGCGAAGCGGCCCAGCACGGCGGCGTAGTCGGCGGGGTCGTGGCCGTCGACGAGGAAGCCGCTCTCACCGTCCCGCACGGCCACGGGCAGGCCGCCGACGGCCGCTGCGAGGACGGGCGTGCCGCAGGCCTGGGCCTCGGCGGCGACCAGTCCGAACGACTCGCTGTGGGACGGCATGACCAGGACGGACGCGGCCCGGTACCAGTCGGCGAGCTGTTCCTGGCCGACCGGGGGGCGGAAGCGGACGACGTCGGCGATGCCCAGCCGGGCGGCGAGCTTCTGCAGCCCCTCGGGCTTGGCCATGCCGCTGCCGCTGGGGCCGCCGACCACCGGCACCACGATGCGCGAGCGCAGCGCCGGCTGCCGGTCGAGGAGCTCGGCGACCGCGCGCAGCAACACGTCGGGGGCCTTGAGGGGCTGGATGCGGCCGGCGAAGAGCGGGACGAGGGCGTCGGCGGGCAGGCCGAGCCGCTCGCGGGCCGCCGCCCGCCCGTCGGCGGGACGGAAGCGGTCCAGGTTGACGCCCGGGTGGACGACGGCGACCCGGCCGGGGTCGGCGTCGTAGTGGTGGACCAGCTCCCGCGCCTCACCCTCGGTGTTGGCGATGAGCCGGTCCGCGGCGCGCACGATCTGGGTCTCGCCGATGACGCGCGTGTCGGGCTCGGGCGTGTCGCCCGCGGCCAGGGCGGCGTTCTTGACCTTGGCCATGGTGTGCATGGCGTGGACGAGGGGGACGCCCCAGCGCTCGGCGGCGAGCCAGCCGACGTGGCCGGAGAGCCAGTAGTGGGAGTGGACGAGGTCGTAGTGGCCGGGCCGGTGGCCGGCCCACGCCTGCATCACGCCGTGCGTGAACGCGCACAGCTGCGCCGGCAGCTCCTCCTTGGCCAGGCCCTCGTACGGGCCCGCGTCGATGTGCCGGACCAGGACGCCGGGCGCCAGTTCGACGGCGGGCGGGAGGGCGCCGGTGGTGGCGCGCGTGAAGATCTCGACCTCGATGTTGATCGCGGCGAGCCGCTTGGCCAGCTCCACGATGTACACGTTCATCCCGCCGGCGTCGCCGGTGCCGGGCTGGTGGAGCGGCGAGGTGTGAACGCTGAGCATCGCGATGCGGCGGGGCTTGCGGGAGGCGCCGAGGCGGCGCAGCGGGGTGCCCGCGAGGGTGCCGAGCGCGCGGCCGCGGCGGGCGCCGAGCCTGGATGCGTACTGGCTCACCGTGCGTGTCCTCCGTCAGCGTGAGGGGTGGGGGCGTGCGTCACCGTTATCAACGGTGCAACGCCGCGGGGCGGAGTCGCATTTCCGCTTTGCCAAAGAGTGACCCAGCCCTCGTCCGGCCGGTCTCCGGCCGCCCTGACCAGCGCCTACTCTCGAAGGCATGGCCGTACGCACCTCCGCTCCCCCCAGCCGCCCCGTCGGTGCGGTGACCCGGGGTACGACCAACCCGAACCGGCTGCGCCGCATGGACCGCTGGATAGCCGACGCCCACGGGCCCGCGCTGCGCCGCAGCACCGACCCGGTCGCCGTCGACCTCGGCTACGGCGCCGCGCCGTGGACCGCGGTCGAGCTGCTCGGGCGGCTGCGCACGGTGCGGGCGGACGCGTCGGTCGTCGGCATAGAGATCGAGCCCGCGCGCGTCGCGGGCGCCCAGCCGTACGCCCGGGACGGTCTGTCCTTCCGGCACGGCGGCTTCGAGATACCGCTCGACGGCGGGCGGCGGCCCGCGCTGATACGGGCGGCGAACGTGCTGCGCCAGTACGACGAGGACGACGTCACCGCCGTCTGGGACCGGCTGCGGGCGCGGCTCGCGCCGGACGGGCTGCTCGTGGAGGGCACGTGTGACGAGATAGGGCGGCGGCACGTGTGGGTCGCGATCGGCCCCGAGGGCCCGCGCACGGTCACCTTCGCGACCCGGCTCGGCTCCCTGCACACCCCGTCCGACCTGGCCGAACGCCTCCCGAAGGCGCTCATCCACCGCAATGTCCCCGGCGAGCCGGTGCACGCGTTCCTGCGCGACTTCGACCGGGCTTGGGCGGCCGCCGCGCCTTACGCCGCGCTGAGCTCGCGGCAGCGGTGGATCCGTACGGTGTCCGCGCTGCGGGTGGACTGGCCCGTGGTGGACGGCGTGCGGCGGTGGCGGCAGGGGGAGGTCACGGTGGCGTGGGAGTCCCTCGCGCCGCGGGGCTAGCGGGCGGGCTCCTACGGGTTCCGGTGGCCCCGCGTTCCGCCAGCGGCGCACGCCGCGGGGGTTTCTCGCCGTTGCGGCGGGGGAATTCCGGCGTCGCGTCAGGGGGAATTCCGGCGTGCGGCCGGCGGGATTTTCAGCCGCCGCGACGGCGTCGAGCCGCAACGTCGCAGACCGGCGGTACCGAAGCTCCCCTGCCGCCCACGGGCGTCAGTCGGCGGGCGTCAGTCGGCGGGCAGCAGTGCCATCAAGGCGTCCAGCAGTTCCCTGTCCCGGGGCTCCGTCAGCCGTTCCCTCGCCTCCCGCGGCGGGAGCCACGCCATGCGGTCGACCTCCTTGTTCGGCACGAACGTGCCTCCCGTGGCGCGCGCCGCCCAGTAGCGCACCTCCTTCGGCCGGCCGGCCGCCACGTAGCAGGCGGTGGGGAGCACCGCGCCCGGCTCGCACTCCATGCCGGTCTCCTCGCGAACCTCGCGCAGAGCGCACCACAGCGCGTCCTCGCCGCGCTTGAGCTTGCCTTTCGGATGGGACCAATCATCATATTTCGGTCGATGAACCAGGGCGATCTCCAGGTCCCCGCCCTGTCCCCGCCGCCACAGCACGCAGCCCGCCGCCAGCAGCGGCGCTTCCGGCGCCGTCATGACGGCGCCGCCACCGTGACCCGCTGCCAGATCCGCCCGAAGGCGAAGCGCGCCGCCTCCACCTCGTGGCGCTGGTCGGCGTGGAGGATGCCGAGGGCGTAGGCGGTGGCCGGGGCGATGCGGGGGGTGCGGGCCGCCGCCGCGGCGGCCGCGGCGGCCTCGGCGGCGTCGCGGTGCCGGTCGAGGGCCTGCCCGGCGCCGAGCAGGCGTACGGAGAGGGAGGGCTCGGCTTCGGTCTGGAGGTGTTCGTCGAGCACTTCCTGTGCGTACCGCCGCAGCCGTACGAGCCGCCGGACCTGGTGCCAGGGCGCGTCCTGCCGCCCCTCGGCGGGCGGCCCGTCGGGGCTCGGGGAGGCGGCGAGGCCGTGGGCGAGGGCCTCGGCGTTGTACGGGTGTCCCGCGACGGACAGCGGGAGCGCGTCGGCGGCCTCGGCCAGCCGCCGCTGGGTCTGCTCGGCGAGCCGGGGCAGGGCCTCGCGGGCGGGGATGCCGCGCGCGCCGGGGTCCAGGGGCGCCTCGGAGGCCAGCAGGGCCGCGGCATCGGCGACGGCGTGGAAGCGCGAGGTGCCGAGCGCGTGCAGGGCCGCGGAGTGGGCGCGCGTCCGGGCGAGCGTGAGCTGCCGTTCCAACAAGGCGCCGGCCCGGGCGGCCCCGACCGTCAGGCCGCTGCCCGCTCCCCCGCCGCCCTCCGCCCCGGACAGCCGGTGCAGCGCCCCCCGCAGCCGGGCGAGCCGCGCCGCGTAGGCGTGCTCCCGGCCCAGCAGCTCCGACAGCCACACCAGCTCCGTGCGGATCTGGTCCGTCCAGTCGGTGTCCGTCAGCGGGCGGTAGACGTAGAGAGCGCCGGCGATGCGCCGGGCGGAGCGGCGCAGCAGCCGGGCCGCCTCGCCCGCCTCGTCGGCGTCGGAGCCGCTCTCGCCGTGGAGGCGCAGGCTGCGCAGGAACTCCACCGCCTGGCCGTGCAGGTAGCCGGCCAGGACGTCGCCGGCGCTCGCCGCGTCGGCGGAGCCCGTGGAACCGGCGGGTCCGGCCCCGGTGGAAACAGCTGAACCGGCCGGACCGGCGGGACCGGCTGGACCGGCGGCGGTGCGCACGGCCGGGTACTTCGTCGTCATCGTGTCCTGCCCCCCGGCGGCGGTGTCCTTGAGCGCGGTAAGCGCGTCGTCGGTCGCGGCAAGCGCGTCAATATCCGTGTCCGTGCTCGTGCTCGGACTCCGGCTCGTACTCGTGCTCGGACTCCGGGTCGTGTCCGTGCTCGGACTCCGGCTCGTACTCGTACTCGTGCCCGTATCCGTGTCCGTGGGCGCCAGGTCATGGGGTCGCTGAGCCACGCCGGCGCCTCCGGGCGTCTATGAGCATCTCCTGGACGTTCCGCAGCGGCTGCCCGTCGCCGTCGGTCGCGTGCCGCGTCCAGCCGCCGTCGGGGCCGAGGTGCCAGGAGGCGGTGGTGTCGGACATGCCGGCCTCCAGCAGGCGGCTGAGCGAGGCCCGGTGCGCGGGGTCGGTGACGCGGACGAGCGTCTCGATGCGCCGGTCGAGGTTGCGGTGCATCATGTCGGCGCTGCCGAGCCACACCTCGGGCTCGCCGCCGTTGCCGAAGGCGAAGACCCGCGAGTGCTCCAGGAAGCGGCCGAGGACGCTGCGGACGCGGATGTTCTCCGAGAGGCCTGGCACGCCGGGCCGCAGGGCGCAGATGCCGCGCACCCACACGTCGACCGGCACGCCGGCGCGGGCGGCGCGGTAGAGGGCGTCGATGACGGTCTCGTCGACCATCGAGTTGACCTTGATGCGGATGGACGCGGGCCGCCCGGCGCGGTGGTGCGCGACCTCATTGGCGATCCGGGCGACGAGCCCGTCCCGCAGCGATCTGGGGGCGACGAGCAGCCGCCGGTAGGTCTCGCGGCGGGAGTAGCCGGACAGCCGGTTGAAGAGGTCGGAGAGGTCGGCGCCGACCTGCGGGTCGGCGGTGAGCAGGCCGAGGTCCTCGTACAGCCGGGCGGTCTTGGGGTGGTAGTTGCCGGTGCCGACGTGCGAGTAGCGGCGCAGGGTGTCGCCCTCCTGCCGCACGACCAGGGACAGCTTGCAGTGCGTCTTCAGGCCGACCAGCCCGTAGACGACGTGGCAGCCCGCCTCCTCCAGCTTGCGCGCCCACTTGATGTTGGCCTGCTCGTCGAAGCGCGCCTTGATCTCGACGAGGACGAGCACCTGCTTGCCCGACTCGGCCGCGTCTATCAGGGCGTCGACGATGGGCGAGTCCTCGCCGGAGGTGCGGTAGAGCGTCTGCTTGATGGCGAGGACGTCCGGGTCGGCGGCGGCCTGCTCCAGGAACGCCTGCACGGAGGTGGAGAACGAGTCGTACGGGTGGTGCAGGAGGACGTCGCGCTCGCGCAGGGCGGCGAAGATGTCGGGCGCGGAGGCCGACTCGACCTCGGCGAGGTCGCGGTGGGTGCCGGCCACGAACTTGGGGTACTTGAGCTCGGGCCGGTCCAGGGCGGCGATGCGGAAGAGCGCGGTGAGGTCGAGCGGGCCGGGCAGCGGATAGACCTCGGCGTCGGAGATCTTCAGCTCGCGGACGAGGAGGTCGAGCACGTACGGGTCGATGGTCTCCTCGACCTCCAGCCGTACGGGCGGGCCGAAGCGGCGCCGCATGAGCTCCTTCTCCAGGGCCTGCAGCAGGTTCTCGGCGTCGTCCTCCTCGACCTCCAGGTCCTCGTTGCGCGTCACGCGGAACATGTGGTGCGCGAGCACCTCCATGCCGGGGAAGAGCTCCTCCAGGTGCGCGGCGATGACGTCCTCCAGGGGGACGTAGCGCTGCGGGGACGCCTCCAGGAAGCGGGAGAGGATCGGCGGCACCTTGACCCGCGCGAAGTGGTCGTGCCCGCTGACCGGGTTGCGGACGACCACGGCCAGGTTGAGGGAGAGCCCCGAGATGTACGGGAAGGGGTGCGCGGGGTCGACGGCCAGCGGCGTCAGCACGGGGAAGATCTGCTGCCGGAAGAGGGTGAAGAGGCGGCCCTGCTCCTTGTCGGTCAGCTCGTTCCAGCGGATGAGGTGGATGCCCTCCTCGGCGAGCGCGGGGGCGACGTCCTGCTGGTAACAGGCGGCGTGCCGGGCCATGAGCTCGCGGGAGCGGGTCCAGATCAGCTCCAGCACCTCGCGGGGCTGCAGCCCGGAGGCGGAGCGGGTGGCCACGCCGGTGGCGATGCGGCGCTTGAGGCCGGCGACGCGCACCATGAAGAACTCGTCCAGGTTGCTCGCGAAGATCGCGAGGAAGTTGGCGCGTTCGAGGAGGGGCGTGGCCGGATCCTCCGCCAGCTCCAGGACGCGCTCGTTGAACGCCAGCCAGCTGCGCTCGCGGTCCAGGAAGCGGCCCTGCGGGAGGGGCCCGTCGCCCTGGGAGTCGTCGCCGGCGTCCCCCTGACCGGGCTCGCGGGCCGGGCGGGAGCCGTACCCGTCGTGGCCGTACCCGTCGTGCCCGTAGCCGTCGTCGTCGTACACGTCGTGACCGTACGGGTACGGACCGAGGTCGGCGTCCAGGTCGGGCTCCAGGCCCGGGGAGGCGGTGGGGCCGGCGACGGCGTAGGGCCGGTGCGCGGCGATGGAGCCGACGGAAGGCTGCGGGTTCCCGAACGCCTCGGCGAGGCGGTCGCCGGAGTCGGTGGTGCGGCCGTTGCGGGCACGGCGGCCGGTGACGTCGTCGCTGCGGTCGCCGTGCTGCTGGTCGTGGGCCTGTGCGCGGGACGACTGGGTCATGTTCCCATGGTGCCGCGCCGGGGGCGGGCCGGGCGCGTCGGCGGCGGGCGCGCCGGGGGCGGCGCGGAGCCTTCGAGCGGGTGCGGGGGGCACGGCGGGCTGCATTCCGCCAGGCTCGCAACCGCGGTTGAATCATGGGTAACGTCCACATGGCGTGTGGGCGTCCTGTCCGGCGGATTGCGGGCGGATCGCGGGCGGCCCTGGGCCTCGGGCCTCAGGCACCGGGCCTCGCATCAGGGGCAGAGCCGACACGTCAGGGATAGAGCCGACGCATCAGGGACAGAGCCGTCGCACGCGCCACAGCGCCCCCGCCGCGCACACGCCCGCCGCGGCCGCCACGAGCCCCGCCTGAGCCCATTCCAGGCGCCGGAAGTGGGCGGGCGGGTGGGAGTCCAGGTACCAGCCGTCCGCTCCGTGACGGGTGACGCAGCGCGAGATCCCGGCGGCCTCGATGCAGCCCGCGTCGGGGAGGCGCCCGCCCGAGGGGGTGGTCATCCCGCGCTCGTAGTGCCAGGAATCGCCGCCGTGGAGCGAGGGAGGGTAGTCCGACGACGCCGAGCGGGTCGTCGTCACCGGGTCCACCAGGTACGGGCGGACGGTGGTCAGCGGCCAGGACAGCAGCACGCACGCGAAGGCCGTGCCGGCCATGGCCGGCAGCGTGCGCTTGACCAGCAGGCCGGTGAGCGCCCCGAGCGCGGCGCCGAACAGCACGCCCGCGACGGGCGCGGGGCCGAGCGCGTCGAACGCCTCGTACCAGCGCGTGCCGTCCACCAGCAGGCCGTCGTCGAGATGCCCCACCGGCCGCCAGCTCCAGGTGAAGACCGCGGACAGCACCGAGGCCCCCACGAGCAGGGCGGCGACCGGCAGACCGAGCTTCGCGGCGAACCAGCGCAGTGGCGAGACGGACTGCGTCCACGCCACCTTGTACGTGCCGCTCTCCAGCTCACGCGCGATCACGGGACCGGCCACGAACATGCCGGCGAAGAGCGGCAGGAACTCCAGCAGGAGGACGTTGTAGCCGAGGACGTCGCCGTAGCGGAGCCTGAAGCCGTCGACGGCGGCCGTGAACGCCGCGCAGTCGCCCTCGGGGCGGCAGGGGACGGCCAGGCCGTGCTCCGCGACGTATCCGGTCATCGCGCCGCGCAGCCAGAGGAGTTCGGCGCAGAGCGCGGCGAGGACGGCGAGGGCGATCCAGGCGGCGGTGCGGTGCTGCCGCCGGACCACCCAGGTGATCCCGAGGGCCCGGGGCCGGCGTACGACGGAGGCGGCGGCAGTACGGCTGACGGTCGTGGCGCTCACGCGGCCGCCCTGAGCGCGCGGCGCGGTTCGGCGCTGGGGGCGAGGAGCGGAGGCGCGTCGGGGGCGCGGAGGTGGGCGAGAAGGAGCTCTTCGAGGGAGGGCTCGGAGGCCCGCCACTGCCCGGCGACCGGTCCGTCGGCCCGGACGAGGGCGGTCAGCTGCCGTCCCGTGGCGCGGGCCTCGACGACGGTGTGCATGGCGAACTCCCGCGGCAGGCCGGGCCCTTCGTGCCGGCCTACGAGGAGGGTGTGCGCGGCCAGCAGGTCCTCGACCTCGCCCGCGAGCCGGACCCGGCCGTCGGCTATCAGCAGCAGGTAGTCGCAGGCCCCTTCGAGCTCGGCGAGGACGTGGGAGGCGATCACGACGGTGGTGGCGTGCTCGGCGGCCTGGGCCATGAGGGCCGCCGTCATCTCGTGCCGCGCGAGCGGGTCGAGGTCGGCCATCGGCTCGTCCAGCAGCAGGACTTCGGGGCGCTTGCCGAAGGCGAGGGCCAGGGCCACGCGGGTGCGCTGGCCGCCGGAGAGGTCGCCGATGCGGGCCCCGGACGACAGCCCGCCGTCGGCGACCGTGCGCTCGGCGGCGCCCTGGTCCCAGCGGCCGGGGTTCAGCTCGCGGCCCATGCGGAGGGTGTCGGCGATCGTGAACTGCGGGTAGAGCGGCTTGTCCTGGGAGAGGTAGGCGACGCGCGGGCGCACGTCCGCGGCGCCCGGGCGGCCGCCGAAGACGGTGAGCGAGCCCTCGCTGGGGCGGCGCAGCCCCGCGGCGAGCGACAGCAGCGTGGATTTGCCCGCGCCGTTGGGCCCGACGAGGGCGCAGACCCGGCCGGCGGGCAGCCGGAAGGAGCAGTCCCGCAGCGCCCAGCGGCGCCGGAACCGCACGCCGAGGCCCACGGCCTCCAGGGCGGTCCGATCGGGTTGAAACGTCAGGCCGGTCATCCACTCCCCCTACGTTCTGCGTCGCTGCGTCCTACGTCGCTGAGCCGTACGCCGCCGCGCCCTACGTCGCTTCGCGCGCTGCTGTTCCCGTGGTCCCCGCGGGCCCGTCGAACCCCTCCTCCAGGACGGAGGCGAGCAGCGCGGACACGTCCTCCCGTTCGAGGCCGGCCTCGCGGGCGCGGTGCATCCAGTCCGCGAGCTCGGCGCGCAGCGGGGACCCGGCGGCGGCCTGCGGCCGGGCCAGCGACCGCCGCACGAACGTCCCGAGCCCCGGCCGCGCCTCGACGAGCCCCTCGCGGTCGAGCTCGCGGTAGGCCTTCAGGACGGTGTTGGGGTTGATCGCCGTGGCCGCGACGACCTCCTTGGCCGTGGGCAGCTTGTCCCCGGGCGCGAGCAGCCCCAGCCGGAGGGCCTGTTTGACCTGCTGGACGATCTGCAGGTACGTGGCGACCCCGCTGCGCCGGTCGATGCGGAACTCGACCACGCGGGCCCCTTTCACTACTTGACTAGTGAAAGGGTGCGGGACGGGACGGTGACCTGTCAAACGGGAGCCTGCGCGGCGTACGGGGAGGCCGGGAGAGCCGGCCGCGTGCTCGGGGCAACGGACTACCGGATCACTCCCAGTCGTTCACAGCCCGGCTTCCGTCTCGGCCGTCTCGCGGATGGACTGAATCTCGGCGAGCGCACCGGCGGGGTCGGCTTCTCCCTCGTCCACGATCCGCTCCAGTTCGCGGAGCCTGGCAGCGCGCTCGGGGTGACGCTCGATGGCAACGAATGCGGCCCAGGAGTGGACGAAGGCCCGCAGCGGGGCCAGGCTGCTGGTCTTCTGGGCGTTGGTGGTGGCCTCGAACAAGTGCCGCGTCAGGGCGGGGATACGACTGGGGGCGATCTTGGAGGCCGCGGCCCGTAGGGCATCGGGCGTGAGCTCCGGCATCGGGATCAGCGGGCCGTGGGGGCCGCTCAGCTGTTCACTCACGTTCGTCCTCCAGGGCGCGGCAGGCTCCGGACTGCACCGTACCGGCTCGTGGGCCGTGAAAGGGCGCGGGACGGGGCGCGGCCTGTCAAACGGGAGCTGCTCACCGCCTAGGCGCCGCCCCGCGCAGGGCCGCCCGGACGGCGCCCGCTCCCCGGAGCGCCGCTGCGGGGGCCGTCGTGTCGGCCGCGGCCGTGGCACGGCAGCACTCCCGGCACAAGGTCTCGTCCGCCAAGGGCCGGAACAGCCGCGGCTGGACATGATCGCCCTCGCACTCCCGCATCCCGGCCACCCGGGACGGCGCCGAGCCGCCGGCCCGCGGCTCCGAAGCCCGCTGCTCGGCGAACGTCGGGACCTGCGGCATCTTACGGACCAGCCTGTCCCGGATCAGGCCCGCCGGGTAGTGCACCACCCGGGGGAGATGGGCGGTCAGCGCCTCCCGGAAATCCGCCATCGAGACGCCCCGCAGGAACCACTCCCCCGCCAGTGGCGCCAGCCGTGCCACGTCCGGCGCGGACAATCGCAGCCGCCGTTCGCTGCGGACGACCGCGGCGAGCGCGCGGGCGCCGCGCTCGGCCAGGGGCGCGGGGGGCCGCTCGGGGGGCTCGGGCGGCGCCTCGGGCACCTCCTCGGGCACCTCCTCGGGCACCTCCTCCGGCGCTTCCTCGGCCGCCGGGGAGGGAGGGTGGAAGTTGTTCTCACCGTTGTTGTCTTCGGGGTAACGGCCGACGGCCCGACCGGTCGGCTCACCGGCGGCCGGTAAACCGCCCGTCGGTGGCCGCCCGCCGTCCCGTACGGCCAGCGCTTCCTCTACGGACAGCGGCACGCTCGACACCAGCTGCGTGGTCGACCACCGCCCGCCCTCACCCTGGAGCCGCCACTCGTGCAGGTAACCCTCGCCCAGGAGTTGGCGCTTCGCCCGAAGGAACGCAATCTTCTTGATCCCCGCGCGCTCCGCGGTCTTCGACAGCGGTTCGTTCGCACCGTCCGGCAGCGATAACTGCCAGGTCAGGAGGCGGACGGCGTCGGAGGACAGCCGGGGGTGGCGGAGGATTTCGTTGGAGACCTGCGTGAAGAAGGACGCAGGAGGGATAGCATGCTTAAGCATCTTGAAGAGGAGTCCTATGCTCCTTGCGGGTGCAGGCCCCCGAGTTGGTGTTCTCAGCACCACCGGGGGCCGCCTCGTTTCCGTACGAGGCAACCCGATGTGCGCACGCTAACCCGTAAACGCATACGAACACGCCACGGCGGTCAACTACCGCCCCCACCGGGTGAATAGCGCACATTACCGAGCCGGTCGGCCGGTCCGATGCCCTACGCTGCCCGCTCCTCCACGGCTGGTGACCAGCTATGCCGGGAGGGCTTCCACGGCGGCCCGCCACGGGTACGCGCCCGCGTCACCCTGCCTCGGCCGGTGCGGTACGAACCCGCCCTCGCCGAGCAGCACGGTGACACCGGCATTCCGCAGGGTCTCGACGCTGCGGGCAACAGCCGGATGCCTTCCCTGGGCGTCGTTCCAGTGCGGAAGCGCGACGATGGGGACGCCAAGGCCGATGCCCTCGGTGATGAGCCCCAGAGCAAGGGTGTCGCTGATCCCGGCTGCCCATTTGTTGAGGGTGTTGGCGGTAAGAGGGGCGACGAGCATCGCGTCGGGGGCAGGTAGGACATCCTCCTGCGACGGCAACTTGTATTGGTGGCGGACGGGATGACCGGTCAGCTCGCGCAGCCGGTCGATCTCCCCTTCGGCGTCCTCGACGGCCCAGCGGTAGGCCGACGGAGTGAGGATCAGGCAGACGTCCCAGCCGGCGGCCTGCGCGGCGCGGATGCCGACATCAACCCGGGGTGCGGGCCCTGCGGCACAAGAGATCAGATACAGCGTCCTGTTCGTCATCCCGGCAGTCCACAACGTCCGGCCAGCGCCCGCAAGCGCCCCTCGGCCGCCCCGGCGCCGAGAAGCCGCAAATCCTCGACGAGCGCGTGGGAGTGCGGACGGCAGCGGACCTCCTCAGGCGCCTCCTGCTCCGCCTCCAGAAGCGTGTTCACCGCCTCTTCCCGGAGGCCGGCCTGGGTGTAGCCACGGGCGAGGTCGGCGAGGTGGTGGGCACGGCGCTCGCGCGGAAGGGCTGCCCGAGCCGGGTCGGGGATGCCCTGCGCAACGGCCACCGCCTCGGCCCCCTGAGACAGACGGACGTGCGCGGCGACCCGGTAGAGGCGGACGTTGGTCGGCCCGAAAGCGGTCCAGACTGCGTTGCCGTCATTGCCCAGCTGCTCGGCATGTTCCTCTGCCTGGTCGAGCAAGGAGGGCACGGCCGCAGCTGCCGACGCGGAGTCGCGGTCGGCGGATTCACCGGCCGCGGCGAGCGCCATCGCCGCTTTGAGGTACAGCATGCCGAGCACACTCAGCCCATCCGATCCCCGGACGAGGAGTTCTGCCTCCAATCGGTCGGCCGCGGCCACCGCGAACGCAGCGGCCGCTCGCGCTTGCCCATGGTGGGTCATTGCATCTACGAGGTGCCGTGCCGCCGAGGCCATGATGACCGGCGCACCTGACCGTTCGGCCGCTGCGACCGCCTGATGTCCGGCCAGCCACGCCAAGGCTCCGTCACCGTACTTCACGGCCACGGCCTCGGCCAGCTCCAGAGTCAGTGACAGCACGCCATAGGCGGCGAGTTGCTCATTCCCTTCATACCGAGCAGCTGCAAGGTTCGCATCGGCCAGAAGCTCCGGGACCAGACGTCCCAGGCTCGCGAAGTGCCCCGATTGAAACGCCGCGCGGCCGTAGGCCAGGTTCCGGCGCAGCACCTCAACAGTCAGGGGCTCCCGACCGTCGTCCGCGCAGGTGCCGGTGATGACATCGTGGCGTTGGAGAACCTCTCTGATCGCCTCGATCTCCTCCGCGTCGGCGCACGCGCCGCCACCGACGGCCACGTCGGACAACAAGAGTTCCAGCGGGACTCGCAGCACTTGGGCCGCGCGCTCGACCACCGACAGCCTCGGGTCCTGCTGCCGCTGACCGCCTTCGAGATCTTGTACCCAGCGGCGTGACTGGCCCATGAGCGCGCCGAAGTCGGTCTGCGTCAGGTTCCTACGACCACGCCAGTAGGCGATGCGCCGACCGATGCCCCTCGTATCCATCCGACCCTCGCGATTCAGGTCCGCAACGCACGCGATCCGCGTGCCTACGCACCGTTATAGCGCCTCTACGGTGCAAGTGCTCGGGACCGCGCAATCGCTTCGCGGGCATGGCCGATACCGACAAGGAGCGCCAGCAATGCACGACCTCTTCACCCGCCCCCACGGCTGCGAGGTGCGCCGATGACCGCCTCCGATCACTACGCCGATCAAGCGCCCCGGACGGGCACGTTCGTAGTGGACACCCGCTGGGGCAAAGTCGGTCAGGTGATGGGCCACGAGGGCCCGCGGCTCCAACTCCGTCCGCCGCTCGGCGGGTGCGAGTGGGAAGCCGCCCCGGAGGTCGTACGGCCCGCGTCGGACGCGGAGAAGCTGAACGCAATGGTTCGGGCGAACCACTCCCCGCGGCCGGCGGCACGGCCGATCAACCCGGTAGTTCCGCTGACTTGGTATGAGTGAAGGCACTCCCGCCGTCGCAGCGGAACAGCAGCAACTTCCGGCCGACGCACAGTCGAGATAGCTTGCACGACCGCACAGTCTGGTCCGTCTCCACCTGGAAAGGCTCGTGATGTTCACCTACTCCGACCGGTTCCCGACCGGAACTCCGCTCCCGCAAGGGCACCGGACACCCGCCCCGTGGGGGCTGCGCCGCATCGCTCCGTACCCCCCGTTCGAGGCGCCGGAGTACACGCGCGTCGAGCTCGACCCCGCGACGCAGACGACCCGGTACCTCGACGCCACCGGCACCGTGGTGGCGGCACCGGGACACGGGACGTCCTCCGGCACCAACCCGCCCACCGGTACGACCGGTCAGGGCGACCGCAGCAGCGACTCGCCTGACAGCGACACGGGTAACGACACCGACCAGTGAACGACACCCGCCCGGTGCTAGTCGTCACCAACCTCGACGACCCGACCGCCGATCTGGTGATCGCCGAGTTGTACGACCGGGGTATCCCGGTCGTACGGTTCGACTCCGGCGACTTTCCCGCCGCTCTGTCGTGCTCCGCCTTCATCGGCGGCGACGCGGCGCAGTGGAGCGGAAGCGTGCAGACTCCCACCCGTACCGCTGAGCTCCGGGCCGCCCGGTCTCTGTACTACCGGCGTCCCTCCGGGTTCGCCTTCCCTCACCTCGACACGCAGGATGCACGATTCGCCGCGGCGCAAGCGCGGTTCGGCCTCGGCGGCGTGCTCGTCTCGCTCCCTGACTGTCTGTACGTCAACCACCCGAACCGCATCGGCGATGCCGAGTACAAGCCGGCGGGCCTCGCCGCAGCAGCAGCGAGCGGCTTCGCCGTCCCTCCCACCCTGATCACCAACCGGCCGGATGATGCCCGTGCCTTCATCAGGAAGCACGGACCGGTCATCTTCAAGCCCTTGTCCGTGCCGCTCTACCTCGTCGACGGCAAGGCGCAGACCGTACCCGTGACCGTGGTCGAGGCCGACGAGATCGATGACAGCCTCTCCGGCACCATGCACCTCTTCCAGGCCCAGGTCGACAAGTCTGCTGACGTCCGCATAACCGTGATCGGCAACCGCACATTCGCAGTGCGCATCGACTCCGGTCTGCTCGACTGGCGTACCGACTACAGCACTCACATCTACACACCGGTCACGCCACCACCGGACGTCGAGCACGCGATCTTCGCGTACCTTCGGCACTTCCGGCTCGTCTTCGGCGCCTTCGACTTCGCCCTCTCTCCCTCCGGCGAGTGGACGTTCATCGAGTGCAACCCTTCGGGCCAATGGGCATGGATGGAACCTCCCACGGGCCTGCCCATGACTGCGGCTCTCGCTGATCTTCTGGAACGAGGCACCCATGACCGCCGCCCCTGACTTCGACACCACCGCGGCCAAGCTGCGGCAGCAACTCGCCGACCACCTCACCGCCGGCGGACGGCTGCGCTCCCCGGGCTGGCGCACAGCCGTCGAGGCCGTCCCGCGCCACGAGTTCGTCTCCCGCTTCTACCGGGAAACCGACGCGCCGGGCCTGACCACATGGACACCGGTCACCCCCGAGCTCGTCGGCACTGAGGAATGGCTGCGACAGGCGTACGCCGACGACACTCTCATCACTCAGTTCGACGGCCAGGAAATCGACTGGGACGATCCGAAGCCCATCAGCAACGCGCACCCGACCTCGTCCTCGACCCTCCCCTCACTCGTGGTCCGCATGCTCGAAGAGCTACAGGTGCACGACGGCATGAACGTGATGGAGATCGGCACCGGCACGGGCTACTCGACCGCCCTCATGTGCCACCGCCTCGGCGCCGCCCGGATCACTTCGATCGAAACCGATCACGACGTCGCCGGCCGTGCCCGCGCCGCGCTCTCCCGCTGCGGCTTCGCGTCCCGCCTCGTCGTCGGCGATGGACTCGCCGGGCACGCCGAGGGCGCACCCTACGACCGGACGATCGCCACATGCGGAGTACGGCACGTCCCCTACGCGTGGGTGCAGCAGGCCCGACCCGGTGGACTCATCCTCACCACGCTCCGCGGGTGGATGCGCTCCCTCGGGCTGATCCGCCTCACCGTCGGCCACGACGGACGCGCCGAGGGGCGGTTTCTCACCGAAGACCCGAGCTTCATGATCGCCCGCCAGCAGGACGCACCTGACAGCCTCGGCACGATCCCCGCGCCCGACGAGGGCACTGCCCGGGAAACACCGCACGGGCCCGGCCTGCTCACCGGCTCTGGCAGTGGGTTCCTCGCCCAGCTCGCCATGCCTGGAGCCCGCTTCTTCTCCCTGCCCGGGAGCAACGGGACGGCGCACACCTACGTCCTCGACTCCGCAAACGGCGGCGCCTTCGCCGTCCTCACACCCACCGAAGGCGGCGGCTGGAGCGTCCGGCAGGGTGGCCGTAGCCGTGTCCGTCTCTGGGACGAGTACGAGGCGGCACTCGCGCTCTGGGGCGAGGCCGGATTTCCGGCGCCCACGGATTTCGGGGTCACCGTCGCTCCGGAGCAGCAAAGTGTGTGGCTCGGCTCCCCCGGCGGCCCGAGCTGGCGCCTCCCCGCCTGACCCGCCTCCGCCTGCCTCCGGCCACTGCCCCCGCCCTTACGCCGAGCCAACAGACTTCTCGGCCCCTTTTCAGTGCTCCCTCAGACAGTTTTCATGTACGGGCCGCAGAGTCGTCGGCATGACGGACGACACTCGCCCTTACGGCGCCCAGGAACCCCAGCCGCAGCAGCCCTACGCGTACCCGCAGCCCCCCGCGTACCCGCCGCAGCCGCCGGTCACCACGGCCAGTGGTGTGACCGTCTGGCCCGGGGACGGGGCCGGGGGCGGCAACGGCGGGGGCGGCAGCCACTACGCCGGGTTCTCCGAGCCGCAGCCGGGGTCCGCGGCGCCCGGTCACCGCAGCGGCCCCCGCGCCCGCAAGACCGGCACGCTGCTCGCCGCCGTGGCGATCGTCGCCGCGCTCGTCGGCGGCGGGTCGGCGGCCCTCGTGGGCGAGCTGACCAGCCGGGGCGACAGCACCAGCCACTCCACTCCCGTCCAGAACGCCTCCTCCAAGAGCGCGGGCGGTGTCGCCGCCGTCGCCAAGGCCGTGAGCCCCAGCATCGTGGAGATCAAGGCCTCGACCACCAGCGGGCAGTCCACCGGCTCCGGCGTCGTCATCACCGGCGACGGCGAGATCATCACCAACAACCACGTCGTCGCGGGCGCCGACACCGTGCAGGTCGCCTTCAGCGACGGCAGCAAGAAGACCGCCAAGGTCGTCGGCACCGACCCCGGCAAGGACCTCGCCCTGATCAAGGTGCAGGGCGCGAGTGGCCTCAAGGCGGCCGCCCTGGGCGACTCCGGCAAGGTCAAGGTCGGCGACGAGGTCGTCGCGATCGGCTCCCCGGAAGGCCTCACCGGCACCGTCACCAGCGGCATCGTCTCCGCCCTCGACCGCGACGTGACCGTCTCCAAGGAGGAGGGGCGCGGCGGGCAGCAGCGCGAGCGCGGCGGCCCGCAGTGGCCCTTCGAGTTCGGCGGCAACCAGTACAACGGCGACACCGGCTCCTCCAAGACCACGTACAAGGCCATCCAGACCGACGCCTCCCTCAACCCCGGCAACTCCGGCGGCGCGCTCATCAACATGAACGGCGAGATCATCGGGATCAACTCGGCGATGTACGCGCCCGCTTCCGGCGGCGGGTCCGGTGAGTCCGCGGGCAGCGTCGGCCTCGGCTTCGCGATCCCCGTCGACACCGTCAAGGCGGACCTCGCCAAGCTCCGGGCCGGAGGCGCGGGTGGCGGCAACGGCTGAGCGCGCGGCCGTGCGACGCTGAAGGCCGAGAAGCGCCCTGACCGAAGCAAGACCGCACCCGTGAGGTACCGCCGATGAGCCCCGCCGACCACGGCGACCAGCCCGCCCGCATCCTGATCGTGGACGACGAGCCCGCCGTCCGCGAGGCCCTGCGCCGCAGCCTCGCCTTCGAGGGGTACGCCACCGAGCTGGCCGTCGACGGGCTCGACGCGGTCACGAAGACCGCCTCGTACGACCCGGAGCTGATCGTGCTGGACGTCCTCATGCCGCGCATGGACGGCCTCACCGCCGCCCGCCGCCTGCGCGCCTCCGGCGTCACCGTGCCCATCCTCATGCTCACCGCCCGCGACACCGTCGGCGACCGCGTCACCGGCCTGGACGCCGGAGCAGACGACTACCTCGTCAAACCCTTCGAGCTGGACGAGCTGCTCGCCCGCATCCGGGCCCTCCTGCGCCGCAGCGCCTACGCCACGGCCGCGCCCGCCGCCTCCGCCACCCTCTCCTTCGCCGACCTGCGCATGAACCTCGACACCCGCGAGGTCACGCGCGGCGACCGGGCCGTCGAGCTGACCCGCACGGAGTTCACGCTCCTGGAGCTGTTCCTGGCCCACCCCCGGCAGGTCCTCACCCGCGAGCAGATCCTCAAGGCCGTGTGGGGCTTCGAGTTCGAGCCGTCGTCCAACTCCCTCGACGTGTACGTCATGTACCTGCGCCGCAAGACCGAGGCCGGCGGCGAACCGCGCCTCGTCCACACCGTGCGCGGCGTGGGCTACGTCCTGCGCACGGACGGCGCCGAATGATCGCGAGACTCCAGCGGCTGCCGCTCCGCTCCCGGCTGGCGCTGCTGACCGCGGCCGCCGTCGCCGTCGCCGTGGCCGCCGCGGCCGCCGCCTGCTGGCTGGTCACCCGCCAGGAGCTGGAGCACCAGCGGGACACCACCCTCACGAGCGTCCGCGCCGACGACGCCACCGTCAAGACGCTCCTGCGCAACTGCGGGTCCGTGCCCACCGGGCCGTCCACCCTCTTCCGGCCCTACACCGTGCAGATCATCACCGGCGACGGCTTCGTCTGCTCCACGATCGGCAAGTCGCCCATCAAGGTGGAGCCCGACGATCTGCTGGTCGCCCAGCGGCAGCAGGAACAGGCCCTCCACGACGCGGTGGCCCAGGACGGCACGGAGATGCGGGTCGCGACCTCGCCCGGGCCCGTGCCCGGCACAGCCGTCTCCATCGCCCAGCCCCTCCGCGAGATCGACCGGCCCCTCAACGCCCTGGCGGCTGTTCTCGCCGTCACCGCGGGCGTCGGCGTCCTCCTCGCCGCCACCGCCGGCGCGTGGATCGCCCGCGCCGGGCTGCGGCCCGTCGACCGGCTCACCGGCGCCGTCGAACACATCGCCCGCACGGAGGACCTGGCGGTCCGCATCCCCGTCGAGGGCGAGGACGAGATCGCCCGCCTGTCGCGCTCCTTCAACGCCATGACCGCCGCCCTCGCCTCCTCCCGCGACCGGCAGCAGCAGCTCATCGCCGACGCCGGGCACGAGCTGCGCACCCCGCTGACCTCCCTCCGCACCAACATCGACCTGCTCGTGCGGAGCGAGGAGACCGGGCGTGCCATCCCGCCCGAGGACCGCAAGGAACTCCTCGCCAGCGTCCGGGCGCAGATGGCCGAGCTGGCCGCCCTCATCGGCGACCTGCAGGAACTCTCCCGGCCCGACGCCGGGCCCGGCACGGAGCCCGTGCAGGTCATCGCCCTGCACGAGGCCGCCGAGCGGGCCGTCGAGCGGGCCCGGCTGCGGGGCGCGGGGCTGGCCTTCCAGGTGCGCCTGGAGAGCTGGTACGTGCGGGCCGAGCCGGCCGCCCTCGAACGCGCCCTGGTCAACCTGCTCGACAACGCCGTCAAGTTCAGTCCGCCCGGCGGCACCGTAGACGTGGCTCTGTCGTCCACCGGTGAGCTCACCGTTCGCGATCACGGGCCCGGGATCGCGCCTGATGAGCTTCCGCACGTCTTCGACCGCTTCTGGCGGTCCCCCTCCGCCCGCAGCATGCCGGGCAGCGGGCTGGGGCTGTCGATCGTCGCCCGTACGGTGCAGCAGGCCGGGGGTGAGGTGGCTTTGCGGCCGGCGTCGGGCGGGGGGACGGTGGCTTCCGTGCGGCTGCCGGGCGCGCCCGTGGCTCCGCCCGCTCTGTAGGGGCGGGGGCGGGGTGGGGCCGACCCTTCCGGGGCTGCATGATTTACGGCCCGAGCACGACGTTGACGGTGCCCCGAACGCTGCCGCAAATCACGCTTTACGCCCCTCCCAGGGCCGACCCCACCCCGCCCCCTCCTGCCCGTATTCCGGCTATCAGGCTGCGGCGAGCGCGCTCGCCGTCACCTTTGCTATCGCCTCCACCGCTACCGGAATCTGCTCCGCCGTCACGTCCAGGTGGGTGACGACTCGCACCGTCGTCGGGCCGAAGACGCTGACCCGCAGTCCGTGCTCCTCGATCGTGCGCGCCCCGAACTCCGCCGCCGTCAGGCCCGTGGCGGACACGTCGAAGAGGACGATGTTCGTCTCCACGTGCTCCGGCCGCACGGCCAGGCCCTCGATCTTCGCGAGCTCCGTCGCGAGGAGGCGGGCGTTGGCGTGGTCGTCGGCCAGCCGGTCCACGTGGTGGCGGAGCGCGTAGACGCCCGCCGAGGCGATGACGCCGGCCTGGCGCATGGCGCCGCCCCAGCGCTGCTTGAGCCGCCACGCGCTGTCGATGAACTCCCGCGTGCCGGCGAGGAGTCCGCCGACCGGCGCGCCGAGGCCCTTGCTGAGGTCGATGAAGACCGAGTCGAAGTGCTGCGCGTACGTCTTGGCCGGGATGCCGCTCGCTACAGAGGCGTTGAGCAGGCGGGCTCCGTCCATGTGCGCCCACATGCCGCGCTCGCGGGCGATGGCCGTGATCTCCTCGATGCGCTCCAGCGGCCAGACCGTGCCGCCGCCCGCGTTGGACGTCTGCTCGATGACGACACCGGTCGTCGCGGGCGCGTAGCGGCTCGGCGTGCGGATGGCCGCGCGGAACTGCTCGGCCGTGAACACGCCGCGCTCGCCCTCCAGCGCGCGGACGTTGATGCCGCTGAGCGCGGCCGGACCGCCGACCTCGTAGTTGATGATGTGCGCGGTCGCGTCGGCGAGGATCTCGTCGCCCGGCCGGGAGTGGACGGCCAGCGCGATCTCGTTGCACATGGTGCCCGAGGGCAGGAAGACGGCGGCTTCCTTGCCGAGCAGCTCGGCGGCCATGGCGGTGAGTTCGTTGACGCTGGGGTCCTCGCCCTTCTGCTCGTCACCGACCGGGGCCTCGGCCATGAAGGTGCGCATGGCGGCGGTGGGCAGCGTGATGGTGTCGCTGTAGAGGTCGATGAGGGGGCGCTGGGAAGTGCTCACGTACGTACTCATTTCGTCTTGCGAGATGGCGGTTACGGTGAGTGACGGCGCGTGGGTGTGCGCCGGTGGAGCGGCCCGTCAGGGTGCGACGGGAGTGCGGGGCGACGACTTCCCTCGCCGCCGCGGCCGGGTGCCGCGACGGCGAGGGTGGAACAGCCGGCGAGGTGCTAGTCGCCGAAGACCGGCCGCAGGTAGCCCGCCGCCGATGCCGCGCGGATGCCCGCCTCGTCGGCCGTGGCGCCGGTGCACCAGAGCGTTCCGTACTCGCTCCGCTGGTCCTTGGCGTCCGGCAGGACGTCCCCGGCCCGCGCGGTGATCCGGATGTCCCGGAGCCCGGGCACGCGGTCGGCCAGCTCGCGGCCCGCGACGTCCTCGAAGCGGCCGCCGCGCTTGGCGTACAGGGCCTGTTCGGCGGCGGCGCCGACGGGCGCGGGGGCGTTGACGGGCTCGCCCAGGTACGAGGCGATGACGCCGTCGAAGACGTTCCAGTCGAGCGCGGCGGAGACCATCGTGGAGACGTTGCGGCCCGCGAAGCGCGGGTTGAACTCGACGACCTTGGGGCCGTCGGCGGTGAGGGCGAACTCGATGTGCGCGGGGCCGTTCTCGTAGGCCATGAGGCGGGCCAGGTCGGCGCAGATCCGCTCGATCCGCTCGTGGGCCTCCGGGGAGAGGTCGACCGGGAAGCGGATGGCGAGCTCCATGAAGTACGGCAGCTCGCTCATGATGCGGTCGCTGATGCCGAGGACGTGCGGGACGCCGCCGGAGTAGAGCACCTCCGCGCTGACCACCGGGCCGATGAGGAACTCCTCGACGAGCGGCACGCCGCCCTGCCCGTCGGACTCGTCGCGCACCTCGGGGAAGTGCCAGCGCAGCTCGTCGGCGTCCGCGGCGGAGACCACGCCGTAACTGCCGGTGCCGATGGAGGGCTTGAGGACGACGGGGTAGCCGGTGGCCTCGGCCGCGGCGAGTGCGCTCTCGACGTCCGCGGCCGCGGTGCTGCGCGGCGCCGGGACGGACTCGGCGGCGCAGGCCTGCCGGAAGGCGTGCTTGTCCTGCGTCAGCAGCACGGAGGCCGTGGGCAGGAAGGGTATGCCCAGC
This sequence comes from Streptomyces roseoverticillatus, assembly GCF_000719265.1. GTDB lineage: Bacteria > Actinomycetota > Actinomycetes > Streptomycetales > Streptomycetaceae > Streptomyces > Streptomyces roseoverticillatus. The sequence continues at coordinate 66,615 of NZ_JOFL01000012.1, read as the reverse complement.
TTCTCGGCCGCGGTGGCGGCGGGCAGCAGGTACTGCTCGTTGGGTGCGATCAGCGTGAACTCGCCGCCGTCGCGCAGCTCCTGGAAGAGCTCGGTCAGCTCCTCCGTGGAGCGCGTCTCGCGGACGTGGACCTCGATCGGGCCCGCGTCCAGGAGGTGGCGGAGCGGGTCGTTCGCGTAGCGGCCCTTGTCGCGGGTGACGAAGGTGACGCGGGCGGCGCGGCGGACCGCGGCCTCGACGAGGCGCAGGCCCGTGCCGCTGGTGAGGGCTTCGACGATGACGATGTGATCTGCTCGATCGGCCATGGTGCCGGTCTCATTTCTTGACGGGGTCGGTGTGATCGGCGCGATCGGCTCGATCGGGTTCATCGGTACGGCGGGTTCGAACCGGCTTCGCGGGGAGGGGTGTGCGGCGGCGGGGGGCGACGACTACGGCCACGGCCGTGATCAACGTGAGTGCCGCGGCTACGAGGAACGGCGCTCCGCCGGTCCAGGCGCTGTCCGAACCGCCCGCCACGGCCGTGCCGACGGCACCGCCCGCGGACTCCGCGATGCCCCACACCAGCCCGGCGAATCCGAACGCGGCGAAGCTGTTCCCCTCGGCCTTGCGGGCCATGATGCTGTCCGCCGCGGGCGACCACACGAGCTCGGAGAACGTGAACACGGCCGCGCCCACGAAGACGACGGGCCAGGCAGGCCCCCGCCCGGGCACGAACAGCACGAGCCCGCCGGCCAGCAGCACCATGCCGAGCGCGATGACGGCCCGGTCGCCGCGCCGGCCCGCGAGGCTCTGCATCCGCCGGGCCACGACGCCCTGGAACAGCACGATCAGAACGGCGTTGACGAGGAACAGCATGCTGATGACGCGCGGCGAGACGGACGTCCCGACGTACATCGGCAGCACGTTGGCGAACTGTGCGTACGCGAGCCACAGCGTCGCCGTCACGCACGACCACAGCAGCACCTGCCGGCTGGGCAGCCCGAAGCGTGCCGCGCCCTTCTCCGGCGGGACGGCCGTCACGTCGCCCGGCGCGCGGGCGGCCAGCACGGCCGCCACGGCGAACACCCCGGCCGGGATCAGCGGGAACGCACGGCCGGTGGCGGACATCAGCCAGCCGCCGGCCACGGGTCCGAGCGCCGCGCCGCCGTTGATCGCCGCGTTCAGCCGGCCGAACGCCGCGAGGCGGGTGGTCTCGTCGCACGCGCCCGCGATGAGCGCCTTGGTGCCGACGTTGGCGCAGGAGACGGCGGTGCCGTTCACGGCCAGGACGGCGAGCCAGGACGCGGCGTCGTCGAGGCGCAGCACGGCGGGCACGAGCATGACGGCACCCGCCACCAGATAGCCGCCCACGAGGACGGCCCGGAGCCGGAAGCGCACGACGACGAACTGCATGTAGACCGCGCCGGCCCGCATGCTCAGCAGGTGCACGCCGACGGCGGCCGCCGCGACCCCGACGGGGATCCCGAGCGTGCCGTGCAACCAGATGGCGAGGAACGGCGAGATCACGTAGTACGCGGCACTGCCGAGCGCCCGGGACGCCAGGGCGGACTTCATGGCGGCATTCATGGCGGACTGCATGACCGTACGGATTCCTCGGGTCGGCGGGGCCGCCGCGCTCCCCTCCTTGGCCCGGCAGCCGTTGCACACACAAGCACATACCGTACGGTCTGTTCAATGGATCAGGGTGTGACCTGTCCCTCTGTCATGTTTTTGCAAGGAAGATTGATTTTTCGGCCTTCACTTTTACGGGTGCATTGCATGAAGTCCCGATGAACACACGATTGCGTGGCCCTGCCCGTCAATACCGGTGCGGTCACCACCTTTTCCGGCGGTTCCCGGATCCTTCGCCCCTGCGGGGGCAAGCCGGCCGTCTAGCGTGGTCGGCATGTCATGCGCTCCGCGAAACCGGGACGACCACGCGACCGTGGTGACCTCCCGCCCCCGGCCGTACGACACCGTGACCCTCACCCCGAGCGGCGGCACATGCGTGAGCCGCAGCGACGTGGGCGCTCCGGAGGCCCGGTAGCCCGGGCGGTCCGGTGCGAGCAGTTTCACTACCAACCCGGCGGTTTCTTCGGCCAGTTCCTCCAGGGCGTACGCCTCCAGGACGGTGCGGACGGTGGACTGCGCGACGGTGGCGGACCGCGGGTCGTCGGGCAGGTCGAGCGTGTACGACCAAGGGGTCTGCGGCGATACCGTGGCCATGCCGGCTCCTCTGACGAGCGAGGCGGGGCGAGCAGGTGAATGGCGCGACTCACCACCGTACGCCGCTTGGCCAAAGGTATTTAGCGGCGTCGGCAGAACTACTTCGGTAAGCACCCGTGTGGGTGACGCGCGGGAGAGGCGAGAGATGCCGGTGAGGAACAGCCCGACGGCGCGTCAGCTCCGGCTCGGGGCCGAGCTGCGCAAGCTGCGCGAGCGCGCGGGGCTCACATCGACCGAGGCCGGACGGCTCCTCGGCACCAACCAGGCCCAGATCAGCAACATCGAGGCGAGCCGCTACGGAGTGAGCGCCGAGCGCCTGCGCGCCCTCGCGCGCAACTACTCGTGCTCGGACGAGGCCCTCGTCGCCGCCCTCATCGACATGGCCGGCGAGCGCAAGCGCGGCTGGTGGGAGGAGTACCGCGAGATCCTCCCGGCCGGGCTGCTGGACCTCGCCGAACTGGAGCACCACGCCGTGGCCCTGCGCGCCTCGTACGTGGCCCATCTGCCCGGGCTGCTGCAGACGGCCGAGCACTGCCGCGAGATCTTCCGCCAGATGGTGCCGCCCCTGTGCCCGCCGGAGGTCGAGCACCGCGTCTCGCACCGCATCAAGCGGCAGGCCGTCCTCTACCGCGAGCACCCCACCCCGTACACGGCCATCGTCCACGAGGCCGCGCTGCGGATGCGCTTCGGCGGGCCCGCGGTCGCGCGGGCGCAGCTGCGGCACATCCTCGGCATGAGCGAGCGCGAACACGTCCGGGTGCTGGTGATCCCCTTCGACGCGGGCGCGTTCCCCGGCTCCGGGCAGTCGACGCTGTTCGCGGTCGGCCCGGTGCCGCAGCTGGACACCGTGCACGTCGACCGCGAGCATGGCTCGGAACTGGTGGACGCCGCGGCCCAGTTGGACCGCTACCGCATGGTGCTCGACCGCATGGAGTCCGTGGCCCTCGGCGAGGCGCCGTCCCGGGACCTGATCCTGGGCATCGTCCGCGGGCTGGAGGGCAGGTGACTCAACGGCAGGTGAACGGGTGAATCGTGCTCCGGGCGGGGCGTCCGGGGGTATGGCTCTGCTACCGAGGTGATCGAGGAGGCGGCGGCGATGGGCAATGAGCTGGGAAGTCTGCTGGGCGGGCTGCTCGGCGGCGGGGAGGCCGGCAAGGGCGGCAGCCTGCTGGGCGCGCTGCTCACCTCGCTCGGCGGCGCCGGCACGCACGGCGCGGGCAGCAATCCGCTCGGCGCGCTGCTGGACACCCTCAAGGAGGGCGGCCTCGGGGAGAAGACCGACTCGTGGGTCGGCAAGGGGGCGAACCAGGAGGTCAGCGGGCCGGAGGTCGCGCAGGCCCTGCCGTACCAGGCGCTCGACCACGTGGCGGAGCAGGCGGGCGTGACTCCGGAGGAGGCAGCGGACCAGCTCGCGCAGACGCTGCCGCAAGCGGTGGACAAGCTGACCCCGTCCGGCGAGGTGCCCGAGGGCTCCCTGGAGGACCTGATCCGGCAGCAGTCGTGAGGCGGCGGGCGGCCCCGGTGTGCTCCGGGGCCGCCCGCTCCCTGAGGGTTACTTGACGACCGTGATGCGGTCGGCCGCCGGCGGGGCCAGCGGGGCGGCCTTCGACGAGTGGGCCGTCAGATAGGCGTTGAAGACGTCCAGGTCGGACGCGCCGACGCGCTTGTTCGTGCCCTCCTTGAAGGCGGGGAAGCCGTCGCCGCCGCCCATCAGGAACTCGTTGCCCGCGACGCGGTAGGTCTTCGCCGGGTCGATGGCGGCGCCGTTCAGCTTGACCGACGAGGCCACGACGCGGTCGGCGCCCTTCTTCGTCAGGTCCAGGGTGTACGTCAGCCCCTTGCTGACCTGCAGGATCTTCGGCTCGGCCGCGTTCGGGCCGCTGACCTGCTGCTGGAGCACGGCGATGAGCTGCGCGCCGGTGAGGTCCTTGCTCTGCATCATGTTGGTGAACGGCTGGACGGTGAACGCCTCGCCGTACGTCACGACGCCGTCGCCCTCGCCGCCCGACGCCTTGAAGGCCAGGTCGGAGCGGATGCCGCCGGGGTTCATGAACGCGATCTGAGCGCCCCCCTTGTCGGCCGGGGCGAGGGCCTCCAGCTGGGCGTCGGTGATGACGTCGCCGAGCGGCTTCTCGTACGCCTCGGAGCCGCGGCCGTTGATGTCGGCGGTGATGTAGCCGACGGGCTTGTCGGCGACGGGCGCCGCGAGCTTCTTCCAGTGGTCGATGAGCGCGGTCATGTCCGCGGCCTTCGGCTGGTTGCGGTCCACGACGTGGTTCGCGGTGCGCGGGTTCGAAGCGGGCTTGCCGCCCTTGCCCTTGCCGTACGCGTCGTTGCCGTACGCGCCCTGCTTGCCGTTCGTGCTCTTGACCGGGGTGCGGACGATGTCCTTGGTGCGCCGGTCGTAGGTGAGCGTGGTGTCGGTGTACAGGCGGCCGAAGGAGGCGGCCGAGGTCACCGTGCGCGGGGCGCCGGACGGGTCCGGGATGGTGCAGGCGTAGGCCTGGTGGGTGTGGCCGGTGACGAAGGCGTCGACCTTGGGCGTCACCTTCTTGGCGATCTCCACGATCGGGCCGGAGATGCCGGCGCCCGCGCCCGGGGTGTCGCAGTCGAAGTTGTACGCGCCGGAGGCCGGCATGCCGCCCTCGTGGACCAGCGTGATGATCGACTTCACGCCCTGACGGTCGAGCTCCTTGGCGTACTTGTCGATCGTCTCGACCTCGTCGGCGAACTTCAGGCCCTTGACGCCCTCGGCGGTGACGACGTCCGGCGTGCCCTCCAGGGTGAGGCCGATGATGCCGATCCGTACGCCCTTGTGCTCCCAGACCGTGTACGGCTTGAGGATCGGCTTGCCGGTCTTCTCGTCCAGGACGTTCGCGGCGAGGTAGGGGAAGCGGGCGCCCTTGAAGGTCTTGCCCTTCTCCGCGCAGCCGTCCTTCGGGTGGCAGCCGCCGCGCTGCATCCGCGTCAGCTCGGCGCGGCCCTCGTCGAACTCGTGGTTGCCCACGGAGGTCGCGTCGAGGCCGATCTTGTTCATCGCCTCGATGGTCGGCTCGTCGTGGAAGAGGCCGGTCATCAGCGGGCTGGCGCCGATGAGGTCGCCGGCGGCCGCGGTGATCGAGTACTCGTGGCCCTTGCGGGCGGTGCGCAGCGAGTTGGCGAGGTACTCGACGCCGCCGGCGGGTATGGCCTTCGTCGTGCCGTCGGGCCGGGCCTCGGTGACCGTGCCCGACGAGCCCTGCGGCGGCTCCAGGTTGCCGTGCAGGTCGTTGAAGGAGAGCAGCTGGACGTCAACCGTACGGCCGTGCGTGCCGGCGTCGGCCGGGGCGGCGGTGGCCAGGACACCGGCGGTGGCGGCGAGCGCGGCGGCGGTCGTGGTCAGCCGTCTCGCCAGGCGCTTGCGTGGCGGCGTCGCGTGCATGTGTTCCCCTTTGTGCATGTTTGCGTACGAGAGGTGGACGGAGTGGTCTGCCGCAGCTTAAAGCGGTCTCCCCGTCAGCGAGGGAGATTCCCCCCTACCTTGCGGTGGTGGGCTTGACGCGGCGAGCGCGCCTGACGACTGCCCTCTCGGCAGCCGGGATCGCCACGAGGCCGATCCGGTACAGATGCAGAACGTTCCGGGACGCATTGTGGTCGGCGTTGCCCGACCATCCGCAGTCCGGGTTCTTGCATACGAACAGGGCTTGTGTCTCCCGGCTGCCCGGTGTGGTGAAACCACATACGGAGCATCGCTGGGAGGTCCCGTGCGCCGGGACCTTGTGCAAGGCGCCGCCGCGCTGTGCGAGCTTGTAGGTCAGCATCGTGATGGTGCGGCCCCAGGCTTCAGCATGGATGGACCGGTTCAGGCCGGCCTTCTGCGCGACGTTCCTTCCCGGCTGCTCGATGGTCCCCTTAGCTGATTTGACCATGTTCGTGATCTGCAACTGCTCCACCACGACCGTGCCGTATGTGTCGGCGATGGCGGTGGTGGTCTGGTGCTGCCAGTCCTGGAGGCGTCGCCTGGCTTTTGCGCGCAACCGTGCGGCCTGGTCGTAAGTCTTGCCCAGGCGGCGGCTGGTCCGCTCGCCCGGTTTGTGGTGTGCCTTGCGCTGCGCGGCCCGGCGTTCCAGCCGGAGCAACTTGGCTTGCTCCTTCTCGGTCAGCCAATTGCCGTGCGTCCGGTGGCTGCCGTCCGAGAGGGCGAGAGGGACGGTGATACCGGCGTCGATACCGACCTCGGGTCCGGTGTGCGGTGCGGGTGCCTGTTCGAGGGTCTGGGCGCGGAAGGCGATGTGCCAGCCGAAGGCATCCTTGACCAGCCGGGCCCCGGTGATGCGGTTCTCCTCGCCGGCGCGCTTGCCGACGGGCAGGTCCTTGGTCCAGCGGAAGCGGACCCGGCCGATCTTCGGCAGATTGACCATGCCCCAGCGGCGGTGCACACGCGCGATGTGCAGATGCCGGCCCTGCGGAATGTCCACCGACATCACCGACCGGATCCGGGCCTTGAAGTTCGGCTCGTCGGCATGACCGTCCCAGCAGTTCTTCCACGCCTGGAAGTACGTCTTCAATACCGCCTGGGCGGCCTGTGCCGGGAGTGCGGCGAGGAAATCCACCTCTTTCCGGGCCTGGCGTATCGCGGCATCTGCCGCGGCAAGAGTGCGCTTGTCCTTCGGCACCATCTGCCACCAGGCATGCAGCAGGTTCCACATCGTCCGCGCAGCATGCGCCTGCCTGTCCAGCTTCAGCTCCTCGGCAGGCGAGAGTGCAAGCCGGGCGCGATGCCCGAACTTCCGCTTCACCAGGGTGGCTTGACTCACGAACGCGAGCGCATTCAGGCTTGTGACACCATGCTGGAATCCCAGCATTGATGCACGCACGAGTCGTCAGGTTGTCTAGAATTCGCGCCCACGCGGCCTACACCTCGAATGCCGGCGCGGGGCCTCAGCTCCACCATGCCCAGCAGGCCTTAAGAGATCACGCGTGACGGGTACAGCGGGCACTGGTCGGCTGTGCCGATTCGCCGTCACCCGCGTCGTAGGCTCGCACCATGAGCGACGTCACGAACAACGCGAACGGGCAGCGGTCGATCGAGGTCCTGGACGAACTCGCGCCCGGACCGGCGCAGGACGTGCTGCAGCTGATCACCGAGGCGGCGGAGACCGACGGGCAGCCGGCCGTCTCCGAGCAGGGCCGGCTGCAGCTGAAGGGGCGCCGGACCGGCGTCCGGCACGTCCTGCTGCGGACGGACGACGGACTGCTCGTGGGCTACGGCCAACTGGAGGACAGCGACCCCGTCGAGGCGCCGGCGGGCGAGCTCGTCGTCCACCCCTCGCACCGGGGCCGCGGGCACGGGCGGGCGCTCGGCTCCGCGCTGCTCCACGAGTCGGGCAAGCGGCTGCGGGTGTGGGCGCACGGCGGGCACCCGGCGGCGCGGCACCTCGCGCAGGTGCTGGGCCTGAGCCTCTTCCGCGAGCTCCGCCAGATGCGCCGCCCCCTGCACGACCTCGTCCTCCCCGAGCCGGCGCTCCCCCCGGGCGTGACCGTACGGACCTTCCGCCCCGGCGAGGACGACGCCGAGTGGCTCGCCGTGAACGCGGCGGCCTTCGCCCACCACCCCGAACAGGGCTCGCTCGTCCAGCGGGACCTCGACGACCGCAAGGCCGCCGACTGGTTCGACCCCAAGGGCTTCTTCCTCGCCGAGAAGGACGGCCGCGTCATCGGCTTCCACTGGACGAAGATCCACGCCGAGGAGGGCCTCGGCGAGGTCTACGTCCTGGGCGTGGCCCCCGGCGCCCAGGGCGGCGGCCTCGGCAAGTCCCTCACCACGCTCGGCCTCCGCCACCTGGCGGCCCAGGGCCTGCCGACGGCGATGCTCTACGTGGACGCCGACAACGCGGCGGCGGTGGCGGTCTACGAGGGGCTGGGCTTCCAGATCCACGAGACGGACCTGATGTACCGGACGGAGAGCTAGGGCCTGCCCGGCGGACCTTCACAGGGGCTGCGGGGCGGCCGGGTGGCGCCGCCCCGACCACCCTGGAGGTCACGGCCAAGCTGATCACGGTGAACTCGGAGGCGGCGCACGCGATCTTCTCGGCGCACTAGCGCCCCCCCCGGGGCCGGCGCCCGCCCCCGCCTCAGGGCGAAGTGAGCGGTTCCGCCGCGTAGGCCCGGTGGAGCAGGTCCACGAAGGACGGTGCCGGCGGCAGGGACACCGGGCCGATCCGGTGCACCGCCACGCCCGGCGTCCACGAGTTCATGACCACGGCCCCGGCCAGCCCCGGCAGGTCGGCCGTCGTGATCTCCCGGACGCGCTGGGGGACGCCGAGGCGGTCCAGCTGCCGGCGGACGATGCCCATCGTCGTGCCGGTCAGCATCTCGGCCGCGGGCCACACCACCGCCGAGCCGTCCCAGAAGGCCAGGTTCCAGATCGTGCCCTCGCTGAGCCGGCCCCGGCGGTCGACGAAGACGGCGTCGTCAAATCCCTGGTCCGCGGCCCGGCGCAGGAAGTGGGTCTTGGCCGGCTCCCCCACGTGCTTCACGGCCGGGAAGAACCGTTCGTGCTCGGCCGGCGCGAGCGCCAGCGGGCCGACCGGGCCGGACGCGGCCGGCCCGGTCCGTACCAGCACCTCGGGCTCCGCGTCCGGGTCGGCGACGGTGAACTCCCCCGCCGACGAGTACACCGTGGCCGTCAGCGAGAGGTCGGCCGGACCGCCTTCCAGGGCCGCCCGCAGGCGGGACCGCACCCGGTCGTCGGGCAGCGCCCGGCCGAACAGCTCCTTCGAGGCGGACCGCAGCCGGTCCAGGTGCAGGTCGAGGCCCCGGACCCGGCCCCCGCGCACCTGCATCGCGGTGAAGTGGGCGTAGCCCGCGAAGGCGAGCGGCGCCAGTTCCGCGACGGTCGCCGCGCGGCCGTCGCGCTGGACGACGAAAGGGGAGGCGGAAGAAGTGCCGGAAGAGGCCATGGGTGTCACTCCTGCGGTACGGGCGGCAGCGCGGGGACGGCTGCTCACGCGTCGACGCTAGAGCCTGACACCGGTGTGAAGGTCAACCCCGGCCCGGGCGGGCGCGGCGCCACACCTGCGTCGTCAGTCGCCGCCGCAGCCGCAGGACCGCCGCACCACCAGCGCGGACGGGAACTGCTTGAGCCGCTCGCGGCGCGTGCCCGTCACCCGGAGCGAGTCGTCCAGGACGAGATCCACGGCCGAGCGGGCCATGGCCTGCCGGTCGGAGGCGACCGTGGTCAGCGGCGGGTCGGTCAGGGCGGCTTCCTTGACGTCGTCGAAGCCGGCGACCGCCAGCTCGCCCGGCACGTCGATGCGCAGCTCGCGGGCCGCGCGCAGCACGCCGATGGCCTGGTCGTCCGTGGCGCAGAGCAGGGCCGGGGGGCGGTCGGGGCCGGAGAGCAGCTCCAGGGCGACCTTGTAGGCCTCGTAGCGGTTGTACGGGGCCGGGAAGAGGCGGCCTTCGAGGGACTTCCCCGCCTCGCGCATGGCCCGGCGCCAGCCCTCGACGTGGTCGGTGACGGGGTCGCCTATGGTCGGGGTGCGTTCGGTGCCGCCGAGGCAGGCGACGTAGGGGTGGCCGTGCTCCAGCAGGTGGCGGGTGGCGAGCTGGGCGCCGCCGATGTCGTCGGTGACGACGGCGACGTCGTCGATCGCGTCGGGCCGGCGGTGCATGAGGACCACCCGGGCGTCCCAGGCGTCGATCTCCGCGGCCGCGTGCTCGCTGGGGCCCTGGCTGATGAGGATCAGGCCGGAGACCCGCATGCCGAGGAACGCGCGCAGGTAGTGCACTTCGCGCTCGTCCAGGTAGTCGGAGTTCCCGACGAGCACCATCTTCCCGCGCTCGGCCGCCGCCTGTTCGACGGCGTGGGCCATCTCGGCGAAGAACGGCTGGCGGGCGTCCGGGACGATCAGGCCTATGAGGTCCGTACGGCGGGACGCCATCGCCTGGGCGACCCGGTCCGGCCGGTACCCCAGCTCCTTGATCGCGGCCAGCACGCGCTCCCGCGTGGCCGGGGCCACCGGCCTCGGCCCGTTGTTGATGACGTAGCTGACCACCGCGGTCGACGTCCCCGCCAGTCTCGCCACATCGTCCCGCGTCACCTTGGCCACGCGCGGCAGTCTACGCGGGTCCACTCACCGCTCGGCCGGGCGAGCGGCCCCGCTCTCCGCGGCCTCCGGCTCCTCCGCCCGCCGCGCCTTGGCGGAGTCCTTGGGCTTGCCCTCCCCCGGATTGTCGATCTTCTCCGGCACCACGAACCGATAGCCGACATTCCGGACGGTGCCGATGAGCGACTCGTGCTCGGGCCCCAGCTTCGCCCGCAGCCGCCGCACGTGCACGTCCACCGTGCGCGTACCGCCGAAGTAGTCGTAGCCCCAGACCTCCTGCAGCAGCTGGGCCCGGGTGAAGACCCGCCCCGGATGCTGGGCGAGGTACTTCAGCAGCTCGAACTCCTTGAACGTGAGGTCCAGCACCCGGCCCTTGAGCTTCGCGCTGTACGTGGCCTCGTCCACGGAGAGGTCGCCCGTGCGGATCTCCATGGGGCTGTCGTCCGTCGAGATCTGCTGGCGGCCCATCGCCAGCCGCAGCCGCGCCTCGACCTCGGCGGGGCCCGCGGTGTCGAGAAGGACGTCGTCCACGCCCCAGTCGGCGGTGACGGCCGCGAGGCCGCCCTCGGTGACGACGAGGATCAGCGGGCAGCCCGGGCCGGTGGAGCGCAGCAGCTGGCAGAGGCTGCGCACGTGCGGAAGGTCACGGCGGCCGTCGATCAGTATGACGTCGGCCCCGGGGGTGTCCACGAGGGCCGGGCCCTCGGCGGGGGCCACCCGCACGCTGTGGAGGAGGAGGCCGAGCGCCGGCAGGACCTCCGTGGAGGGCTGGAGGGCATTGGTCAGGAGCAGCAGTGAACTCATCGGCTGCCACCCGCCTCACTGGTCGTACGGTCCTTGCGGACCCGCGCGCTTCGCTCGCCCATGACGTCGGTTCCTCCTCGGTCCCTGCGAAGGGGTACCACCCAGGCCTTGCTCTGGGGGAGAGTGCGGCACTGCTTCGTACGGTTGCGTGCGTCCCGGCACCTGTCGAGGGCACAAGTTCAGCACGTGTTCAGCTCATGAATGCACAAAAGGACCCGGGGGCTACTCTGCCCGGATCCTCTCTGCCCAGCAGAATAACCCACATGACTTTCCGAGGTCCGGACGATTTTGCACGACCTTGTGTTCCGTCGATCACTTCGAGTGGTCATCGCATCGCGCTCTTGACAGCCGACGGAGTCCGGGTGGAAGCGGCCTACGAGCCCCGCGCGGGCTCGCGGATCCCCCCTCCGGACACCCCCGCGGTGGTGCTCGCGCACGGCTTCACGGGCGCCCTCGACCGGCCCGGCCTGCGCCGGGCGGCGCAGGTGTTCGCCCAGCGTGCGGCCGTGATCACATTCTCCTTCCGGGGCCACGGCGGCTCGGGCGGCCGCTCCTCGGTCGGCGACCGCGAGGTGCTCGACCTGGCCGCGGCCGTGCGCTGGGCACGCTCCCTCGGGCACGAGCGCGTGGCCACCGTCGGCTTTTCGATGGGCGGCTCGGTGGCCCTGCGGCACGCCGCGCTCTACGGCCGCGAGCGGCCTGCCGGGCACGGGGAGCACGGAGGGCGCACGGACGCACATTCCGACACGGTCGTGGCCGTCAGTGCGCCCGCACGGTGGTATTACCGCGGTACCGCACCCATGCGTCGTCTGCACTGGGCGATCTCACGCCCCGCGGGGCGGCTGATCGCGCGCTACGGGCTGGGGACGCGGGTCCAGGCGGAGGACTGGGACCCGGTCCCGCTCTCGCCCGTCGAGGCCGTCCCGATGATCGCGCCCCGGCCGCTGCTGATCGTGCACGGCGACCGGGACGCGTACTTCCCGCTCGACCACCCTTACGCCCTCGCGGGCGCGGGCGACCCACGGTCCACGGAACTGTGGATCGAGCGGGGCTTCGGCCATGCGGAGAGCGCTGCGCGCGCTGAGCTGCTGGAACGCATCGCGGGGTGGGCGACAGCCCGGCTGCGACGGGGGCCGGGCTGAGCCCGGACCGGCACCGCCGGACGCCGCCGCGGTGGTTGCGCGCCGCGGCGGCGGGACAAACATGGCGCCGGCAGCCGCTGGTGTTGAGAGGCTCTGCCTCTCAGAACCGCCGCGGCGCCAAGCCACCGCGGCGAGGGTCCGGCGGAATGCGGCGCCACCGAAACCGGCGCCCCCCCCCCCGCAATCCGCCGGAAAGGCGCTACGCCTCCACGGCCGGCTCCGCGAACTGCGCCTCGTACAACCGCGCGTACGCGCCGCCCGCCGCCAGCAGCCCGTCGTGCGTGCCCTGTTCCACGATCCGGCCGGACTCCATCACGAGGATGACGTCCGCGTCCCGGATCGTGGAGAGCCGGTGCGCGATCACGAAGCTGGTGCGCCCCGTGCGCAGCCGGCCCATCGCCTGCTGGATGAGGACCTCCGTACGGGTGTCGACGGAGCTGGTCGCCTCGTCGAGGACGAGGATCTCCGGCTCGGCCAGGAACGCCCGGGCGATGGTGATGAGCTGCTTCTCGCCGACGCTGACGCCGGAGCCCTCGTCGTCGATGACGGTGTCGTAGCCGTCGGGGAGCGTCCGCACGAAGCGGTCGACGTGCGTGGCCCTGGCCGCCGCGACGATCTTGTCCATCGAGGTGCCGGCGGGCGCCCCGTAGGCGATGTTGTCCGCGATCGTGCCGCCGAAGAGCCAGGTGTCCTGGAGGACCATGCCGATGTGGGAGCGCAGCTCCTCGCGCGACATGGCGGCGATGTCGGTCCCGTCGAGGGTGATGCGGCCGCCGCCCACCTCGTAGAACCGCATCAGCAAGTTGACCAGCGTGGTCTTGCCGGCGCCGGTCGGGCCGACGATGGCGACGGTCTGGCCGGGCCGCACGGTCAGGGACAGGCCCTCGATGAGGGGCTTGTCCGGCTCGTAGCGGAAGGAGACCTCCTCGAAGGCCACCTCGCCGTGCACCCGGCCCGGCTTCGGGGCGTCCGCCGGGTCGGCCGACTGCTCCTCGGCGTCGAGCAGCTCGAAGACGCGCTCGGCGGAGGCGACGCCGGACTGCACGAGGTTGGCCATGGAGGCCACCTGCGTGAGCGGCTGGCTGAACTGGCGCGAGTACTGCACGAAGGCCTGTACGTCACCGATGGACAGCGCGCCGGAGGCGACCCGCAGGCCGCCGACGACGGCGACGAGCACGTAGTTGAGGTTGCCGATGAACATCATCGCGGGCTGGATGACGCCCGAGATGAACTGGGCCTTGAAGCCGGCCTGGAAGAGGTCCTCGTTCTCCTTGCGGAAGATCTCCGCGGACTCCTTCTCGCGGCCGAAGACCTTGACCAGCGCGTGCCCGGTGTACATCTCCTCGATGTGGGCGTTGAGCGTGCCGGTGGTCTTCCACTGGGCGACGAACTGCGGCTGCGCCCGCTTGCCGATCTTCGTGGCGACGATGACGGACACGGGGACGGTGACCAGCGCCACCAGGGCGAGCAGCCAGGAGATCCAGAACATGACGGCCAGCACGCCGGCGATCGTCAGCAGCGAGGTGACTATCTGGCTCATGGTCTGCTGGAGCGTCTGGGCGATGTTGTCGATGTCGTTCGTGGCGCGGGAGAGGACCTCGCCGCGCGGCTGCTTGTCGAAGTAGCTGAGCGGCAGCCGGCCGAGCTTCTCCTCGACCCGGCGGCGCAGCCGGAAGACGGCGCGCTGCACGACGGTGGTGGCGAGCCGCGCCTGGACGAGCCCGAACAGGGACGCGCCGACGTAGATCAGCAGGACCCACAGCAGCACCTCGCCCACGGCGTCGAAGTCGATGCCGTGGCCGGGGGTGAAGTCGACCGAGCCGAGCAGGTCGGCGACGGTGCCGTTGCCCTGCCGCCGCATCTGCTCGACGGCCTCGGCCTTGGTGATGCCGTCGGGGAACTTGTTGCCTATGACCCCCGCGAAGATCAGGTCGGTGGCCCGGCCGAGGATCTTCGGTCCGAGGACCGACAGGGTGACGCTCGCGACGCACAGGACGAGCGCGACGGTGATCAGGGACCGCTCGGGTCTGAGGGTGCCCAGCAGGCGCTTGGCGGACCCGGCGAAGTCCATGGACCGCTCGGTGGGCTGGCCGCCCATGAAGCGGGCGATGCCGGTGGCGGGGGCGGGCCCGCGGCGGGCGGGGCCGCCGGCGGCCGGTGCGCCGGGCTTGCCGCCCGCGGGCCCGCCGCCCGCAGCCTTGTCCCCGCCCGGGGAAGCCGGTTTCTCCGGGGTCGTCACGCCGCCTCCTCCTCGGTGAGCTGGGAGAGCACGATCTCCCGGTAGGTCTCGTTGCCGGCCATCAGCTCGCCGTGGGTGCCGGTGCCGACGACGCGGCCCTCGTCCAGGACGACGATGCGATCGGCGTCGCGGATCGTGGAGACGCGCTGGGCGACGATGACGACCGTGGCGTTCCCCGTCTCGCGGGCCAGCGCGGCCCGCAGCCGGGCGTCGGTGGCGTAGTCGAGGGCGGAGAAGGAGTCGTCGAAGAGATAGATGTCCGGCTTGCGGACCAGGGCGCGGGCGATGGCGAGCCGCTGCCGCTGCCCGCCGGAGACGTTGGTGCCGCCCTGCGCGATCGGCGCCTCCAGGCCGTCCTCCATGCTCGCGACGAAGTCGCGGGCCTGCGCGGTCTCCAGCGCCTCCCACAGCTCCTCGTCACTCGCGTCGGGGCGCCCGTAGCGGAGGTTGGAGGCGACGGTCCCGGAGAACAGGTAGGGCTTCTGCGGGACGAAGCCGATGGCCTCGGCGGAGCGGACGGGGTCGAGCTCGCGGACGTCGACGCCCCCGACGGTGACCGTTCCGGCGGTCGCGTCGAAGAGCCTCGGGATCAGCCCCAGCAGCGTGGACTTGCCGCTGCCGGTGGAGCCGATGACGGCCGTGATCTCACCGGGCCGGGCCACGAGCGAGATGTCCTTGAGGACCGGCTCCTCCGCGCCCGGATAGCGGAACTCGACGCCGCTGAGCTCCAGGTGCCCGCCGCCGCGCAGCGCGGTGACCGGCTTCGCCGGCGGCACGACGCTGGAGTCGGTGGAGAGGACCTCCTGGACGCGCTCGGCGCAGACCTCGGCGCGCGGCACCATCATGAACATGAAGGTGGCCATCATGACGGCCATCAGGATCTGCATCAGATAGCTGAGGAACGCCGTCAGCGCACCGATCTCCATGTCGCCGCTCTCGATGCGGTGACCGCCGAACCAGAGCACGGCGATGGAGGAGAGGTTCACGACCAGCATCACGGACGGGAACATCAGCGACATCAGCCGGCCGGCCTTGAGCGAGACGTCCATCAGGTCGGCGTTCGCGCCGTCGAAACGTTCCCGCTCGTGGGTGTCGCGGACGAAGGCGCGGATGACGCGGATGCCGGTGATCTGCTCGCGCAGCACCCGGTTGACCGTGTCGATCTTGTCCTGCACGCCGCGGAAAACCGGTCGCATCCGCCAGATGATCAGCGAGACGATCACGCCGAGGACGGGCACGATGACGAGCAGCAGGGCGGACAGCGGCACGTCCTGGTCGAGCGCCATCAGGATGCCGCCCACGCACATGATCGGCGCGGACACCATCAGCGTGAATGCCATCAGGACGAGCAGCTGGATCTGCTGCACGTCGTTGGTAGTGCGGGTGATCAGCGAGGGGGCGCCGAAGTGCCCCATCTCGCGCGCGGAGAAGGACTGCACGCGGTCGAAGACGGCGGCGCGCAGATCGCGCCCGACCGCCATCGCGGTCCGGGCGCCGAAGTACGTCGCCCCGATCGCGCAGACGATCTGGGCCAGGGTGACCGCGAGCATCCCGCCGCCGAGGGACAGGATGTAGCCGGTGTCACCCTTCACGACACCGTTGTCGATGATGTCGGCGTTCAGAGAGGGTAGGTAGAGCGTGGCAAGCGTCTGGACGAGCTGCAGGAGCACGATCAGCGCGATCGAAGTGGAGTAGGGCCTCAGATATGCCCGTGATAGTCGGACCAGCACACTCGGCAGCCTAAGCGAGCGCCTCGCCGTGCGGCCTCCGTATTTGCACGGGCGGCGCTCCGCTCGTGCGGCACCCGTCATCATGGGAGGCGGCAGAAGAAGGAAAGGGGTCGCCGTGGCGACGACACAACCGGCACACCCGGTCAAACCGGCCCTGCCGGGGCAGCCGGGCCCGGTGGGCACCATCCGGTACTGGGCCGCGGCGAAGGCCGCCGCCGGCACGGCGGAGGAGCCGTACGCTGCGCGGACGCTCGCGCAGGCGCTGGAAGCGGCCCGCCGGCGGCACGCGGAGCGCCCCGACTTCGCCCGGGTGCTGACGCGCTGCTCGTTCCTCGTGGACGGCGCCCCGGTCGGCACCCGCGACCACGCAACGGTCCAACTGGCCGAGGGCGGCACCGTAGAGGTGCTCCCGCCCTTCGCAGGAGGGTGACCCCGGCAGCATGAGCAATCAGCCGCACCATACGTACGACCCGCAGGACCCGTACGACTCGTACGACGCCTACGACGCCCGGACGCAGCGCTATGACGCGCAGTCTTACGGGCAGCAGGACGGGGCGTACGGCTCGTACGACCACCAGCAGCAGCAGGCGCAGCACGGGCAACAACAGCAACACGGGCAACATCAGCAGCACCAGGGACAGGGACAGCAACAGGGACAGTCCCAGGCGCACGGCTCGTACAGCGACTCGTACGGCGCCTACGACCCGTACGCCCAGCAGCAGCCGCAGGCACAGCAGCACCAGCAGCAGCAGTACCAGTGGCCGACGACCAACGGCGGGCAGGGCTTCTCCGCGCACGACGAGCCGGTCACGCAGACCTGGCAGACGCCGACGTGGGACACGGGCACGTGGCAGCAGCCGCCCGTCCCGCAGGCGGAGGACCGCTCCCACGGCACGTCCTGGTCCGCCGCCGGCAGCCCGCTGCCCGAGGAGCGCCCGGCCGCGTCCGGCGTCGTGCCGCGCGCGGCGGCCTCGGTCGTGCCCGCGCCGGTGCACGAGCCCGCGCCCCTCGCCGAGCCCGGCAACGGCGACGGCCACGGCGGCGGCGGCAGCGAGCGGCCCATGACGGCCGCCGAGAAGGCGAAGGCCGAGGGCCGGGCGCAGATCCTCTCGCCGGGCCTCAAGCCCGCCCTGGTGACGACGGCGCTCGCCGCGCTGCTCGCGCTCACGGCGCCGCTCGGCCAGTTCGCGCTGGCGGTGCCGCTGGTGCTGCTGCAGGCGGTGACGGCCGCGGGCTGGTTCCGGCTCAACGGCATGTGGCCCGCCCGGCAGGGCATCGCGCTCGCCTTCCTCGGCGGCGTGGCCGCCGACATCGGCATGCTGGCCACGGACCGCTCGCAGGCGCCGACCGTCGTCATCGGCACCCTCGGCGTGTGGATCCTGCTGGTCATCGTCCTGCAGCTGCGCAGCCACGCCTCGCCGGACGAGCGGCTGTACGGCCTGACGGCGGCCGCCGCCTCCTCCGCCCTCGCGGTCCTCGCGGCCGGGCACCTGGCCGCGTCCTCCGACGCCGTCGTGGTCGGCGCGAGCGCCGTGGCCGTGACCGCCCTGGCGCGGGCCCTGCCGCTGCCGTCCCTGGCCGCGCCCGTCGTGGCGCTGCTCGCGGCCGCGGGTTCGGGCATCGCCACCGGCGGCCTGACGGACCTGGGCACCGCCGGCGCCCTGTTGGGCCTCGCCGCGGGCGCCTGCGC
This sequence comes from Streptomyces roseoverticillatus, assembly GCF_000719265.1. Lineage (GTDB taxonomy): Bacteria > Actinomycetota > Actinomycetes > Streptomycetales > Streptomycetaceae > Streptomyces > Streptomyces roseoverticillatus. The sequence goes on along the minus strand of NZ_JOFL01000012.1, from coordinate 48,715 downwards.
GCTGATCGGCCTGCGCGTCGCGAGCTACGACTACCCGTCGCGGTTCGTGCACATGACGGCGGGCGTGGCCCTGCCTCTGGCGGCCGCGGCCCCCGCGGTCTACGTCCTGGGCCGCGTCCTGGGCTGAGCCGCCGCCGCTCGCTCTTCCCTCCCCTCTCAGTGGTCCGGTTAGGCTCCATGGCATTGCAAGGTCAGTGCAGGGGCCTGACCGGGACCCGGGGGAGCTGGAGAAACCGCATGCGCGCGATACGCATCATCCTGATCATCGCGGTGATATTGGGGGCCCTCTTCGTGGGCGCCGACCGCCTGGCGGTGTACTTCGCCGAGGACCAGGCGGCCGAGAAGATCCGCAGCAGTCAGGGGCTGACGGGCACGCCCGAGGTCTCCATCAAGGGATTCCCCTTCCTCACGCAGATCGCCGACTCGCGCCTGGAGGAGGTCGAGGTCAAGCTGGACGGCGCGACCGCGAGCTCCGGCGGGCAGTCGATCCGGATGTCGGGCTTCGACGCCAAGCTGCAGGACGTCAAGATCGACAGCAGCTTCAGCTCGGCCGTCGCGACCAAGGCGACGGGCACGGCGCACCTCTCCTACGAGGACCTCAGCAAGGCCACGAACGACCCGACGGTGAAGGTCGGCTTCGGCGGCCAGGGCACCGCCGGCAAGAGCCAGGTCAAGGTCACCGGCAAGGTGGAGCTCGCGGGGATGCCCATCGAGCGCAGCGTCGTCTCCACGGTCACGATCGTGAACGGCGACACCGTCCGGGTGCGGGCGGACCAGATCCCCGAGGAGGCCAAGGCCTTCCCCGGCGTGGAGCGTGCGATCCGGCAGAAGACGGACTTCGACCGGCGCATCAGCGGCCTGCCGAAGGGCCTCAAGCTGGACAAGGTCGTGGCGACGAAGGACGGTGTCGACATCACGCTGACCGGCTCGAACGTCAACCTGGCCGGCTGACCGGCCCGCTTTCCGCCCCACCTGGTCCACGCTGCGAGACACGTCGTCCGGAGGGCAGACTTCCTGGCGGCGCGGACGCCCGGGGCGGAGCGCGGACCCGCCTCCGGCATCCCTCCAGGCTTCCCGGATCCCAGAATCCGGAAGATTCTGTCTCACTATTCAACACACCGGTGACAGTCCAATCCGGCGTCCCTACCATCGTGCCCATGAAGCGACAGGCGGACCTCACGAAGCGGCGGGCAGTCGACCTGTGCCGCGTCGCCGCCATGCTCTGTCGTCATGTCTGACGGGAAACGTTCCCCGCTTTTACGGGAAGTCTTCCCCCGTCTCGTCTCCCACCCCACCCGCTGCGCAGCGCCGCGCGCTCCCCTCGCCGCGCGCCCAGCAAGCGTTTGCGCAATCCGCAACTGCCCCGGAGGAGAACAGCATGAGCCGCAGTGACGTCCTGGTGGACGCCGACTGGGTACAGGCCCGCATCGACGCAGGCGACCCGAAGACCGTCATCGTCGAGGTCGACGAGGACACGTCCGCGTACGACAAGAACCACATCAAGACCGCCGTCCGCATCGACTGGAAGACGGACCTCCAGGACCCCGTCCGCCGCGACTTCGTGGACCAGGCAGGCTTCGAGGAACTGCTCTCCGCGAAGGGCATCGCGAACGACGACACCGTCGTCCTCTACGGCGGCAACAACAACTGGTTCGCCGCGTACGCCTACTGGTACTTCAAGCTCTACGGCCACCAGGACGTGAAGCTCCTCGACGGCGGCCGCAAGAAGTGGGAGCTCGACTCCCGCGACCTCGTCGCCGAGGTCCCGCAGCGCCCCCGCGCCGAATACCGCGCCCAGCCGCAGGACGCCTCCATCCGCGCCTTCCGCGACGACGTCGTGGCCGCGATCGGCGAGCTCAACCTCGTCGACGTCCGCTCCCCCGACGAGTTCAGCGGCAAGCTGCTCGCCCCGGCGCACCTCCCCCAGGAGCAGTCGCAGCGCCCCGGCCACGTGCCGACCGCGCGCAACATCCCCTGGTCGAAGTCGGCCAACGACGACGGCACCTTCAAGTCCGACGAGGACCTGAAGGCGCTCTACGAGGGCGCGGGCGTGGACCTGTCGAAGGACACCATCGCCTACTGCCGGATCGGCGAGCGCTCCGCGCACACGTGGTTCGTCCTGCACGAGCTGCTCGGCCAGCAGAACGTGCGGAACTACGACGGCTCCTGGACCGAGTACGGCTCCCTCGTCGGCGTGCCGATCCAGCTCGGCGCGAACTGACCCGCCTCCCCCTGCAACAGGCAAGAGAAGGAAACGCTTATGTGTGGAGCAAAGGCCGGCGGCCCCGACGCCGGGGCCGTCAAGCCCGGTGAGACCACGATCCAGGGTTCGGTGACCCGCGACGGCGAGCCCGTCACCGGCTACGTGCGCCTGCTGGACTCGAACGGCGAGTTCACCGCCGAGGTGCCCACGTCCGCGACCGGGCAGTTCCGCTTCTACGCGGCGGAGGGTACGTGGACGGTGCGCGCGCTGGTGCCCGGCGCGACCGCCGACCGCAAGGTCGTGGCACAGCAGGGCGGCCTGGCCGAGGTCGCCATCGCCGTCTGAGGTCGCCATCGCCGTCTGAAGACATGCGTCCCAGGACGCCGCCGACGGCCGGAGGGCCGCATCCCGGGTTGGACGCCTTGGGGGGTGCGGCCCTCCGTGCCGCCGCCGTACCGTGGAGCTGTGTACGCACGGCGGCGTCATCTGTACTTCGCCATGATGGGCGTCTGCATCGGACTGTTCGTCCTGGCGTGGGCCGTGGTGCGCCTGTGGTCCGTGCCCGCAGCGGTGGGCATGTGCCTCTTCGCCATGGTCATCCCGCCCGTCGCCGCCATCGTCGCCAACCGCCGGGGGCCCGACGACCGCTGGTGGGACGACCCCTCCGGCGACCCGAAGTCGGACGAGTGGTGGGACGAGCTCGACGGCAAGAAGCGGTACTGACCGCTGCCGCCCGTGATCAGTAGACGAGCGCCTGCACGCCGTCCGCCATCGCCTCCTGGACGAAGACCTGCGCGCCGGCGATCCGCGCGCCCTCGATCAGGTCCTTCTCCTCGATGTCGCGCCGCGCCGCGCACTGCGTGCACACCGTGATCGTCCCGCCGCCGGCCTTGATGCCCTCGATGAGGTCCGGCAGGGGCGCCGCGTGCGGCAGCTCGAACTCCGCCGCCCGCCCCGGCAGCGCGAACCACGACGACTCGCCGGTCAGCCACAGCGACACCTCGACCCCGCTCGCGACGGCGACGGCCGCCACCGTGAACGCCTGAGAGCACCGCTCGGGGGCGTCCGCGCCCGCCGTCACCTTGATCACCAGCTTCTTGGCCATGCCAGGCACTCTAGCCCCGCGGGCGCAAGGGCGGGCGGCCACGATCCACCTCACAGCGCCGCCGGAATCCGGGCCGACTAGACTCGGCAGCGGTCCGTACACACCCTCACTCCCGACGAGGAGCGCGCTCGTGCTTGAGGCAGTCTTCACCACCCTGCTCGTGCTGGTCGCCGTCGGCGTTCTCGCGTTCGCCGGTCTGACCTGGAAGAAGCTGTACCAGGGCCAGCGCTGACCCGACCAGTTACCCGTCCTCGCACAGATCGTCTGAGCCCATGATCGAGATTCCGTCCGACCTCCACCCGGACCTCGTGCCCCTCGTCTTCCTCCTCGGCAAGTGGGAGGGTGCGGGCGTCGCCGACTTCCCGGGTGCCGAGAAGTGCAACTTCGGGCAGGAGGTCGTCTTCAGCCACGACGGCCGTGACTTCCTGGAGTACACGTCGCACAGCTGGGTGCTCGACGGCGAGGGCAAGATGGTGCGCCCGCTGGAGAGCGAGAGCGGCTACTGGCGGATCGACAAGGACCGCAAGGTCGAGGTCGTCATGATCCGCGACGCGGGCGTCGCGGAGGTCTGGTACGGCGAGCTGGCCGACCAGAAGCCGCAGATCGACCTGGCCACGGACGCGGTCGCGCGCACCGAGGCCTCCGGCCCGTACAGCGGCGGCAAGCGCCTGTACGGCTACGTCAAGGGCGACCTGATGTGGGTCGGCGAGAAGGCCACCCCCGAGGTGCCGCTGCGCCCCTACATGTCGGCGCACCTGAAGAAGATCGCCGACCAGAAGAGCCTCCAGGAGTGGGCCGCGAGCCTGCCCGAGGACGCTCCCGACGGCGTCGCCTTCTACAACCCGGACGGCACGCCCTACACCGGCTGAGCCGCCCGTCCAGCAGCACCGCGCCCCGTGGGGAAAGTCCGGTCGAATTCCGGCGCTGACCCGCAACGGTAGGCGGAAAGGCCCTCCGGGGCCTTTTCCGTAAGCCCGATCGCCCACGGCGCGCATGATCCCCGTACAACTCGCCGTGGACTGCGAGGGGACTCCCCGGGCGCACGACCGCACCCTCCCCGGGCCGCTCCTCCGTACGTACGGACGCGGCCCGAGGCGAAGGCGCAGCCCGTGTCGACAGATCTCCCGGTCCTCCGCCCGGAGGGTCCCGGCTCCGCGCCCGGGGCGCCGCCGGGCCCCGGCGCGCCGCCCCGGCGGCTGCCGCTGGCGCCCCTGCTGGCCGTCCTGACGGCCGCGCTCCTGGTCTCCGTCCTGTGCGGCACCGGGCTCGGCGCCGCGGGCGTCACGTGGGCCGAGACGCTGCGCTACCTGCGGGCGGGGCTCACCGGCGGGACGATCTCGCCCGGCGAGGTCTCCGCGTACACCATCGTCTGGGAGCTGCGCTTCCCGCGCGCCCTGCTGGCCGCCGTCGTCGGCGCGGGGCTCTCGGCCGTCGGCGTGGCCGTGCAGGCCATGGTCCGCAACGCCCTCGCCGACCCGTTCGTGCTGGGCATCTCCTCGGGCGCCGCGATCGGCGCGAACGCCGTCCTGCTGTTCGGCGCGCTGGCCTCGCTGGGGGTCTGGGCGCTGTCCGGGGCGGCGTTCGTCTCGGCGCTCGCCGCGATGGTGCTGGTCTATCTGGCGGCCCGCACCCCGCAGGGCCTGACGCCGCTGCGGCTGGTCCTCACCGGCTCGGCGATGTACTACGGGTTCTCCGCCGTCACCACCCTGATGATCTTCACCGCGGAGCGCGGGGAGGCCGCCCGCTCGGCCATGATGTGGCTGCTCGGCAGCCTGGGCGGCGCCACCTGGGCGTCCCTGCCGGTCGCCGCCGCGGTCGTGCTGGCCGGGATCGGCGCGCTGCTGTGGTCGGCGCGCAGCCTCAACGCGCTCGCCATGGGCGACGAGACGGCCGCCGCGCTGGGCGTGGACCCGGACCGGATGCGCCGCGGGCTGTTCGTCCTGGCGGCGGCCGTGACGGGCGCCGTCGTCGCCGTCAGCGGCGCGATCGGCTTCGTCGGCCTGATGGTCCCGCACGTCACCCGGATGCTCGTCGGCGCCGACCACCGGCGCGTGCTGGCCGTCGCCCCGCTGCTGGGCGCCGTGCTGCTGGTGTGGGTCGACATCGCCTCCCGGCTGCTGCTCGCGCCCGTGGAGCTGCCCGTCGGCGTCCTGACCGCCCTCATCGGCGTGCCCTGCTTCGTGCTGCTGATGCGGCGCCGCCGCTACAGCTTCGGGGGCGCCTGATGTATCTGATGCACCTGATGTGCCTGATGCAGATGGACATCTACTCCTTCGGAGGCGCCTGATGCAGGTGGACATCGAGGACCTGTCGGTCGAGATCGCGGGCGCCCGCCTGGTCTCGGACATCACCCTGCGCGCCGGCAGCGGCCGGTTCGTGGGCCTCATCGGCCCCAACGGCAGCGGCAAGTCCACCCTGCTGCGCTGCGTGTACCGGGCGCTGCGGCCCGCCGCCGGCACCGTCCGCCTGGACGGCGACGACCTCCACGCCCTGGGCGCCCGGGAGGGCGCGCGCAGGCTGGCGGCCCTGCCGCAGGAGTCGGCGAGCGAGTTCGACTTCACGGCGGGCGAGGTCGTCGCCATGGGCCGGCTGCCGCACCAGCGCTCCGGCACCCGGGTCACGGCCCGCGACACCGAGGTGTGCGCGGCGGCACTGGAGCGCGTCGGCGCGGCCCACCTGGCCGGGCGCGCCTTCCCCACGCTGTCCGGCGGCGAGAAACAGCGCGTGCTGATCGCCCGCGCGCTGGCCCAGGAGCCCCGGGTGCTGGTCCTGGACGAGCCCACCAACCACCTGGACATCGCCCAGCAGCTGGAGGTGCTGGCGCTGGTGCGCGGCGCGGGCCTGACGGTCCTGGCCGCCCTGCACGACATCGACCTGGCCGCCACGCACTGCGACGAGCTGTACGTCATCCGCGGCGGGCGCATCGTCGCGTCCGGGCCGCCGGACGAGGTGCTGACCGCCGAGCTGCTCGCCGGCGTGTTCGGCGTGCGGGCGCACCGCGTGCCGCACCCGGAGACCGGCGCGACGCGCCTGCTGTTCGACCGCCTGCCCGCTTCGTAAGGACCCTTAAGGACCCCCGCATGGCCATGCGCACCGCCCGTACCGCCCTCGCCCTCCTCACCACCCTCGCCCTGGCCACCGGCTGCGGGGCGAAGGTCACCGAGGGCGGCGGCACGGAGACCTCCGGCAAGGCGGCCTCGGGCCACTACCCCGTGACCATCGAGAACTGCGGGGTGAAGACGACGTACGACAAGGCGCCGCAGCGCGTCGTCACCAACGACGTCGGCATCGCCGAGATCATGTTCGCGCTCGGCCTGGAGGACCGCATGGCCGGCTACGTGGCCCCCGGCTACCGCGCCGACCGCGAGGCCGTGCCGTGGAAGGACGGCTACGAGAAGGTGAAGTGGCTGTCCAAGAAGGAGATCACCAAGGAGCTCGTGCTGGACGCGAAGGCCGACCTGGTCTTCGCCGGCTGGAACTACGGCTTCGCCGAGGGCCGGGGCTTCACCCCCGACGCCCTGAAGAAGCTCGGCGTCGGCTCGTACGTCCTCACCGAGTCCTGCCGCAACGGCGGCGCGGGCAAGGCGCGCGGCGTCATGCCGCCCCTGGAGGCCCTCTACACCGACCTCACCACGCTCGGGAAGCTCTTCGACGTGGAGGACCGGGCGGCGAAGCTCGTCGCGGACTTCAAGAAGAAGGTCGCCGAGGCGCAGGCCGGCGTGCCGGAGGACGGCAAGCGGCCCACCGTCTTCCTCTACGACGACGGCCGCGACAAGGCGACCACCTCCGGCGCCTTCGCCGGCCCGCACGACATCATCACCAAGGCCGGCGGCGACCACGTGATGAAGGACGTGAAGGACACCTGGCCCTCGGTCGGCTGGGAGACCGTCGTCGAGCGCAACCCCGACGTCATCGTCATCAACAACTACGGCGACGTGACGGCCGAGCAGAAGAAGGAGTTCCTGAAGTCGTACCCGCCGCTCGCGGGCGTCTCGGCCGTCAAGAACGACCGCATCTTCGTCCTCGACTACGTCGACCTCGTCGAGAGCCCCCGCAACCCCGCCGCCATCGCTGCGCTCGCCCGGTATCTCAAGGGGGTCCGGGAGCGGTGACGCTGCCTAGACTGGTGGGGTGGTGGACACCGACTGGCAGAGCAACCTCCGTAGGCGCGGGTACCGGCTGACGCCGCAGCGCCAGCTCGTCCTGGAGGCGGTCGACCGGCTGGAGCACGCGACGCCGGACGACATCCTCACCGAGGTCCGGCGCACCGCCGGCGGCGTCAACATCTCCACGGTCTACCGGACCCTGGAGCTGCTGGAGGAGCTGGGCCTGGTCAGCCACGCCCACCTCGGGCACGGCGCTCCGACCTACCACCTCGCCGACCGGCACCACCACATACACCTCGTCTGCCGGGACTGCACGGGCGTCGTCGAGGCCGACCTGTCCGTGGCCGCGGAGTTCACCGACCGGCTCCGCGCGGAGTTCGGCTTCGAGACCGACATGAAGCACTTCGCGATCTTCGGCCGGTGCCGGGAGTGCGCCGCCGGGCGCGCCTCGAAGGAGCCGCCGGCCGCGCCGTAGGCTTGACCGCATGCCGTGTGAATCGAAAGCCAGCCCGCTGCTGTCGCTGCCCGGCGCCGTCGCCGCCGAAGCCCCCGACGAAGGGGTCGCCGCGCACTACGGCGATCTCTTCCGCGAACAGCGCGCGCTCGCCGGAGGGTCCGGATTCGTCGACCTCTCGCACCGCGGGGTCGTCACCGTCACCGGGCCCGACCGGCTGAGCTGGCTGCACCTCCTGCTCACCCAGCACGTCAGCGACCTCCCCCCGGGGCAGGCCACGGAAGCGCTGATCCTCTCCGCCAACGGTCACATCGAGCACGCCCTGTACCTGGTGGACGACGGGGAGACCGTCTGGGCCCACGTCGAGCCCGGCACCCAGGACGCGCTCATCGCCTACCTGGAGAGCATGAAGTTCTTCTACCAGGTCGAGGTCGCCGACCGTACGGACGACTACGCCGTGGTGTACCTGCCCGCGGGTTCGATCGCGGAAGCACCCGAAGGCGCCCTGGCGCGCGAGACGGCGCACGGACGGGACCTCTTCCTGCCGCGCGCGCTGCTGGAGCCGTTCGCGGCGGCGCACGGCCCCGCCGCGGGCGTCCTCGCCTACGAGGCGCTCCGGGTGGAGGCGCACCGCCCCCGGCTCGGCCTGGAGACCGACCACCGGACGATCCCGCACGAGCTCGGCCTCATCGGCCCGGCCGTCCACCTCCAGAAGGGCTGCTACCGCGGCCAGGAGACCGTGGCCCGCGTCCACAACCTGGGGAAGCCGCCGCGGCGGCTGGTCTTCCTGCACCTCGACGGCAGCGAGGTGTCCCTGCCGCCCCACGGTTCCGCCGTGCGGCTGGCCTCCGACGGCCCGGAGGGCCGCCAGCTGGGCTTCGTGACGACGTCGGCCCGGCATTACGAGCTGGGCCCGATCGCCCTGGCCCTGGTCAAGCGCAATGTCGCCGTGGACGCGCCGCTGCTGGTGGGCGAGAAGACGGCGGCGACGCAGGAGGTCGTGGTAGAGCCGTAACGCCGTCCGGCGGCGGGGGCCCCTCCCGGGGGGCCGGGGGCTTGCCCCCGGGAAACGGTGAAAGGGTGGGACCGGGGCCTCTTTCTCCGCCGCGACGGCGCGAAACCGTCCACGACCTGCCCGGCGGCGCCGAACCGGCCCGTCACACCTCCACGATCACCGTGAACGGGCCGTTGTTCGTCAGCGACACCTTCATGTCCGCGCCGAAGCGGCCCGTCTCCACCGTCGCCCCCAGCGCCCGCAGCCGGGCGACGACCTCGTCCACCAAGGGCTCGGCAACCCCGCCAGGGGCAGCCGCGTTCCACGTCGGCCGCCGCCCCTTCCGGGCGTCACCGTAGAGAGTGAACTGCGAGATCACGAGCAGCGGCGCCCCCACGTCCGAACACGACTTCTCGTCCTCGAGGATCCGTACGGACCACAGCTTCCGGGCGAGCTGCTCCGCCTTCGCGGGGGTGTCGTCGTGCGTCACCCCGACGAGGACGCACAGCCCCTGTCCGATGATCTCTCCGACGGTCTCGCCGTCGACGACGACCCGCGCCCCGTCCACCCTCTGCACCACTGCACGCATACGGACCATGATGCCTTGCGTCCATCCAGGGCCGTTCGGGTGCGGAGACCCTGCGCCCGGGCCTCACCCAGTGGCACGATGCGTGCAGGCGGTGCCTTGTGCGGGCACATGTGATGCGGCCGCACACCGCCCGAGGGGAAACGGAAGACGCGCATGACCACACCCATTGAGGACGGCCCCATGCTCAAGGCAGCCGACAGCCTGCAGCCCCGGCCGCCCAGCCAGCGCTCCGGCCGGCAGGCGGACGTCCCCGGCCGCGGTCTCGGCGAGCTGAGCCTGGTGGAGCTGCGCGCCCTGCGCCGGGACGCGCAGCGGGACGAGGCGGACCTCAGCTACGTGCGGCGGCTGCTCCAGGGCCGGATCGACATCCTCCGGGCCGAGCTGGCGCGCCGCTCCTCGCCGGGTTCGCCGGTCATGGCCCGCCTCGTCGTGGACCGGCTGTCGGAGATCCTCGCGGACGCCCCCTCGGACCACCGCTCGTCCGCCCGTCACGTGACCGTGGGCACGCCGCACAGCGAGGAGTACCGGCGGCTGGCCGAGGACATGCTGTCGGAGGTGGAGCTGTCGGACCTGGGCGCCCGGACGGACGGCGAGCTGCACGCGGCCATGGACCGCCTGGCCTCGTACGAGCGGCAGGTGTCGGTGCGGCGCCAGCAGCTGCAGCGGACGGCGGACGACTGCAGCGCCGAGATCGCCCGCCGGTACCGCGAGGGGGAAGCGCAGGTGGACGACCTCCTCGCGTGACGCGGCGGACCCGGCGACCCACGGCCCTGCGGCCTGCGGAAATCCACGTGCGGGCGCGGCGGGCGCGCGTCTAGCGTCGCGGCCATGAGCCTCGACGTCCGCACGATCACCGAAGACGACCTCCCCAACTGGGTCCGGGCCATGCGCACCGGCTTCGTCCTGTCGCCCGCCGTGAGCAAGACGGAGCTCACGTACCGCCGCGAGGTCGTGGATTTCGCCCGCGCCCAGGGCGCGTTCGACGCCGGCCGCTGCGTGGCCACGTGCCGCAGCTTCACGCAGCGGATCAGTGTCCCGGGCGGGGCGTCGGTGACCGCGAACGCCGTCAGCAACGTGAGCGTCTCGGCCACGCACCGCCGCCGCGGCCTGCTCAGCCGCATGATCGACCGCGATCTGCGGGAGGCCGCGGAGCGCGGTGACGCCGCGGCGACGCTGGTCGCCGCCGAGTACCCGATCTACGGCCGCTTCGGCTTCGGCCCGGCCACCCGGGTGACCGAGTGGGAGGTGGACGTGCCCCGCGCGGGCGTGGACCCGCGCCACGCGGGCCCGGGCGACGGCGGGCGCGTCGACTACGTGGACATCGCCGAGCTGCGGGAGCACGGCCCCGCCCTGTACGAGCGGGTACGGGCCGCCCGGCACGGCCTCGTCGACCGCACGGACGCGTGGTGGCGGCGGAACACCGGCGCGCTCCCGATCGACGACGCCCCCTGGACCGAGCCGTCAGCCGTGGTCTACCGGTCCGCGGAAGGCACCGTCGACGGGATGCTCGTCTTCACCGCCGACGACCGGTGGGAGGCCAAGCTGCCGCACCAGACGGCGACCGTGCTGGACCTCGTCGCGGTCTCCCCCGCCGCCGAGCGCGCCCTGTGGCTGTTCCTGCTGTCCGTCGACTGGATCAACGGCGTCCGCACCGGCTACCGCGCGCCGGACGACCTCCTGCCGGACCTGCTCCCGGACCCGCGGGCCGCGCGCGTGGTCACGCACGCCGACCTTCTGTGGCTGCGGCCGCTGGACGTACCGGCGTTGCTGGAGTCGCGCACGTACCCCGTGGCCGGCTCGCTCGTCCTGGACATCACCGACCCGGCAGGTCCCGGCGGCTCCTCCGGCCCGGCCGCCGGCCGCTTCCTGCTGGACGCCGGCCCTGACGGCGCCACCTGCACCCGTACGGCGCGGCCGGCCGACCTGACGCTGCCCGCCGCCGCGCTGGGCAGCCTCTTCCTGGGCGACGAGTCCGCCGTGCGGCTCGCGGCGCTCGGCCGGGTGACGGAGGAGCGGCCCGGCGCGGCGGGCCGGGCGGACGCGCTGCTGCGCACGGGGCGGCGTCCCTGGTGCGCCGACGTCTTCTGAGGTCAACGGGGGTGCGGCGGGCGGCGGTAGGCGCCGGAAGGTGACATTCAAAAGGGGACTTACCCGGCAAACCCTGCGGCCGGCCCCACCGCCCTTGACCTCAAGCCGTGTTGAGGTTCCAGACTTCCCTCAACGGAACGGCTCACGGGCCACCCACCACCCCCACCATCCGCACCACCCACCACCCACGACTCCCAGAAGGTCCCATCGTGTCCGAGAGCACCTACCGCCTCGCCGTCATCGTCGGTTCCACCCGCGACGGGCGCTTCGGCCCCACCGTCGCCAAGTGGTTCACCGAGCAGGCCGCCCGCCACGGCGGCATGGAGATCGACCTCATCGACCTGGCCCTCCACCCGCTGCCGGCCCGGCTCAGCGGGGAGCCGAGCACCGAGGACGCCGCGGCGCTCGCCGAGGTGACGCCCCGCCTGGAGCGGGCCGACGCGTTCGTCGTCCTCACGCCCGAGTACAACCACAGCTACCCGGCGTCCCTGAAGACCCTCATCGACTGGCACTACACGCAGTGGCGCGCCAAGCCCGTCGCCTTCGTCTCGTACGGCGGCCTGGCCGGCGGCCTGCGCGCGGTCGAGCACCTGCGCCCGGTCTTCACCGAGCTGCACGCCGTGCCCGTCCGCGAGCAGGTCAGCTTCCACAGCCCCTGGGGCAAGTTCGACGCCGACGGCCGGCACCTGGACGCGGAGGCGGGCGAGCAGGCCGCCGGCGCGGCGAAGGTCATGCTGGACCAGCTGACCTGGTGGGCCCTGTCCCTGCGGGAGGCGCGCGCCGCCCGCCCGTACGGCGCCTGACCCGAGCCGCGCACACGAACTCCTGCCCCCGGCCCTACCCCCGTTGGGGCCGGTGGCAGGCATGTCGTGCCGAGCAGGCGCGCCCCATCACCCTCCTCCCGGCGAGTGCCCGTGAGATACCCCCGGATGGGGTTGATTCGGGAATCACGGCCGCCGCGCGCCGCTTAGCCTGAAGGACGGCCGGACAGCCGGAACGGCCGGACCAACAGGGGGAGATGGATGAAGCAGCGTCCGTACCAGTGCGGGATCGACGCCGCCGTCGACGTCATCGACGGCAAGTGGAAGGTGCTCGTTCTGTGGGCGCTGGACAGCGGCGCGCGCCGCTTCGGCGAGACCAAGCGGCTGCTGCCGGGCATCAGCGAGAAGGTGCTGACGCAGCAGCTCCGCGAGCTGGAGGCGGACGGCATCGTCCACCGCGAGGTCTACGACCAGGTGCCGCCGAAGGTGGAGTACTCACTCACCGAGCGCGGCCGCGCCCTGAACGCGGCCCTGGCACCGCTGAACGCCTGGGGCAAGGAGCGGATCGCCCTGCTGGAGGCGGAGGAGGCAGCAGCAGTGAGCGCGACGGCTCCGGCGGCGTAGCGCAGGAGACTGCGGACCTCACACCCCGTCAGCCGGCGATCCCCGGCACCACCAGACCGGACTCGTACGCGATCACCACCGCATGGGTCCGGTTCTGCGCGCCGAGCTTGGTCAGCACGTTCCCCACGTGGGTCTTCACCGTCTCCAGGCTCACCGTGAGCGACTCCGCGATCTCCGGGTTGGACAGGCCCGTGGCCATCAGCCGCAGCACCTCCTCCTCCCGCCCCGTCAGCGCCGCCTGCGGCAGCGCCTCGGCGGAGCCCAGCGGGCGTGCGGCGACCATCCGGCGCAGCGCCGCCGGGAAGAGGATCGCCTCTCCCGCGGCCACAACCCGCACCGCCTCCGCGATCTGCCGGACCGGCAGCCGCTTGAGCACGAACCCGCTGGCCCCCGCGCTGAGCGCGGCGGTGACGTAGTCGTCGTTCTCGAAGGTGGTGATCACCACGACCTTCGGCGGTGCGGCGGGCCCGGCCAGCAGCTGCCGGGTGGCCTCGATGCCGTTGCGGCGCGGCATCCGTACGTCCATCAGGACCACGTCCGGCCGCAGCCGCCGCGCCTGCTCGACCGCCTCGACGCCGTCGGCGGCCTCCCCGGCGACCTCGATGCCCGGCTGTGCCGCGAGCAACGTGCGCAGGCCGCTGCGGGTCACCTCGTCGTCGTCCGCGATGAGGAGCGTGACGGGGGTGCCGGTGGGACTGGCAGGGCCGGCAGGGCTGGTGCCGGCCATAACGGCCGTGCTCGCGTCAGAGCCGATCATGCGGACGACCGTACCGGCAGCCGGACCGTCAGCCGCCAGGTCTGCGGCCCGTCCGGGCCCGCCTCGAACTCGCCGTGCAGCAGCCGCACGCGCTCGGCCAGCCCGGGCAGGCCGTGTCCGGACGTCGGGAAGGCGCGCTGCCCCGTGCCCGTGGCCGCCTCTGCTCCGGTCCGGTTGACCACACTGAGCTCCAGCCCGTCCGGCAGGGCCGCCACCCGGACGCCGACCGGCCCGCCCGCCCCGTGCCGCAGCGCGTTCGTCAGCCCCTCCTGCAGGATCCGGTACGCCGCCCGGGAGAGCGTCCCCTGCACCTGCGTCAGCTCGCCCGACAGCTGCGCCTCCACCGGCGCGCCCGCGTGCCGCACCCGGTCCAGCAGCTCGGGCAGGTCGGCCAGGGTCCGGGTGGGCTCCGCCCCCGTCTTCTCCTCGCGCAGCACGCCCAGCACGTAGTCCAGGTCCTCCAGCGCGGCCCGGGTCGACTCCTCGATGCTGCGCATGGCGGCCCGCGCCGCCACCGGGTCGGCGGAGAGCACCTCGCCCGCCACCGCGGCCTGGATCGTGGTGGCCGTCAGCGTGTGCCCGATCGAGTCGTGCAACTCGTGGGCGAGCTTGTTGCGTTCGGCCAGCGCCAGCTCCCGCTCGGCGGCCAGGGCGAGCCGCTCGGCCGCCGACGGCCCCAGCAGCCTGGGCGCCAGCCACCGCAGGGCCTTCGTCACCGCCACGCACAAGGCCGCCGCCAGCAGCACGCAGCAGGTCGCCGCGACCCAGCTCTGCCAGCCGGCCTCCGAGCGCAGCGACCAGCCGTTCACGCTGATCCCCGCCTCGGCGCCGGCCCAGTCCCCGGGCATGGTCAGGCCCGTGAACAACAGCACGATGCTCAGCTGCGCGCCCGCCCACCCCAGCGCCACGTGCAGCAGCAGCCAGGCCGGGGTGCGCCAGCGGCCGGCGGCGGACGGAGCGGCGGGGGCCGGACCGGAGCCGGGCGCGCCCGCCCGCCGGCGGCCGCCCGCAGGGTCCGGCAGCGGCACCCCCAGCATCCGGCGGGCGCACGCGATCAGCACCCGCCGCGTGGGGCGGGCCATTCCGGCCACGCCGATCAGTACGGCCCAGACCAGCAGGGTCAGAACGAGCCGCACTTCATAGGCCGCGGACGGCCACGCCAGCGCCGGCAGGGCCGCGAAAGGCAGCAGCAGAAGGCTCACCAGTGCGCCGCAATAGGCGAACAGCGCACCCGAATACGTGGAGCCGCGCAGCAGCGGCCGAATTCCCCTGATCATGATCGGCCAGTATGGCCGGGCGGCCCACCCGCGACCTCCCTCGATCGGGGGAGCTTTTTCTCCCGCCTTCCCGCGATGTGCACCCGGGATCCCGGGAAACAGAATCGTGGCCGTCCGGTTGACCGACCGGCTGACTCTCCTCACCAGCAAGGACGAGCATCATCGTGCGCAACAGACGGATCGCCGACAGAAGGATCGCCCCTCTTCTGACCGCCGGCATCACAGCGGCGGCTTCCCTTTCGGCTCTGACCCCCGCAACGGCCTTTGCCGTGGACGGGGCGCCTGCCGCCGAGGCCCCCCTAAGGCCGTACACGAAGCAGCAGCAGCTCGCGTGGCAGCGCTGCGACGCGAACAGCCCCGCCGCCTTTGAGTGCGCGACGGTCAAAGTACCGCTGGACTACGGAAATCCCGGCGGCAAGAAGCTCGAACTCGCGATATCCCGCCTGAAGGCGAGCAGCACGAAGGAGCGCCGCGGCGTTCTGCTGCTCAACCCGGGCGGCCCCGGCGCGCCGGGTCTGCGTTTGCCGGTCGACCCGGGGATGAAGTTCTCCGCGGAAGTGAAACGGCAGTACGACATCATCGGGTTCGACCTGAGAGGCGCCGGGCAGAGCTCTCCCGTCAGCTGCGGCCTGACCGCCGACGAACAGAACATCAACTACCCGTACAAGGCCGAAACCTTCGCGAAGGACGTGGAGCGGGCGCGTACGGTCGCCGAGAAGTGCCGGGCCGCGGCCGGTGACAAGCTGCCGCACCTCACCACCCGCAACAGCGCTCGCGACATGGACGCCATCCGTGCCGCGCTGGGCGAGGAGAAGATCTCCTTCCTGGGGGCCTCCTACGGCACCTATCTCGGCGCCGTATACCTGCAGTTGTTCCCCCAGCGGGCCGACCGGTTCGTCCTGGACAGCGCGAACGACCCCACGCGGATCTACCGGGGAACGTTCCAGGACATGGCGAAGGCGGACGAGCAGGCTTTCACGCGATGGACCGAATGGACCGCCCGGCACCACGCGACGTACGGACTGGGCGGCACCCCGGCCGAGGTCCGCAAGACCTTCTGGGATCTGATGGCGCAGGCGAACCGCAAGCCCATCCTTTTCGAGGGGCGGAAACTCACCGGTGACGGCATTCGCGCCGACAACGGCACGTTCTTCCACGTCCGGAAGGCCGCCGAGCGGATCGCCGCGCTGAAGAAGGCGGCCGAGGGCAAGAATCCGGCCCCGTCCGGCACGCCCGGTCAGACCCGGAACGACCAGGCCCAGGAGCCCGGCGGCAACGGCGACGGCAGCGACAACGACGACAACTACGCCTCGATCGCCTGGTCCGTCATGTGCGCCGACACCGGCACGTGGCCGCGCGACCCCGAGCGGTACCGCCGCGACGCGATCCGCGACAAGGCCAGGTATCCGCTGTACGGCGACTTCGCGGCCGCCATCAGGCCGTGCGCCTTCTGGAAGCGGGGCAGCGAGCCGCAGACCAGGATCGACAACAAGGCCGGCGCCCTGATCGTGCAGAACGAGTGGGACTCCCAGACGCCCCTCTTCGCCGCCCAAGCCATGCACCGGGCCCTGCGCGGCTCCCGGATGCTCACCGTCGAAGGCGGCGAGGGCCACGGAGTCCTCGGCATCGACCCCGCTTCCTGCGCGGACAAGAACGCCACGGCCTACCTGATTACGGGCAAGCTCCCGACCGAGGACCTGACCTGCCGCGCCTGACCCCGGCCGAGGCGGCAGTCCCGCCGAGCCGAAGCACGATAGGTGTCACCGCCCTTACGCACCGTCGCTCGCCCGAGCTGTGCCGGCTGCCTGCGTACTCCTAGAACCCTGCCCAGGTGAGGCGCAGGTCGACTCCGGGGATGCCAGTCGTACCGACTGTGCGGAGGCGGGGGGCGCCCCGTAGACCGGCGCACACTTTTGCAAGCACCTGCTTGCAAAAGTTAGCAACATGCGGCAGCATCGGGGCATGGCTTCACTCAACGTCGGCAACCTCGGCGAGTACCTGCGCGAGCAGCGGCGCAACGCGCAGCTCACCTTGCGGCAGCTCGCCGATGCCGCCGGAGTGTCCAACCCGTATCTCAGCCAGATCGAGCGCGGCCTGCGCAAGCCGAGCGCCGAGATCTTGCAGCAGCTCGCGAAGGCGCTGCGGATCTCCGCCGAGACCTTGTACGTGCAGGCCGGGATCCTCGACGAGCGGGACCGGGACGAGGCGGAGGTCCGCAGTGTGATCCTCGCCGACCCCTCGATCAACGAGCAGCAGAAGCAGGTGCTGCTGCAGATCTACGAGTCCTTCCGCAAGGAGAACGGGCTCTCGACGGACGACGCCAGCAAACCCTCCAGCTGATCCGGGAGATCCATCGCCATGGCCATCACCAAGCAGGACGTCCTCACCGCCGCCACCGACACCGCCTACGCCGCGGCGGGTGCCGCGGACATCGCCGCGGAGAAGCTCGGGCAGTTCATCACCGAGGCCCCCGAGCGCCTCGAGAAGCTGAAGAAGACCGACCCCAAGGCCGTGGGCGAGCGGGCGAAGCAGCAGGCCAAGGAGGCCCAGGCCACTCTGACCGCGAAGTTCAACGAGGTCGTCGGCTCGCTCGACAGCGACGTGAAGAACCTGGGCCAGACCGCGCAGGACTTCGCCCTCAAGGGCGTCGGCCAGGCCGTCGGGTACGTGGCGGTGGCGGGCGAGCAGTTCGAGAAGCTGACCGAGCGCGGCCGGGTGGCCGTGAAGCAGTGGCGCGGCGAGGCCGCCGACGAGTTCCACGACATCGCCGTGGCCATCGAGCCGGAGCCGGCGGGCGACAAGCCGGCGGCGGACAAGGCCGCCGAGGACAAGGCCGCGGGCACGACCGGCTCCGAGGCCCCCGAGACCTCCGAGACCCCCGAGGCCTCCGCCTCCGACGACGCCAAGCCCGGCGCCGCCCGCAAGCCCGCCGCCCGGAAGACGGCCGCGGCGAAGAGGGCCGACGCCAAGGCCGGCGAGTAAGCGCAGGTCAAAGCCCTGCGGGGACGGTCCGGGCACATATGGCGTGCCCGGGCCGTTCTCCGGGTACGGTGGCGGTCAGGGCCCGGACGAGACGGACGAGGTGGGCGACGTGCTGGTGCAAGCCTTCGGGCAGGTCATGTACTGGATCTCCATCGGCCTGCTCGTCTTCAGCCTCTTCGCGTTCGTCAACGCCGCCGTGCACCGCGAGGACGCCTACCGCGCCGCGGACAAGCAGTCCAAGGCCTTCTGGCTGATCATCCTCGGTGTCACCGTCGCCGTGAACCTGTTCATGGGGATCACGAGCTTCCTGCCGGTCCTCGGCCTGGTCGCCACGATCGTCTACGCCGTGGACGTCCGGCCCGCGCTCAAGCAGGTCTCGGGCGGCCGCGGCCCGCGCCGCCGCGGCCGGGGCTCCAGCTCCGACGGTCCCTACGGGCCGTACAACGGCGGTCGCTGACGCCGGAAGAGACACCGGGAAAAGACTCCGGGAAAACCGGGAAAGACTCCGGCAGAAAGCCCGCCGCAATGGCGAGCGCCCGGCGGAAACCCCGGTTTCCCCGGCCCGTCACGCGCCCCCGCGCGACGCCGCGCTCAGGTCCGTACCGACCGCACGGCCGCCGGCCCCGCCGGCCAGTGGGGCCGGTCGCCCTCCGCAGGAGCCCGGCTGCCCCGGTCGAGCAGCAGCACCGCGAGGTCGTCCGTCAGCTCCCCGCCGTTGAGGGCCTGCACCTCGGCAACCGTCGCGTCCAGGAGTTCCTCGCCGTGCAGGCCCTCCGCGAGCCCGCGGCTGATCAGCTCGACCATGCCGTCCTGGCCCAGGCGCCGCGCACCGGCCCCGACCCGGCCCTCGATCAGCCCGTCCGTGTACATCAGCAGGCTCCACAGGCCGCCGAGCTCGACCTGGCGGCGCGGCCAGCGGGCGCGCCGGAGCAGGCCGAGCGCGGGGCCGCCGTCCTCCTGGGGCAGCAGCCGCGGCGCCCGTCCGGGGCGTACGAGCAGCGGGGCGGGGTGGCCGGCGAGGCTGAGGCCCGCCCGGCGCCCGTCCGCCGATATGTCGACCGCGCACAGCGTCGCGAAGGTCTCGTCGTCGGCGCGCTCGTGCTCCAGGACCTGCTGGAGGGTGGCGAGCAGTTCGTCGCCGCAGAGCCCGGCGAAGGTCAGCGCCCGCCAGGCGATGCGGAGTTCGACGCCGAGGGCGGCCTCGTCGGGGCCGTGGCCGCTGACGTCGCCGATCATGGCGTGCACGGTGCCGTCGGGCGTGCGGACCATGTCGTAGAAGTCGCCGCCGAGCAGGGCGCGGCTGCGGCCGGGCCGGTAGCGGGCGGCGAAGCGCAGGCCGGAGCCGGCGAGCAGCGGGGTGGGCAGCAGGCCGCGCTCGAGGCGGGCGTTCTCCTGGGCGCGCAGCCGGGACTCGGTGAGCTGCCGCTGGGTGAGGTCGGCGCGCTTGCGCTCGACGGCGTAACGGATGGCCCGGCTGAGGACGCGCCCGTCGAGCTCGTCGCGCGAGAGGTAGTCCTGGGCGCCGACGCGCACGGCTTCGGCCGCTCGCTCGGTGTCCTCCTCGGCGGTCAGGGCGAGGACGGCGTGGTGCGGGGCGAGGCGCAGCACCTGGCGCAGGGTGTCCAGCTCGTCGGTCCGGCCGGTGGCCGGGCCGGTGGCGGCTCCGGCATCCGCCAGGTCGAGGAGGATGCAGTGGACGTCGTCGGTGAGGAGCCGCTCGGCCTCGGTGAGGTTGCGGGCGGTGCGGATGCGGACCGGGCTGCCCACGGCGCCCGACATTTCAGTGATGTCCGGCATCGAGAGGGGCCCGGCGGGGTCGCCCTCGATCACCAGGAGGGTCAGCCCGGTGTCGGGCGACGCGGTCACCGGCTCCGCGGACCTCGGCACGGGTACGGACATGTCTTCGGTTTCCTTCCTCCCCCAGCGACCGCTGGGGGTGCCTCCGCCCCCTGAGGCACGGCCCCCGCGACCGGCGGGGTGCCGAACGCGACCCTAGCGTCAGGGCATGGTCGAACGGAATGGAGCGGAGCCACTCGCCGCTGTCATATGCCCTAGCCGGAGCGGCATTTGGCGCGTGAGGGGAGAAACACGCGATGACAAACATCACCCCGACGGGGGTCACTGTGTGCGAGCCGCGTCACACGCGCCGGGGCGCCGGGGCCGCGGAACCCCTCGGCGCCCCGGCGCCCCCGGCCGAAGCCGCCTCACCCCGGCCGTACGACGCCCAGCACCGGCATCGAGCCCGCGCCCGCGATCGTCACCTGCCGGCCCGGCCGCGGGGCGTGCACGATGGCGCCGTCGCCCACGTACATCCCGACGTGGCTCGCGTCGCCGAAGTAGATGATCAGGTCGCCGGGCCGCATGTCCTTGAGGTCCACCTTGGGCAGCAGGCGCCACTGGTCCTGGGAGGTGCGCGGGATCGCCCGTCCGGCGGCCGCCCAAGCTTTGAGCGTCAGCCCGGAGCAGTCGTACGTGTCCGGCCCCTCGGCGCCCCACACGTAGTTCTTGCCGATCTGGGCGGTCGCGAAGTCGACCGCGCGCCTGCCGTCGGCGGTGGCCGCGCCCGAGCCCTTGAGCCCGGCGCCCTTCACCGCGTCCGAGGAGAGCCACTTCTGCTGGGCCCGGCGGGCCCGCTCCTCCTCCAGCAGCCGCAGCCGCTCCCGCTCCTTCTCCTCCAGCTTCGACTCCAGCTCCTTGGCGGCCGCGAGCTTGGCCTCGATCTCCTTCTTCGCGCCCTCCTTCTTGCGGCGCTCGCCGTCGAGGGTCTTCCAGCGCTCGCCGGCGGCCTTGGCGTAGCCGTCGATGGCCTTCTGGGCGGCGGCGACCTGGGTGATCAGCCCGCGCGTGGCGGCCTGTCCCTTGTGGGTGAGGGCCGCGCCGTCGAAGAAGCTCTCGGGGGAGCCGGAGAGCAGGAGCCGGACCTGGGGCGGCAGGCTGCCGTCGCGGTACTGGGCGCGGGCCAGGGAGCCGGCCTGGTTCTTGAGGCGGTTCATCCGCTCCTGGGCCTCGGCCGCGGACTTGGCGATCTCGGCGATCGACTTCTCCTGGCTGCGCTGGGCCTCGTTCGCGGCGTTGTAGGCGTCCGTGGCGGCCTCGGCCTGCCGGTAGAGGCCCTCGACCTCCTGGTGGACGTCCTCCAGCGTGCGCGGCGGCTTCGGTTCCGCATAGGCGGTGCCGGGCATGGTGGCCACCACCCCGGCCACGGCCAGGACGCATATCAATGCGGTCACCGAGATCACGCGTCTGCCTCCGCAGCCCTCACCTCTGCCGACCGCCATGCTCCCAGTGTTTCCGGCGTCCGCATTCCAGCCGTTCCGCCCCACAGACCACCTCCGCGGTCAACGCCCCCACGTCTGACATACCGTCACGCGAGGAAGGGATGCTGCCATGGCACCCCGCAAACCGACAGAGATCTGCGTCACACTCAGGGGAGTCCGGCCTGCAATCGCCGAACGGACCGCAAGAGACCGGCCACCCGGGCCCTCCGCCCCGGTTTCATGATCTTTTTGAGGGTCACCACCCTGACGGGTGAGGTTCACCCGCCGTTCACCCTTCCCCATCGACCGCTTCACCTGATCTGCCTAATTTCGCCGATAGAGGGTGCGGGCAGAAGCGTCCGCACCGGAAACCTCTCGCACGCCGCCCCAGCGGCGGCTCCCGGAAGGAACACCCGAAAGTGAAGCTTCAGCGCAAGAACCGGCTCCGCGCCGTCGCTCTCGGCGCCATCGCCGCCTCCGGCGCCCTGGTCCTCACGGCGTGCGGTTCGGACGACAACAGCGGTGGCGGTTCCACCGGCGGCGGCTCCACCAAGGCCGCGGGCAACATCAAGTGCGAGGGCAAAGGCCAGCTGCTGGCCTCGGGCTCGTCCGCGCAGAAGAACGCCATGGACCTGTGGGTCAAGAACTTCATGGCGGCCTGCAAGGACGTCCAGATCAACTACAAGCCCACCGGCTCCGGCGCGGGCATCCAGGAGTTCCTCCAGGGCAAGACCGCCTTCGCGGGCTCCGACTCGGCGCTCAAGCCGGAGGAGGTGGCCAAGTCCAAGGAGGTCGTCAAGGGCGGCCAGGGCATCAGCCTCCCGATGGTCGGCGGCCCGATCGCGATCGGCTACAACGTCCCGGGCGTGGACAACCTCGTCCTCGACGCCGACACCCTCGCCAAGATCTTCGACGGCAAGATCGAGAAGTGGAACGACGAGGCGATCGCCAAGCTCAACAAGGACGCCAAGCTCCCGGACCTCAAGATCCAGGCGTTCCACCGCTCCGACGAGTCGGGCACCACGGACAACTTCACCAAGTACCTCAAGGCCGCAGCCGACAAGTCCTGGCCGTACGAGCCCGCGAAGGCCTGGAAGGCCAAGGGCGGCCAGTCCGCGGACGGCTCCGCCGGTGTCTCCTCGCAGGTCAAGCAGACCCAGGGCGCCATCTCCTACTTCGAGCTCTCCTACGCCACGGCCAGCTCGATCAAGACGGTGAAGCTCAGCACCGGCGCCTCCGCCCCGGTCGAGGCCAGCTCCGAGAACGCCTCCAAGGCCATCGCCGAGGCGAAGATCGCCGGCACCGGCAAGGACCTGGCCCTCAAGCTGAACTACACCACCAAGGCCGAGGGCGCCTACCCGATCACCCTCGTCACGTACGAGATCGTCGGTGACCAGGGCAACAAGGCCGAGACCCTCCCCGCGGTCAAGTCCTTCCTCACCTACGTCGCGAGCACGGACGGCCAGGCGGTCCTGAAGGACCTCGGCTACGCCCCGCTGCCCGCCGAGATCGCCACGAAGGTCCGCGAGACGGTCGCGAGCCTGTCCTGAGCCGTGTGTGACGGGGCTCCGGCACCGGAGCCCCGTCACACCGTCCGGTGCACCGCCGCACGAGGAGCCGCGTCCCCCACCGGGACCCGGCCCCGCAGACCGGAGAAATCCCCATGGACATAACCAGCTCAACCGCCGACAGCAGCCCACCGGCGCCGACGGCCGCGAAGCAGGCCGCGAAGGGCGCCACCCGCCCGGGCGACCGGATCTTCCTCGCCCTCTCCCGCGGCTCCGGCCTCCTGCTTCTGGTGATCATGGCCGCCATCGCGGCCTTCCTCACCGTCCGGGCCACCAACGCCCTCTCCCACAACGAAGGCAACTTCTTCACCACCTTCGAGTGGAGCGCCAACGCCACCCCGCCGGTCTTCGGCATCGCCGTCCTGGCCTTCGGCACGATCGTCAGCTCGCTGATCGCGATGATCATCGCCGTGCCCGTGGCCATCGGCGTCGCCCTCTTCATCTCGCACTACGCCCCGCGCCGGCTCGCCGCCCCGCTCGCGTACGTGATCGACCTGCTCGCCGCCGTACCGTCCATCGTCTACGGCCTGTGGGGCGCCCTCTTCCTGGTGCCGCACCTCGGCGGCCTCTACAGCTGGATGAACGACTACCTCGGCTGGACCGGCGTCTTCGAGTACCACGACGGCGCCGCCCGCTCCCTCTTCACCATCGGCATCCTGCTGGCGATCATGATCCTGCCGATCGTCACCAGCGTCAGCCGCGAGGTCTTCCTGCAGGCCCCGAAGATGCACGAGGAGGCCGCGCTCGCGCTCGGCGCCACCCGCTGGGAAGTCATCCGGATGGCCGTCCTCCCCTTCGGCCGCTCCGGTGTGATCAGCGCCTCCATGCTCGGCCTCGGCCGCGCCCTCGGCGAGACGATGGCCGTCGCCACCGTCCTCTCCCCCAGCTTCACCATCGGCAAGAGCCTGCTGGACCCGGGCGGCGGCACCTTCGCCCAGAACATCGCCGGCAGCTTCAAGGAGTCCGGTGAGATCGGCAAGGACGCCCTGATCGCCTCCGGCCTCGTCCTCTTCGTCCTGACCCTGCTGGTCAACGGAGCGGCCCGGCTGATCATCGCGCGTCGCAAGGAGTACTCGGAATGAGCGACGTGAGCATCGACCAGCCGCTGGCCTCCGGCAGCGCCCCGCAGCCCCGGTCCGTCTCCCTGCACCGGCCGCGCCTGCCGCGCTGGGCCCCGGCCGCCGTCGCCGCCTTCGCGATCGCCGCGGGCTGCGGGACCGGCCTGGGCGCCGGCCTGAGCAGCCGCGTCCAGTGGGGCCTGATAGCCGCCGGCCTCTTCGTCACCGTGATGTACGCCCTCGCGACGCGCGTCGAAGGCCGCCGCCAGGCCACGGACCGGCTGGCCACCAGCCTCGTCTGGGTCTGCTTCCTGCTCGCCGTCGTACCGCTGGTCTCCCTGGTCTGGGAGACCGTCGCCCGCGGCATCAAGGTCCTCGACGGGAACTTCCTCACCCACTCCATGGCCGGTGTCCTCACCATCCAGCCCGGTGGCGGCGTCTACCACGCGATCATCGGCACTCTGGAGCAGGTCGGCATCGCCACCGCCATCGCGGCCCCGGTGGGCCTGCTGACGGCCGTCTACCTCGTCGAGTACGGGCGGGGCCGGCTGGCGAAGGCCGTGACGTTCTTCGTGGACGTCATGACGGGCATCCCGTCGATCGTCGCGGGCCTGTTCATCCTGAGCTTCTGGATCCTCATGCTCGACTTCGGCTACTCCGGCTTCGCCGGCTCGATGGCCCTGGCGATCCTGATGATGCCGGTCGTGGTCCGCTCCACCGAGGAGATGCTCAAGCTCGTCCCCAACGAGCTGCGCGAGGCCTCGCTGGCCCTGGGCGTGCCGAAGTGGCGCACGATCCTCAAGGTCGTCCTGCCCACGGCCATCGGCGGCATCGCGACCGGCGTCACGCTGGCCATCGCCCGCATCGCCGGCGAGTCCGCCCCGATCGTCCTGCTGGTCTTCGGCTCCCAGGTGATCAACAACAACCCGTTCGACGGGGCCCAGTCCTCCCTGCCGTACTACATCTACGAGCAGTGGGCGGCCGGCAACGACGCCAGCTACGCCCGCGCCTGGGCGGCGGCGCTCGTCCTGATCGCCTTCGTCATGATCCTCAACCTGGTGGCCCGCGGCATCGCCCGCTGGAAGGCCCCGAAGACCCATCGCTGACAGCGATAGCAGAAAGCAGAAGTGATCCCCATGGCCAAGCGAATCGACGTCAGCGGCCTCTCCGCCTACTACGGCACCCACAAGGCCATCGACGACATCTCGATGACCGTCGAACCCCGCTCCGTGACCGCCTTCATCGGCCCCTCCGGCTGCGGCAAGTCCACCTTCCTGCGCACCCTGAACCGCATGCACGAGGTCACCCCCGGCGGCCGCGTCGAGGGCAAGGTGATGCTGGACGACGAGAACCTCTACGGCGCCGGCGTCGACCCGGTCTCCGTGCGCCGCACGGTCGGCATGGTCTTCCAGCGGCCGAACCCCTTCCCGACCATGTCGATCTACGAGAACGTGGCCGCGGGCATCCGCCTCAACGGGGGCCGCATCCGCAAGGCCGAGCTGGACGACGTGGTGGAGAAGTCCCTCCAGGGCGCGAACCTCTGGAAGGAGGTCAAGGACCGGCTGAACAAGCCGGGAGCGGGCCTCTCCGGCGGCCAGCAGCAGCGGCTGTGCATAGCCCGGGCGATCGCGGTGGAGCCGCAGGTCCTGCTGATGGACGAGCCCTGCTCGGCGCTCGACCCGATCTCGACGCTCGCGATCGAGGACCTGATCGGGGAGCTGAAGGAGCGCTTCACGATCGTGATCGTGACGCACAACATGCAGCAGGCGGCGCGCGTCTCCGACCGCACGGCGTTCTTCAACCTGGCGGGCGTCGGCCAACCGGGCAAGCTGGTCGAGATCGACGAGACGGCGAGGATCTTCTCCAACCCGTCGGTGCAGGCCACGGAGGACTACATCTCGGGCCGGTTCGGATAAGGGCTACGCGCCTGACAACGGCGCGGCGCCCCGTAAACGGTCAGCGCCGACCGCAAGACCGCCTTACGGCGCTGCATGGCGGTGCCGCCGCAAGGCGAAGGGCCCGCCCCCTGTTCGTACCAGGGGGCGGGCCCTCTTTGATCATTAAGCCTGCCCGGCGTTTGAGGGCCGGGGTCCGGGGCGGAGCCCCGGTTCGGAGCGCGCGGCCCGCTAGCCGCTAGCCGCTAGCCGAACGCCAGGCTGACCACCCAATAAGCCAGCGCAGCGACCAGCGCAGCGGCAGGCATCGTGATGAACCAGCCCAGGATGATGTTCTTCGCGACGCCCCAGCGGACCGCGTTCACCCGCTTGGTCGCACCGACGCCCATGATCGCCGAGGTGATCACGTGCGTCGTCGAGATCGGCGCGTGGAACATGAACGCCGTCGTGAACATGACCGACGCACCCGTGGTCTCCGCGGCGAAGCCCTGCGGCGGGTCCAGCTCGATGATCTTCCGGCCGAGCGTCCGCATGATGCGCCAGCCGCCCGCGTACGTGCCGAGCGAGAGCATGATCGCGCAGGCGAGCTTGACCCACACCGGGATGGCGTCGCCCTTGGCCTGCACGTCGCCGATGACCAGGGCCATCATCACGATGCCCATGGTCTTCTGGGCGTCCTGCAGACCATGGCCGAGCGCCATGCCCGCGGCCGAGACCGTCTGGGCGATCCGGAAGCCGCGCTTGGCCTTGTGCGGGTTGGCCCGGCGGAACATCCACATGATCGCGACCATCACCAGATAGCCGAGGATCAGGCCGACGAACGGCGAGAGGAACATCGGAATGACGATCTTCTCGACGACGCCCGACCAGATGACGCCGGTTCCGCCCGCGAGCGCCGCGCCCACCATGCCGCCGAAGAGGGCGTGCGAGGAGGACGACGGCAGGCCGAAGTACCAGGTGACCAGGTTCCAGGCGATCGCGCCGATCAGGGCGGCGAAGAGGATGCCCATCCCCTTGTCGCCGACCGGCGATTCGATCAGGCCTTCACTGACCGTCTTGGCCACGCCGCTGCCCAGGAAGGCACCGGCGAGGTTCATGACGGCCGCCATCGCGAGGGCCGCGCGGGGGGTCAGCGCCCGGGTGGACACCGAGGTCGCGATGGCGTTCGCGGAGTCGTGAAAGCCGTTGGTATAGGTGAAGCCGAGCGCGACCCCGATGGTCACGACGAGAGCAAAGGTGTCCACCGGGGGTCAGGACTCCTTGACCGCGATGGTCTCGACGGTGTTGGCGACGTGCTCGAACGCGTCGGCCGCCTCTTCCAGCACGTCCACGATCTGCTTCAGCTTCAGCACCTCGATGGCGTCGTACTTGCCGTTGAAGAGCTGGGCCAGGAGCTTGCGGTGGATCTGGTCCGCCTGGTTCTCCAGACGGTTCACCTCGATCCAGTACTCCGTGAGGTTCGTCATGGTGCGGAGGTTCGGCATGGCCTCGGCGGTCAGCTCGGCGGCCCGCGCGAGGACCTCGATCTGCTGCTCGACGCCCTTGGGAAGCTCCTCGACCTGGTACAGGACGACCAGGTCGACGGCCTCCTCCATGAAGTCCATGATGTCGTCGAGCGAGCCGGCGAGGGTGTAAATGTCCTCGCGGTCGAACGGCGTGATGAAGGACGAGTTCAGCTGGTGGAAGATCGCGTGCGTGGCATCGTCCCCCGCGTGCTCCGCTGCGCGCATCCGTTCGGCGATCTCGGCCCGTGCGGACGTATCCGCTCCGAGCAGTTCCATCAGGAGCTTGGAGCCCGTGACGATGTTGTCCGCGGAGGCGGCGAACATGTCGTAGAAGCTCGTCTCCCTGGGGGTCAGACGAAAGCGCACGTGGGATCCTCGGGGTGCAACGGATTCGGTCTCGTTGATGCTAGGCGCATCATCCAGCCACAGCTAACTGGCATTCCCTCAGTGTCGCCCATCGGGCAGAGTGCTCATGAAGCCAGGTACCGCCGCCGCGGGCAAAATTCTGTACCATATACCCTCTGGGGGTATGCGAGCGGGGTACGCACCACATACGCGCACCACAGGCCCGCCGGACAGCAGGAGGACGGACGCCATGACGACCACGGAAGCCCCACTGACCAGCGGCGATGACGCGGCGGCGGTCGGCGGCGCAGCCGCGGCCTGCCACGGCGGGGCCACCGCCCCGGCCGGTCCGCACGGCTACAGCAAGCAGAAGGACCAGCACCTCAAGCGCCTGCGCCGGATCGAGGGCCAGATCCGCGGCCTCCAGCGCATGGTCGAGGAGGACGTCTACTGCATCGACATACTCACTCAGGTGTCGGCGAGCACGAAGGCCCTGCAGTCCTTCGCCCTGCAGCTGCTGGAGGAGCACCTGCGGCACTGCGTCGCCCAGGCGGCGGTCAAGGGCGGGGACGAGATCGACGCGAAGGTGGCGGAGGCGAGCGCGGCGATCGCGCGCCTGCTGCGGACGTAGCGGTTTCCGCGGCCGTACGGGCCGGGCCGGTCCGGCGCCGCCCGATCGCGCCGCGGTGGCTGATCACCGCGGCGGCGGCAAAAACTCTGGCTGCGCCAGCTCTTCCTCCTCCGCCGCCGCGAGCAACCACAAACGCCTGGTCCGGCGGTGCCGAACACACCGGAACCGTCAGTCCTCGCGCTTGCCCCCCGCGGGGACGACGCGCAGAACCTCGTCGATGCGATCGGCGCTCAGCCGGTCCTCGTCCGCACTGGACGCGGCGATCATCAAATCACCGTAGAGATCGATCTCGATGAGGGCCACGGGATCCGGCCCGCCCGACGAACCGCGTCGCGAAACCACGTGATTCACCTCCTCGGGTCTTTCGCCTCGGGTCCGGGACTCGATCTCGGACTCGTGCCTCGGTTGTCCTGGCCGTACAGGCTGTACTAGTCGTACTGGCCGTACTGGTCTTTCGTTCCTCGGCTAACCAGCCTAGTGATCGGTACACATGGCGCGCATGGCACAGAAGGACCATTTCCATGGCCAACTACGCCCTGCCGCGTCAATTCCGCGGCGAACCGACGTTCCCCGCATAGATATCGGCGGCGTCGGGTAGGTCCACGTCCACATCGGCGCCGAAGTCGTACAGCTCGACCGTCGAGGTCACCGTCATCGGGGCCCGCGGAGCCGACGGCCCCGTGCTCGCCACGCTGAAGCGGTGCCGCAGCCGGCGCGGCCTGCCCTCGTCGTCCAGATAGGCGTCGAAGGCCACCGTCCCGCTGGAGAAACCTTTGGCCGCCGTGGCGAGCGGCCCCCGGTCCCGCTCCGGCGCGGCACGCACCGCCCGGCCGAGGTCGATGGTGCCCCAGTAGTGCCGCACCCGCACCCCTCCGACCCGCTCGTCCCGCATGTACGTCACCTCGCGGGCGCCGCCCAGCAGTTCGGCCGCGGCGAGCGGGTCGGTGGCGCCGTTCGTGAGGAGGTTCCCGTCGGCGAGCGCGGCCGTCGCGAGCCGCACCCATTTGCCGGGCGGCACGCCCGCGCCCCGGTTCTTCATGAAGAGCGCGCCCGGGGAGAAGAGCTCCGTGATCGGCCGGTGCTCGGCGGCGCCGGCCGCATCCTCCGGCACGAGCACCGTCAGCCGCCCGGCGGGCCGCTCGAAGTCGTAACCGCCCGCGCCGTGGATGGTCAGCCGGGTGCCGCCGCTGACCGTTTCCATGGACGTACGCACCCGCGCCCGGCCCGCCCGGGCCAGCGTCAGCGCGGCCTCGCGCACCGCGGCCCGCGCCCGCCCGGGGTCGCTCTCGTCGCCCGCCTGCCGGGCCCGGCCGCTCAGGCTCTTCATGCTGCCGCGGAGCTCGGGGGCCTCGCCGGCGGCCGGGCCGGGGAGCGCGCAGCCGGACACCAGGAGGCCGAGGACGATGCCGCCGGCCGTCACTCCGGCGAGGGCCGCGCCACTGCGACGGCCGTGTCCTCCGCGTCTGCTGCGGCCTTCTCTCCGCGCCACCATTCCCTGCCAGCCCCCTGCCACCGACCCGCTGTGGAACCCGTTACTGCCAACGACGGCGTGGGCGCGGCCGTCACGGCCGGGTAGCGTGGTCACGTGTCCGAGCCACCATCCACGGAGCCGTCCGCGGCCCACTCCACCAGCACCAGCGAGCGGGGATCCTTCTGCTCGGCCCACTGCACGTGCGGCTGGCGCGGCCCCGCCCGCCGCGCCCGCTCCCTGGCCCGCGACGACGCCGCGGGCCACGAGGCCGCGGCGGGCGCGACCGGCTGACCGGTTGACCGGCCGCTGACGGAACCGCCTCCACCCGCACTCCATCTGTCTCAGCAGCGGGGAGAACCCGCCGGGGAACAGCAGCACATCGGGTGACGGGGGCGGACATGGCCGTTGACGGGAACGGAACGGGCGCGGGGAGCAGCACGCACACAAGCACGACGGGCCGCACGGACGCGCCCCGTTCCCACGGCTTCCTCGGCCGGCGCCAGTTGCTCGCCGCGGGCGCGGGACTGGCCGCCGCCGGCGCCTGGGCGGCCTCCTGCAGCGACAGCAGCGGCCTGGAGCACCCCACCCGGATGGTCACCTCGGCCCGCGCCGTCCCCGCCTCCCGGCGCCCGGACCCGGGCAAAGCCGACTGGACCGCCCTCGCCAAGGGCCTCTCGGGCGGCCTCGTCCGCCCCGGCGACGCCGACTACACGGCCGCCCGGCAGCTCTACAACACCCGCTTCGACGGCCTGCGCCCGGCCGGCATCGCCTACGTGACCGGCGCCCAGGACATCCGCGAGTGCCTCGCCTTCGCCCGCCGCTACAGCACCCTGATATCCATACGCAACGGCGGCCACAGCTATGCCGGTTGGTCCAGCGGCACCGACCGGCTCGTGATCGACGTCTCCCGGATGCGGACCGTCCGCACCCCGGACTCCTCCTCCGCGGTGATCGGCGCGGGCGCCAAGCTCATCGACGTCCAGACAGGGCTGGCCGCGCACGGCGTCACCATCCCCTCCGGCTCCTGCCCCACGGTCGGCGTCTCCGGCCTCGCCCTCGGCGGAGGGCACGGTGTGACGTCCCGCGCCTACGGCCTGACCTGCGACAACCTCACCGGCGCCACGCTCGTCACCGCCGACGGCAAGGTCCTCGACTGCGATGCCGGCCGCAACGCGGACCTCTTCTGGGCCCTGCGCGGCGCGGGCAACGGCAACTTCGGCGTCGTCACCGAGCTCCGGTTCCGCACCCGCAAGGCGGCGGACGGCATCACCGGCTACGTCTCCTGGCCCTGGTCACGGGCCGCCGACGTGATCCGCGCCTGGCAGGAGTGGGGGCCGACCCGGCCCGACGAGATCTGGTCCTCCTGCGACCTGTCGGCCGCGGCGGGCGGCACGCCGCGCATCTCCGTCTCGGCGTACTCCCTCGGCACCTACGGCGACCTGGAGAACGCCCTGGACGCGCTGGTCGGCAAGGTCGGCGGCACGTCCAACGGCGTACGGCTGCGCCGCCGCTCCCACCTCGACATGGTGCGCGCCTACGCGGGCTGCTCCGACAAGTCGCAGACGCAGTGCCACCTGCCGGGCAGCACGCCCGGCCGCGAGGCGTCCGGCACGCTGGAGCGGGAGACCTACGGCGCCCGCTCGGACTTCTACGACCGGTCGCTGAACGCGGCGGGGGTACGGGCCCTGACCGATCAGGTGGAACGTTTCGCCCGTGGGGGCGGCAGCGGCGGCGTCTCCGTCCAGCTGACGGCCCTGGGCGGCGCGGTCAACCGCGTCCAGCCGCTGGCCACGGCGTTCGTCCACCGCCGCTCGCGGTTCCTGGCCCAGTACCTGGCCCACTGGGCGGCGGGCGGCTCGGGCAGCGCGCAGACGTCGTGGCTGGACGGCACGCACGCGGCGATGCGCCGCCACGCCTCCGGGGCCGCGTACCAGAACTACGCGGACGCGAGCCTGAAGGACTGGCGCAAGGCGTACTACGGCGACGCGGAGGGCCGCCTGACGAAACTCAAGCGCCAGTACGACCCGGACCGCGTCTTCGACTTCCCGCAGGCGCTTTAGCGCGCGCTGCTTTGTCTCGCGGTACGTGCCGGTGCCGGTGCCTGCGTATTCCGCCGGACCCTCGCCGTGGTGGTTGCGCACCGCGGCGGCGGGGGGCTTGCGGCCTGCAGTGCGGCGGACCGGTGTCACTGGCCGAGAGGCCCGGCCCCTCAAGCCCGCCACAACGGTCGCCAGCCGGGAGGCCCGGCCTCTCAAACAGCGGCCCAACGGTCACTGGCCGAGAGATCCCGCCCCTCAAGCCCGCCGCAACGGTCGCCGGCCGAGAGGCCCGGCCCCTCAAACAGCGCGCATCGGTCACCGGCCGAGAGGCCCGGCCCCTCAAGCCCGCCGCAACGGCGCCCGGCCACGACGGCGAGGGTCCGGCGGAACCCGAAGCTGCCCGCACCGGGTGCGTACCCCCCGATCCGCCGGAAGGGCCTACGCCGCGAGGTCGTTGTCCCGGTGCCGGGGCGTCTCCCGCCCCGCCTCGGCGGCCTCGGCCGCGACGAGAGGCGGCGGCGCAGCCACAACCGGCCCGGCCGCCCGGACGAGCCAAGCCGCCCGCGTGCGGGCGACCGCCCGCGTGAGCGGGGTCAGGGCCATCATCGCGAGCGGCGCCAGCAGCAGCGCGACCGCCGTGCCCAGGGCGAGGCCGCCAATCACGTCCGTCGGATAGTGCACGCCCATGTAGACGCGGCAGAAGCCTTCGAGGAAGGCGAGGCCGATTCCGATCAGCCCGTACTTGCGGTTGGCGACGAAGAGGGCCACGCCGATGGCCATCGTCAGCGTCGCGTGGTCGCTGACGAAGGAGTAGTCGGTCTTGCCCTTGACCAGCACTTCCAGGCCGGTGTGGTCCATGAAGGGCCTGGGCCGCTTGACGAAGCCGCGGATCGGGACGTTGACGAGCAGGGCGAGGCCGGCGGCGAGCGGCGCCCAGAGCAGCGCGGCGACCGCGGCCGGGGCGTCCGGCCGGCGGCGCAGGCTCCACCAGGCGAGGACCATGAGGACGGCGAGGCCGAGAACGATCCCGTACTCGCCGACGAACTCCATGGTGCGGTCGAGCCAGCCGGGGGCGTCCTTGGCAAGGCCGTTGATGTCGTACAGCGTGCTGGTGTCGGGGTTCCCGCCCCTGGCCTGCGGCATGGGATAGCCCATCGCGAGTCCAGCCATGTGCCGTGGCCCCTTATCTGTCGCCTGTCGCTACGTCCAGTTGCCGACCCCCGTGGTCCGTGCGTCGCTGTAGCCCCCGCTCAGTGGCGCTGCTTTCCCACTCCCAATGGAACGCGCCACTCCGGCCGGGCGTTCCACTCTTCTCCCAATGATCACCAGGACGTTATGGAAGGGTGACCCATCGTCGCAGTTCGTTCCGGAGCGTTCATGCGGTGCTTCCCGCGAGCAGCGCTTTCGCGCCATCCTGGGTCACGCGGGTGGCCCCGATGTAGTCCGGCATGTCGATCTTGTCAAAGCGGATCACGGCCCCGGTGTAGGGGGCGTTGATCATCTGCCCGCCGCCCACGTAGATGCCCACGTGGTGGATGGAGCGCGGGTCCTTCAGGTCGGTGGCGAAGAACACGAGGTCGCCCGGGATCAGCTCGTCCCGCTTGGGGTGCGGGCCCGCGTTCCACTGGTCGTTGGCCACGCGGGGCAGGGTGATGCCCACCGATTCGTACGCGGCCTTGGTGAGGCCCGAGCAGTCGAAGCGGCCGTTGTCCGCGGCGGTGCCGTCGCCGCCCCACAGGTAGGGCGTGCCGAGCTTCTCCTGGGCGTAGTAGATCGCCCCGGCGGCCTGCCGGGAGGGCGCGACCCTGCCGACGGGCCGGGCGAAGCTCTTCTCCAGCGTGCGGATCGAGCGCACGTACCCCTGCGTCTCGCGGTACGGCGGGATGCCGCCGTGCTGGATGACCGCGTACGAGCCCGCGTTGTACGACGCGAGCATGTTGTCCGACAGATCGCCGGGGACGCCCTTGACGTACTTGGAGAGCTCGCAGTCGTAGACGGCCGCGGAGGGGATCGCGTCCTGCGGATCCCATATGTCCTTCCTGCCGTCGCCGTTGGCGTCGATCGCGTGGGCGTCCCACGTGCCCGGAATGAACTGGGCTATCCCGCGCGCGTCCGCCGGGCTCACGGCCTTCGGGTTCCAGGCGCTCTCCGAGTAGATCTGCGCGGCGAGGATCGCGGGGTTGAGGGCGGGGCACAGATTGCCCCACTTCTGCACGAGCGCCTGGTATTGGTCCGGCACGGCGCCCTTGGCCAGGCCCACGGTGCCTCCGCCGCCGCCCCCGAGCAGGTTCGACGCGGCGGTGTACACGCCGATCACGAGCAGCCCGATGAAGCACAGGCACATCGCGATGCCCACCGTCATGCCCACCCAGAGCTTCCGCACCCCGCAATCCTCCCCCAACGACCCGTCGCGTATCCGCAATTTGTATCGATCCGTCAACAGGCGTGCAGTGCCGCCCCGTCGCCGTCAGGCGTTACGGTGAGCGGGATCGGCGAGGCGGGCGAGGAGGAGGGGCAATGCCGGAGCTGGACTGGATCCCGGTGACCGAGGGCGACGAGACGGAGTACCTGGAGATCGCCTTCGCCGAGAACGGTGACGTGCACCTCCGGACGAACACCGAGCCCGAGACAGTGGTGGTCACCACGGCCGCCAAGTGGGACGCCTTCGTCCTGGGCGTCAGGGCCGGGGAGTTCGACCACTTCGTGGACGTCCCCGAGACGTGAGCCGGGCCGCGGCCCGGCCGACGCGGGATCAGACGCGGGCTCAGTCGTCGTCTTCCTTGTCCTTGCCTTCCTTGTCCTTGGACTTCTTCTTGCTCTTGGACTTCTTGGAGGGTGACGGCACGGCCTTCGGCGGCGCGGGGTTCCCGCCCGGCGCGCGGTCCGCGGATTCCGTCGACGGCGCCTCGGGCCGCTGCGAGCCCGTCTCGCTGCCGGAGCCGCCGAAGACGGACGCGCCGATCACCGCCGCCACCAGGAAGGCCACGGCGCCGGCCACGACGCTGAGCAGCACCTTGGGGCTGCGTATGCCCTTGCCTCCACCACCCGGAGCCAAGCCGCCGGGCCCGGCCGCACTCTGGGCACTGTGAGAGCTCCGGGGGCCCCTGCCGCCACCGGAGGACCTGCGGTGCCCCTGTGCCGCGGCAGCCGGTACCGGTACCGGTGCCGGTGCCGGGACGCCCGGCGGGACACCAGGGGCGCCAAGAGCCCCAGGGACACCGGGAGCCCCAAGGGCGCCGGGAACGGCTGCGGCAGGCGGCATGGACGGCGGCACCGGCGGCCGGGCGGGCGCACCTGCGGGCGCGGCGGGCGCAGACCCGAACACCGGCTGCGGCATGGGCGTCCGTGCGGGACGGGGCGGCTCCTCCCAGGAGGGCCCGGCGAACCAGTCGGCCGCCTCCTGTGCGGTCGGCCGGTCCTCCGGCTTCTTCGCGAGCATCCGCAGCAGGTACGCCTCGAAGGCGGGCGGCAGATCCGCCCGGTGCTGCCGGGGCGGCACCGGGGGCGTGTCCACATGGAGGTAGAGCAGGGCGGTCGGGCTGTCCGCCCAGAAGGGCGGCTGGCCGGCCAGGAGCTGGTAGAGCACGCAGCCCAGGGCGTAGACGTCCGAGGCGGGGCCGGCGACCTTGCCCAGGGCCCGCTCCGGAGCGAGGTACGTGCTCGTGCCGACGATCTGGCCGACGCGGGTCAGCGCGGCGGAGGTCTCGTCCACGAACCGGGCGATGCCGAAGTCGCCGATCTTCAGGGTGTCGTCGGCGTCGACCATCAGATTGCCGGGCTTGATGTCCCGGTGGACGACGCCCTGGCGGTGCGCCGCGGCGAGACCGGCCGCGGACTGCGCGGCGATCCGGGCCGCGCGGCGCGGGGCGAGCGGGCCGCGGGCGGACAGCTCCTGGGCCAGGCTCGGGCCCCTGACCAGCTCCATCACCAGATAGAAGCGGCCTTCCCAGGATCCGAAGTCGTAGACGGCGACCACCTGAGGGTGATTCAGCCGCGCTGCGGTCTGCGCCTCCAGCCGGAAGCGGGAGGCGGCGGATTCGTCGCCGTCGTCGCCCAGCAGCAACTTCACGGCGACCTGACGGCCCAGCACCTCGTCCTGCGCCTGCCAGACTTCGCCCATGCCACCGCGGCCGAGCAGTTCCTCCAGCCGGTAGCGATCGGCAACCAGCACCCGTACCACCCTTGATCTCGATGCCCCCGTGGCGCGCGGGCCGGCCCGACGGCCCAGGGGCGCGATCGGCGCCCGGACGGCGCTCGGGACAGCGTACCGACCGAACAGACTCTCGCCCGTACATCCCCGTGACCCCCCATCCCGCCGAACGTTGCCCGGCGTCCACGCCCGTGATACACAGAGTCACCTTAGAAGCACCCACTGACATCACCCTGCGTCGCAGGTCAGGGCCCCACGGGGAGCATGCGTACGAGTTCCGCCAAGAAATGCCGCCAAGTCGACATGCCGAGGCGCGATCTTCGGCGAAGATAGGTCCTGACCTTTACCCAGCGGTGAGGGTGTTGACAACAACCCATAAGGGGCGGTGAGTTGCACATGTTTTTGGCGGCCGGCAAGGGCGACATCAACACCATTATTGGCGGAATCGCCCCCAACTGGGGGCCGTTCGGTAGCCTGGGCAACGAGGCTCGCGTGATGATCGAGGTCATCATGGCCGTGGCGATCCTCCTGTGCCTCGCCATCGCGATCTGGGGCGCGGCGAAACAGCGGATCGGTGCCACGGCCCTGCGCGACACCTTCAGCGCGGAGCAGGGCAAGGGCCTGATCGTCGCCGGGCTGACGGGCGTCTTCATCATCGGTTCGCTCGGCACCCTGTTCACCATCGTCTACGGCATGGCCGTCTGAGCGACCCCCCGCACCCGAGGCTGCCACCTGATGCCCCCTCACACCCCCTCGTCCTCCTCCCCCGGGAATCCCCTCACGCCGCTACCGTCATATGCGGGTGCCACAGCAGCGACGACGTATGAGGGGACGTGCGCGCTATGAGTCTCGGTGAGGACGGCTACGACGAGGACCACGGTCTGACCCGCACCCGGCTGCCGGAGGGCGAGGGCGATCCGTACGCGCCCCGCCGCGGCAGAGGCGGCGCCCGCGCCGGAATGCCCAGCCGGAATCTGATCACGGTCGTGGGCGTCGTCGTGCTGCTCATCGCGGCCATCGCCTTCGCCAGCAGAGGCGGCGGGTCCGGCTCGGACGACTCGGAGAAGAGCGGGGACAAGGTCAGCGCGGAGGCGACGGCCCCTTCGGGGGTGAAGCCGGTGGGGGGGAAGACCGGGGGGATCGCTTCCGGTTTTGCCCGTACGCAGCAGGGATCGCAGTCCGCGGCCGCGAACTTCGCCGTGGCGCTGGGCGGCGACGGGATGTTCGAGAAGGCGTCACGGCATGCCATCGTGGACGCCATCCACACGCCGGACACCGCGCGCGACCTCCAGAGCAAGCTGGACCAGGCCTACAACGCCGGCTTCCTCAAGAGCCTCGGCCTCAACGACGACGGCTCGGCCCCCAAGGGACAGACGTTCGTCTCGCGCACCATCCCCGTCGGCACGAAGTCCACGGCCTTCAACGAGGCCGAGGCCACCGTCGAGGTGTGGTGCACCGGCCTGGTGGGCATCGCCGGCGAGGGATCGACCAAGCCGGTCGCCCAGACCTGGTTCACGGTCACCGAGAAGCTCCGCTGGACGAACGACGACTGGAAGCTCACCTCGTCCGAGCAGAAGCAGGGGCCCGCGCCGGTCAGCGGCGACCTCCGCGCTTCGAGCGCCGACGAGATCACCAACGCGGTCAACGGGTACGGAGGGTTCACTTATGCCAGGTAGCCGCCGCCGCGCCCTCTCCCTGACAGCCGCAGTTGTGTCCGCCCAGGTGGCAGTGACCGCACTGGCCTCGAAGGCTCTCGCAGCGCCCACCCCTCCGTCGCCGTCCACCTCACCGGCCCCTTCGTCCAGCCCCAGCCGGGGCGGCGACAAGAGCCCCTGCGATCTCATCGTGGGCCAGGCGAAGGACATCTGCACCGGCGACAAGGGCACGTCGAACTCCCCGCCCGACCCCCAGACCGCCCTGGACCCCCTCGCCT
This sequence comes from Streptomyces roseoverticillatus, assembly GCF_000719265.1. Lineage (GTDB taxonomy): Bacteria > Actinomycetota > Actinomycetes > Streptomycetales > Streptomycetaceae > Streptomyces > Streptomyces roseoverticillatus. Next base: position 10,923 of record NZ_JOFL01000012.1, on the reverse strand, counting down.
CCCTCGCCAAGGGCTGCGGCGAAGCCGCGTCCTGGATCGTCCACAAGCTGTCCGGCGCCGTCGAGGCCACCGGCAACGTGGACTTCACCAACGCCGCCTTCCTGCGCCAGTACGCCGTGGTGTTCGCCGCCTCCACCGTGCTCACCCTCGTGCTCTGGCTGCTGGCCGTCGCCAAGCGCGCCGTCCGCGGCGTGCCGTTCACCGAGGCGTTCACCGAGGCCGTCGGCTTCCTCTGGCTGACCGTGCTGGCCTCGGCCTTCACCCCGCTCATCCTCTACACGCTCGTCTCGGCCACCGACGCCGTCACGCAGGCGATCGCCAGCGGCACCAACGCCAACAACGACGCCTTCTTCGGTGGTTTCGCGGACGCCCTCAAGAAGGGCACCGGCATCGGCGGCGGCCCGATCATGCTGATCGTCGTGTCCCTGGTCTCCGTGCTCGCCGCGGGCGTCCTCTGGCTGGAGCTGGTGATCCGGGCCGCTCTCCTCTACGCCGGCGCGCTCCTCGGCACCGCCGTCTACGCGGGCCTGGTCGACAAGAACATGTGGAAGCACGTCCGCCGCTGGGCGGGCATCATGATCGCGGTGATCCTGGTCAAGCCGATCATCGTGGTCGTGCTGGGCCTCGCCGGAGCGCTGTCCTCCGGCAAGGGGCCGGACTCCTTCTCGGCCGTCGTCTCGGGGCTGGCGATCATCATCCTGGCCATCTTCGCCAGCGCGATGATCTACCGCTTCGTGCCCGGCTTCGGCGATGAGATCGTCAGCACCCGCAGCGCCAGCAACGACGCGGCGTCGCGCCAGGCGGCCGCAGTGATCTCCTCCCCCGCCGCCCTGGTCAAGCAGGGCATCACCGCCCACAGCGCCCGCGGCTCCGGCGGCTCGGGGGGCGGCCAGCAGCACCGGCCCGCCGACGCCGTGGCGGGCGGAGTCGCCGCCCACAGCACCCGGCCCCCCGCCCGCACCGGCGACAACAGGGGCAACGGAAGCGGCAATTCCGCCACCCGTCCCGCGCCGCGTGCCCAGAACCGCAGCAACACAGGAGGTGAGCGGAGTTGACGATCCAGGCCCAGTCCCAGCCGGTCGCGGCCCGCCGTACGTATCTGATCGGCCGCGCGCGCCCCAACGCGGTCGTCGGCAAGAACCGGGAGACCGGAGAGATCGCGCTGATCATCGCCGGGGCGTTCCTCGGCATGATGTGCGGCCTGCTCGTGCCCGTCCTGCCGCTGCGGATCGTCACGCTCACCGGGTTCCCCATGCTGGCGCTGGCCGCCGTGTACGTCCCGTACAAGGGCCGCACGTTCTACAAGTGGTTCGAAATCAACCGCTCGTTCAAGCGCACCCTGCGCCGCGGCACCGCCTACCGGTCCGCGGCCGCCGAGGCGGGCACGCGCATGGACGGCCGCGAGATCGAGGTCGGCCCGCCGCCGGGCATCGGGCGGATCAACTGGCTCGCGGCGCCCTTCGGCCCCGACGAGATCGCCGTCCTGCTGCACGCCGACCGCCGCACGGTCACCGCCGCCATCGAGATCGAGGGCCCCGGCGTGGGCCTGCGCGACTCCGAGGACCAGGAGGCGCTGGTCGACCGGTTCGGCACGCTCCTCAAGCACGTCGCCAACGGCGACGGCTACGTGACGCGCATCCAGATGCTCGCCCGCACGCTCCCCGCCGACCCCGACGCCCACGCCAAGGACGTCGAGCGGCGCGGCGACGCCGGCTCCCCGCAGTGGCTCAAGGAGTCCTACGACCAGCTGCAGTCGATGGTGTCGACCTCCTCCGAGCAGCACCGCGCCTACCTCGTCGCCTGCATGCACTACACGCGCGAGCTGGCCGCCGAGGCCAACGCCATCGCGCGCGCCTCCCGCCACGACGGCGCCAAGCGCAGGCTGGACCGCGACGGTGGCCTCGCGGTCGTCATGGCGCGCGAGCTGACCGACATCTGCGCGCGGCTCGCCGAGGCCGACATCCGGGTCCGCCAGCCGCTCGGCCAGGGCCGGCTGTCCTCCCTGGTCCACTCCATGTACGACCCGGACCACCCCATCGACCACATCCAGGCCATGACGCAGCGCAACGCCTGGCCGGCCGAGCTGGACGCCATGGAGCCCACCTACCTCCAGGCGAAGACCCGCGAGTCGTCAACCCGCGCACCCTGGTGTCACTCCACCGCCTGGGTGAAGGAATGGCCCATGACCCCGGTGGGCGTCAACTTCCTCGCGCCGCTCCTCGTCCACACCCCGGACGTGATCCGTACGGTCGCGGTCTGCATGGACCTGGAGCCGACGGACGTGGCCATCGAGCGCATGCTGACGGAGAAGACCAACGACGACGCGGACGCCTCCCGCGCCGCCAAGATGAACCGCGTCGTCGACCCGCGCGACGTCGCCCACCACTCCCGGGTCGACCAGCGCGGCGAGGACCTCGCCAGCGGCGCGGCCGGGGTCAACCTCGTCGGGTACATCACGGTGTCGTCGCGCTCGCCGGAAGCGCTCGCGCGCGACAAGCGGACCATAAGAGCCTCGGCCGGCAAGAGCTACCTGAAGCTGGAGTGGTGCGACCGCGAGCACCACCGGGCCTTCGTCAACACCCTGCCGTTCGCGACCGGCATCCGACGATAGGGGCATGCCGTGCTCGACCCGCTCGCCTCCCTGACCGACGCGTTCACCAGCTTCCTCTTCGGGAAGGTGGAGACCACGCGGCTGCCCGTGCGGACCTCCACCGGCCAGGCCCAGGCCGTCTACCTGCCGACCGCCGCCCCCGGCCTCGGCGACTCCGGCGTGGTCATCGGGCGCGAGGTGTACTCCGGCAAGGGCTACATCTACGACCCCTTCCAGCTCTACGGACAGCAGCTGCCCGCCCCGCACTGGCTCGTCCTCGGCGAGTCCGGCAACGGCAAGTCGGCGCTGGAGAAGACGTACGTCCTGCGCCAGCTGCGGTTCCGCGACCGGCAGGTCGTCGTCCTGGACGCCCAGGGCGAGGACGGCGTCGGCGAGTGGAACCTGATCGCCCAGCAGCTGGGGATAACCCCCATCCGGCTCGACCCCGCCGCCGCCCTGCACGGCGGCATCCGGCTCAACCCGCTGGACCCGTCGATCACCACGACCGGCCAGCTCGCTCTCCTCCGCACGATCATCGAAGTCGCCACCGGCCGCGGGCTCGACGAACGGGCCGGCTTCGCCCTCAAGGTCGCCCACGCCAACGTGAACGAGACGATCCTCGACCGGCAGCCGGTGCTCACCGACATCGTGGAGCAGCTGCGGCACCCGGAGGCCGAGTCCGCGGAGACGATGAACGTCGACATAGACGACGTACGGGCCTGGGGCCTCGATGTCGCGCTGGTCCTGGACCGGCTCGTGGACGGCGACCTGCGCGGCATGTTCGACGGGCCGACGACGGCCGGCATCGACCTCGACGCCCCCCTGATCGTCTTCGACCTCTCCCACATCGACCGCAACTCCATCGCCATGCCGATCCTGATGGCGATCGTCGGCGTCTGGCTGGAGCACACGTGGATCAGGCCCGACCGGAAGAAACGGATCTTCCTGGTCGAGGAGGCCTGGCACATCATCAACTCGCCGTTCGTGGCGCAGCTCTTCCAGCGGCTGCTGAAGTTCGGCCGGCGGCTCGGCCTGTCGTTCGTCGCGGTCGTCCACCACCTGTCCGACGTCGTCGACGGCGCGGCGGCGCGCGAGGCCGCGGCGATCCTCAAGATGGCCTCCACGCGCACCATCTACGCCCAGAAGGCCGACGAGGCCCGCGCCACGGGCCGGGTGCTCGGCCTGCCCCGCTGGGCCGTCGAGATCATCCCGACGCTGACGCCGGGCATCGCCGTCTGGGACGTCAACGGCAATGTCCAGGTCGTCAAGCACCTCATTACCGACATCGAACGCCCGCTCGTCTACACCGACCGGGCGATGACCGAGGACGGCGACTTCGCGCGCGAGCTCGCGGCGGAGGCCGCTGCCGCGGAGCGGGCGGCCGCGGCCCTGGAAGCGGATGCGTCACCGGAGTCCGAATCGACGGTGGCCTGAGGCAGGGCCAGGGGAACGGGGGACGGCGGATGAGCGACCGGCAGCCGGAGCGCGGCATCCCGGACGGGCTGCTGATGGCGGTCATAGGGCTGCTGCTGGGCATGACGCTGCTCGTGTGGGGGACGACGGGCCTGGCAGCGCTGTTCGCCCACGGCGCCTGGCCTGAGGCCGTCACTCTCACCCGTACGCCCATGGCCGTGCGGCATCTGGTGACACAGCCACGCAACCTGCATGCCGCCTGGCCGGACACCCCGGCGGAGAGCCTCTCGGGCTACGGCCTCTTCTGGGGCCTCCTCATCGGCGAGCTGCTGACGCTGATCGTCCTGGGCGTGTTCGTGGTCGGCACCGTGGCGCGCTGGAAGGCGGTACGGGCGCGACGCCGGGCAGCGGGTTCCCTCGCGGGTGCGGCCTCCGGCAGTGGGAGCGGCGCGGACGCCTCCTCCGTGGCGGGCAGGACCGCGGCCGAGGCGCGGACGACAGACGTCCGCACCGCCGGGGAGACGGAGACGGCCTTCGCTTCCGCGGACGGGCACCCGGAGCCGCAAGGGCCGCCGGGCCGGGCCGTGGAGACAGGCCCGGCCGGCCTCGCCGCGGCCGGGAGCGGTGACGACACCAGGGCGCCGGACGCCGTCCCGCACTCCCCGCGCTCCCCGCAGCCGGACAGAGCCGACGGCAGGGCGGCTCACACCGCCGGCCCCTCCGGCGGAGCTCCGGGGCCGGGGTCCGGGACCGGGCCGGGCGGCCCCACGGGCGTCCTGTCCGTGCCCGTGCCCCGTGCGTCCGCCGCACAGGGCGCGATCGGCAGCCCCGCCGGGCCCGTCGCGCCCGGCGTCCGCTACGGCGCGGACCGCGGCGACACCGCCGTCCGCGCCGTCCTGGAGGCCGCCGGCCCCGTGCTCGTCACGACGAGTGACGCCGCGCTGTGGGCGGCCACGAAGGACGCCCGCGCCAAGCTCGGCCCTGTGCATGTCTTCGACCCGAGCCACCTCCTCGACACCCCCGACCGGCTCCGCTGGTCGCCTCTGGGGGGCTGCACGGCCCGGGAGACCGCCGCCGCCCGCGCGGCCGCCCTGCTGGCCCCCGTACGCCCGCACAGCGCCCTCGATTCGGCCACCGCCGACGTCGCGGAGACGCTGCTGCGCTGCTGGCTGCATGCCGCCGCCGTGGACGCCCGCCCGTTCCGCCAGGTGCTCCGCTGGTCGCAGGGCGCTGCGGCGCACGAGCCGGTACGGATCCTGCGGACGCACGTGAAGGCGGCGGGCGGCGCGGCCGGGGAGCTCGAATCAGCGCTCACGGGGCACCCCGAACGCCGCGAGGTGGCCCAGGAGCTGACCGCGCGTGCGCTGGGCGCACTGTCGTCCGTTCACGTCCGCGATGCCTGCAATCCGCACCGGGCCGATTCCCTTGCATGGGAATCATTTGTCGCCGAGGGGGGAACCCTGTACGTGGTGGGTGAGGCGATTGAGGATCCCCGCACCCGCCCGGGTGCGATGCCCCTGCTGACCGCACTCGTCGCAAGCGTGGTCGAGCGCGGCCGGGGCATGGCCGTACGGTCATCTGCCGGTCGGCTCGACCCACCACTGTCCCTGGTGCTGGACGATGTCGCCGCCGTCGCGCCCGTGCCCGCCCTCCCGGACCTCCTGACGGACGGCGCGGCGCTGGGCCTGCCGACCTTCGCGCTCATGCGCTCCGAGGAGCAGGCCCGCGCGCGGTGGCCGCACCGCGCGCTCGCCGGGTAGGCACCGATGCGGTGGTCGTCCGGGGACGGCTCTTCGAGGGCGGCTCTACGCGGAAGGCGTCCCGACGCCCGCCGCGATGATCCGGCCGACGCGCGAGTCCGGCGAGACGTTCTCCCTCTTCGCGTCCGTGGAGTTGACGGAGTAGATCAGCGACTGCTTCCCGTCCTGGGTGGCGGCGAAGCCGTTCAGGTAGCCGTAGCGGCTCCCGGTCTTGCCCCAGTAGACGGGCCCGCCCTTGGTGAGCTGGACGCGCGCCAGGCCGCTGCCGTAGACGGCGGGCTTCCCGCTCTCGTACTGCGGGACCTGCGGCACGGTGAACATCAGCTTCAGCTCCTGCCGCGGCACGATGCGGCCGGCGAAGAGCGCGGAGACGAAGCGGTCCAGGTCGGCCGTCGTGGTGATGAGGTCGCCGGAGGCCCACGTCTCGGACTGGTCCCACTCGGTCGTGTCGACGAGCCGGGTGGTGCCGTCGGCGTTCTTGAGCGCCTCGTAGCCATGCGTGTGGCGGCCCTTGATGCGGAAGCTCGTGCCGGGGCTGTAGGTGTCCTTGAGGCCGGCTCGGTTGATGACCCGGTCGCGCAGTTCCTGCTCGTACGTCCGTCCCGTGACCTTCTCGATCAGCAGCCCCAGCACGTTGTAGCCGATGTTGGAGTAGTGCTGCTGCGTGCCGGGAGCGAACTCCATGGGCTTGCCGAAGCCCGCCTGGACGAGGGCGCGGTGGTCCCAGGTGGTGTAGCGGCCCTTGTCCCAGTCGGGGGTCTTCGGGGTCCCGCGGGTGTCCCCGCCCGGCAGGCCGCTCGTGTAGTTCAGCAGCTGCCCGACCTTGACGTCGGGGTAGTGCGCGGGCAGCAGGCCCGGCAGGTAGTGCTGCACTGTCCCGTCGAGTTCGAGCTTCCCCTCGTGGACGAGCTGCAGCGCGACGGCCGCCGTGAACGTCTTGGTGATGCTGCCCGCGCGGAACCGCTCGTCGCCCTTGACCGGCGCGTGCGTCCGCACGTCGGCCTCCCCCGACGCCCCCTTCCAGCGCAGGTCCTTGTCCTTGTAGCGGACCTGCGCGGCCGTGGCGGCGCCGTCCGGCAGGCCGTCGATCGCCTTCCGCAGGGCGGCGGCCTTTTCAGTAGCCTTGTCCGCTTCAGCAGCTTTGCCCGCGGCCTTGTCGGCAGCTTTGCCGGTGAACTGCACGGAAGCGTGGGAGGTGGCGGGCGAGGCTGTGGCGGGTGCGGCGATCGCGCCCAGCGCGATGACGGTTGCCGTGGTGGTGGCGGTAGCAGTGGCTGCGAGGACGGCGATTCTGTTGCGGCGCACGGTGGTTCCCCCTGGTGGTGACGGTTCTTCCCAGCGGAATCCATCGTCGCGATCCGAGCGCGCCGGCGAATCGCCGACGCGAGCGGTATCCGCTGCCACCGGCCTCCCTCGCGCGGGGGATGACGGGGCCGGGCGGCTCAGCCGCCGGGGGCGATCAGCCCCGTCTCGTACGCGCAGATGACCGCCTGGATCCGGTCGCGCAGCCCCAGCTTCGACAGCACGTTGCTGACGTGCGTCTTCACGGTGTGCTCGCTGACCACCAGCTCGGCCGCGATCTCCGCGTTCGACAGGCCCCGGCCGAGCAGCACGAGCGTCTCGCGCTCGCGCGCGGTGAGCGCCCCCAGGGCCGGCGCGGCGGTGGCCGCCGGCTGCCCGCGACTGGTGAAGTCGGCGACCAGGCGGCGGGCCACGGACGGCGCGAGCAGGGAGTCCCCTGCGACGACGACGCGTACGGCGTGCACGAGGTCGTCCCTGCGGACGTCCTTCAGCAGGAACCCGCTCGCGCCCGCGTGCAGCGCCTCGTAGACGTAGTCGTCCTGGTCGAAGGTGGTGAGCATGACGGCCTTGCAGCCGCTGTCCGCGCAGATGGTGCGGGCCGCCTCGATGCCGTCCATGCCCGGCATGCGGATGTCGAGCAGGACGACGTCGGGCGCGTGCCGCCGGACGGCCGCCACGGCCTCGGCGCCGTCGCCGGCCTCCGCCACGACCTCGATGTCCGGCTGAGCGGACAGGATCATCGCGAAGCCGCTCCGCACCAACTCCTGGTCGTCGGCCACCACCACACGGATCGTCACGTCGTCTCCCCCTGCTCTGTTGCCACTCCTGCTCCTCCTGCCACTTCTGCCGCTCCTGCCCGTGAGGAGATCACGAGGGGCAGTTGCAGACCAACGCGGTAGCCACGGCCGTCCGGTCCCGGCCCGGCCGACGCCGTCCCGCCGTGCGCGGCGGCCCGCTCGCGAATCCCGATCAGCCCCCTGCCACTGCCCTCGCCGCCGGGCTTGCGGACGCCGGAGCCGTCGTCGTCCACGGTCACGGAAAGCCTGTCTCCGCCGGGCGGTCCCCAGGCGAGCCGCACGGTCACGGTGCGCGCGTCGGAGTGCTTGAGGACGTTCGTCAGCGCCTCCTGGACGACGCGGTAGACGGTGACCTGGGCGTCGGCGGCGAGCGGCCGCGGCTCGCCCTCTGTCAGCAGGGCCACGGGGAGCCCGGCCCGCCGCACCTGGTCCACGAGGCCGTGCAGCCCGGCGAGGGTGGGCTGTGGCGTGCGCCGCGGGCCGTGCAGGGCGTCGCCCTCACCTGGGGCCGCCCCCGGGTCTTCCTTGAGCACGCCGAGCATGCGCCGCAGCTGCACCATCGCGTCCCGCCCGGCCCCGGCGATCGCGTCGAACGCCGCCTCCGCCCGGTCGGGATCCGACCGTACGACCAGAGGCCCGGCCTCCGCCTGAACCATCATCAGACTGACGGCGTGCGAGAGGACGTCGTGCATCTCCCGTGCGATCCGGGCGCGTTCCCGCTCGGCGGCCCGCTCGGCCTCCCGCTCCCGGTCCCGCTCCAGCGCGGCGGCGCGCGCCTCGACGGCCTGCGTGTACGCCTGCCGGGTCCGCGCCAGCACACCCAGCACGTACACCATCGTGAAGAGGAAGAACGCGAAGAGGTACTCGCGGGCGGTGTTGGTCCGGAGGGCGACCGCGAAGGCGACGAGCGGCAGCCCGGCGGCGATCGTCACTTGCCGCTGCCGGGCTCCTCCCTGCGCGGCCACCGTGAAGATCGCCACCAGCGGGCTGTACGGCATCGGCTGACCGGGCCCGCCCATCGGCAGATAGACGAACCCGGCCAGGGTGATCGCCAGAAGACAGGTCAGCGGCGCCCGGCTGCGCCACAGGAGCGGCAGCACGGACAGCGTGGTCATCCCGTAGAACGCCCAGGTCGCGGGCGGTACGTCGGCCGCGCGCGGCACCACGAAGGGGATGGTCACGGCGACCTGGACCACGGCGGTGATCAGGGCGTCGACGGCCCAGGGGCTACGGATCCGGATCCGGTGGAGCATGACTGGAGTATGAGCGGAGAATCAGGGGAGTTCAGCCGGCGGGGCGGACGAGTTCGAGCTCGTACTCCTTCGCCTGCGGATCGTCGGGCATGGCCACGGTGAGGCCGGAGGGCACGAAGCCGGCGTTGCGGTAGACGGAGAGAGCACGCCCGTTGTCCTCGTGGACGAAGAGGCGTATGCGCTCGACACGGGGCTCGGACAGCTGCCAGGACCATGCGACGGCCGCAGCGAACAACGCCTGTATGAGGCCGTTCCCGCGGGCTTCGGGGCGGACGAAGACCCCGACGATGTGCGTCTGCGGAACGGACGGGGCGCCGCCGAAGACGGTCTCCTCCTCGGCGTCCGGGAGCTCGACCAGAACGGTGAGCGTGCCGTCCCACGTCCCGTCGGGCGCCTCGGCCACGAACGTGATGACACTGCACGCTTCGGAACTCGCCCGGGCCCTCTCCTGCCAATAGCTGTCGGGCTGCGCGGAAGCCTTTTCGTAGCTGTCGAGGAAAGCGATGGGCGCCACCGGATCCGAAAGCGCCACCAGCCGCAGCTCCTTGGACTTCTCCCAGTCGTCCGCGCGCACAGGCTTGATGATGTGCTCCATCTCTTGATCGTCGCGCCAGATGGTTGGCACAGGCAATGTGTTTTCGCTCTCGGCCGGGAGGGCAGGGGGCTGCGCATGACAGAAGCGCGTGCGGGTGGTGTTGCGGTGGTCATGGGCGCGGAAGAGCTGGGGGTAGTGATGCCTGGCGATCTGCTGGAGCGGCTGGGGGAATTGACGGGCCGGGTGGTGCTGGTGAAGCCCATTCAGACCGGTGAGGACGGGGAGAAGATCCCGGTAGCCGGACCGGAAGGCCTGGAGGATGTGGAGGTCCTCGTCACGGGGTGGGGATGCCCGCCACTGACAAAGGCCGTGCTCGACCGGGCGCCACGGCTGAGGGTCGTCGTCCACGCGGCCGGGTCAGTGAAGTGGTTGGTGGCAGCCGAGGAAGTCTGGGAGCGCGGGATCGCCGTCTCGTCTGCGGCAGAGGCAAATGCGGGGCCGGTCGCCGACTTCACCCTCGCGGTGATCGCGCTCGCGGCGAAGGGTGCCTTGCCGATGGCCGCGGCATACGCGAACGGCCGCTGGCCGGCCTTCACGGAAAGGCGGGGAGCGGACGGCCGCACGGTGGGTGTCATCGGCGCCTCGCGGATCGGCCGAAGGGTGACAGCTGGGCTACGGGCCTCGGCGGCCGGATACCGGGTGCTGCTCTTCGACCCGTACGTGACGGACGAGGACGCCGAACGGATGGGCGTGGAGCGCGTGGCCTGCCTGGCAGACCTCTGCCGGGCGTCGGACATCGTGACGGTTCACGCGCCGGAGACCCCGGAGACGCACCGGCTGCTGGATGAAGAGCACCTGGCGCTGATTCCGGACGGTGGGACGGTCATCAATACGGCGCGGGGGTCGATCGTCGACACGGGGGTGCTGGAGCGGGAGTGCGCGTCGGGGCGGCTGAGCGCGTGGCTCGATGTGACGGACCCGGAGCCGCTGGAAAAGGAACAGCAGCTGTTGTCGTTGCCGCAGGTGATGGTGACGCCGCACATTGCCGGGGCTCAGGGGAGTGAGGGCCGGCGGCTCGGGGTGTGGGCGGTGGAGGAAGTGGGGCGGTGGCTGAGAGGGGAAAGGCTGGTGGGAGAGGTACGGAGAGAGGAGCTGGGGAGACTGGCATAAGGATGGGTAAACGCGAAAAAGCCCTGGCGGGAACTCAAGGTTCCCACCAGGGCTTTCTCTAAAAATTGTTCGGCGGCGTCCTACTCTCCCACACGGTCCCCCA